>JAIXSR010000121.1 GCA_027484605.1 Hyphomicrobiales bacterium | reverse complement strand
GGGTCACTCCTGATAGGGCTTGAGGGGCAGGTCGAGCGCGGAGGCGCCCAGATGCAGGCTCAGCACGGGCGGGCGGCCATGCGGGATCTGCTTGATGTGATGCGCGTCCGTCCCCGCCAACGAGAAGCGCAGCCGCGAGCCCGCCTTGAACACCCAGGAAGTGGGCAGCAGCGGGATGCGCATGCGCTCGGCCGTGCCGGGCGTCATCGGTTGCGTATCGGCGCGGTGAAAGGTCCGGAAGGGCCAGGTGGATTGGTAGTTGGGCGGGTTGGGCGCCTCGGCGCGATGCAGGGCGCGCAGCAATCCCTCGGTCACGTAGCGCGCCGTGCCGTCGGCCTCGATCTCCGAAATGTAGCAGAGGAGCGAGGCATCGGCCTCGCTGGAGGCGATCATGAGGTCGGCGATGACATGGCCGCTCAGCACCATGTCGCGTTCGAAGGGGGCGGAGTCATAGGCGGGAAGGCCGGCCACGCGCTCGGTCCAGTCGGTGTGGTAGTCGAGCGCGTTGATGGCGGCGATGCGCTCATAGCGCGTGCCCTCGCCCGAGCCCCAGGCGAAGTCGCTGGGATGGTCGGCCACGCTGTTGCTGCCGGCCGCAGTGCCGAGCGCGCCGGGCGCGAAATGCAGGCGCGTGCTCTCCGGGATGGGCGGCCATTGCTGGGCGGCGTTCCACGTCTCGCCATGCATGGAGAAGTAGTGGATCGGCGCTTCGTCCTTCAGGCCGGTGTCGCGGCCCATCAGGTATTCGTCGAAGAAGCGCAGCATCTCGGCCAGCAGCGCGAATTCCGGCTCGATCCGGCCGCGCCAGGGCGAGACGTTGCAGCGCGCGCCATGATCCCAGGGGCCCAGCAGCAGGTGCGTCGGGTTGCCCTGCATGGTCAGGTAGCGGGCGATGGCGGAATTGGCGTAGCCCACGCCATCCAGCCAGCCCGAGACGGCGTAGATCGCAACATCCTTCGGGATCTCGTGCGACACCGCGTAGGGGCTGATCTGCGCGGAGGAGAAGCTCGGATCATAGGGCAGCGCCTCCTCGCGGAAGGCGAGGTCGGTGATGAAATCCGGCATGCGGAAATTGCCGAGATGCTCGGCCACCGCCGCGCGCACGTCGCTGCCATCCGGGTCCTCATCCACCGGTGCGGGCCCGGCGAGGTCGGGGTTGGCGAAGTAGCTCACCTTGCCCAGCAGGTCGCGCCGATCATGGTCCATCGCGACCATCAGCTCGTCATAGACCTGCGCGAGGCGGTTCAGGAACACGCCGCCGGGGTAGTAGTGATCCGCCCAGGTGTCCCAGACTGCAAAGAGCGGAATGATGGCGCGCACGGCCGGGTGGCCGGTGCTGGCGAGGAAGTCGGAGGCGGCGCCGGGATAGGAGATGCCGGTGGCGCCGATGCGGCCATCGGACCACTCCTGCGCCACGATCCAGTCGCTGATCTCGCGCGCATCCTCCCGCTCGCGCGGCGAGCGGAAGCTGTCGCGCGTGCCGAAGCTGGCGCCGGTGCCGCGAATGTCCACGACGACGAGCGCATAGCCGCGGGGCACGAAGGCATCGCGGAACTTCGCCGCATTCGGGCAGGATTCCCCCTGCCCTCCCGGCCGCATGGCGAAGCGGCGGTAATAGGGGGTGTGGATGAGGATGGCGGGAACCGGCCCCGTGGCACCTTGCGGCAGCCAGACATCCACGGCCAGCCGGCAGCCATCGCGCATGGTGACGTAGCGCGAGGCGGGCTTCGCCAGCAGCCCGTACTCCGCCGGGCGCGAGGCCAGGTAGCGCGTGGGCGGCACGCGCCAGGCGGCGCTGTTCAGATCGGCATCGGCCAAGTCAGGAACCCCCGGGAAGCAGGGATTCAGCTTGGCACGCTGCCGCCTTCCGTCAAACCAGGCTCAGCCGCCCGTCTCGCGGGCCAGGGCATCGAGGGCCTGGCCGAAGCCGCGGAAACTGAAGAGGATCTGGATCTCCCGCCCCGCCCCATCGCGGTAGTCGAGCCGGCCCTGGTTCTCGGCGCGCGCGCGCATGCGGGTCAGCAGCGCGGCGGGGATGTTCTCCAGCTCGGCGAAGCAGCCGCCGCGCGAGACGCTGCACAGCCGGAAGGGCAGGCTCGCGCCCTCGGTGGCGGGGGCGGCGGGGTCCACCAGCACGCGGGCCGGCTGGTCCACGCGCAATTCCAGCGGCACCTGGACCAGCATGCGGTAGGGGTCGGTGCGCGAGGCGCGGCCAATGACGATCTGCGCGATGGGCTGGCCGCGCTGGTCATTCATCGGCAGCGCCAATTCGCAGACGCGCAGCACGGGCTGCCCGGCCGGGCGCTGGGTCTCGCAGCGCACCAGCCAATCACCGAAATTCGCCTGGGTGCGGTCGGGAACATCGCCCGCCGCGGGTCCGGCGGGCGCCGGCCTGGCCGGCTGCGCCCCCGCCGGCTGCGTAAAGCCGCCGAGCGCGAAGGGCAGGAGCAAGGCGAGCCAGAGAGGATTCCGCATGATCGAGAGGTCCCGGTGATTGCGCCGTGATGCTTATCAGGGGGCGCCAGGGCCAGGAAGCCCGTCCTGGCGGCCCGCCTGATTGACACCCCGCGCCCACGCTGCGAAGCCTCCGCCAATATCCGAGGAGCCCGCACCCCATGAGCCTGCAAGCCCGAATCGAAGCCCGTGGGGAGAAGCGCGACACGCTCTCCGCCACCACCCAAGGGGCGGCGCGCGAGGACGTGATGGCCGCGCTGGAAATGCTCGATCGTGGAGAGGCCCGCGT
>JAIXSR010000080.1 GCA_027484605.1 Hyphomicrobiales bacterium | reverse complement strand
GCCGCCGCGCGCCAACCGCACCGATGGCGCCACCGCCCCGGGCCAGGTCTTCCCGACCGCTCAGGGCGGCAATGTGGTCGGCACGGGCGGCTCCGGGCGGGTGCAATCCACCGTTTCGCCGCAAGGCTCGGGCCTCGCCATCCGCGATGGCGCCACCACCACGCTGATCGGCCCCGGGGGCAATGTCCAACAGGTACCGACCCCGCGCTGAGCCATGCAGATTCTCTATTTTGCCTGGGTGCGTGAGAAGATCGGCCGGGCCGGTGAGGAATTGTCGCTCCCCGCGGGCGTCACCGATGTGGGCGGGCTGATGCGCCACCTCGCGACCCTCGGCCCGGGCCATGCGGCAGCCTTCGCCAACCCTTCCGCCATCCGCGCCGCGATCAATCAGGATTTCGCGCATCTCGCCGACCCGGTGGCCGATCGCGACGAGGTGGCCTTCTTCCCGCCGGTGACGGGCGGCTGAGCATGGCGCGCATCGCCGTCCAGGAGGCCCCCTTCGACCTCGCCGCCGAGACGGCACGTCTGACGGACGGCCGCACCGACATCGGTGCGCTGGCCAGCTTCATCGGTGTCTGCCGCGCCGATGACGGCCTGGCCGCCATGGTGCTCGAGCATTACCCCGGCATGACCGAGCGCGCGCTCGACAAGATCGCCGCCGAGGCCGAGGGGCGCTGGCCACTCACCGGCTGCACCGTCATCCACCGCGTGGGGCGGCTCGAACCCGGCGCATCGATCGTGCTGGTGCTGACGGCGAGCGCACATCGGCAGGCGGCGCTGGAGGCCTGCGCCTTCCTGATGGACTGGCTGAAGACCAAGGCGCCCTTCTGGAAGCGCGAGGAATTCAGGGCGGGGCATGCCCGCTGGGTCGAGGCGCGCGCGGAGGATGATGCGGCAGCGCAAAAGTGGTGAGACAGCTCATCGCCCTCGTAGCGGGCGGGCTCTTGCTGATCTGGCCGGCCATCCTCAACGGTTATCCGCTACTGTTCAGTGATAGCGGCGCTTTCCTCGCGCAGACCGTCGTGCCGCTGATGATCTGGGACAAGCCCTGGATCTACGGCCCCTTCGCCTGGCTTTTCCACCAGCATTTCTCGCTCTGGGGGAGCATCCTCGCTCAGGGGGTGATCGTCTCGCACCTGATCTGGCTGCTGGCGCGGGTGCTGGGCCGGGCCGCGCCCTGGCATCATCTGGCGATCTGCGCCGGGCTTGCAGCCTTTACGACGGCGCCCTGGTCCGCAGCACTGTTGATGCCGGATATCCTCACGCCCGCCGCGGTGCTCTGCGCCGCGCTGCTGGGCTGGGGGTGGCCCTCGCTCGGCCGAGGCGAAAGGCTCTGGCTGATCCTGCTGGGCAGCATCGCCACCGCCTCGCATCTCTCCAACCTGCCCACGATCTTCGCCCTGGTGGTGCTTGGCGCGCTGCTCCGGATCGGCTGGCGCGGCGTCCTGCGGATCGCGGCGCCGCTGCTGGGCGCGATGGCGCTGCTTCTCGGGACCAATCTGGTGGGGCATGGGCGCTTCGCCCTCTCGCCGCATGGCAGCATTTTTCTCCTCGCACGGCTCATCGCGGATGGGCCGGCCGCGCGCACCATCGCCGCCCGTTGCCCCGAGGCCGGCTGGTATCTCTGTGCCTTCGCCGGGCGCTTGCCGACCAATTCCGACGATTTTCTGTGGCGCCCGGAGAGCCCGGTGAATCGCGCCCCCGATGGGACGGCGATCTTCCTGGGCGGCATGCGCCTGGCGCCCGAGGCCAGCGCGATCATCGCCGAAACCCTGCAGCGTGAGCCCTGGCCCGTGCTGCGCGACGGCGTGACGAATTTTCTGCGCCAGATGACGATGACCCGGATCGGCGACACGCTGACGGCCGAACACCTCGACGTGACGGTCCGTCCGCGGCTTGTTCAGGCCTTTCCTGGCTTTGAGGTGGCGGCGTTCGATGCCGCCTTGCAACAGCGGGGCGGGCTGCGCGCGGCCGGAGAGCGGATCGCCTGGCTGCACCCCCTGGCCTTGCTGCTCGCGACACCTCTGATTCTTCTGGCCTGGGCGCGAGCGCATGCGGATCGCGACGCCCCTGCCCTCTGGCTGCTGCTCTGCATCCTGGTCGGCGTCACCGGCAATGCCCTGGCGACGGGAGCGCTTTCCGGGCCGTATGACCGATATCAGGCCCGGATCGCCTGGCTCTTGCCGCTGGCCGCCTGGCTCGCCTGGCGGCGGGGCTAGCCCCCGGCAAGGAGCCGCGGCCGCGCCGCGTTGCGCGGCCAGGTGAGACGCTTGGCCACGCTGCGCACCGCGCCGGGTGCGGTGCGGTTGAGGCCGTCGCGCGCGCCCATTCCCCTGATGCTGGAAAACGCATTCCGCAAGATGTCGGTCCCGGGCGCGAAAATCTTCCACCGGGGGCCATCCCACGCCGCCCTCAGCCGGCCGTTGCAAGGAGACCGTCGAGAAGGCTGAAATATCATGACTTTGTAGTTGCGCGTGGGGGTGCCGGAAGCCATCGGCCGATACGCCCCACCCCCAAGCTCGCGCGATGGATGCAACCAAATTGCTCCTGATGCGTCATTTCACCACACCAGCCGCGCAACCTGCCGGGGCTGTTTCGTGGGCCGGTTCTGTCTCCACGTGCCAGCTCAATCCAATTTATTGGATTTTAGTTTTAGTATCCAGGCAGCAGTCTTTTATTATAAAACATGTCTCATTCCGCAATGATCATCCTTTTCTTCCGGATTAAAATCGAAATCAATTCATGAGTATTTTCTGAGTTTCATTCATTTTATTTCCATCATTCTCAGATATTTGTCCTTCTTTATCTCACGAATTTCCAGTCAATCTGAAATGTCAAAAAAAGGAAATAAAGATGTCCTCAACCGAATCCGACAAAAGGCATTCTTCCGGTCACGAAGCCGGGCGGAACTATGCTTCCCACCTCGGGATCATACTCGGTGGGAACCGGATGGAACCCACCCAGGCTATCCCCACAGGCCAGGCCGCGGGGGCGCATCAGCCCGAGCTTCCCGCTGGCATTCGCTCGCCCACCAAGTCCGACGTCTCGATCGGCAGCAAGATGCGCGAATTGCGGCGAGCCCGCATGATGACGCAGAAGAAACTGGCCGCCATGGTCGGCGTCACCGGCGCGCAGTTGCACCGTTACGAAATGGGCACCACCCGCGTGTCAGCCAGTCGCCTCATCTCGATCGCCGAGGCGCTCGGCGTCCATCCCGACACGCTGATGGGTGCGGCGGCCTGCCGTGGCCCCTCGCCCATGAGCCTGGCGCCGGGCGGGGGAAGTGACGACATCATCGAGTTGATCAATATTTTCTGCGGCATTCGCGAGCAGAAGAACCGCAGCGCCCTCATCGCGGTGGCGCGCATGCTCGGCGGCCAGGGCGCATCGGCCGGCGACGGCAAGGAGCAGGAATAGCGGCCGGTGCGGGCGGCGGCGGGCAGGTTTGGCCCCCGATAGCCCGCGGCGGCAAATTTGCTGCCCCGCCCTCCACCCCATCCGTCCGGCCCCGCGGACCATCCGCAGGACCAGTGCATCACAACCGATCCAGGCGGCTCAATTCCTGTCCGGGTGGCTTCTCAGGCCTGGCAGCCCAGTTTGGATGTCTTCCTTCGCGGGGCCTGTCGGGTCTTCGTTCGGTGTTCGACGTACCCCTTGCGATGGCCTCAAGGTCACCCTCGGTTCGATCATTGGCCTTGGAGAACTGACTAAACGATTCTCTTCGCTAGCCCTCCGGCCACCGTCTGAAGTTCACCCTCGGACAGCTCATCGCGGGCTGTGGCGGTGCTGGTCGCCTTGGACTTTGCATCACTGGTCGGCGCCGCTTCCTGCCGGGATTCAGCGGCAGGGAGCTTGTCTTGGTTCTGGGTGTCTTCGGGCATGGATTAGCCTTTCAGGGCCTGCGGGATTGAGGTTCTTGCCACCTGCCACAGCCTCGAGGTCATCCTCTGACTGTTCATCGCTGGCTTTGGCGGTGTTGGTAGCCTTGGCATCGCTGGTCGGCGCCGCTGCCTTCCAGGATGCCGCGGCACGGAGCTTGCCTTGGTTATCGGTGCTATCTGAGAAAGGCGCATGTTTCTTTAAAAAATGAGATCATTACGACCTCAACAAGAGATATCAGAGACAAAAAGCTCCTCCAACCAAAAAATACATGGCAATTCGTGATATGTTTCTTTTTGATTTATTCGCAGCCGCACGGTGGATTGCATGGGATAAATCGTGCCGGTTCCGCCGGTACGGCCGACCGTAATCGGCGCCCCGGCCGCGGCTGTGAGCGCCGCTGCCGCATGGCTGCGGGAGGGGCCAAGCCCCGCCAGGGCCTGGGAGATGACGCTGGAGGGCGTGCCGCCGCTCCGCGCCACCGACCTCGGGCTTCGATCGAAAAGGCCCGCGCGGCTCAGAGCCGCGCCGCCACCCCGCTCACACCCGTTGCGAATTCCAGTTGGGCAAGTGCCGTCAGATAGGCCGCACGCGCGTTGTTCGCGCCGACGCGCGTGGCGTTGAGCGTGCGCAGCGCGTCCAGCACATCGAGCAGCGAGCGCCCACCGGCCAGATAGGCCTGCTCCGCGCTGCGATAGGCGAGTTCGGCCCGGTTCAGCGCACCGCCGGTATAGAGGCGCAGCAGCGCCCGGGACTGCTCATAGGCCGCCCAGGCGGTGGCGAAATCGGCGCGGCCTTGCAGCAGTGCCGCGCGCGCAAGCGCCTCCAGCTGCGCCTGCTGCCCGGCCGCGGTGCCGATCTGCCCGGTCACGATCTGGTTGGTGAAGAGCGGCACGGAGAGGCTGAAGGTGAACTGGTTGGTGGCGTTCAACGGCTGCGAGGAGCTCGGCAGATCCTGCGAGAGGCGCGAGCGGCTCCACCCGCCATTCAGCGACACGTCCCGCCAGCGTTGCGATTCCGCGAGGCTGGTATTGGCCGCACCCGCCGTGGCGGCGCGGGCGGCGGCCACCACATCGGCCCGGTTCTGCACCGCCTCGGCCAGTTCCTCGCGCGTGGCACCGGGCGTGGGCATGGCATCGAAGCGGCCGCGCACATCGAGCGCCATGGGCGGCAGCGCGGCACTCGTCGCGCTGCGGGCGGCGGGGGCCGTGAAGGCGGCAGCATCCAGCGCAAGGAGCACGGCCACCTGCGCGACCGCCGCGGCATAGTTCTGCGCGGCATTGGTCACATCGGCCTCGAAGGGCAGCCGGCTCGCCTGGAAGCGGAGCAGATCACCCTCCGGCAGCGCGCCATCCTGCAACTGCCGGCGCAGCAGCGCCTCGGTGCGATCCAGGCTGGTACGGTTGCCCAGCGCCACTTCCAGGTTCGCGCGCGCGGCCAGTGCGGCGATGAAGGCCTGCCGCAGCTGGAAGAACTGCCCGCGCAGCGCGTCCAGAACCTGCGCCTCGGCCACCGCGATGTTCTGCTCGGCAAGGCGCGTGCGCAGCGTGCGCTTGCCCCCCGTCTCGACGAGCACAGTGAGGCCGAGGGCGATGTTGTTGGCCGGGCTGATGAAGCGCGCCCCCTGGGTCCGGTTGCCGCTTTGCGTGCTGTTGAACTCGGCGAAGTTGTTGCCGATGGTGACCGAGGGCGACGGCAGGGCAGAGGCGACGAGGCGCTGCGCGCGCACCGCATCCACGCCGCGCTGGGCCGCGATGACGTTGAGGTTGCGCTCCAGCAGCATGCGCTCGGCCTCGTCCAGCGAGACCGCGCGCGTCCCGGCGGGCAGCGGCAGCGCCACCATTCCGGGGCCGGCAGCGCGGGCTGGCCGGGCGGAAGCGGCCGGAGAGGCCACCGGCGGCGTCTGCGCCAGCGCGGGCGTGGCCAGCAGCAACAGCGCGAGGGGCGAAGCCAGGCGCGTCATGCCGGCAGCCCCGCGCGCTCGCGCCGCGCAGCCAGTGCCGCCTCCTGCCGCGCCAGGTCCTTGGGGCGGCCCAGCAGGTCGATCAGCGCCGGGAACACCACCAGGATGAAGATGGGCACAAGGCCGATGCCGCCCACCACCACGATGGCAAGCGGCTTGGTCACATCGGCGCCGATGCCGGTGGCGAGCGCCATGGGAAGCAGCCCGAAGAAGCTCGCGAAGCAGGTCATGAAGACGGGGCGAAGGCGATCCTGGCCCGACTGGTCGAGGGCGGCGCGCCACGGCATGCCCTCGTGCCGCAGGTGGTTGAAATGCGCGAGCAGGATGATCCCCTCCATCACGGTGATGCCGAACAGCGCCAGGAAGCCGATGGCAGCCGGCACGGAGAAGTTCAGCCCCGCCGCGCCCAGCGCCAGGATGCCACCGACCAGCGACATCGGCACCATGGCCATCACCAGCAGCATCTCCCGAATGTTGCCGAACTGCACGTAGAGCAGGATCATGATGATGATGAGCGCGACGGGTACGATCGTCAGCAGGCGCTTCACCGCCTCCTGCAGGTTGCGGAACTCGCCCACCCAGTCGAGGCGATAGCCGGCCGGGAGCTGCACCTGGCGCTCCACCAGCGCCTGCGCCTCCAGCACCGCGCTTGCCGGGTCACGCCCACGGACCGAGAAGCGGATCGGCACATAGCGGCTGCCATCCTCGCGGTAGACATAGGCCGTGCCGGAGACGAGCTGGATCGTCGCCACATCGGCGAGCACGGCGCCGCGTGGCCCACCCACCGGAATGCGACCGATGGCGTCCAGGCTGTTGCGATAGGGCTCGGCGAGGCGCACCACGATCGGGAAGTTGCGGTCACCACCCGGCTCGTAGAGGCGGCCCGCCTCCCGCCCGCCGATCGCCGCCTGGATCACGTCGTTGATCTCCTCGACGCGAAGGCCGAAGCGGGCGGCGCGCGCGCGGTCGATATTGACCGAGACGGTGGGCTGGCCGAGCGTGGGGAAGACGGCAATGTCGGTCAGGCCGCGCATCTGGGTCAGCAGACCGCGGATCTGCTCGGCGCGGGCCGTCAGCACGTCCAGCTCGGAACCGAAGACCTTGATGGCGTTGGCGCCCTTCACGCCTGAGGCCGCCTCCTGCACGTTGTCGCTGATCGCCTGCGCGAAGCTGAACTGCACGCCGAGGAAGCGCTCGGAAAGGCGGGCATTGATGGCGGCCACCAAGCCATCGCGGTTGCGCGCGGTGGTCCATTGCTCGGGCGGGCGCATGGGGATGAAGAACTCGGCGTTGAAGAAGCCGGCCGGGTCGGTGCCGTCATCCGGGCGGCCCTGCTGGGAGGTGACGGTCAGAGCCTCGGGGAATTCCATCAGCGTGGCACGGATCCCCTGCACGGTGCCATGCCCTTCCTCCAGCGAGATGGTGCCCGGCATGGTGGCGCGCACCCAGAGATTGCCCTCCTCCAGCGTCGGCAGGAATTCGGCGCCGAGCATGGAGAGCACGAAGATCGAGACCGCGACCAGCATCGCCGCGAGGGTCAGGGTGAAGGCGCGGGCCGCCATCGCCGCGTGGTAGAGCTTCGCATAGGACCAGCGCAGCGCGCGGACCAGCGGCGTGTCGCGCTCCTGGCTGTTCTCGCTCAGCAGCACGGCGGAGAGGGCGGGGACGATGGTGAAGGCCGCGATCAGCGAGCCCGCGATGGCATAGGCATAGGTCTTGGCCATGGGGCCGAAGATGCGCCCC
Organism: Hyphomicrobiales bacterium; assembly: GCA_027484605.1. GTDB lineage: Bacteria > Pseudomonadota > Alphaproteobacteria > Rhizobiales > Beijerinckiaceae > Rhabdaerophilum. The sequence goes on along the minus strand of JAIXSR010000080.1, from coordinate 1,397 downwards.
TCGATGCCGCCCATGGTAAACAGCGGAATGAAGGCGACGATGACGATGAGCAGCGCGAAGAGGATGGGCTTGCCCACCTCGCTGCCCGCGCGAAGGATGATGAGCGAGATGCCCGAAAGCCCGCCCGAGGCCTGGCCGCCCGCATAGAGATGCGGGTTGCGCCGCGCCATGGCGAGGTGCCGGTAGATATTCTCCACCATGATGATGGTGGCATCCACCAGCAGCCCGAAATCGAGGGCACCGATGCTGAGCAGGTTGGCGCTCTCGCCGCGGGCCAGGATCACCAGCACGGCGAAGAAGAAGGCGAAGGGAATGGTGGCGGCGACGACGATGGCGCCGCGCAGATCCCCCAGGAAGAGCCACTGGATGACGAGGATGAGCACCACGCCCACGATGATGTTGTGCACCACCATGTGGGTGGCGAGCTTTACCAAATCCTCGCGGTCATAGATGGGCACGACGCGCACGCCCGGCGGCAGGATGCCGCCGGCATTGATGCGCGCGACCTCGGCCTGGACGCCATGGATGGTGGGCAGCGTCTGCTCGCCGCGCCGCATCAGCACGGTGGCCAGCACCACATCCTCATCCCGCTCATGCCCCGCGATGCCCATGCGCGGCAACGCGCCGATCTCGATGGTGGCCACATCCGAGAGCAGCACGGGCGAACCATCGGGCGAGGCGGTGAGGACGATGTTGCGGATGTCGTCCAGGCTCCGGATCAGGCCGATGCCCTGCACCACGGCGGCCTGTGGGCCGATCTGGATGACACCGGCCCCCACCGTCGCATTGCCGCTGCGCACCGCCTCGATCACGGCCGGCAATTGCAGGCCGAAGGCGTTGAGGCGCGGCAGGTCGATGGTGACGGAATAGGATTTGCTGCGGCCGCCGAAGCTCGTCACATCCACCACGCCGGGCACGCGCTTGAAGCGGCGCTCCAGCACCCATTCCTGCAGCACCTTCAAATCATCGGGCGAGAAGCCGGGCGGGCCCACCACGCGGTAGCGCATGATCTCGCCGATCGGCGAAAGCGGGCTGATGGTGGGGTTGGCGCCATCCGGCAGGTCGCGCAGCACGGCCAGGCGGTTGAGCACCTGCTGCAAGGCCTGTTCGTAGTTGTAGGCGAAGGTGAACTGCACCCGCACGTCGGACAGGCCGAAGAGGCTGGTGGAGCGGATGGAGTTCAGGTTGGGCAGCCCCGCCATGGCAAGTTCGACCGGGATGGAGACGTAGCGCTCGATCTCCTCGGCCGATTGCCCGGGGTTTTGCGTGATGATGACAACCTGGGGCGGAACCGGGTCCGGATAGGCCTCGATATTGAGCTTCAGGAAGCCATAGGCGCCCACCGCCACGAAGGCGATGAACAGCAGGATGACCAGCGCCCGCTGCTGGAGCGAGAT
>JAIXSR010000097.1 GCA_027484605.1 Hyphomicrobiales bacterium | reverse complement strand
CAAGATCGATCCGGGCGCCGCGTTGGACAAGGACGTCTACGATCCACCGCCGAAGGAGCTCAAGAAGATCCCGACCGTGTGCGGCAGCCTGCGTGAAGCCCTCGCCTCGCTCGACAAGGATCGCGGCTTCCTGAAGGCCGGCGGCGTCTTCACCGACGACTTCATCGACAGCTATATCGAGCTGAAGATGCAGGATGTCATGAAGTTCGAAATGACGCCGCATCCGGTCGAATTCTCGATGTACTACAGCTACTAATCGAGATTTCTTCAACCAGGATAAGAGAGGCGCCTCCGGGCGCCTCTTTTCTTTTCTCCGGCTCTTGAACAGGATGGGCGTGGAGGACATCATGACGACACCCCGGTTCCGGCCAGCCCTGGCCGACGATCTCCCGGCCATCATTGCCCTGCTGGCGGATGACCCTCTTGGCCAGTCCAGGGAGCGGCCGGGCCTGCCGCTCGATCCGCGCTACGACGAGGCCTTCGCGGCGATGGCGGCCGACCCGAACCAGCTCCCGCTCGTGATGACGGTCGACGGCACGCTGGCTGGCTACCTCCAGCTCACCTTCATTCCAGGACTGAGTCGCCTCGGGGCCTGGCGGGGGCAGATCGAATCGGTCCGGATCTCGTCAGGCTCGAGAGGGCACGGGCTGGGCGAGGCACTGATCCGCCACGCGGTCGATCTTTGCCGCCGGCGTGGCTGCACGATGGTCCAGCTGACCACGGACAAGGCACGCGCGGATGCCTTGCGCTTCTATGAGCGGCTGGGGTTCCGGTCGAGCCATGAAGGGATGAAGCTGGACCTTGGCTGAGGCCCGGTTCAGGCGGCCTGGCCCCAGCTGCCGAGGCGGGCCATCAGGGTCGTCCAGCCGAAATGATGGGCCATGACGGCCCCCGCGCCCGTCACGGCGAGAACCATCAGGGCAATTCGCCCGGGCCGCGCCTGCGGAACATAGCGGATGTCGAAATCGCTTTCGGCGAAGCCGAAGGCAGAGCCCGCCGCTGCAGCATGATTTTCGAGAGTCTTCAGGTGCGGGTGGGCCATCTCACGAACTCCGACGCGATTCATGTCTCGGTTGTGGCACCGGCATGGTGAACATGTACTTAATGCCGCGTTCCGCTTGTCATTCAGGCTTCACGCAAGCATCCGAAACTGGCACCGAACGAGGTGTACCCCTCAGGAGGAAACGATGACCGAATCCAGCCGCCCGCCCCTCTCCGTCCAGTTCGAGGAGTCCGAGGACCAGGGCTCGAATTCCAGCCTCAATCCGACCCTCGGGGATGTGATTGCCGCCCGGTACGATCGCCGTGACCTCATGAAGGGCCTGCTGGGCTGCGCAGCGATTGCCGCCACGGTCTCGCCTGTCGCCCTGATGGTCGCCCAAGAGGCCCGCGCCCAGGGCGGGAACACCACACCGAGCTTCGCCTTCAAGGAAGTCGCCGCCGGTTCGGACGAGAAGCATTATGTCGCCGAAGGCTACGATGCCGATATCCTGATCCGCTGGGGTGATGCCGTCCTGCCCGGGGCGCCCGCCTTCGATCCGGCGAACCAGAGCGCAACCGCCCAGGCCCTGCAATTCGGCTACAACAATGATTTCCTCGGCTTCGCCTCGATCAATGGCGCGCCCGGCCACGGCCTGCTGGTGGTCAACCACGAATACACGAACGAGGAACTGATGTTCCCGAAGCTGGGCCGGCAGGACCAGAAGGCCCGGTTCGCCGGGATGACGAAGGAACTCGCCGCCATCGAGATGATGGCCCATGGCGGCTCGGTGATCGAGGTGAAGCGCGAGAACGGGAAATGGGGCATCGTGCCGAATTCCCGCTATGCCCGCCGCATCACGGCGGAAACCCCGATGGAAATCACCGGACCGGCCGCCGGCCATACGCTGATGCGCACGAATGCCGATCCCACGGGCACGAAGGTGCTGGGCATGCTCAACAATTGCGCCGGCGCGATGACGCCCTGGGGCACCTGGCTGACCTGCGAGGAGAATTTCAACGGCTATTTCTGGTCGAAGAAGGCCGGCGAGGAAGGCCCGCAGGGCAAGGCGTTGAAGCGCTATGGCGCACCGGGCGAATGGTACAATTGGGGCCAGTATGTCGACCGCTTCGACTATGCGAAGGAGCCGAACGAGGTGAACCGCTTCGGCTGGGTGGTCGAGATCGATCCGTTCGATCCGAATTCGGTGCCGAAGAAGCGCACCGCCATGGGCCGGTTCAAGCACGAGGGCGCCGGCAACATCGTCAACCGGGATGGCCGCTTCGTCGCCTATCAGGGCGATGACGAGCGCTTCGACTATGTCTACAAGTTCGTGACGGATGGCCGGGTCGACACCGCCAACCGGGCCGCCAATGCCGACCTGCTGGACAAGGGAACGCTCTATGTTGCCCGGTACAATGGCGACGGAACCGGCGAATGGCTGCCGCTCGTCCAGGGGCAAGGCAAGCTGACGGCGGAGAACGGCTTCCCCGACCAGGCGACCGTGCTGGTCCATGCCCGCCTCGCCGGCGATGCCGTCGGGGCCACCAAGATGGACCGCCCGGAGGATATCGACGTCAATCCGAAGACCAACAAGGTCTATCTGATGCTGACGAATAACAGCCGCCGCAAGGCCGATCAGGTCGATGCGGCCAATCCGCGCGCGGACAACAAGTTCGGCCATATCATCGAGATGATCCCCGAGAACGGCGATCATGCCGCGCTGAAATTCACCTGGAACATCCTGGTGAGATGTGGCGATCCCGCCATTGCGGCCGTCGGCGCGACCTTCCATCCCAACACGACGAGAGATGGCTGGTTCGGCATGCCGGACAATTGCGCCGTCGACAATGCCGGCCGCCTCTGGGTTTCGACCGACGGCAATTCCCCGGGCGCGACCGGCCGGGCCGACGGCGTCTGGGCGATGGAGACGGAAGGCGCCGCACGCGGGACCTCGAAGCTGTTCTTCCGCTGCCCGAACGGTGCCGAACTCTGCGGGCCGTATTTCACGCCGGATGACGAGACGCTCTTCGTCGCGGTCCAGCATCCCGGCGAGGCCGAGGACGATGCTCCTCCCGGCTCGGGCACTTTCGAGAACCCGGCAACCCGTTGGCCGGACTTCAAGGACGGCATGCCGCCACGGCCTTCCGTTCTCGCCATCACCCGGCGCGGCGGCGGCAAGATCGGCGTCTGACGGATCGACCCGGAAAGCAGAGCCGCCCCGGCCGGAACCGGGGCGGCTTTTCTTTGCCCGGGCGACGACCAGGCCGCTGGCAGGCAGAGGCCAGAGAGATTGGGGAGAAGCCCGATGCCGGGCTGTTCCCGGCCCGCTCTATGGCATAGTGAAAACTGACGAATCACCGCTCGCGAGGCAATGCCCCCATGGCGTCCAAGCCATCTCCCGCCCATGATCTCTTCGGACAGCTCGAAAAGGCCGCGAAGGATCTCGTGCGCGAGGCCCAGTCCCCGCCCAAGCCGGCCCCGAAGCCGGTTCTGGCGGGCACCGAGGGCAAGCCGCCGGCCGTTGCGGAGGCCCGGCCTGCCCCGCCCCCCGCGCCGCCGTCGCCCGTGGCCCAACCTGCGGTTGCCGCGCCTCCCGCCACGCCGGGCAGCTATGACGGTTCGGCCATCGAGGTGCTGGAAGGGCTGGAGCCGGTCCGCCGCCGCCCGGGCATGTATATCGGCGGGACCGACGAGAAGGCCCTGCACCATCTCTTTGCCGAGGTGCTCGACAATTCGATGGACGAGGCCGTGGCCGGCCATGCCACCTTCATCGATATCGAGCTCGATGCCGAGGGCTTCCTGTCGGTGACGGATAATGGCCGCGGCATTCCGGTCGATCCGCACCGGTCCGATCCGACGAAATCCTCGCTGGAAATCGTGATGTGCACGCTGCATGCCGGCGGCAAGTTCGATTCCAAGGTCTATGAAACTTCCGGTGGCCTGCATGGCGTCGGCGTTTCGGTCGTCAATGCGCTCTCGGAGCATGTCGAGGTCGAGGTTGCCAAGGAGCAGCAGCTCTACCGGATGCGCTTCTCCCGCGGCGTGCCGCTGGGGCCGCTGGAACATCTCGGCGCGATCCGCAATCGCCGGGGCACCAGGGTGCGCTTCCGGCCCGATCCGGAAATCTTCAAGGCCGGCTCGACCTTCTCGCCGGCCCGCCTGTTCCGCATGGCGCGGTCCAAGGCCTATCTCTTCGGCGGCGTCGAGATCCGCTGGACCTGCGCACCCGGTTTGCTGCCGGCCGGCGGGGACACGCCGGAGCGGGCCATCCTGCGCTTTCCCGGTGGCCTGGCCGATTATCTCGCCCGCGAGATCGAGGGGAAGCCGCTCGTCATCGACGAGATGTTCTCCGGCAAGCTCGACAAGCAGGGGCACGGCGCCTGCGAATGGGCCATCGCCTGGTACCTGCATGATGACGGGCAGGTCTCGTCCTATTGCAACACCATTCCCACGCCCGAGGGCGGCACGCATGAAAGCGGGCTGCGCGTGGCCCTGCTCCGCGGCCTGAAGGACCATGCCGAGCGCATCGGCCAGTCCAAGCGCGCGGCGGTCCTGACGACCGACGACATCATGACCGGCGCTGCCGTCATGCTCTCGGTCTTCATCCGCGAGCCGGAATTCGTCGGCCAGACCAAGGACAAGCTCGCCACCACCGAGGCCAGCCGCATTGTCGACGCGGCCCTGCGCGATGCCTTCGACCATTGGCTCGCCGGCAATCCGGGCAAGGCCCTCAAGCTGCTCGATTTCGTGGTCGAGCGGGCGGAAGACCGCCTCCGCCGCCGCGCGGAGAAGGATGTCCAGCGCAAGACGGCGGTCCGCAAGCTGCGCCTGCCGGGCAAGCTGGCGGATTGTTCCTCCTCGAACCAGGCCGATACCGAGCTTTTCATCGTCGAGGGGGATTCGGCGGGCGGTTCCGCCAAGCAGGGGCGCGACCGCGCCACCCAGGCCATCCTGCCGCTGCGCGGCAAGATCCTCAACGTGGCCAATGCCGGCCGCGACAAGCTGGCCCAGAACCAGCAGATCGCCGATCTCGTGCTGGCTCTGGGCTGCGGCACGGGCAGCCAGTACCGGCAGGATGACCTGCGCTACGGCAAGGTCATCATCATGACCGATGCCGATGTCGACGGCGCGCATATCGCCTCGCTGCTCATCACCTTCTTCTACCGCCAGATGCCGAAGCTGATCGAGAACGGCCATCTCTTCCTCGCCGTGCCGCCGCTCTACAGGCTCACCCATGGCGGCAAGACCGTCTATGCCCGGGACGATGCCGAGAAGGAGCGCCTGCTCGCCACCAGTTTCAAGGGGAAGAAGCCGGAGATCGGGCGCTTCAAGGGCCTCGGCGAGATGATGCCGGCCCAGCTCAAGGAAACCACGATGGATCCGTCCCGCCGGCTGCTGCTGCGGGTGGAGATCCTGCCGGACGACCGCGCCGGCACCGAGGATTCCGTCGAAAGGCTGATGGGCAACAAGCCCGAGGCGCGATTTGCCTTCATCCAGGAGCGCGCCGCATTTGCCGGCGAACTGATCGACCTGTGAGCCCGCCGGCGATGGCAGCGCGACATTGCCAGCCCCGCATCGGTGCCGGGTTGGCCGGCAAAGCTGCCAGGCTGCCGGGCGCAGCGCTGCCCGTCATGATCGGGGCATGTCACATGAACCGCCCCTCGCCTCGCCGCATCGAACCTGCTCCCGCCATGAGCCCGACGCCCTCGCCGACCATCCT
>JAIXSR010000064.1 GCA_027484605.1 Hyphomicrobiales bacterium | reverse complement strand
TCGATGGCCCGGCGGATGGCGGCGCGGACATCGGCATTGGCCACGAAGACATCGTGGCGGATCAGGCCCGAGGCGAAATCGGTGGCATCGATCACCCGGACGCCGGTATCGGCCAGCGCCTCCCGCGGCAGCGCGCCGACGCGGTCATTGCCGGCAAGCCGGCGCGACAGGTCAAGCGCCCGGTCATTGGTGGCGGTGATGATGGTCATCCGCTCGCGCCAGGGGCCGAGCCGCAGCAGGGCAGCCTTGAAGACATCGACATCGACATCCGGCGCGGCAAGCACGATGGCGCCGACCCGGTCGAGGCCCTTGTCGCCGAACCGGTCGCGGTAGATCCGCAGCGCTTCGAGCGTGACGAGCGTGCCCATGGAATGCGCAACGAGATGGAGGCGGGCGCCGAAATCGTCCTGCAGGAGCGCAGCGAGGATCTCGGCCATCGGGTCGCGGGCGAGCAGGGCCGATTCCCGGTCATAGCCGTAATCGAGCAGGCCACCGCGCGAGGGCCATGCGAAGAGCGCCGTGTTGCCGCGGAAGCCGATCCCCTGCGAAAGCTGGGCGATATCGCGGCCGGCCGCCTCGAAGGTCTGGTTGTAGCCATGGACGAAAAGCAGGGTGTCGCGTCCGCGCAGGGCTTCGGCGAAGGTGGCGGCCGGCGGGCCGGCCTGCGGTTCGACGCGCCGCACGGCGAATTCGCTGCTGACCAGCGCGTTGATCTGGCCGATGACCGAGCCATCCGGCGCGGCAAGGCCAGCCCGGGCATAGGAAAGGCCGGCGCGGGTGGCGTCGAAGAAGGGCGATTTCTCGCCGCCCTTCACCAGCCGGCGGGTCGTGACGACATGGAGAACCGGATCGGCCGAGAGGGTTTCCGCACCGGCACGCGCTTCCATCGGCGTGCCGCGCCCGAAACAGCCGGCCAGCGGCAGGCCCAGCAAGCCGGCCAGCACGACGCGCCGGCGCGAGGGGCCGGAAAGCGGGTGGCCGGAAAGCGGGAGGCCATGGCGGATGGCGGGCGCGCCCATCGTCAATCCTTGTCCTGTTCACGCGGGAGGGAGGCTGTTCCCGCGGGTTGTGCTCGGCGCGGGCCTCGTGCAGACTTGGCCGGAAAAGGCCAGGCTGGACGCTACCCTTATGTTTTTGCTGCGTTTTTCAGCGGGACGCCCAAGGCAGGCCCGATGAAGAACTAGGAGCACAAGGGTTGAGGATTCGTAAACGGGATCCCCTGCCCTGCCCCGGTTCACGCTGGTGCCGTCAAAATCCGGCCAAAACAAGGAGAGACCCGTGAACAAGGAGAAGCCCATGCGCGCGCTGGTCACCGGGTTCGGGCCGTTCCCGGGCGTGAAGCACAATCCGAGCGGGGTGATTGCCGTGGCCATTGCCCGGTCCGGGCGATGGGCGCGGCTGGGATGGCGGGTCGAGGGCCTCGCCTTTCCCACCGATTACCGCCATGTCGAGGTGCGGATCGGCGCGCTGGCGGAGGATCCGCCGGCTTTCGTGGTGATGCTCGGCGTGGCGGCACGGTCTCGGCAGCTCCGGGTCGAGATGGTGGCGCGCAACCGGGTTTCCGCGACGGCGCGGGATGCGGCGGGGCGGAAGGTGAAGCGGCGCGTGCTGGAGCCGGGCGCGGAAACAATCCGGCCCGGCCGTCATGCCGGCGCGGCCCTGGTGCGGGATCTCCGCATGGCCGGCGTGCCGGCGCGGCGCTCCTTCGATGCCGGGCGCTATGTCTGCAATGCCGGCTATTGGTGGATGCTCGACGCCATGCCGCGCGGGACCCGCGTGGTCTTCGTGCATATTCCCCTGCCCGGCCGGGCAGGCCGGCGGCGGCGCGAGCCACGGCCGGGCCTGCCGGCGATGATCCGCGCGGTCACCGCCCTGGTCCAGGCCGAGATCTGGCGGGCGCGGCGCGGCTAGGTGGCGTTTCAGGCGACCAGCACCGGCACCGGGCGCATCCGGCCGACCTCGATGCCGTTCCAGTTCTTCATCACATGGTCGGTCCGCGGCAGGATGATGCGCGCCTCGGCCTCCGAGAGCGGCAGGAAGCGGCGCAGCAGGGCGGCCATGACGGTCTCGGCCGCGCGGCCGGCGCCGTCATCGATCTTGAGGGCAATGCCATAGCCGAGTTCGGGGATCGCGGCGCAATAGACGCCTTCCGCCCCGGTCTTCATGAAGACGCGGGCGCCGAGCGCGGTCATCACAACGGTGTCGAACCGGTCGGTGCCGGCGACCATGAAGGGCTCCTTCGCCACGGCCGCGCGCAGCCGCGCCGCCGCGCGGGCCCGTTCGGGGCCGAGGCCATGGCCGGTGCCGAACCGCGCGAAGCCGCGGGCGAGGTTGCGCAAGGGAATGGCATAGGTGGGGATCGAGCAGCCATCGACGCCGCGCGCCGTGTTGCGCAGGTTGTAGCCGGTCATGCTGCCCAAAGCGCCGCTCACCGCCTGCATGACCGGGTGATCGGGCTGGATATAGCCCTTCGGGTCCTTGCCCTCGGCCACGGCGACGCAGAGGAAGCCGGCATGCTTGCCGGAGCAATTGTTGTGCAGGGCCGAAGGCTGCCCGCCGGAAACCGCCAGTGCCCGGGCGGCCTTCTCGCCCATCGGCCAATGCGCGCCGCATTCGAGGCAGGTGACCTCGAGCCCGGCCTTGGCGATGGCGGAAGCCGAGGTCTCGGCATGGCCCGGCTCGCCGGAATGCGAGGCGCAGGCCAAAGCCAGTTCGGCATCGCTGAGGCCGAAGCGGTCGGCGGCGCCGGTCTCGATCAGCGGCAGGGCCTGAAGGCCCTTCACGGCCGAGCGCGGGAAGACGGGCCGGTCGATATCGCCCAGGGCCATCACCACGGCGCCCTCCGCATCCAGCACGGCGAGCGCGCCGCGATGCACCGATTCAGGGATGCCGCCACGCGTGACGTCAACAAGGACCGGATCGGTCATGGCGTGGCCCTCATGGTGTTTCCCTCCCGGACAGGCGCTTCCGGCCCGGACATTCTTGCCGCCGGGCCCTTTCATCGCGTGGGCATAACGCATAAAAGCCTTGGCGTCGTCTTTCCACCCGGTCTGGCGGCTGTTCACGGTTTTCCTGCCCCCATTCCCCCGCCCCGGTTGCCCTGCCATGCCCGCGCCTGCCTTCCCGACGATCCTCGCCATGGGCGAGCCGATGATCGAATTCAACCAGGTGAAGGGCGGCGATGGCCGCAATTTCCTGCAGGGCTTCGGCGGCGATACCTCGAATTTCGCCATTGCCGCCGCCCGGCAGGGCGCCTCGGTGGGCTATGTCAGCGCGCTCGGGCGTGACGCCAATGCCGGGATGCTGCGCGCGCTCTGGGACGAAGAGGGCGTCGATCACAGCCTCGTCCGCGAGCATCCTTCCGCGCCGACGGGCATGTATTTCGTCACGCATGGCCCGAACGGCCATGAATTCTCCTTCGCACGGGCCGGCTCCGCCGCCTCGCTCTATGGCCCCGGCGATGTGCCGGTCGAGGCGATTGCCCGCGCGAAGGCGCTGCATCTCTCCGGCATCTCGCTGGCCATTTCGAACAGTGCCTGCGATGCCGCCTACACCGCCATCCATGCCGCCCGGGCCGCGGGCTGCCTCGTGTCCTTCGACACCAATCTCCGCCTCAAGCTCTGGTCGAAGGACCGGGCCCGCGCGATCATGACCGACGTGATCGGGCTCAGCGATCTCGTCCTGCCGAGCTATGACGATATCGTGGCGATTACCGGCCTGACAGACCCGGATGTGCTGGCCGATTGGTGCCTCGCCCGCGGGGCGAAGCTTGTCGCGCTCAAGCTCGGCGCCGAGGGCGCCTTGGTCGCGGATGCGCAGGGCCGGCAACGGGTGCCGCCGCATCGCTGCACGCCGATCGACGCGACCGGCGCGGGCGATTGTTTCGGCGGCGCCTTCGTCGCCCGGCTGGTGGCGGGCGATTCCCCCGAAACCGCAGCCCGCTATGCCGGCGTGGCTGCGGCCCTTTCGACCGAGGGCTACGGCGCCGTGGCGCCGATCCCGCATGCCCAGGTGGTGCGGCAGGCGATGGGCTGATCAGCGGCGGTAGACGAGCGGAAACTCTGACGCCTTCATCGGCTTGCCGCCACAATCGACCTTCTCGCGATATTCCAGCAGCACGAAATTCCCATCCTCCAACTGGTGCCGCTCATACATGCCGCAGGCGCCGTCACCTTCGGTATAGCTGGCGGTGACGATCCGATTACGCATGTCCCATTTGACGTCCAGCAATTCGGCAATGTTGCCCTGACGCTGCTTGCCCTTGGGGATCGGCGGCTTCAGGATCGTGAATTGCTTGCCCGGATCGGGCGTATAGACCAAGGCGAAGATCTTCGAGGGCACGTCCCCTGCATATTCGTTGCAGGTTATCTCCCAGAGGGCGGCTTCCTCGCTCAGCGAATAACCGGTGATGGGCAACCGCGTGAGCTTGTCGTTGCAGCCGATCGACTTGATCGCCTCGTTGCGCAGCCGCGCCGGGACGCTGGCCTGCCTGACCGGATATTTCTCGAACATGGCCGGCGGTGTGATGGCCGGTGCCCGGTTGGCCGGCGCCGGCGCAGCGGCGACGGGGGCGGGCGCCTGGGCCTTCGGCGCCGGGGCGGGCGCGGCCGGGGTGTTGCAGCCGGCATTGCCTTTCACCTCGGCGATGAAGGGCGGGAGTTTCGGGCGGATCACGGTCATCGTGCCGCCGACCACATCGACCACCTCGCCGGGGGAATCCTCCAGCTTGAGGTCCATGATCAGGAAGCTCTCTTCCTTGTCCATCCTGTAGAGGGCGGAGGGGAAGGTCTTGTAGCCGAATTCCTTCGCCCCGCCGACGGCGATGCGCCGGAAGGAGAGCACCGTATCGCCGACCTTGATGCGGGCATTTTCCCGGACATGGTTGCGGCCGAGCGTCTCGATGAAGAGATAGGCGTAGCGATCCTTGTCAGGATCCCGATCGTCCTGCCAGAGCACGAAGGTGCAGCCCTTCGAGCGGTCGATCTCGGCGCGGTCGAACAGCTTCAGATCGACCTTTGCCGGCGCTGCCGGCGCCTGCGCGAGGGCCGTTCCCGCGGCGAGGCCAAGGGCGCCCGCCAGAAGTGTCAGGCGCAGGGCCTCTCTTGTCGTCCGATCCATCCCCTGCCCCCTCCGATGCGTGCCGGCACGATAGCCGGCAGGCCGTGGCGGGGCAACGGATCCGGGCCTTTCCGGCCCGGGGAATTTCACTGCCGGAGATAATGCCGCATCAGCGCGCCGACAATATTGGAGAAATCATCGGTCCAGACGGCGACGCCGCGATCCTGGATCGGCCGCCAACCTTCGAGCGCGTCGAAGGGTTTCAGCGGGGCGGCGGATTTCGCCATGACCACGACCTGCGAGGGAATGCGGGCTTCCAGGGTCGGCCGGCCCTCGCCGGGATCGGCCTTGTACAGCGCGACGGCACCGGCATCGCGTGCCAGCGCGGCCACGACGCTTTCCAGCTCGAGATGGCGGTTCGAGATATGGATCGTGAGCACGCCATCCTCGGCCAGCCGGTCGAGATAGAGGGCAAGCGCCTCGCGCGTCAGCAGATGGGTGGGGATGGAATCCGAGGAGAAGGCATCGATCAGCAGGCTGTCAAAGGCCGCCTTCGGCTCGTTCGCCAGCGTCAGCCGGGCATCGCCGAGGACGGTGCGGGCAGCCGGCGTGCATTCCGAGAGGAAGCGGAATTCGCGCGGATCCTTCGCGATGCGCACGACGGCGGCGTCGATCTCGAAGAAGGTCCAGCGATCCGATTCCACGCCGTTGCAGGCATGGGCACCGGCACCGAGGCCGACCACGCCGATGCGGCGGCCTTCCGGCCGGGCCGGAACGGCGCGGAGCCCTTCGGCGATCGGCGCGTCGGGATGGTAATAGGTGAGCGGCTGCGGCCGGCCGGTATGGGGCGTGCCGTCGGCATTGCGGATGCGCATCGCGCCATGGACGGTCGTGCCATGCGAGAGGATGCGGAGCTGGCCGTTTTCACGCATTTCCAGCTTGTGGACGCCGAAGAAGGAACGCTCGTGCTCGCGTTCGTTGACGACCTGCTGGATCACGTTCAGCCCGATGAAGAGGATGGGCAGCATGGCCGCGACGATGGCCGGCCGGCGATAGGCGATCAGGCTGAGGAAACACGCACCGACGAGAATGGCCGGCATGACCCCGCCGATCTCGGGGCCCCATTGGCTGGCCATGAAGAAGAGCACCGCGAGATAGACCGAGCCCAGCACGAGGACCGGCGTGACCTGCCGCAGCAGGGCCGCGCGCCCGATCTGCCCGAGGGCCGGCAAGGCCAGCACGGCCGCGATGACGAGCAGCGGATATTCGACGATCCGGTCGAAGATGACCGGGGCGAGCAGCCCGCAGAACAGGCCGCCCAGCACGCCGCCGAAGCTCATCCAGAGATAGAAGGTGGTGAGGTGGCGGGCCGCCGGCCGGGCGGCATAGAGCCGGGCATGGCAGACCAGGGTTGCCGCGAAGAAGAAGGCGACATGGACCGCAAAGACCAGGAAGAAGGCATGCGCGCCGAAATAGGAGAAGAGGACGAGGCCAGCCGCGAGAATCGGCAGGATGCGCTCCACCCCGGCCAGCGGGACCAGCGGCTTGTCGCGGAAGATCAGCACGAAGGTCAGCAGGAACAGGGCCAGCGGAATCACCCACATGAAGGGCGCGGCGGCGACATCGGTCGACAGATGCGCCGTGACCGCGACAAGCAGGCCCGAGGGGATGAAGGACAGGGTGATCCAGCCGAGAATGGTCCGCAGGCCGGGGCGCGAGGCATCGGCGGCCTCGGTCTCGGCGCGGGTATAGGGCGTCACGCTGCCGAGCCGCAGCGCGGCAAGCCCGATCAGGCCGGCCAGCAGCACGAAGCCGACCGACCAGCCGAGCGTCTGTGCGCGGAGGTTGAGCATCGGCTCGATGGCGACCGGATAGAGCAGCAACGCGGCGAAGGAGCCGAGATTGGAGGCCCCGTAGAGGAAATACGGGTCATTGGCATGCGGATGGCCGGTCCGGGCGAACCAGGCCTGCAGCAGCGGGCCGTTGCCGGCAATGGCGAAGAAGGGCAGGCCCACCGAAGCGAGGAACAGGCCGATCAGCCAGAAAGCCTGGCCCTCGCTGGGCGGCGCGCCGAGGCGGTCGGAAATGGCGATCGGCAGGGCGACAAGCGTGATCGCCATCAGGCCGAGATGCACGAAGGCCGCGACGCGCGGCGAGAGGCGCGTGGTGAGCAGATGGGCATAGAGATAGCCCGCCAGCAGCAGCGCCTGGAAGAAGACCATGGCCACCGACCAGACCGAGGGCGAGCCGCCGAGCAAGGGCAGCACCATCTTGGTGAACATCGGCTGGATGGCGAAAAGCAGGAAGGCCGAGGTGAAGATCGCGAGGGTGAAGACCGCCAGCGTCATCGCTGCACGCGCCGGCCCGGAAACCGGCCCTGCCGCTGCGCCGTTACCCGTGATCATCGCTTCGTCCGCCATGGTCTTCCCCTGTTCCGCTAACCCGGAGCGGACGTTAGGGAGAAGGTCCTAAGGCGGGTTGAACGGAACCGGAGAGATTTCGGCGTTGGCTAACGGGAGGTTGAGGCGGTGGGATCCCCCTCACCCGCTGTCGCTTCGCGCCATCGGCCTTTCCCCGCGGGGGAGAGGCGGGAATCGGGCCGGAGCGGCCTTGCATCAGCGGGGATCGGGCAGGAACGGAGGTGCTCCGCCCCTCTCCCCGCCGGGGAGAAGGTGGCCGGGGGCGCCGGCCCGAGGCCGGGTGAGGGTTCGGCCGCGCGAAGGCGCGGGCGGAAGCCCTCAATCCTTGGCGCGTTCGACGTAGGAGCCGTCTTCCGTGTTGATGACCACGCGCGTGCCGGCGGTGACATGCGGCGGGATGGCGGTGCGGACGCCGTTCGAGAGGATGGCCGGCTTGTAGGAGGACGAGGCCGTCTGGCCCTTGGTCACCGGTTCGGTCTCGACGATCTCGAGCACGACGCGCTGCGGCAGGATGACGGTGACCGCGACGCCGTTATAGAGGCCGAGGCGGACGACCATGCTCTCCTGGAGATAGGCGGCGAGATCGCCGATCACATCCTTCGGGACGATGACCTGCTCGAAATTCTCCTGGTCCATGAAGGTGAAGCCATCATCGTCGCCATAGAGATAGGTGTAGTCCTTGTCCTCGACGAAGGCCTTCTCGACCTGCTCGGTCGTGCGGTAGCGGACCTGCGTCTTCACGCCGTCCGAGAGGCGGCGGCAGTCGATCTGCGTCGTCGGCGTGCCCTTGCCGGGGAAGAAGCTCTCGGCGGAGATGACCGAATAGAGCCCGTGCTCGAGCTCGATGATGTTGCCCTTGCGGATGGAAGAGGCGATGACCTTGACCACGTTTGTCCTCGGTTTCTTGACGCGCGAACCGCGCGCCTTAAGGGGAAAGGCACAGGAAGCGCAGCGCGCGTTTGACGCCGGGCCGGACCTGTTCCAAATGAATTTCGTGGCGCTGCATAGCCAATTCGCATCGAAAGGCCAAGCCACCGGCCTCATGAAAATCCGGCGAAGGTTCGTTCCTCCCCCATGACTTCACCCGTTCACCCGTTCTGGCGCCCCGACCGGCATGCTGCGCGGCGCGATCGCCTCGTCAAGCGCGCGCGGCTGAAATCGGCGATCCGGGCGCATTTCGATGCGCGGGATTTCCTCGAGGTCGAAACCGGGATCGTGCAGGTCTCGCCCGGCAACGAGACGCATCTCCATGCGTTCGAGGCGCATTGGCTGGCGCCGGGCGACGTGATGCAACAGGGCTACCTGCACACCTCGCCGGAATTCGCGATGAAGAAGCTGCTCGCGGCCGGCGAGCGGCGGATCTACCAGTTCGCGCCGGTTTTCCGGGCACGCGAGGCCTCGCGGCTCCATGCGCCGGAATTCATCATGCTCGAATGGTATCGCAGCGGCGAGGATTACACGGCGCTGATGGCGGACTGCGCCGATCTCCTGTGCCTCGCGGCCGAGACCGGCGGGCAGGATGTGTTCCAGTACCGTGGCCGGACCTGCGATCCGCGGATCGCACCGGAACGTCTGAGCATGAGCGAGGCGTTCGAGCGATATGCGGGGATCGATCTCAAACAGGAGATCCTTGAACATAGACTCGGCGACTACGATGAAGAGATCGAGAACTACCGCTATAACGGCTCGCTGAAGTCGTTCACCGAGGCGGCGGCCAGAAACGGCGTCCGCGTCGCGCAGGATGATACCTGGTCCGATATCTTTTCCCGCATTCTCAGCGAGATCATCGAACCCCATCTCGGCAATGGCCGGGCGACGATCCTCGACCGTTACCCGGTTTCCGAGGCTGCGCTCGCCCGCCGCTGCCCGGATGATCCGTCTTTTGCGGAACGGTTCGAGCTCTATGCCTGCGGCGTCGAACTGGCCAATGCCTTCGGCGAACTGACCGATCCCGTCGAGCAGCGCCGACGCTTCGAGTCCGATATGGCGGAAAAGCAACGCCTTTACGGCGAAAGCTATCCGCTCGACGAGGATTTCCTCAACGCCCTCGCCCATATGCCGCCCGCTTCCGGCATCGCGCTCGGCTTTGACCGGCTGGTCCTGCTGGCGACCGGCGCGGAGGACGTGGCCGAGGTGATCTTCACGCCCTGGCCGTTCGGGGAGACATCCGGATGAGCGCCCGTTCGCTGACGCGCCTCGAGGATCTCGCGGCGGCCGGGCTGATCCCCGCCGCTGCCGTGCCGGCTCTGGAGCCGGTGGCGCAGCGCTACGCCGTGGCCGTCACGCCGGATATGGCGCGGCTGGTCGGGAGCCCGGAGGATCCGATCGGCCGGCAGTTCCTGCCCCGGCCGGAAGAGGCCGTCATGCTGCCGGAGGAAAGCGCGGATCCGATCGGCGATCACCCGCATTCTCCGGTGAAGGGGCTCGTCCACCGCTATCCCGACCGGGTGCTGATCAAGATCACGCATAGCTGCCCGGTCTATTGCCGGTTCTGCTTCCGCCGCGAGATGGTCGGGCCCGAAGGCGACGGCAACCTCAATGCGGCCGAACTCGACGCGATCGGCGCCTATCTCGCCGGGCAGCCCGGCGTGCGCGAGGTGATCGTCACGGGCGGCGATCCGCTGATGCTGTCGGCCCGGCGCATCCGGGCGCTGGGCGAGAGGCTCGCGCCGCTCGCGCATATCCGGCTGGTGCGCTGGCACAGCCGGGTACCGGTGGTGGCGCCGGGGCGGATCACGCCCGAACTCGCCTCCGCCCTCGCCTTTTCCGGCAAGGCCAGTTACGTGGCCGTCCATGCCAACCATGCGCGGGAATTCACGCCGGAAGCGGCGGCGGCCCTGGCGCGGCTCCATGCGGCCGGGATCGTGCTGCTCGGGCAGAGCGTGCTGCTCAAGGGCGTCAATGCCAGCGAGGAGGCCCTGCTCGACCTGTTCGGCACCATGCTCGGCCATCGGATCGTACCGCTTTACCTGCACCATCCCGATCTCGCGCCGGGCACCGGCCATTTCCGGATGAGCCTTGCCGAGGGGCAGGCGCTCTACGGGCGGTTGCGCGGCCGGATCTCCGGGCCCGGCCTGCCGGCCTATGTGCTCGACCTGCCGGGCGGGCATGGCAAGGTCGAGATCGGCCCGGATGCGGTGATCGGGCGCGAGGATGGCGCGGCGCTCATCCGGGATTCACGCGGGCAGGTCCATCGCTATCCGGAGGGGTGAAGGCGGGAGGCCGGAAACGCGGCGCGTCACTCCTCGCGGAAGGCGCGGTGGAAGGCATCCGTCAGCGGCTTGGCGAAATAGGACAGCGCGCTGCGCTCGCCGGTTTCCACGAAGGCCTCGACCGGCATGCCCGGCGTGAGCGTGAGCGCGCCGAGCCGCGCGATGCTGCCGGGTTCCATCTCGGCCCGGGCGACGAAGAAGGTCGCGCCGGTCTGCGGCTCGCGCGTGGCATCGGCCGCGACGCGGGTGATCCGGCCGGGCAATTCGGGCGTCGTGCGCTGGTTGAAGGCCGAGAGGCGCAGCATGACGCGCTGGCCGAGGCGGATCTGGTCGATATCGATCGGGCTCAGGCGCAGTTCGACGGCCAGCTTGTCGTTGTCCGGCACGATGGCCAGCACGGTCTGGCCCGGGGCGATCACGCCGCCGATCGTATGGACGGCGAGTTCATGGACGAAGCCGGATTGCGGGGCGCGGATCTCGATCCGGGCCAGCACATCCTCGGAAGCGGCCCGACGCTCGATCAGCTGGGCGATGGCGCCCTCGACCTCGCGCAGCTCCTTCACCGCATCCGTACGCATCCGGTTGTCGAGCGAGAGCAATTGAAGGTTGATCTCGGCGATCTGGCCACGCGCCTTGGCCATCGAGGCGATCAGCGATCCGGTCTCGCCCTGCAGCCGCGCCGCCTCCCGCTGGAGCGCGGAGACGCGGTTGATGGGGATCAGGTTCTTCCCGAACAGTTCCAGCACGCCCCGGAGTTCGACCGCGATCAGGCGGGCCTCTTCCTTCTTGCCGTCGAATTGCGCCTCGAGCCCCTCGATCTCGCGCTGGTACTGGCCGGCCCGTTCGCGCAGCTGGTCGGCCTGCCTTTGGCGCAGGGCGCGGTTCTCGGAGAGCAAACGCTGCTCGCCTTCCGCCACGGCGAGGGCTTCGGGGCCCATTTCGCGGAAGCCGGCCGGCAAGGCGAGATCGGCGCGGTCATCGCGTTCGGCCTCGAGCCGGGCGCGACGCCCGGTCTGCTGGACCAGTTGCGAGACGATCTGCGCGAGATTGGTGCGCGGGATTGTATCGTCGAGCCGGATCAGGACATCGCCGCTGGCCACGCGCTGGCCATTGCTGACGGGGATCGCACCGACAATCCCGCCGGCGAGATGCTGGATCCGCTTGACCTCGCCCTCGACCACGACCATGGCCGGCGCCATCACGGCGCCCGAGAGCTGCGCGAAGACCAGCCACGCGATGAAGCCGCAGAAGCCGAGGCCGACAACCGCGCCGCCCAGCCCGATCTGGCGGGCCATGGCCGGCCGGGGCGGCAGGGATTGCTGCGCTTCCTCGCGCGGGGTGAGGGTCGGCACGGGCTTCATCCTTCTGAACTCCCGCCCTTGGATCCGGCCGGTCCGGATGGGGGCATGTCCCGCCGTCCGGGGCCGCCCATACGCCCGGTCATCCGCATGCCGGTCCGGAAGGGTGCCGGCGGTGTTTCCTGCGCCGGAACCGGGCGCAGCGCGCCGGGGCGGGCGGCCGGCTTGTTGAGCATCTGGGCCAGGATCTGGTCGCGCGGGCCGGTGGCCTTCAGTTCGCCGTCGATCACCACGGCGACAAGATTGACCGCCTCGAGGATGCCGGAACGATGCGAGACCACGACGACGATGCCACCGCGGGCGCGGATCCGGGCGATGGCCTCCGCCAGCGCCACTTCGCCATCCTGGTCGAGATGGGCGTTCGGTTCGTCGAGCACGACGAGGAAGGGCTCGCCATAGAGTGCCCGCGCGAGGCCGATGCGCTGGCGCTGGCCGACGGAAAGGTTGTGACCGCCCTCGCCCAGCATCGTGGCATAGCCAGCCGGCAGGCGGAGGATCAGTTCGTGCACATTCGCCGCCTCGGCTGCGGCGACAATGGCCGCGTCATCGGCGGCCGGGTCGAGCCGGGCGATATTCTCGGCGATGGTGCCGTCGAACAATTCGACATCCTGCGGGAGATAGCCGATCAGCCGGGCCCGGGCGGCATCGGACCATTGATCCAGCGGCGCGCCATCGATGCGGACGGCGCCGGCGAGCAGCGGCCAGGCGCCGACCATGGCCCGCGCGAGGGTGGACTTGCCGGCCCCGCTCGGCCCCATCACGGCGAGGCCATCCCCCGCCTTCAGGGCCAGGCTGGCCGGCCGGAGGATGGGCTGGCGCTGGCCGGGCGCGGCGACAACGATGCCCTCGACCTCGACTTTCTGGCGGCGTTCCGGCAGGGCGATCCGCTCGGACTCGGCCGGCAGGTGCGCCAGCATCTCCTCCAGCCGCCGCCGGGCCTGCCGCGCGGCGACGAAGCCGCGCCAATGCCCGATGGCCGCCTCGACCGGCGCCAATGCCCGGCCGGCGAGGATGGAAGCGGCGATGATCGCGCCGGGGCTCATCTGGTTGCCAAGAACGAGATAGGCGCCAAGGCCGAGAATGGCGGATTGCAGGATCGTCCGCGTGATGCGCGAGAGCGCGCCCAGCGTGGAGACGGTATCGGAAAGCCGCTCGGAGGCGGCAAAGAGCCGGGACGAGGCGGTGAAGAACCGCGTTGCGGCACGATGGGCGAACCCCATCGCCGAAAGCAGCTCGACATTGCGCCGGGCCGTCTCCGCCGCATGGGAGCGGCGCGCGGCGGCCTGCGTGGCTTCCTGGCTCGGGCCGGCGAGACGATGCTCGGTCAGCAGCGCCAGGACCACCAGCACCAGCATGCCGATCGTAGCCAGCACGCCGAGCCAGGGATGGAGAAGATAGATGACCAGCAGGTACAGCGGCATCCAGGGCAGGTCGAAGAAGGCCATCGGCCCGGGGCCGGACATGAAGGCGCGGACGCCTTCCATGTCGCGCAGGGGCTGGGTGGCCTCGATCGCGTTCCGCCCCATCAGCGGGAGCCGCAGGATCAGGTCATGGACCGGCTGGAGGAGATCGCGCTCCAGCGCGCTGCCGACCCGGGACATCACCTTGGCGCGGACGATCTCGAGCACGCCCTGCAGGGCGAAGAGGCCGAGCGCGAGGACGGAGATCGCCACCAGCGTCGGGACACTGCGGCTGGCGAGCACGCGGTCATAGACCTGGAGCATGTAGAGCGAGCCGGTCAGGGCCAGGACGTTCACAACCGCCGAGAACAGGCCGACCGAAGCCAGAGGTCCGCGCAGCCGGGCAAGGCTGTCGGTCAGGGGGGAAGCCGGCTTTCGACCGCGAGGCATCATGTTCGATCGCACGTTGTTCACAGCGTTTCTGTTCCGTCAGGCCCGTGGCCTACCATACAGACACTAAAATTCCGTCGCGGCTTTTGATGAAACTCCGATCCATTGAGCGGGCGACCCGCCTCCCCGGCGCTCAGTGATTGCGCCCGCCGCCGGCGAGGAAATCGGCATAGGCCATGCGAAGCCCTTCCCGAAGGGGCGTCCGGGCCTGCCAGCCGAGCGCGCGGATGCGCGAGACATCGAGCAGCTTGCGCGGCGTGCCATCCGGCCGGGAGGTATCGAAGACCAGCTCGCCGGTGAACCCGACAACGTTGGCAATCTCGCGGGCGAGATCGGCGATGGTCAGGTCCTCGCCGGTGCCGACATTGAGATGGAGCCGATCACTGTAATGCTCGAGACAATGCAGGCAGGCTTCGGCGAGATCATCGACGAACAGGAATTCGCGGCGCGGCGTGCCAGTGCCCCAGATGACAACTTCGCGGTGCCCCGCTTCCCGGGCTTCATGAAACCGGCGGATCAATCCGGCGATCACATGGCTGTTCTCGGGGTGATAATTGTCGCCGAGACCGTAGAGATTGGTCGGCATGAGCGAGATGAAGTCCGACCCGAATTGCCGACGGTAGCTTTCCGCGAGCTTGATGCCGGCAATCTTCGCGACAGCATAGGGTTCGTTGGTCGCCTCGAGCACGCCGGAGAGCAGGGCCTCTTCGCGAATGGGCTGTTCGGCAAATTTCGGATAGATGCAGGAGGAACCGAGGAAGACCAGCTTTCTCGTACCAAACTTGTGCGCGGCATCGATCACATTCGCTGCAATCATCATGTTCTTGAAGATGAAATCACGCGGATAGGTGCTATTCGCCACGATGCCACCGACATGGGCAGCGGCCAGAATGACAACCTCCGGCCGCTCGGCCTCGAAATAGCGCTCTACCGCTTCTTGACGCTCAAGATCGACCACATCGCGCCCGGCAGCGAGAGTAGCCAACCCCCGCTTGGCAAGGATGCGCATAACAGCAGCGCCGACCATCCCACGGTGACCCGCCACAAAGATCCGCTTACCGGCCAGAGGGAAGATCGGTTCGACAACCATAGGTAATCCCTCCTTCAAACGTGCCGTTCCCGCCGTTCGGACTCATCCCTGACCATGGCGAGATCCGCCACGACCATTTCCCAGACAAGCGCTTCAAAGGGTGTCGTGTGGGTCCAGCCGAGGCGTTCCGCTGCCTTGGACGGATCGCCGATCAGCAGATCGACCTCGGTCGGGCGGAAATAACGCGGATCGACAGCAATCAATATCCGGCCATTGCGCGCATCGAAGCCTTCCTCGTCGATGCCGGCACCGCGCCAGCCAATCGGAATCCCCACACAGGCAAAAGCCAGTTCAATGAATTCCCGGACCGAATGCGTCTCGCCGGTCGCGAGCACGTAATCATCGGGGGTTGCCTGCTGCACGATGCGCCACATGCCCTCGACGTAGTCTTTCGCATGGCCCCAGTCGCGCCTGGCATCGAGATTGCCAAGATACAGCCTCGCCTGAAGGCCAAGATGGATGGCCGCCACCGCGCGGGTGATTTTCCGCGTCACGAAGGTCTCGCCACGGAGCGGGCTTTCATGGTTGAACAGGATGCCGTTGGAAGCGTGCAGCCCGTAGGCCTCGCGGTAATTCACGGTGATCCAGTAGGCATAGAGTTTTGCAGCGGCATAGGGCGAGCGCGGATAGAACGGCGTGGTCTCCCGCTGGGGAACTTCCTGCACCTTGCCATAGAGTTCCGACGTCGAAGCCTGATAGAAGCGCGTCTTGTTCTCAAGACCGAGGATCCGGATGGCCTCGAGAATGCGCAGCGTACCCATCCCATCCGCATTGGCCGTGTATTCGGGCGTCTCGAACGAGACCTGGACATGTGACTGGGCTGCCAGATTGTAGATCTCGTCCGGCTGTGTCTCCTGGATGATCCGGATCAGATTGGTTGCATCCGTCATGTCGCCGTAATGGAGGCGAAGACGAATGCTGGTCTCGTGCGGATCCTGATAAAGATGATCGATCCGGCCCGTGTTGAAGGACGAGGACCGGCGCTTGACGCCATGAACGACATAGCCTTTTGCCAGCAGGAGTTCGGCAAGATAGGCCCCATCCTGCCCGGTAATCCCGGTTATCAAAGCCGTTTTTGTCATGCATAGACGTCCAGTTTGGTGATTAGCATCTTGGACATAAAGACAGGTTGCCCAAAACGCCATAGCGGAACCGGATCGGCAAAGCCGTCTTGCCCTGGCGAGACAAAGGTGGCTAGGAGGGTGAGACCGCATCGGGAGACCCGTCAGCGCCATCCGGCGCCTGGTGTTCAAGTTGGTGCGCCGGCCCCGAGATACAGGCAGATGAGCCCTCCATGATCGCCCCCGCCCCTCCCCGTCGCGTCCTTGTTACAGGCGCTGCCGGTTTCATCGGCATGCACCAGGCGCGCAC
>JAIXSR010000144.1 GCA_027484605.1 Hyphomicrobiales bacterium | reverse complement strand
GGGCGATCCGGTTCCACCTCGACCATGAGCAGCGGCTCAGGGATCGTGCTTTGCTCGACCTCGCCATCGACAGCAAGTTGCGCGGTTGCGATCTGGTGAAACTGAAGATCGGTGATGTCATCAGCGGTGGCTCGGTGAAGCCACGCGCGATCATCATCCAGCAGAAGACCGGCAAGCCTTTTCAGTTCGAAATTGTGGAACCGGCGCGCTCAAGCCTCCTCGCCTGGCTCGAACGGAGGGGCGGGACACTTGATGATTTCGTCTTTCCCAGCCGCTGTGATCCATCTGGCCACCTCAGCACGCGACAATATGCGAGGCTTGTAGATGAGTGGGTGAGCGCAATTGGCCTGCGTCCGCAGGACTACGGCACGCATTCGCTGCGCCGGACGAAGGCATCCCTCATTTACAAGCAGACCGGCAATCTGCGCGCTGCCCAGATCTTGCTCGGGCATACCAAGATCGAGACGACAGTTCGCTATCTCGGCGTTGACGTCGAGGATGCCCTGATGCTCGCTGAAGGTGTGGAGATTTGAAGATGCCGGCAAAAGCATTCAACGATGCTTCCCTTTTCGTGCAAAGAGCTTCCTGATTGTGCCGATTTACCGTTACACTCGAACGCGGTAGCGACATGGCATGTGGTTTGCCGAGTTTATTCTAGGCATGGACGACAAACACCGCTTAGCGAAGCCGGCCATTGCCGGGAACCAGCTACCTTGACTGGACGTCAGCGACCGGTTGCCGAGATTCAACCTGCCAATCCGGCCTTACGTCTCGAGTTTTGGATCGAGGTAGTCCCGCAATGCGTCGCCCAACGTGTTGAAGGCCAGAACAACGAGGGTGACCGCAAGACCGGGAAAGATCACGACCCAAGGCGCCTCGCGATAGAAATCCGTGGCATTTCCGGCCAGCATGAGGCCCCAGGCTGGTGTCGGCTCGGTGACACCAAGTCCCAGGAATGAAAGCGCCGATTCCAGCAGGATTGCCTGCGCGACATAGGCGGTAGCCAGCACAAGCACTGGCCCCATCACATTCGGTATCATGTGGCGCATCACGATCCTGCTATCGCTGAATCCGGCCGTGCGCGCTGCGTCGATATAGGCCATCGCGCGGACTCCGAGTGCCGCCGAGCGCACGACGCGGGCGACCTTCGGAACGATCGGGATGGCAATCGCGACAACAAGGTTGAGATCAATCCCCAGAACCGGCATCCGCCCGAGGCTCGCAGCCACCACGAGTGCGAGAACCACGATCGGAAACGCGAGCATCATATCGACGAGCCGCTGGACGATAAGGTCGACCCGCCCTCCGAAATAGGCCGAAGCCACGCCGATGATCGATCCGAGCGAGCAGCCGATGCCTGATGCAAGAATCCCGATGCCGAGCGCTGTGCGTGCGCCATAAATCAGGCGGCTGAAAATGTCCCGACCAAAGGCGTCTGTGCCAAACCAGTGCTCGCGTGTCGGGGCGCTCAGCATCGCCGCAAAATCTACCTCGAGCGGATCATAGGGTGCGATGCGTTCGGCGAAAATCGCCAGAAGGAGGAACAACACCAGGAAGGCGAGTGCCGCCGCACCCAAGGGCTGGCTCTTCGCAAAGGCGCGCAAGGGATGAAGATCCGCCATCATCGAACCCTCAGGCGGGGATCGAGTGCCGCATAAAGCAGATCCACGATCAGGTTCATAATGACGAAGATCGTGGCGGACATCATGACGATCGTTTGGATCAGCACGAAATCTCGCTGCGTGACTGCCTGAACAAACAATTTCCCGATGCCGTTCAGATTGAACACCTGTTCAGTGACGGCGAGCCCGCCGAAAAGGAAGGCGAATTCCAACCCTATCACGGTGATCGAAGGGAGCATCGCATTGCGTAGGCCATGGCGACCCACGACGACCCTTTCGGGTAAGCCCTTGGCACGTGCGGTGCGAATAAAGTCTTCACCCATGACATCGATGATCGATGAACGGATCATGCGCGCAACCACGGCTGCGTAACGATAGCCGATGGCAAGGGCTGGCCAGAAGAGTTGCCTGAGGTTTGACCAAGGGTCGTCGAAGAATGGCTTGAACACCAGAGGCGGCATGGCGTTGAACGCCAGAAGCCCCATGATGATCAGCATGCCGAGCCAGAAGGAGGGAACCGCCAACCCCGCCACCGTAAAGAGACGGATGGCGCCATCAATCCAGGTGCCGCGCGCAAGCGCCGAAAGGGTGCCGAGAGGCACAGCGAGCAGAAGGGCGACGATGGTGGCCATGACCGCCAGTTGAGCGCTCAAGGCCAGGCGGATCCCAATTTCCTGCGTGACAGGGCGCCCGGTCCACATGGAATTGCCTAGATCGAAGGTTGCAAGCCCCCGCATCCAATCCGCAAACTGGGAGACAACCGGCTTGTCGAGGCCCAGCCGAACGCGCTCATTCTGCACCATCTCCTGCGTGACAGTGCCACCATCCGCACGTAGTTTCACCTCAACGATATCGCCAGGCAGAACGCGCAGGATCAGAAATGTGATCACGGCAACGCCGAGCAATGTCGGAATGGCGAGCAGCAGGCGGCGCGCGAGGAAGCCCAGCATGTCAGGCCTCCAGACAGGCGACAAAGCGCCCGGGAATTGTCTCGCGCAGCGGAGGAACGGATTGCTTGCAGGCTTCCTTTGCGATCGGGCAGCGGGTGTGAAAGACGCAGCCCGGCGGTGGCTTCAGTGGCGAAGGGATTTCGCCCTTGAGTGTGCGTGAGCCCCGGTTGCGTTCGACAACAGGGTCTGGAACGGGGACTGCATCCAGCAATGCGCGTGTATAGGGATGAGACGGGTTGGCGAAGACCTCGTCGCGCGGCCCGAGTTCCATCAAGCGGCCAAGATAGAGAACTGCCACGCGGTCTGCGATATGCCGGACAACGGCAAGATCATGGGCAATGAACAGATAGGTCAGGCCGAGGCGTTGCTGGAGATTGTCCAGCAGGTTGACGATCTGCCCCTGGATCGAGACATCAAGCGCCGAGACAGCTTCATCACAGACAATGAAGCGCGGCTCCAAAGCGAGCGCGCGGGCAATGCCGACGCGCTGGCGCTGCCCCCCTGAAAGCTCATGCGGGTACCGCTCGGCCATCTCGGCGCGCAGGCCGACCGATTCCAGCAGCGATGCGACGCGTGCATCGATGTCGCCTTTGCCGCGCGCCAACTTGTGGACGCGAAGCGGTTCGCTAATGATGTCTCCAACCAGCATGCGAGGATTCAGTGCTGTTGTCGGATCCTGGAAGATGACCTGGACAGCACGACGTCGCGCGGCTGGATCATTCGCTCCATCGAGTTCGATCGAGAAATGACCGTCTGTCGGTTCCTCCAGCCCGGCCAGGAGCCGTCCGATGGTTGACTTTCCAGAACCGGATTCGCCGACCAATCCCAGAGTCTCTCCGGCAAGGATTTCGAAGCTCACGCCGTCCACAGCACGGACAACACCATTCATGCGTGAGAAAACACCGCCGCTCCTCACCGCATAGTGCTTTGTCAGCGCCTCCGCCTTCACGATGGGCAATGCAGGCTTCGCGGCCGATGGTTCGGATAGCGCATTCTGCTCG
This sequence comes from Hyphomicrobiales bacterium, assembly GCA_027484605.1. Taxonomy (GTDB): domain Bacteria; phylum Pseudomonadota; class Alphaproteobacteria; order Rhizobiales; family Beijerinckiaceae; genus Rhabdaerophilum. The sequence continues at coordinate 18,444 of JAIXSR010000144.1, read as the reverse complement.
GGGGGTGTTTTTGCCACATTCGAATGCCAGCAACGCACGAGATGATCAGGCTCAACCTCGAAGAGCACCGGATCGGCCTCGCAGACCTCGGTTCTGTGAGTGCAGCGTGGCGCAAAGCGGCACCCGGCGGGCGGATTGACGAGATTGGGCGGGGCTCCCTCGATCGTTGCAAGCTGCGCTGCCCGCGGGCGATCGAGCCGAGGTACGGCTGCAAGCAAGCCACGCGTATAAGGATGCGAAGGATTGGTGAAAACGCGTTCTGCTGCGCCGCCCTCGGCCTGCCGTGCGGCGTACATGACATTGACCCGATCCGCATAGCGGGCGACGATCCCAAGATTGTGGGTAATCAGGATCACCGCCAGATTGAGCTTCCGCGAGAGTTCGGTAAGCAGTTCGAGAATCTGGGCCTGAATCGTGACGTCGAGCGCCGTCGTGGGCTCGTCGGCGATGAGGAGCTTGGGATCGCAGGCTAGGCCCATCGCGATCATGACGCGCTGGCGCATGCCGCCCGAGAGTTGATGGGGATACTGGTCGAGCCGGCGTTCGGGGTCCGTCATGCCGACCAGCGTGAGGAGTTCCGTCGCGCGTTCGCGGGCTTGCACGGATGTCATCCCCCGGTGTTGCATCAACGGCTCGGATAATTGCAGCCCGATGGACAGAACCGGATTGAGGCTCGTCATCGGCTCTTGAAAGATCATCGCAATATCGCGGCCACGCCGCTTGCGCATCTCTGATTCCGGCAGCCTCGCGAGATCCACGCCGTCGAACAGGATTTCACCCTTGGTGATGCGGCCTGCCGGCCTGGCCAGCAGTCCCATCAACGCCAGTGAAGACACGGATTTTCCGCACCCGCTTTCGCCCACAAGCGCAACGATTTCGCCTGCACGGACCTGATAGCTCAATCCCTCGACAGCCTTGACCGAACCGCGCCTGGTGCGGAACTCGACATGCAGATCGCGGACATCGAGCAGCGGTCCGTTCATGGCCCGTCTTGCCCGGAAAGGAACGGACGGATGACACCGCCGATATGATCCGCATCGAGCGCCAGCACGGCGTGGCCCCCGCCCGGCACCGAGCATATCCGGGCACGTGGAACACGCTCCGCCGCGGCCTTGGACATATGCGGTGGCACCACGCAATCGTCGGCAGTGATGATGAAGAGGGTTTCGGCTGAAATCCTGTCAAGATCGTCCAGAATGTCGAAATCGAGGATGGCCGCAATGCGAGCCGCGACGATGTTCGGTGCGGACAGCTCCGACGCGCCTGACATGACGGCCGCAGCGAAATCGTCCGGATTGGCCGAGATCCAGTATGGCGGGAAAATGGCCAGGGCAGCAAGACGCTGATAGGCCGGAGCACCGCCCGTTGCCAGCGCATCCAGTCGTGCAGCGAACAGCGTCCTGAAGTAGATGTCGGACCGCGCCCAAGCGGCAGAGGCAACCACCCGGCCGATGCGGGATGGCCGCGACAGCGCCATCTGGAGCGCGATGGCCCCTCCTGTGGAATGCCCGACAATGGAGGCCTGTTCGATCCCCAGCGAATCCATGAGAGCAAAGACATCCTCAGCCATGCCGGCAACGGAATACGGGCCATCGGAAAGCTGGCTGCGGCCTGTGCCACGATGATCATGGCTGATCACTGTGAAGGCTTGCCGAAGCCTGTCGCGCAAGGGCGCCATGGAACGGGCATGACCACCGAGACCGGGAATGAGCAGCACCGGAGGACCGTGACCGTCAATCTCGTAGTGGATCGCCCCTGCCATCGGCATCAAGATCTTCCCTGTGCTGCATAGCGCTGGCACAGCATGCGGGCTCGGTCATAGACCGGCTTGTCGACCATGCGCCCGCGGAAGGCGATCGCTGCAGTCCCCTTGGCGAGCGCTTGTTCGAAAGCGTCGCAAAGCGCTTTTGCGGCTTGAAAATCGGCATCGCTCACACCGAAGGCTTCGTTGAACACCGCCACCTGATCGGGGTGAATGCAGACCGAACCTGTCAGGCCGATCCGGCGAGAAAAACGTGCGAGCTCCCTCAATTCCGTGAGGTCGGCAATGCCGGCGATGCTGCCGGCTAGCCCGATGGCCTGAAGGCCATTCTGCGCTGCCGCCATCGCCACCCATTGGGCTGGCCCGGACAGCCCGTCCCGCGTTGGTGCGATGTCCGCTGCGGCTGAGAAATCCTCCGAACCAAAGCCGAGTCCCACGAGGCGGCGGCTGGCATCGGCGATTTGCGGCGCCACGAAGACCGCGCGCGGGCTTTCGATCAAGGCGATCGTACCTGTTTTCCCGGGTGGGAGACCTGCGCGAGCCTCGGCTTCGCCAATCTGGTTCTCCATGGCCGCGAGCTGATTGGCGCTCTCAATTTTCGGCAACATCAGCGCGCTGACACTTGGTGCAAGGGCTGCCAACAGGTCCGGTGCAAGATGTTTTGGGTCGTTGTTCACGCGTACGATGATCGTTTGCCCAAGGCCAGCCAGCAGGGCTGCATGGGCAGGCAAGGCCGCGCGGGCCTCTTCCTTGCGATCCGGCGAAACTGAGTCCTCAAGGTCGAGAATGATGGCATCCGCGCCGCGCTTCGGTGCAGAGGCTACAAACTTGGCGTTCGTGGCAGGCACGAACAGCAAGGAACGCCAGATCGGGGATGCCATTACAAAACGCCTTTCTGGCGGAGATCGGCAACCCCAGCTTCGTCAATGCCGAGACTGTAAAGAATGCCTTCAGTCTGCTCCCCCAGCTTCGGTGCACGATGCCGAATGGAGCCCGGCGTCGCGGAAAGGCGTGGGAACACCGCGTGCATCGGGATCGCCCCGACATCATCGTCAGGCAGATCAATGATCACCCCTCGACCCCTGATGTGGGGGTCGTCGGAAATCTCCGATGCATCATAGACCGGCCCGACCGTGACCTCGGCCTGCGTGAAGAAAGCCAGAAGATCATCCCGGTCGCGGGCCCCGATGAAATCCTGGATGGCACCATCGACGGCATCCACATTCTGCAAGCGATCCGCATTGGTGCGAAAGCGGGGATCGGACAGCATATCCTGCCGGCCGATGGCTGCAAAAAGGCGGGCGGCCATATCCTCTGTAGATGCCGAGAGCGCAACAAACCGCCCATCCCGCGTCTTGTAGACATTGCGTGGCGCCGTAATCGAGGCGCGATTGCCCGAACGGCCCTTGACCTTGCCGCTCACGCGGAACTCGGCGGCGTCTGGCCCGATGGCCGCCAGCAACGGTTCGAGCAGCGAGATATCGACGACCTGTCCTCGCCCGCTTCTTTCGGCTTCGCGCAACGCAACCATGATCGCAAAAGCACCACTCATGCCGGCGGCCATATCCGCAAGCGGCATATTCGGCAGAGCAGGCGGTTTGTCCGAAAAACCATTTTTGGCGGCAAACCCGCTCATCCCCTCGACAAGGCTGCCAAAGCCAGGCCGATCCTTGTAAGGCCCGGTCTGGCCCCACCCGGAAATGCGCCCCATCACCAGTGCTGGATTGATTGCAAGAAGCTCGTTCGGACCAAGCCTCAGCCGCTCAAGCACACCGGGACGGAAGCTTTCCAGCAGGATCTGGGAAGAGCCTGCGAGTTTCTCCAGAATGCTACGCCCTTCAGGCTTCCTAATGTCCAGCGTGATGCTTTGCTTATTGCGGGCGTAGACCTTCCAGAAAACCGGCACGCCTTCTTCGTACCAGTCACGCAGGGTGTCCCCGCGCCCGGGCACCTCTACCTTGATCACCTCGGCGCCGAAATCCGCGAGGAGCAGGCTGAGCATGTTGCCAGCAACAAGGCGCGTCAGGTCGATCACCCTGATGCCGGAGAGCGGGCCGAGCGCTTCTGGTTGGAAGGGAGCAGTTATGGTCATGGCGATGTCTTCCCTCCGCTCAGCGGTCGAGCCAGACTTCCGCGAGGCTTTGGTTGAGGAAATGGCTTGGCAGGGCGTGCCAGCCGCGCACGGTTTTCGAGAGGACCGTGATGCGTTCGCCCCAGAAAACGGGGGTGAAATGGGCCTCGGCCAAAAGCCGATCCTCGAGCTGTCGGAGGGTTGCCCGGCGGGCCGTTGAATCCGTCGCGCCGCGCTGGGCGTCGTAGAGCCGGTCAATTTCACGGTCTATGTACCGCGCGATGTTGCGAGGCGGCGGAGCGCGGTCGGTCGAGAGGAATTTCGAGAGCATCAGGCTCGGCTCGTCGATGTAGTCAGAGTGCGAATCGAGGGCAACAGTGAAGTTACCGCTCGAAATCGCCCGCGTATGCTGGGCGACATCCAGCAGTTCCTGCTCGACCGTGACGCCGATCCGTCGCCATTGGTCGATCACGAAAATCCCGAGATTCTGAAAGGGGTCCTGAATGTTACGGTTGGTCAGTTTGAGCTTGAGCTGTGGGTGGCCCGCTTCCGCAAGAAGCCGTCGTGCTTCTGCCCGATCGGCTTCAATTGTCGCGCCAAAGCCGGGTCGTTTCTGAAGTTCGACGTTCGGGAGTGCAAATTCATTGCCAGGCCGCAGAAAACCACCGGGAATGCGTGTGTTGGTAATGCGGCGGATCGCGGTCTGCCCCCCCTGCCGATCAATGGCCATTGCAAGCGCGCGTCGAACGCGGACGTCGTTGAAGGGGGGCTGCTCGCTGTTGAAGGCTACAAGGATCGCTGAAGCCAGCGGCGCTTCCAGCACCTGAAGCCGATCACCAGCCGCCTGCACCAACTGATCGCGCTGCCCCGGTGACACAAACCGGAACTCCCCATCCACCGCGCCGCCCTGGATGGCATTCGGGACAGCCGATCCCGCCATCAGAACAAGACGGAAACCATCAAGATACGGCTGACCGGCCACAAAGTAATCCGTATTTCTGACGCCAACCCATTCGGCTCCCGGCGTACGCGAGGCGAATTTGAAGGGGCCGCTACCCATGATCTCCTTGGCGGGATAGGTAGGGTCGACCGCAAGTTTCGCGGCGGAATAGATGCAGTTCCAGGGGCTGGCAAACTCCGTCAGCATTGCGGCGTCAGCCTTGCCGAGACGGAAAACAACCGTCTTGGCGTCTGGTGTTTCAATGCTTTCAATGGGTTCAACATTGGCGCGGCGAATAGCCGTCACGCCCGCAGGCGGGTTGCGGAGACGATCGTAGCTCGCTTTGATATCAGCTGAGGTTAACGCGGTCCCATCATGAAACTTCACCGGCTGTTTCAGCGTGAAGGTATAGGTCAGGCCATCCGGCGAGACCGTCCAGCTCTCCGCAAGGTCCCCCTTGATGGCCGGGAATCGCTCCGGGTCATGCCGTAGCAGGAATGAGTAATGGGGCGAGAGGTGATGCACGGTGGTGAAGCTGACCCCGGCATGGCAGTCTGTCGTGTTGGTCTCGGCCGTGATCGCAGCGCGCAATTCGCCGCCTCGCTTCGGAGATTGGGCATAGGATGGACCGATAGCTAAAAACAGCCCGGCGGTTACGGCGACAATACGGCGGCCCATTTCCGTTCTTTCCTTGAAGGCAAGGCCTGACAATCTTGTGCGTCTTTTGGCCCTGCAGCGTTTCCCAAGTCAAACCTAGTTTGACCAAATGCAATCTGGAAATAGGATCGCCCGACCCATCTATCGGAATTTCCTATGGGCGGCCCTGTCATGACCTTGCCAACCCTGAAGCAGCTTCACTACTTCGTCACGATCGTCGATGAGGGAGGAATTTCGAGAGCGGCAGCCCGCCTGCTCATTGCCCAACCCGCAATCAGCGAGCAGATTTCAGGGCTTGAAGTGCTCCTCGGAGCCAAACTGCTTACCCGTTCCGCGCGCGGCACCAAACCGACTGATGCCGGCCTGGTTCTCTATCGCCAGGCTAGCTCGATCATGAGGCAGATCGAGCAGCTCTCCGCTCTGGTAGCCAGTGCCGATCTTGAGCCGGCCGGTCTGGTCGGCATCGGCCTCATATCGAGCCTTGCGGCGCGCTTGTCGGATAGTCTGCTGAGCACGTGCCATATTCGCTATCCCAAGATCCGTCTCAGAATTGTTGAGGGAACCAGCGTCGATATCCGCGAACAGGTCATGGCGGGCAGGATCGATCTCGGGCTCGCCTTCGGGGATAGCGAGGTGCCCGGGCTCGTGCGTCGTCCGTTGTTTCGACAGAAGCTTTTCGTAGTCGGAGCACCGCATCTATTGGCTGATGACTCTGCTCCGGGCATATCAACATCCGAACTGGCGCATCATGCGCTGGTTATGCCTTCGGCCCCCAACGCGATCCGTATGACATTGGATCGGAGCTTTGCTCGTCTTGGTCTGTCTCCCAATGTTGTTGCGGAGACAACGTCGCTCCACGGATTACTGGCGGCCGTAACGGCAGGCCTGGGTCTGACGGTGCTGCCCGTTGGCGAGCCTCTGCCCCCGTCAAACGCCGATGGATTGGTTCGCAGGGAACTCATGCCATCGCTGCATTTACAAGCGGCCTTACTGAGTTCCGCGCTTACGCCACCCGGAAGCGCGGCCCTTGCCGTGCAGGGTGTGTTGGCTGAGATTATCGTATCGCGGGTAAGCCAGAACGTCTGGGTTGGCAGCGAGCTAGATTGACCATAATGCGGGACCGCCACCAGACTGAGAAAACGAGGCCCTTAGCGGTCTATTGCTCAGCCACAAGCCTCTCGGGCCGCTTCGCGCCGCCATTGCGGACGCTCCCGCTCCGTAGGAGTGCTACCGAGACCGGACGGTGACCGCATCACGAAAGCCACAGGTGCCTCGAGCCGCGGGGAGCTCGAAGACGAGGGCAACTCGATCCGCAATGGGCGCTGAAACGCGAGACCCTTCTCACGATGCTGCACGAGCGATTTGGCATGATCTGAAGCGAGTCTGGTTGAGACGACCTCAGGCGGCTGCGACCGGCTTCAGGAGCCAGTTCCGCAACAGCATGACGGGCACGGAGAGGCCCGCCAGATCCTTCGAGACGAGCCGCAATTCGCGTTTTGCCCAGGTGTCCGTCAGCGGCACGGCGCAGATACCCATCGTGGCCGAATAGGGCTCGACCGTCGAGATCGGCAGCACGGCAATGCCGATCCCCGCTTCCACCATGCGTCGGATTCCTTCAAAGCTCGCCATCCGAAGCCTCGGGCGCATCTGGTGACCACTCTGGTAAGCAGCATCCTCCAGCCGTGCTTGCAAGGATGAGCCTTCCTCCAGCCCTACGAACGGGAAGACCAGCGCATCGTTGAAAGCCACGCCCTCGCTTCTTCCGGCGAGCGGATGGCCTTTCGGTACAACCAGCGCCAGGTCATCCGTCCGGAACGGCGCGTAGTTCATGTCTGGATGCTCGGCACCCCAGCCGACAATGGCGAGATCGGCGAGTCCTTCCTCGAGCAGGCGAAGAGAACGGAGCGTGGTGTGCTCCATCATCACGATCTCGATATCCGGATAGGCCTCGAAGAACCGCGCGAGCAGCCCCGGCAGGAACTGGACAATCGCCGAGGGATTGGCGGAGAGGCGTACCTGCCCGCGCAACCCCGAGGCGAAGGCGCTCATCTCGGCTTCCACCCGGCCGGTTAGATCGATCAGGCTCCGCGCGTGATGGGCCAGGGCCTCGCCGGCCGGGGTGAGCGCCACGCCCTTGCTCTGCCGGATGAGCAAGGGGGTGGAGAAGGCCAGTTCCAGTTCGAGCATGCGCTTGGAAACCGCCGAAGCCGCGATGTTCCGCCGGGCCGCGGCGCGGGCAATGTTGCGCTCTTCGGCCACCGTAACGAACAGGCTGAGACTGGTCAGATCAAGTTTCACGGACGGCCCCGGCTCTCGCACTCGCCCACTTTGTCCCGCAGGCAAGTGCTATGCAATCTTGCTCTTGTCCTATTCAATCTTGATCTTGGCGGACGAGATCACCTTGCCCCAGAACTCGAGCTCGGTCTTGGTGAAGGCCGCGAGCTGGTCGGGCCCCATAAAGGCGGGGTAGGCCCCGTTGGCGATGGCCTTCTGCGCAAATTCCGGGCTCGCGACAGCGGCTTCCGTAGCCTTGGCGAGACGATCGACCACGGCCTTGGGCGTTCCGGCCGGCGCATAGAGCGCGAACCAGGCAACGAGTTCGAAGCCGGGCAGGCCCGCTTCGGCCGCAGTCGGCACATCCTTCATGTTCGGGTGCCGCTCGGCGGCCGCCATGGCCAGCGCCTTCACGGTGCCTGCTTGTACATGGCCCACGGCGGATGGCGGCGTGGTGATGAAGAGATCGACCTTCTCGCCCAGAAGATCCTGCAAGGCCGGACCCGCGCCGCGATAGGGGATGTGCTGCATGTCGATACCGGCCAACTGCTTGAGTTGTTCCGTGCCGATATGCTGGATGGAGCCGGGGCCCGAGGAGGCATAGTTCAGCTTTCCCGGATTGGCTTTGGCATAGGCGATCAGCGACTTCAGATCCGTCACCGGAAGACCTTTCCGCACGATCACGACATGCGGCGCCTTTATGGCAAGCGCCACAGGCTGGAAGCTCTTCAGCGGGTCCCATCCCGGTGATTTGAACAGATGCGGGTTGCCCACATGGTAACCCGAATAAGAGAGCAGCAATGTGTAGCCATCTGGATTGGCAGTCGCGACCTTCGTGTTGCCGATATTGCCGGCACCTCCACCGATATTCTCGACGACGAAATTCTGCCCCAACGCGCGCGTCAGGTTCTCCGCCAGCAGGCGTGCTGTGAAATCTGTCGTGCCGCCTGGTGCCGAAGGCACGACAATGTTGACCGGGCGGTTGGGATAACTTTCTTGTGCCACTGCGGGCGTGGTGAAAATGCTGCTCCCGAGAATCAGGCAGCCCAGCGAGAGCACGTGGCGTCTGTCGATCGTCATAGTTTCCTCCTTGGCGAGCTCTGACGGCTCTGTCCGTTTCATTGGTTTTGGTAGTTCGAGACCTCGACGAGGTTTCCGTCGGGATCGCGCAGGTAGATCGAGCGGATTGGGCCGGTCGCGCCGGTGCGCGGGCTGGGCTCCAGCAGCAGCGGGATGCCGAGGCGCGCGAAATGCGCGATCCAGTCTTCCAGCGGCTCCATCGAGATGAGACAGAAATCGCCGGAGCCGGGCATGGGCGTTGTTGCCTTGGGCTCCAGCTCGCGGCCACGGATATGCAGGTTGATCTTCTGCTGGCCGAAGGCGAGGGCATGCCGGCCTTCGCCGAAGGTCACGATTTCCATGCCGAGGCCATCGCAGTAAAAGCGCCGCGTCGCCTCAAGATCGGCGATGGTCAGCACAAAATGGTCGATACGGTCGATTTTCATGGCGATTCCCCTGCTTCCATGAAACATCATGCGCCATCGTCGCAAAATCATTGTTTTGGCAGTCCTGACATCGCGTTTCGAGATGGCAAAACTGCCGAAACAACGTTGGACCTTTCCGTCAACTGCCGCTGAAATGTCCGCAGGCTTTTCGGGGCGGCACGCGGACATAATGACTCTCACCTGCGGTTTCATCGGGTTGGGCCAGATGGGCGGACCCATGGCGCGGAACCTCGCGCAGGTCGCGCGCCTTCTCGTCTGGGCGCGGGATGCGCGGCAAGCCGAGCCTGCCATGGCTGCTGGCGCGATGCTCACCACAGATGCCAAAGCTTTTGCGGAAGCCTCGGTGGTGTTTCTCTGCCTGCCGAACGGCGATGTGGTGGAGGATGTGCTGTTTGGTGCCTTTGGCCTCGCCAGCGCACTGCCGAAGGGCGCAGTCATCGTCGATACCAGCACGATTGAATATGCCCAGGCACTCGCCATCCATGGCCGGCTTGCGGCGCTTGGCGTCGGCTTCATCGATGCGCCGGTCTCGGGCATGCAGGCGCGGGCGGAAGCCGGCACGCTCACGATGATGTGCGGCGCTTCGGAAGCACAGATCGCCCCGCTCCGCCCGCTGCTCGCCACGATGGCATCCAGCATCCTGCCCATGGGAAAGCCGGGGAGCGGGCAGCTCGCGAAGCTCATCAACCAGCTTCTGTTCGATATCAACGCGGCTGCACTCGCCGAGGTTCTGCCGCTCGCGGTCAAGCTCGGCCTCGACCCGGATCAGGTCGGCGCGATCGTCAATTCCGGCACAGGGCGCAGCTATGCCTCGGAGTTTTTCATCCCGAATATCCTCCGGGGGGATTTCTCCAGGGGCTACCCGATGGCGGCGGCCTACAAGGATCTCGTGAGCGGGGCCGAGATTTCCGCGCGACACGGCATACCCATGCCTGTGCTGGCGGCGGCGACAGCGGTTTATCAGTCAGCCCTGCGCGCGGGGCATGGCGACAAGGACAAGGGCGGCATGATCCGCCTCGCGGAAGAAGCGCTTGGCGTCGCCTTCCGCTCGAAAAACGGGGAAACACCATGAGCGACGAGACCGGCATCCGCCGCGGGCTGACCAATTACGGCGACCGGGATTTCGCGCAGTATCTGCGCAATTCCTTTGCCCGGTCGATGGGCCTCTCGCGCGAGATGCTGGCCAAACCCATTGTCGGCATCGCGATGACGCCCTCGGGCTTCAACAATTGCCATCGCGGCATGCCGGAACTGGTGGAAGCCGTCTCGCGCGGGGTGCTGGCGGCCGGCGCGCTGCCGATGCCGTTCCCGACGACATCCCTCGGCGAGGTGTTTCTCAATCCGACGAGCATGGTCTATCGCAACCTGATGGCGATGGACACCGAGGAGATGGTCCGCGCGCAGCCGATGGATGCGGTGGTGCTGATCGGCGGCTGCGACAAGACCGTTCCGGCCCAGATCATGGGCGCGATTTCGGCCGGGGTCCCGGCCGTCCAGCTCGTGACCGGGCCGATGTCGACCGGGCGGCATCGCGGCGAAAGGCTCGGCGCCTGCACGGATTGCCGCCGCTTCTGGGCGAAGTACCGTGCCGGCGAGGTCGATGCCGCGGAGATCGCCGCCGTCGAGGGCCGCCTCGCCACCACGGCCGGCACCTGCGCGGTGATGGGCACGGCCAGCACCATGGCCTGCATCGCCGAGACGCTTGGCCTCTCGCTGCCGGGAACCGCCGCGATTCCCGCTGTCCATGCGGACCGGCTGGTCGCGGCCGAGCAATCGGGTGCCGTGGCGGTGGAATTGATCAAGCGGCCCATCGCCCCGCAGGCGATCGTGACGCAGAAATCCATCGAGAATGCTTTGCGCGTGCTGATGGCGGTCAGCGGCTCCACCAATGCCGTGGTGCATCTCGCCGCGATTGCCGGGCGGCTCGGCATCAAGATCACGCGGGACCTCTTCAACCGGATCTCCGATGAAACCCCCGTTCTGGTGGACCTCAAGCCGGTGGGCGATGGCTATATGGAGGATTTCCATGCCGCTGGCGGCGTGGGCGCGGTGCTGCGCGAGATCCGCCACCTCCTGCATCTCGACACGATCAACGTGCTGGGCCAGACGCTGGAGGAACGGCTGTCGGAGCCGCTGGAATGGGTGGATCGCAAGGTGATCCGCCCGTTTGCCGAGCCGGTCTCGCCGGTGGGCGGGCTGATCGCGCTCGAGGGGAATCTGGCGCCGGAAGGAGCGATCCTGAAGCGCGCCGCCGCGACGCCCGCACTCTTCGAGATCGAGGGCCGCGCGGTGGTGTTCGAGGACCTGCCCGATCTGGCCCGGCGTATCGATGACCCTGCGCTCGATGTCGAGGCCAACGATATCCTCGTGCTCAAGAATGCCGGGCCCGTCGCCGCCGGCATGCCCGAGGCGGGCTATCTGCCGATTCCGAAGAAACTCGCGCAGAAGGGCGTCAAGGACATGGTGCGCATCTCGGATGCGCGCATGTCCGGCACGGCTTTCGGCACGATCGTCCTCCATGTCGCGCCGGAAAGCGCGGTGGGCGGGCCGCTCGCCGCCGTGCGGAACGGGGACCGGATCCGGCTTTCGGTGGCCGGGAAATCCATCCGCCTGCTGGTGGATGAGGCCGAGATCGCCCGCCGCCTCGCGGCCCTGCCGAAGCGCCCGATGCCGGCGCGCGGCTATCAGGCGCTCTATGCCCGCACCGTGCAGCAGGCGCCGGCAGGCTGCGATTTCGACTTCCTCGCGGCGGAAACCGCCGAAACGCAGCCCTGACGAAAGCCCGAACCATGAATCTCTTTGCAAAGCTGAGCCAGCGCGCCGAAGCCGGAAAACCCATCCGTATCGGCATCATCGGGGCCGGCAAGTTCGGCTCCATGTTCCTCGCGCAACTGCTCAAGCTGCCAGGCATCCACCTTGTCGGTGTGGTCGATCTCAACCCCGCGACCGCGAAATCCAATCTGGACTACGTGGGCTGGCCCGCTGAACGTTACGCCGGGCGCACGCTGGACGACGCTGCCAAATCGGGCCTCACCCATGTCGGCGATGATGCGCAGGCGCTGATCAACCACCCCTCTGTCGAGATCATCATCGAGTGCACCGGCAACCCGATGGCGGCGGTGGAGCATTGCCTTTCTGCGTTCCGGGCCGGCAAGCATGTCATCAACGTGACGGTAGAGGCCGATGCCTTCTGCGGTCCCGGCCTCTCCGCAGCCGCGGCCAAGGCGGGCGTGATCTATTCCATGGCCTATGGCGACCAGCCGGCGCTGACCTGCGATCTCGTGGATTGGGCGAAGACCTGCGGCTTCACGGTGGTGGCGGCCGGGCGTGGCCACAAATGGCTGCCGGAATATCGCCGCTCAACACCTGATACGGTTTGGGACCATTGGGGGCTGACGCGCGAGCAGGCCGAGCGCGGTCGACTGAACCCCAAGATGTTCAACGCCTTCCTCGATGGCTCGAAACCCGCCATCGAATCCGCGGCCATCGCCAATGCGACCGGCCTCGCAGTGCCGAAGAACGGGCTCGCTTTCCCGCCGGGCTCCGCCGAGGACATTCCTCGGCTGATGCGTCCGAAGGCTATCGGCGGCTGTCTCGACCACGAGGGCATGGTCGAGGTCGCCTCCTGCCTCACGGCGGATGGCAAGCCGATCCCCTATGACATCCGCAAGGGGGTCTGGGTGTGCTTCCGGGGCGACACGGATTACATCCGGAACTGCTTCGAGGAATACAAGGTCATCACGGATGACACTGGCCGCTACATGTCGCTTTACAAGAAGTGGCATCTGATCGGTCTGGAGCTCGGCGTTTCCGTCGCCTCCGTGGGGCTGCGCGGGGAATCCACGGGTGCCGCCACTTGTTTCAACGGCGATGTCGCGGCCATCGCGAAGCGCGATCTCGAGCCCGGCGAGATGCTCGATGGCGAGGGCGGTTACACCGTCGCGGGAGGGCTGAGGCCTGCCGTGGATTCGGTCGCCGGCGGATATCTGCCCCTCGGACTGGCGCATAAGGTGAAGCTCATCCGCCCGGTGAAGGATGGCCAGCCTGTCACCTATGCCGATGTGGAGATGGACACGACCAGCGCCGCCTTCCGCCTTCGCAAGGAGATGGAAACCACCCTCCGCGCCCAGGCGGGGTGAGCAAATGGCCATGCTGCCCCTCTCCGGCATCACGGTTGTCGCGCTTGAACAGGCGATCGCCGCGCCGCTGGCCACGCGACACCTCGCGGATTGGGGCGCGCGGGTCATCAAGATCGAGCGACCGGAGGGCGGGGATTTCTGCCGCGACTACGACAGGGTAATGGCGGGTATGTCGAGCCAGTTCGTCTGGACCAACCGCTCGAAGGAAAGCCTCGCGCTGGATCTGAAATCGCAGCAGGGGCGGACGGTTCTGGAGGCGCTCATCGGCAGGGCCGATGTCTTCATCCAGAACCTCGCGCCGGGTGCCGCCGGGCGCCTGGGTGTCGATGGACAATCCCTGCTCGCGCGTTATCCGCGCATCGTCGCCTGCGACATCTCCGGTTATGGCAGCGGCGGACCGTTTTCCAGCAAGAAGGCCTATGACCTGCTCGTGCAATGCGAGGCCGGCGTTCTCGATATCAACGGGACGGTGGAGCAGCCCGCCAAGGTGGGAATCTCCATCGTCGATATCGCGACGGGCATGTATGCGCTGAACGGCATCCTGATGGCCCTTTTCCAGCGGGAACGCACGGGCAAGGGCCTGGCCTTCGAAGTCTCGCTGTTCGATTCCATCGCCGAATGGATGAGCTACCCCGCCTATTTCCTGGCGGGCGCGGGCCGCTCGCTCCAGCGCACCGGCATGCGCCATGCCTCCATCGCGCCCTATGGGCCGTTTCGCGTGGGCGATGGCAATACGATCTTCTTCGGCATCCAGAACGAACGCGAATGGCAGGCGTTCTGCGGGAAGGTGCTTGCGCAGCCGGGATTGGCGCATGATCCGCGTTTTGCCACGAACCCGCAGCGTTTTGCCCATGCCGAGGCGCTGGTGGCCGTGATCGAGGCGCGTTTCGCGGGCATGAACACGCCTGAACTCGGTGCGCTTCTCGAAGCGGCAGGCATCGCCAATGCCCGGCTGAATACCGTGGAGCAGTTCCTCGATCACCCCCAGCTTCATGAGCGTGGGCGGATCACCGAAATCGGCACGCCTTGCGGGCCGGTGATGAGTTTCTTCCCGCCCTTCATCGCTGAGGGAATGCAGGCGCGGATGGGCCCCGTTCCGGCACTAGGCGAACACAATGAGGCGATCCTCGCGGAACTTGGCCTCGCCTCTGATGGGACAACGCCATGAAGCGCCTGCGCAGCTATCTCGCGACGCCTGCGCATCAGTCACGCATGGTGGCCAAGGCGGCGGCCTCTGCAGCGGATGCGATCTTTCTCGATCTGGAAGACGCCGTTCCCGCGTCGGAGAAGGCTGCGGCACTCCAGTCGGCCGTGACGTTTCTGAAGGAGCTGGATTTCGGCGGGAAACATGTCTCCGTCCGCATCAATACGCGCGACAGCGGCCTCGCGGCGACCGAGATCGGCGCCCTGAGGGAATGCGCGCGGCTCGATGCGATCATTCTCCCCAAGGCCGAGACTGAAGACGAAATCCGCTTCGTGCATGACCTGCTCGGGAGTGTCCGGGATTCGACAGGGCGGGCGATCGGAATCGAGCTGCTGATCGAGACCGCAGCCGGCCTCATGCGGGTGGATCATCTCGCTGCGCATCCGGCCGTCACCACGCTGCATCTCGGCGTGGGCGATCTTGCGGCCTCGCTGGGCGCGAGAAGTGCGGAGGTGGGCGCTTCGCCTGCGGATTATCGCCATGCAACACGGATTGCGGATGGCCTGGCTTCAACGCCTCTGGATCTCTTCGCCTATCCGATGATGCGCCTTCTTGTGGCCGCACGTGCATCCGGTCGCCTTGCTGTCGACGGGCCCTGCGGTGCCTTCACGGATACCGACCTGACCGCTGCCAGCGCCATCAAGGCCGCAGCGATGGGGTTTGACGGGAAGCAGGTCATCCATCCTTCGCAGATCGCAGCAACCAACGCCGCGTTCACGCCGGGCGATGCGGAAGTGGCCGATGCCCGCGCGATGCTCGCAGCCTTCGCCGAGGCCACGGCGGAGGGCCGCGGCGCGGTGACCTTCAAGGGCAGGATGATCGACAAGGTGAACGAGCGCATGGCGCGCCGCATTCTCGCGCTCGCCGGAGAATGGACCGCTCCATAGGCCAGAGTTTGGGGGAGAAACACGTCATGACCAGCCGCCAAGCCGCGGGATTCCCGGAATACGAGGTCTATGCCATCAAATATGCCGAGCTGAAGGGTCGGCATCCGGGCGAGATCTTCCTCGGTGCCGACCCGCACGATGCAGCCGTCGACATGGATTATTTCATCTGGCTGGTCCGTTCGGCCGAACGCACGGTCGTGGTCGATATGGGCTTCAACCGGGAGATCGCGGCCAAGCGGGGCCGGCATTTCCTGCGTTGCCCCACCGAAGGCCTCGCCGCTTTGGGCGTTGATGCCAGCACCGTGACGGATGTCGTCATCAGCCACATGCATTATGATCATGTCGGCAATTACGAGCTGTTCCCGGCCGCCCGCTTCCACATCCAGGATCGCGAGATGAACTTCGCGACGGGCCGGCTCATGCGCCATCGCTGCCTCTGTGCGGCCTATGAGGTGGAGGATGTCTGCTCGGTGGTCCGCCACGTCCACAAGGGCCGTGTCGAGTTCCACGATGGCGACGAGGAGATCGCGCCGGGCATCAGCCTGCATCTCGCGCCGGGGCATACGGCAGGGCTGCAATTCGTGCGCGTTTCGACCGCAAAAGGCTGGCTGGTGCTGGCCACCGATGCCTGCCATTACCGCCGGCATATCGAGCGTGACGAGGCGTTTCCGCTCGTGCTGGATGTGGGTGGCCTGCTGGAGGGCTACCGGAAGCTCCGGCGACTCGCCTCCCACGCGGATCTCATCATTCCCGGCCACGACCCTTGGGCGATGATGGCCTTCCCGAAAGCGCTCGCGGACGACGATCTCATCGTCCGCCTTGCTTGATGCGCTGCCCCCCCTTCATTGGGACGGTAGCTTGTAGAAGTCCCGGACAAAGTCGAGCTGGTCGGTACGGTTGCCGGACTTAGCCGCGATCACGGCACCGAAATCCATGTAGGCCTCTGCCGCAGCGCCGTGGACAGGCCAGTTCGGCAAGGAACCCCCATTCGGATTTCCGGTCTTGGCGAAACGTACCCATGCATCCGCCATCTGCCTGGCAACCTCGGCATCGGTCGCATCCGATGGGGGAACGCGGCCGCGATGGCTCGCGCTCAGGTTATCGAAGACATATTGCAGCTCGGCACCGTGAATGGGTGCTGCGCTCGCATTGTTGCGGGACCGCGTGAAGAGAAAACGATAGGCCGGGACATTGTTGCGCGCCCCATAGCGCAGCAGTTCGCGCGAACCGAAATTGTACTGCGTGTCACCGAAGACGGCCGCGAGCTGCGCGGGCACCTTTGAATCGTCCTCCGCATTATACAGCGTCCATGCTTTGTCGGCAGAGCCCGCGAAGGTTTGAGCCACGAAAGCCTGCAACTCGGCGGAGGTCTTCACCCGGCTGTTCCGCGCAAAGCCCCCGCCCTCATTCAGGATCGTTCCGACAATCATCGGGATGGCCAGAAAGCGCCCCGTCGCAATGCTCGTGCGGTCATCCTCACGGATCAGATGGCCATCGACGATGGGCGACAAGGCCCGGGCTCCGGTGAGATGCCGTGGCCCCTTTTCCAGTTCTTTAAGCCGCGCGACAAGCGCATCAGGCGGCATGGCACGAAGATTGGCAAGGCTTTCCCCGGCTGCACTCCCATATTTCTCGGCCTCCTGAAGGCTCGCCATGGGCCGCATGACGCCACCGCTTTGCAGGATAGCCTTTTGGAAAAGCCCTTTGCTCGTCGGCGCGGACATCAGCGTCGAGATCATGAACGCGCCCGCGGATTGGCCAAAAACGGTGACATTGCCGGGGTTGCCGCCAAAGGCGCCGATATTGCGCTGAACCCATTGCAAGGCGGCCTGGATATCCATCAGCGCATAATTGCCTGAGGCCTTGTTCGAAGAGGCCGCAGTCAGTTCCGGATGGGCCATGAAGCCCAAAAGCCCGAGGCGGTAGTTGAACGTGACGAGCACGACGCCACGCTTGGCCAGCGCCTCGCCGTCATAGCTTGGATGGGAGCCCGATCCGTAAGTATAGCCACCACCATACACCCAGACCATCACGGGCAGGCCTTCGGTCGAGCTCTTTGCTGGCGTCCAGACGTTGATCGTCAGGCAATCCTCGTTTTTGCCATTGCCACGCAGCTCAGGATACTCGTCCGGCTGGATGCAGTCCGGCCCGAAGCGCGTCGCATCGAGCCGCCCGGCCCAGGGCGCTGCCGGTTGCGGCGGCTGCCAGCGCAGCGGCGCGACCGGGGGTGCGGCGAAGGGAATTCCCTTGAAGGACCGGATCGCATCCCCTGTTCCGGAAACAAGACCGGCTTCGGTCTTTACTTCCGCGCTAAGCGACTGGGCCTGAAGTGCGGCAGAAGCCGCAGAGACAACAAACAACGATAGCAAGACTGCCCTGAATGACATGCTCGACCTCCCGGAATCCTGTTTCCCGACATTCTGTGCGCGCGGATCGGGGAAAGGATTCCATGATGCATCCGACCTGTCGCACAGTGTTTCGCGATGCCGGCCATCGGGTTCGGGAATGGTTCTTGGTCGAGGCTCGCTTCATTGTGCGGCCACGCATCCGCTGTTGCCGCCGTTTCACAGTGCGTGCGACACGCTGAACTGGCTGTGCGAGGGCACCTTGCGATGCCTCTTCAGCTGTCAATGTTGGTTCGACATCATCTGGATGGCCGGCAACGATGCTCGATTTACCGCAAGCAGACGGGCAGCAATCGGCCCCACAGCCGCCATTCCGGGACGATGCCCGCCTCCGCTCAGGCAACCGCGCTAACAGTTCTCACCTCCGTTTTGTGAGCGCCTTCCGTTCTTTCGTGGCCCTGTGTGCGTGGATCGCCATGGGGTCGCGGTTCGGCCAGATGCCGATGGTATTGACGATCCTGTCGCGGAACCCGGTCTCGTGCCGGATCTGCTCTTCAAGGATGCGGCGTGTCCTGGCATCCGGTGCCGCCTTCAGATCTTCCCTGAGGCCTGCGATCTCCTCGTCCGATTCATCCCGGCGCTCGGCAAGCCAGGTCCACG
>JAIXSR010000016.1 GCA_027484605.1 Hyphomicrobiales bacterium | reverse complement strand
GTCATAGCCGTAGCGCAGCATGATCGGCAGCGAGATCAGGCCCATGGAGATGACCGAGGCGGCGACGACGCCGGTGGTCGCGGCAAGCAGGGCCCCGACGAAGATGACCGCATAGGCCAGGCCACCGCGGATCGGCCCGAAGAGCTGGCCGATCGTGTCGAGCAGGTCTTCCGCCATGCCCGACCGCTCCAGGATCAGGCCCATGAAGGTGAAGAACGGGATGGCGAGCAACACGTCGTTGTTCATGGTGCCGTAGATGCGTTCCGGCAGCGCCTGCAGGAAGTTCGGCACGAACAGGCCGAGCTCGATGCCGATCACGGCGAAGAGCAGGCCGCAAGCCGCCAGCGCGAAGGCAACCGGATAGCCCATCAGCAGCAGCGCGACGAGCGATGCGAACATGATCGGCGCCATGTAATGCGTGATGAAGCCGACGAAACCCGGCTGATACTGGGTGGCAGCCTGCGCCGTTTCGGTACCGAAACCGGCGAGGAAGACAAGGGCGAGGGCGGCGCTCAGCAGAGATCCGCCGAGCCAGAAGGAAAGACGCTTGGACATCGGAATTCCTCGAAAAGGGCGGATCAGGAGCGGGATGCGGCTTCGGCTTTCGCCACTTCGAGCAGGCGGGCAGCTTCCGCTTCCGCTGCGGCGTGGTGGCCGACCGCGGAATTCGGATCCTCGATCACTCCCTTGATGATCGCATAGCGCTTGATCAGTTCGGAAATGCCTTGCGCCAGCAGCAGCACGAAACCGACCGGGATCAGCAGCTTCGCCGGCCAGACCGTCAGGCCGCCGGCATTCATCGACGACTCGTTCAACGCGAACGAGCGCATGAAGAACGGCCAGCCGTGATAGATCATGATCCAGCAGAACGGGATCAGGAAGAAGACATGGCCGAACACGTCGATCCAGTCGCGCGTGCGCTTGCGGAAATTCCCGGTCACGATGTCGATGCGGATATGTTCGTTCTTCAGGAAGGTATAGGCCGCGCCGAGCATGAAGACGGCGCCGAACAGGTACCATTGAAGCTCCAGCCAGGCATTCGAGCTCTGGTTGAACACTTTCCGGATGATGGCATTGCCGGTCGAGACGATCACGGCCGCCAGGATCAGCCACTTGATGAACTGGCCGATCCGCTCATTGATCGCATCGATCAGCGAACTGATTTTCAGTAGGTTTTCCACGCCACTCTCCCCTTGGGCACAGAACCGGCCGGTTCTCCGGCCTGTTGCGTTCGTTATCAGCGAAGCGCTCCGGAATTTCACCGGGGCGTTTCGCATTGGCACAGCGAGGACGGCGCAACAACGCGCCCAGCTCCCGGCAAACGGCATATGAGCCATGCCGAATTGTGATAGCTGACCCCTGCAGGCCCTGCAACTTGACGTGAACGAGGAGAAAATCAACCCCTTTCGGGCACCGAGGCGCGGAGTTCTTCGCGGTGCCGCACGCGTTCCCTGTGGAGCGTGTAGAGCCCGCTCGCGCCGATCAGGGCGATCCCCAGCAAGGCCACCGGCGCCGGCCATTCGCCGAAGACGAAGATTCCGAGCAGAACCGCCCAGAGGATCACCACATACCGGAAGGGCGAGACCACCGACAATTCGACATCCCGGCAGGCCTCGATCATGGCGAGATTGCCAAGGATGACGAAGGTCGCCGCGCCGGCCGTGTAGAGCAGCTCGCTCGGCCCCAGCGGCCGCCAGATTCCGGTGGTGATCACCAGGACGAGCCCGCCGAGCAACGTGCCGATCGTGCTCGTCACCGCGATGACGACGCTGGGAATATCCATCGGGATCCGCCGCGTGAGCAGGTCACGCAGGCCCACGCCGATCACCGAGAAGATTGCCAGCGCCAGGGCAACGAACGGGATGTCTGTCCCGCCCGGCCGGACGACGAGCAGCATCCCGCCGAAACCCACCACCACGGCGCTCCAGCGCCGCCAGCCGATCCTCTCGCGGAACAGCACCATCGACAGGGCCGTGATGATCAGCGGCGCGGCCATCAGGATGGCGGTGATATCCGCCAGCGGCATCACGCCGAGCGCGGTGATGAAGCTCATCGCGATTGTCGCCTCGATTCCACCCCGGGCGACCAGCATCGGATGCGCCACATCACCGAGGCGCTGCATCATGCCGGAGGCGCGCAGCCAGATTGTCAGCAAGACCAGCGCGAAGACTCCGCGGACCACCAGGATCTGGCCGGCTTCCCAATGGATGCGCGCAAGCTTGACCAGCGTGTCGTTGAGGACGAAACACGCCATGCCCAGCACCATCAGGAGGATGCCGCGAAGGTTTTTCTGGGATTGCAGCACGGGGATTCGAAAGGGTGCGAAGCGGGGTGCTTCCGGTCTGCTATCCGTAGCGGGTTTGCAGACGGTTGGCCACCCCTCGCCGCGGGGCAGGCGGGCTCGCCCTGTGACTTTAACGGCCTGTTAGGCATGTTCCGTTAGGCTGATCTCACACCAGTTTGACCGGGCAGGGAAGCCAGAGACGCCGATGCAGAGCCTGAAGGCCCGACTTTTCAGACGTGCCGAGCCTCTCCAGCCCCCGGCCCGCCAGCCGGATCCGCCCGCGCTGGAAACAGCGGCCGTTCCGCTGGTCGATCCCGATGCCGCCATGCGCGAGGCCCTCGACCTGTTCGAGGATGATGTCCTGCGTGCCGTCGGCAGCCTCGGCCATGCCGTGCAGGATGCGCGTGATCATTCCGTCGCTGCGGGGATGGGCCTCGAGAATGTCCGTTCCGCGATGCTGCGGCTCACGGAATCCAGCGGCCGCGTGAATGGCGAGATTTCCGGAATCGCCGCCTCGACCGAGCAGATGGGCAATGCGGCTGACGAGATCACCGCGACGGTATCGAACGTCCAGCAGCGCGCCCAGGCCACGCTCGCCTCGGCCGACGATTCCGCCGGCCTGATGGCCCGGCTCGGCGATGTCGTGGCGGAAATCGGCGGGATGCTGAACGGCATCAGCGAGATTTCCACCCGGACCAACCTTCTGGCGCTCAACGCCACGATCGAGGCCGCGCGCGCGGGCGAGGCCGGCCGCGGCTTCGCCGTGGTGGCTGGCGAGGTGAAGTCGCTCTCGGTTGCCGCCGCACAATCCGTCACCGCCATCCGCAACCGCATGGATGCGCTCCGCGAGGCCAGCCAGAACGCGATCGCCAATATGGAGCGGATCCGCGCCGAGATCGGCGGCCTCGCGCCGGTCTGCGAGACCATTGCCGGCGCCGCGAACGAGCAGCGCACCACGATTTTCGACCTCTCCAACCGCATGCGGCTGGCGCAGACCGCCCTCGATGAGGTCAATGCGGTGGTGCGCGAGGTCGATGTCCTGACCGAGGATGCGGCGGGAACCTCGAAAGAGGCCGGTGAACTGGCCGGTGCGGCCTATGACGAGGCCCAGGATCTCGGCCGACGGGTCGTCACCATCCTCCGGACGATGCCCTGCGCGGACCGACGCGACGAGCGCTTCCCGATCGACCTGCCCATCCGGCTCCGCATGGGCGGGCAGACGGTTGCCTGCCGGACCTTCGATCTCGCCGAAGGCGGGTTGCTGATCCGGGCCCAGCAGGGCCCCTTCCCGATCACCGGCCAGCGCTACGAGGCGGATGTCGCCCGGGTCGGCGAAATGATGGTCGAGGTTGTGAACATCTCGACCCTCGGCGCCCATTGCCGCTTCATCAACTCCACCGATGAATCCGTCGAGCGCATCCGCGCCCTGATGGCGGCCTTCCATCGCGAGAACGAGCCGGTCATCGTGGCGGTCCAGGGCTTTGCGCAGGAAATCGTCGCCGCCATCGAGGCCGAACTGGCTGCCGGCCGGCTCAATCTCACGCAGCTTTTCGACACGGATTACCAGCGTATTCCGGAGAGCGATCCGGTGCAGTTCACCACGGCCTATCTGCCCCGTTTCGATGTGATCCTGCCGCCGATCATCGAGCGGACGATGATCGCCCATCCGAGCCTTGCCTTCTGTGCGGCGGTCGACCGCAACGGCTATCTGCCGGTTCATGTGAAGGCGGTCAGCCAGCCGCAGCGCAAGGGCGATCGCGAATGGAACATCGCCAATTGCCGCAACCGCCGCATCTTCGATGACCGGGCCGGCCTCCTCGCGGCACGTGTGCTGCGGCCCTATCTCATCCAGCCCTATCATCGCGACATGGGCAATGGCGTCCGCGTCGCGATGAAGGAAGTGGATGCACCGCTGATGATTTCGGGCCGCCATTGGGGCGGCGCCCGCATGGCCTTCAAGATCTGAGGCCCGGCCGGCGGCCTCAGCCGCCGGTGACGCTCATGTGCCGTCCGACGGCCGGCTGGCGCGTCGTCCGGTCGATCACGAAATCATGGCCCTTGGGCTTCCGCGCAATGGCCCGGTCGATCGCCTCCATCAGCGCTTCGTCGCTCTCGCTGGCCCGCAGGGGCTTGCGCAGATCCGCCGCATCCTCCTGGCCAAGGCACATATAGAGCGTGCCGGTGCAGGTCAGGCGGACCCGGTTGCAGCTCTCGCAGAAGTTATGGGTCAGCGGCGTGATGAAGCCGATGCGCCCGCCTGTCTCGGCACTCGAGAAATAGCGGGCCGGGCCCCCCGTCCGGTGGCTGCTCCCTTCGAGCGTGAGGGCCTGCGAGAGGCGAGCCCGGACCTCGCTCAGCGGGAGATACTGGTCGGCTCGCTGGCCATCGATCTCGCCGAGCGGCATCACCTCGATGAAGGTGATGTCCATGTCCCGGCCATGCGCCCAGCGGATCATGGGGAGGAGTTCCTCCTCGTTGAAATCCTTGAGCGCGACGGCATTGATCTTGACCTTCAGCCCCGCACGCTGCGCGGCGTCGATGCCCTCGAGAACCTTGCCGAGCGCGCCCCAGCGCGTGATCTGCCGGAACTTCGCCGCATCGAGCGTGTCGAGCGAGACATTGATCCGCCGCACGCCGCACGCCGCCAGTTCGTCGGCGAAACGGGCGAGCTGGGAGCCATTGGTGGTGACTGTCAGCTCCTCGAGCGCTCCGCTCTCGAGATGGCGGCCGAGATTGCGGAACAGGGTCATGATGTCGCGCCGCACCAGCGGTTCGCCGCCGGTCAGCCGGAGCTTGCGGACGCCGCGGCGGATGAAGGCGCTGCAGAGACGGTCCAGTTCCTCCAGGCTCAGAAGGTCGCCCTTCGGCAGGAAGGTCATGTTCTCGCTCATGCAATAGACGCAGCGGAAATCGCAGCGATCCGTCACCGAAACGCGGAGATAGGAAATCGACCGACCGAACGGATCGATCATCGGGGTGGAAGAGGGGGGCACCATTGCGGCTTGACGCTCCGTCTTGTCTCGCGGGCCTGACATTCGCCTTTTCCTACACATGAGACCGAACCGGCGAAAGGGCAAGGGGGGCATGGCAGCCGGGGCTGGCTTGGACAGGGGTTGATCGGAACGGCCTGCCGGTCCATCTAGCGGCAGGGACCGGCCAGGGAGGAATGCGGGATGGACGCGAGCAGGAACACGGCCTGGCCGGTGGAATTGCGGGTCCGTGCGGATCGCAAGGCGCTGCTGACCAGTTTCGATGACGGCTTCGCGGCCGAGATCCCCGCCGAGATGCTGCGCGTGATGAGCCCGAGCGCGGAGGTGCAGGGCCATACGCCGGACGAGCGCAAGACCGTGCCCGGCAAGCGCGATGTCATGATCCTCGGCGTGGAGCCCGTCGGCAATTACGCGATCCGGATCCGGTTCGACGACCTGCACGATTCCGGGATCTATGGCTGGCCCTTGCTCTACCGCTTCGGCCGGGACCGCGAGGCCCTCTTCGCCGAGTACCTGGCCGAACTGGAGGCCAAGGGCCTCAGCCGCGAGCCCCGCCGGCGGGCTTGACGGCAATCACGCATAAAAAAGCCGGCCCGAAGGCCGGCCTTGAACCGATGAACCCGGAAGGGTTCAGCGCATGACGACGACGCGGGTGCCGACCTTCACGCGCTCGTAGAGGTCGATCACGTCCTCGTTGAGCATGCGGATGCAGCCCGACGACACGGCCTGGCCGATCGTTTCCGGCTCGTTCGAGCCATGGATGCGATACAGCGAGGAGCCGAGATAGAGCGCGCGGGCACCCATCGGGTTGCCTTCGCCGCCCGGCATGAAGCGCGGCAGGTCGGGGCGGCGGCGCAGCATCTGGGCCGGCGGCGTCCAGGACGGCCATTCCGCCTTGCGGGTGATCGCCTTCGTGCCGGCCCAGGAGAAGCCCGGACGGCCGACGCCGACGCCATACTTCATCGCACGGCCATTCGGCAGGACGAGATAGAGGCGCTTTTCGTTCGTATCGACCACAATGGTGCCCGGACCGAACTTGCCCTTGTACTCGACTTCCTCGCGCGGGATCGGCGTGGCGCGGATCCGGCCATCATCCGCCATCACCAGCGGCAGCCGGGTCACCGGATCGATTTCATAGGCGGAAGCCGCCGGAATTGCCGCGAGTCCAAGCAGAACCGCAACGCTCATCGTCTTGAGTAGACGCATCTTTATTCCCCATGCCGTTTGAAAGCTCGCCGCGTCACGTGCGGCGCGAAAAACTGAAGCCACGTATGACTCCTGTGTGTTCCGGTTGACAAGTGCGCTGGCACACAACTGCGTGATAACGCTGCATTCCCACCCCCTTCTGGGGGCTATGTTGCGCGACCGCAACATTGCCTGTCCTTTCCTTTTTCGCCCCTGTGATCCTCCGCCTTGACGTCCGTATCCGGTTGCCCTATCCGGAGCCTTCTGGGGCGCGTAGCTCAGCGGAAGAGCACTTCGTTCACACCGAAGGGGTCACAGGTTCGATCCCTGTCGCGCCCACCATCACCTCCCGGCAGGGGAGGTCCTTTCCTCCCTAGGCCGCCCGGATCGAACCGAGGAATTCCTCCACCGCCCCTCCGAGCGCCGTCCCTTCCCGCGACAATTCACGTGCTGAATCAAGTACCTGGTTCACCAGGCTGCTGGAATTCGAGATCGCCACGCTGACGTTCGAGATGTTCTTCGTGACCTCGACCGTCCCGCGCGCGGCTTCCTCGATATTGCCCGCGATGATTCCCGTGGTCATCATCTGCTGGCTGATCGAGCCTCCGACCGCTTCCGAGAGCATGTTGACTTCGGCCAGCGTCCGCGTGATCGCGTGGATCGCACCGATGGCCAGATGGCTCGCCTCCTGGATCGCCTGGATCTGGCCCGCAATCTCGTCGGTCGCCTTGGCGGTCTGCGCAGCCAGTTCCTTCACTTCCTGCGCCACGACGGCAAAACCGCGGCCTGCCTCGCCGGCGCGGGCGGCCTCGATCGTGGCATTGAGGGCCAGCAGGTTGGTCTGGCTGGCAATGTCGCTGATCACCTTGGCCACCGTTCCGATTGATTCGGCGGCGGCGCCCAGCGTCTTCATCTCCTGATCGGTCTGCAGCGCCTGTTCCGTGACCGCACGGATCCGGTCCGTGCTCTGGCCGATCTGGCTGCCGACCTCGTTCATCGCGGTCGAGAGATCCGCCGTGGCTCCGGCAACGGCGCGGACATTCTCGGTCGCCTGTTCGGATGCGGCGGCCACGGCCGTGGCTTCCATCGTGGCTGATCCGGCTTCGCGCGACATCGCCTCCGCCGCAGTCTGCAGCAGCCCGACAGCCCCGGTGACGCTGGCGACGACCCGCCCGACCCGTGCCTCGAAAGCCTCCGCGAGGCCGTCCATTTCGGCCTTGCGCCGCGCCTCGTTCGCCTGCCGTTGCGCTTCCTGATCCTGGCGGAGCGATTCGGTTTCCTCGAGGCTCCGGTGGAAGGCCCGGACGGTCTCGGCCAGCTGGCCGATCTCGTCCCGGCGCTTCGTTTCCGGCAGGGCGATATCGCGGCTTCCGGCTGCCAGCGCCGCCATGGCGCGGGTCATGGCCGTGACCGGCGCGATCATCCGGCGCTGGATGACCAGTGCCGCCAGCCCGACCAGCGCCAGAAGCGCGAATCCGGCCAGGATCAGGCCCCTGTTCGCCTCGGCCGCGCTGGCCTCCATCTTCTGCTGTACGCTCTGGATGCGGGCGCGCATCGTGACGAGCATCGAATCCATCTGGTCGGCAAGGGCCTGGCTCCTGGCGGATTGCGCGGCAATCGCCTGTGCCCGCAGATCGAGCCCCGTCGAGGCATCGGCCGCCTTCACCAGCGCGCCGATATCGGCATGGAAGGCGGCGATGGCCTTGTCGGTTGTCTCGACGGCAGCCTTCACATCGGCCGGAAAATAGGGGGCGAAGGCCGTGAGTTCGCGCCATTTCGCATCGGCGGCCTGACGGCGTGTGTCGATCGCGGCCCGCAGCCGGCCTGTCTCGACCGGGTTGAGCACGGCGCTTACCGCATCCTGATGGTTCCGCCACAGGCTGTCCTGCACGGCGAAGACGATCGTGGGGGGAACCGAGGCTTCCCAGACCGCATCGCGTGCATCGCCGACCATCGTGCCGCTGAGATTGCGCACCATCATCGCGACCAGCGCGAAAACCGCGAGGATCACGGCGAACACGGCATAGATTTCGAAGGCCACGGAGCGGCGCGACAGGAAAGACACCATGGGAAGCTCCAGCCATGGAAAGGGAATCCCAGTGTCCCACAGGGCCCTTGAGCAAGCGTTAACCATGTGCGGCGCCAGGCAGCCCGGCTGCTATTGCAGGCGGATTGTCACGCGTTCGGTCGCGCCCGTGGCGTCGATCACCGAGATCTGGGCGAAGCCGAGGCCTTCCGGCCCGATCTCGATCTCGCGGCGCAGGCGCTGGCCACCGACCGGGGCGCCGTTGAGCAGCAGGGTGAAGGGCGGCATGCCGCCGGCAATCTTAACCATCACGCTCGGGCGCGCATCGGCCCGCTCGGCCTTTGTGTCAATGGCCGCGCCATCGGGCGGGAAGGCGATCTGCAGCGCCTGCCGGCTGCCGAGCAGGGCGGTTTTCGGGATATCCTGCCGGATATGCCGCAGGGGCGGTGGCAGGCCGGCATTGCTGGCGACCAGCGCCTCGCGCGGGCGCGGCATCGGCCCGCTCGACAGCCCGATCCGCGCGAAGGCATCGAACAGCACCGGCGCGGCCACTTTCCGGCCGATCAGGCCCGGCACCGCGCCGTTATCCGCCTGCCCGACCCAGACGCCGATCGTGTGCTTGCGGTCGAAGCCCACCGCCCAGGCATCGCGATAGCCGTAGGAGGTGCCGGTCTTGTAGGCGATCCGGGCCTGCAGGGCGTTGTCCGGCGGCGGCGCGCCGAGAAGGATATCGCCGACATACCAGGCCGCCACCGGCCCGACGAAGCGCGCGGGCAGCCCCTGGCCCTGCGCCTGCCGCTCGACCACAGGCAGCATCACGCCCCCGCGGGCCAGCCCGGCATAGAGCATCGTCAGGTCCTGGAGCGAGATACCCAGCCCGCCCAGGCCGATCGCGAGGCCGGGCGCGCTCTCGTCCGGCGTTTCCACCACGGCGCCGGCCTGGCGCAGCCTCGAGATGAAGCGCTGCGCACCGACATGCTGGAGCAATTCCACCGCCGGCAGGTTGAGCGACATCTGCAGCGCCTGCCGGGCGGTGACCATGCCCTGGAAGCCATAGTCGAAATTGTCCGGCGCATAGCTGCCGAAGCGCTGCGGCCGGTCCTCCAGCATCGTCTCGGGATGGGCAAGGCCATTCTCGAAAGCCAGGGCATAGATGAAGGGCTTGAGCGCCGAGCCCGGCGAGCGCGTTGCCCGCGTCAGGTCGATTCCGCCCCAGCGCGTGGCGCTGAAGTAATCGGCGCCGCCGATCGAGGCCCGCACCTGCCCGGTCTCCTGATCCACCACCACGATGGCGACCGAGACTTTCGGGCCGAGCGCCTCGGCCCGTTCCAGAGCCAGCCGTTCGAGCACGATTTGCCAGTCGCGCTCCAGCGTGGTCTCGTGCCGCCGCCGCGAAGGGTCGGCCGCCACCAGCATCTCGGCGCGATGCGCCGCGTGATGCGGGAAGGGGCGCCGCCTTTCCGGAACGGGTTCGCTTCCGGCCCGCGCAAGCTCGGCCTCCGCCAGCGTGTTCTGGTTGCGCATCCGCTCGATCACGCGCCGCCTTGCTGCCTCGGCGCGCTCGGGGAAACGGTCGGGACGCCGGCTTTCCGGCGCCTGCGGCAAGGCCACCAGCAAAGCGGCTTCCGCATTCGAGAGGCGCGTCGGTTCCTTGCCGAAATAGGCCAGCGAGGCCGCGCGCAGGCCCTCGAGATTGCCGCCATAGGGCGCGAGGCTGAGATAGAGATCGAGAATGCCGGCCTTGCCGACCCGCCTTTCGAGTTCGATGGCCCGGGCCATCTGCCGGATCTTGGCCCGGAGGCTGCGCGCCTCGCGCGGCTCGACCAGCCGCGCCACCTGCATCGACAGCGTCGAGCCGCCCGAAACGATCCGCCCCCGGCCGAGCCATTGCCAGCCCGCACGGACCAGCGCGAGCGGATCGATGCCCCCATGCGCATGGAAGCGCTGGTCCTCGTAGGCGATCAGCATCGCCAGGAAGCGTGGATCCACCTCGGCGGCCGTCACCGGCATCCGCCATCGCCCGTCCGCCATCACGAAGGGCCGCAGCAGCTTGCCGTTCCGGTCGACCACGATGGCCGAGCGTTCCTTCAGCGCGTCGAGATCGAGCGGCGGCAGGCTCCGCGCATAGAGTGCGAAGCCGAGCGGAACGCTGGCGAGGAGCGCCAGCCCGCCGGCCGCAACCGCGAGGCGCCGCCGCCAGCCCATCTCAGTTCCGCTTCGCCGGCTTGACCGACAGGGTGCCGAAAGCCGTCCGGCCGAAGCGTTCCGGCCGGTACATGTCCTCGGCGATCGCCGCCGGATGGACATAGGTGCCCGGCGTCACGGCGCGGACGAGATAGCCGGTGATGAAGGGCGCGACGCCGCCGCCATCACCCAGCGTGACCGAGGCGACGAACCGGTCATCCCGCGCCTCGGTATGGTCGGGTGTCTGGTCCGACTTGAGGAAGTCGAGCCCCTCGGTGCTGCCCTCGGTCAGCCTGGCATTCTCGATCTCCAGCCCGGCGGGCAGCGGATCGACCACGAGCAGCCGGGCCCCGACGCGGCTCGACCGGGTCACTTCCAGCCGTACGGCATAGCGCTCGTTCTGCTGGATATCCTCCGGCTGGACTTCCTCGCCGTCGAGCGTGTGGATCGTCCGCTTGACGGTGAAGCCCTCCGAAAGGGCCGGTGCCGGGCTGGTCGGGATCCCGGAAACCGACAGCACCACCCGCGCCGGCGCCTGGCCATTGTTGCGCAGGGTCACCGGCTTCGCCTCCAGGGCCGCCTGGCCGATATTCCGGTAATAGGCGCCGCGGCGTTCCTGCCCGTCGACGCTCAGCGAGAAGCTATCCACTTCCTTCTGGAGCGCCTGCGCCGCCAGCACCATCCAGTTCTGCTCCTGGGTGGAGGTGTAGCGGCGCGCCTGCCGGGCATTGTCGAGCACGTTCGCCACGCGGGTGATGCGGGCCCGCTCGGCATTGGTCTCGGCCAGCAGGGCCAGCAGGCCGGCACTGTCACGCAGGCGCGAACCGTAATCGTCCCGGAAGACCATTTCGTCCGTTGCCGCGCCGATCGCTGTCAGCGCCTCGTTGAACACGCGGTCAGCCCGGCCCCTGTCGCCCAGCAGGGCGAGCGCGGCCGCGATCTGGCCCTTGGCCAGCGGCGAGGCGAATTCGCCGATCTTGTTGTCGGCGAGATAGCGCAGGTCGCCCATGACCGGGCGCCCGTTCCGCGCCAGCACATAGATGGCATAGGCGAGGCCGGCTGCCTCTTCCTTGCGGATATCGGTGGTATTCGCCACCTGGTTGCGCAGCCGGTCCAGCACCAGCCCGAAGGCAAGCGGCGGCACGGTGATGTTCTGCTCCCGGGCGCGCGTCAGGAAATCGGCGACGAAGGCATCGAGCCAGAGATCGCCGCCGCCGATGCCCCAGAGGCCGAAGCCGCCATTGGCACCCTGCCGGGCGATGACCCGCTCGATGGCCGCGCCGATCCGCTTCTCGGCGCTGTCATCCAGCTGCAGCTGCTCCATCGAGGCCAGCCGGTTGACATAAAGCAGCGGCATGGCCCGGCTGACGGTCTGTTCCGTGCAGCCATAGGGGTAGCGGTCGAGGCTGGCGAGCAGCGAGGGCACGTCGAGCGCGGCGAAGGGCGAGGCCGAGATCGAGACCGAGCCGGAACGCGGCACGAAATCGGCCAGCAATTCGCCGGAGACTTCCAGCGTCTGCCCGCCCGGCAACGGCCGGACGATGCGGTTGACGACGCTCGGCGCCGAGGGTTTCACCTGGACGCGCACGGTCTGCGGCAGGGTCTCGCCGCCACCGCGCAAGGTCAGGTCCAGTTCGGCCAGCCCGAGCCCGGCCGCGATGACCGGCAGGGTGAAGGCGACCTTCTTGCCCTTCTCGAGCGCGATCTTGCGCAGGGCCGGGTCCAGGCTGACCGAAACCGGACCGCGCATGTCGACATCGAGGATGTAATCCCCGTTCTGGCCTTCCACATTGTTGATCTCGATATGGAATTGCGAGCGATCCCCCAGAGCGAGGAAGCGCGGCGTCGTCGCCTGCACCACGATCGGATCGCGGATGATCACGTCGCTGCTGGCCTCGCCGGTCTTGTCGGCGCTCCAGGCCACGGCCATCACCCGGACAGTGCCGTTGAAGGCGGGGATCTCGAAATCGATCCGGGCCGTGCCATCGGGATTGACCTTCACCACGCCGGAATAGCGTGCGAGCGGCTCCTGCGTCGGCTTCTCGCCCTTCGCTTCCGGCGCGGCATCGCCGCCCGAGCGGATGGCGCCGCGCACGCCCTGCATCCCGTCAATCAGGTAGCCATAGAGATCGCGCAGGTCACCGGCGAGCTGGCGCTGGCCGAAGAAATGCGCCGTCGCATTCGGGCTCTGGTAGCGGGTCAGGTTGAGGATCCCGACATCCACCGCCGCCACGGTGACGAAAGCCTCCTCGCCGGCCTTCAGATTGTCGAGCCGGATCGGCAATGACAGCGTGCCGCGCGGCCGCATCTGGGCCGGCGCATTGAGCGCGACGCCGATCTTGCGCGCCTCCTGCCCGATGCCGAACCAGGAAAGGCCCAAAGCCCGGCCGGGCATGCGCCTGGCCGCCTCGTCGAGCGGCCGATGCGCCAGCACGGTGAGATAGGCGCCCGCGCCCCAATCCGGATTGACCCTGAGCGAGGCGGTCTGCCCGCCTTCCTTGAGGTCGATCGTCTCGAGATGGGCGATCCGGTCCGACACCACCGCCAGCGTCGCCTTGCCGGCGAAGCGTGAATTCAGGCGGATCTGCATCGTCTCGCCGGCCGCATAGCCCTTCTTGTCGAGCGCGACATCGAGCACGTCCGGCGTGTCGGCCTTGGCATCGGCGACATAGCCGACGGTGAAGGTGTAAGCCGTCTCGGCATCATCGGCGCCGCTGCTGCGCACCTCGAGCCGGTAGGTGCCCCAGCCCACGCGCGCCGCGATCTCGGCCACGGCGGTCTCGGAAACGGCGACCTCGCCATCCGCCACGCGCCGCGAGGTCTTGATCGATTCATAGGCCCAGCGGCCCTCCTTGAAGAACCACTGGTAATTCCGGGTGATCCGCGAGAGCTGCCATTTCAGCCCGGCCTTGGTGATCCGCTTGCCCTGGCCCGTGGCCATGATCACGCCGAATTTCGCCGTGCCGCCATCGCCGATCTCGCCCTCGGCGAAAAGCGGCTTCACGCCGATCACCACGCCTTTCGGCACGATCGGCACGGTGATGGAGCGCGTCACGCCGCGGCCGCCGGTTTCGGAAGCCGTCACGTTGAACTGCGCCTCGAGCGGCAGCGTCGTGGCCGGCTCGGTGAGGGTGATCGAGAGCTTGGCCTTGCCATCCTCGTCGGTCGTCGTGCCCTCGAATTCGCTGCGCATCGTCTCGAAGGTCTCGTCCGACAGGCCGACCGTATAGCCTTCGAAACCGGGGATCGCGCTGCCCGCCGATTGCCGGATCGTCCAGTCACCGGCGACGGAAAGGTCACTCCCCACGGCGCCGTAGAGATAGCGCACCTCGACATCGATCTCGGCATTCTCGCCGGATTTGATCGTCTTGGCCGGGCTGTCGAGCTTCACCTCGAGCCGTTCGGGCACGTAATCCTCGACGAGGATCGTCGTCTCGCCGATGGCCGGCCGCTTGGGGTCGGAATAGGCGGCGATCCGCCAGGTGCCCACCGGCACGCCCGACAGGAGCGGGATCGACCAGCTCCGCCCGCCCGCGCCCTGATCCGCCACCACCGAACGGCGATATTCCATCCCGTCGGGGCGGCGAATGACCAGCGTCAGCGGCAGGCCGGAAACGGCCGTGCCGCGTGCATCCCGCAGCAAGGTGGAGAGATAGACCGTCTCGCCCGGGCGATAGACGCCGCGCTCGGCATAGAGGAAGGCATCAAGCCCGGTCGGGGCGACGCGGCCGGAAACGCCGCGATCGGTCAGGTCGAAGGCGCTCTGCTGCAGGTCAAGGAAGCCGTAATCCTCCTTGAGCTGCGCCGTCACGAGGCCCGGGGCGAGCCCGCCTTCCCCGCGCGAAAGGCCGGCATCGAATTTCGCATGGCCGCGCGCATCGGTGCGGGCCGTGCCGAGGATCTCGTTGTTCCGCGCGATCAGCCGGATCTCGGTATCCGCCACCGGCTCGGCCGAGGCCAGCGAGCGCACCAGCACATGCACGCCGTCACGGCCGGAAAAGGCGGTCAGGCCGAGATCGGACACGACGAACCATTGCGTCGCCACCTGCTCGCCGCCGCCTTCGACATCCCCGTCGGCATTCGGCGTCGTGGCGCCGCTCTGCGTCTTGAACTCGCCGGCCTGCGCAGCGATGAGATAGACGCCCGGCTCCAGCTTGCCGGTAGCTTCCGTGACCGGGAAACCGGTGGTCACGTCCTTGTTCAGCTCGTTCTTCACATCCATCGTGCCGCGCCAGACCTGCTGGCCCGTCTCGGCGACGATGCGGTCGAGCTGCGAGGAATCGATCTGCTCGAGGAAATCGGAGGAGCGCACCGTGTTGATCAGGTTGCGGTCGCCGATCCGCAGCACGCGGATGCCGATCTTGTCGGTATTGACCGAGATCAGCGGCACGCCCTGCTGCCCCGAGCGCGGCAGCACATAGGTCTTGCCGCTGGCGCGCACCGAGGGCGTCCGGTCGCGGACATAGATCTCGTAATCGGCGTTTTTCAGCAGCGTCTCGCCGGGGATCGCGGAGGGAATGCCCTGGCGCAAGACCACGGCATAGCGCTCGCCATGGCGCAGCCCGTCGACGCAGATCTGCTGGTCCTCGGCCACGACCGCGAAATCGCCGCGGCCCGATACGGCGACATAGGGCGCGAAATCGACGCGGCCGCGCGCCAGCGGTTCGGAGAAGGTGAAGCAGGCCCGCGGCGAGGCGGCATCCGCATCCACCTCGTTGCCGGTCAGGCGGAAGCCGCGCTTCTCGCGCAGGGCCTCGTAGGCCGTGCGGATCGTGGCATTGTCATTGGCCTCGAGGCTGATCCGGTAGGCGGTCAAAGCCGGGCGCCACATCTCGCGCCATTCGAAGATCTGGCCGAGCAGGCCGAGGGATGAGGCCTCGTCCTCGCGGCTCCGCGAGCGCTGATAGGCGAGATAGGCAGCGTTGACGGCACGTTCCTGCAGGTCGTAGCGCTCGCGCCAGTCGCGCGGGGTGATGCCGCGCGCCGCCCGGGCCATCAGCCGCCAGGCGGCCGGGTTGGAGGGCGCTGCCAGTACGGCCTGGTTGGCCAGCGGCAGGGCAGCCCGGGCATCGTTGCGGGTCAGCGCGGCCTCGCCTGCCGCGATCAGGCGTTGCGCCTCGGCATTGGCCGGCAGCGTCACCTCGCGCTTGAGCCGCTCCTCCATCGCCGCGCCGGCGGTCGAGAGATCATCCCGCGAGAACGGCTTCTGCGGCGTCTGCGCCAGGGCGGTGCCCAGCATCAGGCCAAGCCCGAGAAGGCCGCCCATCAGGGGCGCAAGAAAGCCGGACCGGGAGCCGCGGAAGGGGAGGGGGGCGACGCGCATGCCGGATGCTCCGTTGGTCGGGGAGATGAGGCGGCCAGACTATCACCTTGCGCTCTGCCCGCAATGTGCGATAGCGCACGGTAATCCGTTCGCGTCCGGGTTGCCATGGGACGGGAGCCCGTGCCACGCTGGGGCGTCCTGTCCCGGGAATGACCGAACGGAGCTGTCCCATGTCGCTGTGGAAAAAGGGTTTTCAGGCTGCGCGGCCGGGTTTTGGCCTCGTCGCGACACTCTTGTCCGGCAGGCGCGCGCTTCCGGCCCTCGCAATATTGCCGCTTCTGCTGGCCGCTCCGCTTCCCGGCCAGGCCCAGGCGCCCGCGCCGGCACCCGGCCAGGCCGCGCCGAAACCGGTCGATCCGCTCTTCGCCGCGGCCGAGAAGGCCTATCTCGCGCTCGATATCGAGGTCCGCAAGCAGATCCAGCGCGATCTCATCTGGGTTGCGAAATTTCCCGGGACCACCACCGGCGATTTCGGGCCGCTGACCTTCGCGGCGCTGAAGCGCTTCGAGGAAGCGGAAAAGCTCAAGCCGGGCGAGAGCCTGTCCGAACCGGCCCGACGCCGCCTGGCGGAGGCCGGCACCAGGGCCCGCGCGGCTCTGGGCTTCGCGGTCCAGACAGACAAGAGCTCGAGCATGCAGGTCGGCATTCCGCTGAAGCTGCTCACGAAATTCGGCACCAACGGCTCCGGGGGCCCGCGCTGGCAGGATGCGGGCGAGAAGGTGACGGTCGATCTCTCGGTGCTCAAGCCCGAGGATACGCTGCCGGCGCTGTTCGAGAAGGGCACCGATCCGAAAGTCCAGGGCCGCAAGATCACCTACAAGCTCCTGCGGCCGGATTTCTTCGTGATTTCCGGCGAGACCGACAAGGGCAAGTTCTTCCGCCGTGTCGCCAGCGACGGCAAGGGGCCGCTCCGCGCCCTGTCCATCGGCTATGACAAGACCATGGCCGCCACGATCGACCCGCTGGTCGTGGCCATCGCCGCGAGCTTCGACCCCTGGCCTGCCGCCAAACCGGGCACTGCACCGGCAGAGACGGCCCGCCCGCCGCTCGTGGCCGCCGCGCCACCGCGCCGCCGCGCGACCGGGCTTGTGCTCGGCCCCGATCTTGTCGTGACGGGCGAGGCGGCGCTCGCGGGCTGCACCGAATTCCAGGCCCGCACCGCGCCCGATGCCGCGCCGCTGGCCCTGCGCAATCCGCGCAAGCTCGACGGGACGGGGCTGATCGCCCTGTCCGGCCGCATCGGCAAGCCGCTGGCGTTGCCTTTCGCGGCGGCCGCCGCCGAAGGCGCGCTCATCCAGCGCGATGCCGAGGGCGAATTGCTGGTGGCCGCCGCCGATCTTGCAGGTGGCAAGGCCTCGACCTCGCTTCAGGACGGTGGCGCCGGCGCGATCGTGCTCGACCGGTCCGGCCAGCTGGTCGGCATCATCGCGGCCAGCCCCGTCACCAAGGTGCGCGTGGCCGGGATCGTGCCGGTCCTGTCCTATCCCATGCTGCCGGCCGCGGAACTCGCCCGCGCCGCCGGCATCACGCCCCCGGCCGGGGGCACGACCACCATGGTGAAGTCAGGCGCGGAACTGGGCGAGCTCGTCCGTCCCGCGCTTGTCGGGATCACCTGCGCCTCGGATCGCTGATCAGGACGTATACTCATGAACCGGGCGCGGATTTGCCGCGCCTCCGGTGACCCCGGGCTGCAAAACGGCCTCGAAATCGCCGCTTGCCCTGACGGACGTCAGGCTTCGCGTCGCTTTCGGCCATTTTCACAGCCCGAAATCATCAAAATCGCTCCGGTTTATGAGGATACGTCCTTGGGCATCAGCCGGGCGATTTCGGCCGGCAAGGCATCGAAATGGCCGATCACGGCATCGGGGCCCAGCTGGTCGACCGTCGTGTCGGTATAGCCGAAGGTGACCGCCACCACCGGAAGGCCTGCCGCCCGCGCCGTGTCGATATCCGTCCGGGAATCGCCCACCATCACCGCCCGGCCGATATCCCCGCCGGCGAGGCGGATCGTTTCGGTCAGGTGCCGCGGATCGGGCTTGCAGAAGGCGAAAGTGTCGCGCCCGGCAATCGCGCCGAAGCGATCGAGCACGC
>JAIXSR010000032.1 GCA_027484605.1 Hyphomicrobiales bacterium | reverse complement strand
GATCTCGCTGCGTTCGGACATGGCCGGCGGGGCCACGACATCCGGATCGCCGCGCAGCGACTGTTCCAGCGCATCCGAGGCCCGGCGGATCGGCTGCGACAGCGACGCGCCCACCCAGGCGGTGAAGCCGACGCCGAGGAGGACAGCGAGAAGCTGCAGCCCGATCATCAGGGCCATCTGGTTCCAGGCGGCCTGGCCTTCCGCCGCGCCGAGCGCCTTGAGGCGTTCGGTAACGGCGGCGAGCAGGGCATTGTAGCCCTCGGTGCGCTGGCCCGTCAGCGTCCACCATTCCTCGGCCGTGATGTTGGTCTTGGACTGGCTGCGTGTGGACTCCAGCAGGTCGCGGCGCTTCTGCAGGAAGCTCGCCGTGGCAGCCGGCGGCAGATGGCGCTCCGGGGTGATGCCCCCGAGCGAGGTGGCATTGGCCTCGAACAGGCTGAAGAACCGGTCATGCAGGCGAATGCTGCCGATGAAGCGCTCCCGCAGCGTGTCGTCAAACCCGTCCTCGTTGATCATCGCGACGCCGATGGCGCGTTCGATGCCGAGATTCTCGTTGGCGAGCAGCAGGGCATCCAGCGCCTGACGGGTCCGGGTGATGGCTTCGTTGCTTGAGGTCGCGCTCAGGGCAGATGCACCGGACGAGAGCTCGTCGATGATCTCGCTATAGGCGAGGAGCATGGTCCCCATATCGGCGCTGGAGCCGAAAACCTTCTCGCGGATGACCTTGAGATTGTCGACGATCTTGGTCCGTGCCGCCTTCAGGCGGTCGACGCCGGTGGCCAGGCCCGGTTCCTTCCCGGCTTCCTCGACCAGTTCCATGAAGGCCTCGAGCGCCTTGTCGGTGCCGTCCTGCATGGCCACGAACCGGTTGCGGTGCGCGGAGCGCCCTTCCGTCGCCGAGATCAGGCCGGCGGCCGAAGCGCGTTCGGCCTGCAGGCCGTGCATCAGGGTGGTCGAGACACCGGCGATGCGGATGCCCATATCCAGCAGCTTCGCCCGGGCCAGCTGGTCGATGGCGACCGGGGCAATCTGCCAGAGGGAGAGCAGGGCCGAGAGCAGCGGAACGAGCAGGAGAAGACCGAGATTCTGGCGGATCGTGAGGTGCTGCATAGGAAATCCATAAAACATCAACTGATGGTGGAATGATCCGATGCAACCCCTAAGAGAGGCTTAATCGCCCGGGTTTTCAGCGGTGAACGCAACCATCGGGCGGGAAACCTCCAGCGGTTGCAACTTCAAATAGTCAGATTCGGGCATCAGGTGACCGCGCCTTCGGCAGAGTGCAGCGTTTTCAGGCAGGAATTCCGTGCTCTCCCGCGCGATGACAGATGCCATCCGGCGCGAATCGCGCCACAGGGCATGCGGGCAGGTATCGCAAGGGGGGCTCCGTGTCGGTAGCGGTGGAAGTCATCGGCGGCGTTGCTGCCGTCATCACGACCCTGTGCTGGGTCCCCCAGGCGATCAAGGTGATCCGGACCCGGGATACCCGGTCCCTGTCCCTTGTCATGTACATGATGCTGGCTGTCGGGATCCTGCTCTGGCTGATCTACGGTCTGCTGATCGTGTCCTGGCCGCTGATCGGCGCCAATCTCGTGACGCTCGTGCTGGTCTGCATCATCCTGGCAATGAAGCTCCGCTACGGCTGAGGCAAGCGGGGCTCAGCGCGGAACGAGCCGCAGCATCTGGCCGTCGCTCTCGTCGGTCAGCAGGTAGATATAGCCGTCCGGTCCCTGCACGACATCGCGGATCCGCTCCCGCCGGGCCTCGAGATAGCGGGTTTCACCGGTGACCTGCCCGTTGCGGAATTCAAGGCGGACCATCAGGCCGGCGGCAAGCGCGCCTGTCAGCAGGTGCCCGCGCCAGGCGGGGAACCTGTCGCCGGTATAGAAGGTGCCCCCGGACGGGGCGATCGACGGATCCCAGTAGAAGATCGGCTGTTCCATGCCCTCGCGATGGGTTCCGCTGCCGATCTTCGCGCCGGAATAATCGATGCCGTAGGTGATGACGGGCCA
This sequence comes from Hyphomicrobiales bacterium, assembly GCA_027484605.1. Classification (GTDB taxonomy): domain Bacteria; phylum Pseudomonadota; class Alphaproteobacteria; order Rhizobiales; family Beijerinckiaceae; genus Rhabdaerophilum. Next base: position 26,189 of record JAIXSR010000032.1, on the reverse strand, counting down.
GCCGTAATTCTTGCCCTTTTCCGGCCGGTTGATCTCGTCGCCGCCGCGGGCGCCATGCTCGATCGTGAAGAGCTGTCCGGTTTCCGGATGGAGGGTGGCGCCCTGCACGTTGCGATGGCCATAGGACCAGATTTCCGGGCGTGCTTCCGGCCGGCCGACAAAGGGATTGTCCGGCGGCACGGTGCCATCGGTGCGGATCCGGATGACCTTGCCGATATGGCTGGCGAGGTTCTGTGCCTCGTCCATCATGTTGCCGCGGTCACCCAGCGTCACGAAGAGATGGCCGCTGCGGTCGAAGACCAGGCGGCAGCCGAAATGGCGCGTCGTGGAGCCGACGGGATTCTGGCGGAAGATGACCTGGCCCTCTTCCAGCATGGCGCCGTTGCCGGCCAGCTTCGCCCGGAAGACCGAGGTGCCGATGCCGCCGTCGCGGGCCTCGGCGAAGCAGAGAAAGACCTCGCGGGTACGGGCGAAATCCGGGTGTAGGGCGAGGCCGAGAAGGCCGCCCTGGCCCCTCGCGGCGATGGCGGGCAGCCCGCCGATCGGGCCCGAGAGCGTGGCCGTCCGCAGGTTGACGATGCGCAGCCGGCCGGCGCGCTCGGTGACCAGCGCGCGTCCGTCCGGCAGGAAGGCCATGCCCCAGGGATTGGCCAGCCCGCGGACAACCACCTCGACGCGGGGCTCGTCCGGAGCGGCGGCGAGCCCGGCGGTGGGCAGCAGGGCAAGGCCGAGGGCGAGCGCGGCCGAAGGGGCGGTGCGGGGCATGGTCACCTCGTTGACGGGCGGCGGGGGCAGCTCATTCCGGCTTGATGCCGAGCGTCTTGATCACATCCGCCCAGGTCTCGATTTCCTGTTTCAGGTAGCTGCCGAAATCATTTGGGGCGCGGACATCGAGCGCAAAGCCCAGAGCCGTGATTTTTTCCGCCACCGGGGCCGATTTCAGGGCGGCGACAATCGCGCCGGAGAGGATGTCGAGCGCGGGTTTCGGCGTCTTGGACGGGGCGAAGAAGGCCGCCCAGGATTCGGCATCGGCATTGGTGATGCCCTGTTCGCGGAAGGTGGGCACGCTGGCGAGCTGGCTCGGCCGTTTCGCGCTGGCAATGCCGATGCCGCGCATCTGGCCGGCCTCGATCTGCTTGAGCACGCTCGGCAGGGTCGAGAGCGAGACGTCGATCGTGCCGCCAATGATGTCCTGCACCAGCGGCGGGGCGCCGCGATAGGGAACATGCTGCATGGTCGTCCCCGTCCGCTTGAGCAGCAATTCCATCGAGAGATGCGAACCGGAACCGACGCCGGTCGAGCCGTAATTCAGCTTGCCCGGATTGGCCTTGGCAAAGGCGACGAGTTCCGGCAGCGTTTTCACCTCAAGCGCATTCTTCACCACGAGGGCATGCGGGAAGGCCCCGGCGCCGGCCAGCGGCGCGAAGTCCCGGATCGCGTCATAGCCGGGATCCTTCAGCAGGAACATGTTGTTGCCGTGCGTCTGGTTGTTGCCGAAGATGATGGTGTGGCCGTCCGGATCCGCCGTGGCGACCGCGCGGGTGCCGATGGAGCCCGAGGCGCCGGCCTTGTTCTCCACGATGACCTTCTGCTTCAGCGGCTCCTCGATGGCCTGCCCGACGAGGCGCGCGATGACATCGGTCGGTCCGCCGGCCGGATAGGGAACCACGAGGGTGACCGTCTTCGAGGGAAAGCCGCTCTGGGCCCGGAGGATGCCCGGCATGGCCATGAGACCGCCCATCATTCCGAGGGCATGGCGACGGCTGGGCTGGAAGAATCGGGACGACATCGGTGTTTCCTCTCCTTGTTTTCGGGTCCGGGGCGGCGGGACAGCCAAAAAAGCACAGGCGGCGCCGTCTTTTTGCCCGGTTTCGGCTTGAAGCCTCGGGACAACAGACATAAAGCGTGAGGCCGCGCTTGGCCAGCCATCCGGATCCGACTGTCCGGTCCCTGAGAGCCCGGCGTCCTGCAACCGTTCCAACGGAGAACCCGATCATGGCCTTCCTTGCCGATGCCCTGTCCCGCATCAAGCCGTCCGCGACCATCGCGATCACCCAGATGGCCCGGGACCTGAAAGGCAAAGGCAAGGACGTGATCTCGCTTTCCGTCGGCGAGCCGGATTTCGACACCCCGCAGAACATCAAGGATGCCGCTGTGGCGGCGATCCAGCGCGGCGAGACGAAGTATACGCCCGTGCCGGGCATCGTGCCCCTGCGCGAGGCGATTGCCGCGAAGTTCAAGCGCGAGAACAACCTGGATTACAAGCCGACGCAGACCATCGTCGGCACGGGCGGCAAGCATGTGCTGTTCAATGCCTTCATGGCCACGATCAATCCGGGCGACGAAGTTGTCATCCCGGCGCCGTACTGGGTCTCCTATCCGGAGATGATCCTGCTTTGCGGCGGCACGCCGGTCTATGTGACGACGAAGATTGAGAACAACTTCAAGCTGACGCCGGAAGAACTCGACCGGGCCATCACGCCGCGGACGAAGTGGTTCATGTTCAACTCGCCGTCCAACCCGTCGGGCGCGGCCTACAGCCGGGCCGAACTCAAGGCGCTGACGGATGTGCTGATGAAGCACCCGCATGTCTGGGTGCTGACCGACGACATGTACGAGCACCTCGTCTTCGGTGATTTCGTCTATACCACGCCGGCCCAGGTCGAGCCGGGCCTGATGGATCGCACGCTGACCATGAACGGCGTGTCCAAGGCCTATGCGATGACCGGCTGGCGGATCGGCTATGCGGCCGGGCCGGACAAGCTGATCAAGGCGATGGAGCTGGTCCAGGGCCAGCAGACCTCGGGCGCCTGCTCGATCGCCCAATGGGCGGCGGTGGAAGCGCTGAACGGCCCGCAGGATTTCATCCCGCAGAGCCGCAAGGTCTTCGAGGAGCGGCGTGACCTCGTCGTGTCGATGCTCAACCAGGCCAGCGGCCTGAAATGCCCGAAGCCGGAAGGTGCGTTCTATGTCTATCCGTCCTGTGCGGCGCTGATCGGCAAGAAGGCGCCCTCGGGCAAGGTCATCGAGACCGACGAGGATTTCGTCATGGAATTGCTGGCGACCGAAGGCGTGGCCACCGTGCATGGCTCGTCCTTCGGCCTCGGCCCGAATTTCCGCGTCTCCTACGCCACGTCGAATGCGGCGCTGGAAGAGGCCTGCCGCCGCATCCAGCGCTTCTGCGCGTCGATCGCCTGAGAACGACCGGCAAGGCGCGCTGATCCATGACGATATGGCCGCGCCTTGCCCTTCCGATCCTGCTTGCCGGCGTGCTTCTGCTGCCGGCCAGCACCGATTTCCGGAATCCCGGCTTGGCCGGATTCCGCGCCCTCGCCCAGGAAAATCCGATGGCGGCCACCGCCGCGCCGCCGGATGACGAGCCGGAGCCGCAACCCGACACCCAGCAGCCGCTCCAGCCGGGCGCGACGCCGCCCGTGCTCGATGTCGATCCGGGCCGTCGTCTGCCGGTGGTGACGGCGCCCCTGCCGCCGCCGCGGCCCTTCTTCGCGCCGCAGGTCCCCGCCCAGGCGACGGCGCCCGCCAGCCCTGCGCCGCCGGCCATGCCGGCCCCCGCGCCGCCCGCTGCCGGTGTCTCGCCCCCGGCCAATGCCGTGCCGCCGCCCGCCGCACCCATTGTTCCGTCCACGCCACCCGCCGTCGCTGCCCTGCCAGACGAGCCGGAGATCGAGCTGGCGCCGAACATGCGGATCACCAGCCTGCCGATCGTCACCCAGCCCTCGACCACCGAGGAAATCGAGGCGGAGGAAGAGCGCACGCCCGAGCCGACCATCGTCGAGAAGCAGACCGATGCGGTGGATATTGCCTGCCTCCAGCCGGAATTGCTGCGCCTCGTGAAACAGGCGGGCGATCATTTCGGCGCGACGCCGGTCATCACCTCCGGCCAGCGCAGCCGGGGGCGTCGCAACTCCTATCACCGCCGGTGCATGGCTGCGGACTTCTTCCTGCCCGGTATCGAGCGGGCACGGCTGGCGCGGTATCTGCGCGGCGTGCCGGGGGCGGGCGGCGTCGGCACCTATTGCCACACCAAATCGGTGCATCTCGATATCGGCGAGCCGCGCAACTGGTGGCAATGCGGCTTCCGCTTCCGCTTCGCCCAGCGCTGAGCCAGCGGTCCCCGAAATCGGGTGGTCTTGCACGGGCGCCCATGCGAGGGTGCGGCAACTGACCTGATTCCGGATTTCCAATGGCCGAGATCATCCCGGCGACGGATGCCGCGCGGCAGCCGCCCTCCATGTCGTCCCGCGAATGGGCAATGCTTGTCCTGCTCTCCCTGTTCTGGGGCGGGTCATACCTGTTCAATGCGCTGGCCCTGCGCGAATTGCCGGTTTTCACCGTCGTTGCCTTCCGCGTCCTCGTCGGGGGGATCGCGCTGCATCTCGCGCTGCGCGTGCTCCGCATTCCCTTCCCGACCGACCGGGCCTCGATGCGGGCCTATCTCGGCATGGCCATCCTCAACTGCGCCTTGCCCTTCTGCCTGATCGTGTTCGGCCAGACCCGCGTGCCGAGCGGGCTTGCTTCGATCCTCAATGCCACGACACCGATCTTCACCATGGTGCTGGCGCATCTCTTCCTCGCCAGCGAGCGGCTTGATGCGCGGCGGGCGCTGGGCGTCCTGATGGGCTTTGCCGGCGTGATCCTGCTGTTCTGGGACCGGCTCGGGGCGGGCATGGGCGAGCTGGTCGGCCTCGTCGCCTGTCTCGCGGCGTCCATCTCCTACGGGTTCTCCAACATTTTCGGCCGGAAGGTGATCGTGCCGGGCGCCCATCCGCTCGCCATGGCGGCGGGGCAGCAGACGCTCGCGCTGGTGCCCCTGATGCCGCTGGCCCTGTTCTTCGATTCGCCCTTTTCGCTGCCGATGCCCAGCCTGACGGCGGTCGGGGCCATTGCCGCGCTCGGCCTGCTTTCGACCGCCGTGGCCTATGCCCTGTTCTACCGCATCCTGCAGCGGGCCGGCGCGACCAATGTTTCCCTCGTGACGCTGCTCATCCCCTGTTCCGCGATCCTGTTCGGCACGGTCTTTCTCGGCGAGCGGCTGGAGGAGGAAGCCTTCCTCGGGCTGGCGATCATCGCCGCAGGGCTGCTGGTGATCGACGGCCGGCTGTTGCGCCTGCTGCGCACAAGACGCGGCTGATTCCGCATTCCGGCCGAATTGTTGCCGGAACGCTTGCCAGACGCTCTGGACAAACTACCCTCCGATGATATGAAGACATTGGTTCATATGTAAACAATCGGCGAGCATACGCCGGATCCGCCTGTTTCCAGGCATCAAGGGGAGGTCGAAACCATGTCCATGCACGCGATGCCGTCGCGGCCCTGGCTTGCACATTATCCAGCCAGTGTCCCGGCCGAGATCGACTTCGACAAGCTGCCCGATCTTGCGACGCTGATCCGCGATTCGATCAGCCGCTTTTCGGATCGTCGCGCTTTCGAGAGCTTCGGCAAGTCGCTGACCTATCGCCAGCTCGGCGAGGCCGCCGATGCCGTCGGCGGCTGGCTGCAGGCACAGGGTTTCCAGAAGGGCGACCGCATCGCCATGATGATGCCGAATGTCATGGCCTATCCGGCCGCCATGTTCGGCACGCTGCTCGGCGGCTTCACGGTCGTGAATGTCAATCCGCTCTACACGATGCGGGAGCTCGTCCACCAGCTCAACGATTCCGGCGCCGAGGCGATTTTCGTCCTCGAGAATTTCGCCCATGTCGTCCAGGAAGCGCTGCCGCATACTTCCCTCAAGAAGGTGATCGTGGTCTCGGCCGGCGACCTGCTCGGCTTCAAGGGCAAGATTGTCTCGTTCGTCGCGAAATACGTGAAGAAAGTGGTTCCGCCCTATTCGCTGCCGCAGGCGATCCGCTTCGAGGAGGTGGTGCGCATCGGTCGCGGCGCCGGGCTCCGCCCGGTCCAGATCAGCCTCGATGACGTCGCCTTCCTGCAATATACCGGCGGGACGACGGGCGTCTCGAAGGGGGCGACGCTCACCCATCGCAACATTTCCGCCAATGTGGCGCAGGCCGAATTGTGGCTGGGCCCGGCCGTCAATTCCATCCCGGACAATGTGATGGTTACGGCGCTGCCGCTCTATCACATTTTCGCGCTGACCTGCTGCTGCCTCTACATGATGAAGATCGGCGCGGCCTGCCTGCTGATCGCCAATCCGCGCGACATTCCCGGCTTTATCGCCACGCTGAAGAAATCGCGCTTCACGCTGATGTCGGGCGTCAACACGCTCTACAATGCACTCGCCAACCATCCCGATATCCGGACGGTGGATTTCACCACGCTGAAATTCTGTGTCGCCGGCGGCATGGCCACCCAGAGCGCGGTGGCGAAGAACTGGAAATCGGTGTCCGGCTGCGCGATCATCGAGGGCTACGGCCTTTCGGAAACCTCGCCGATCCTCACCGTGAACCGCGTGGATCTCGAGGAATTTTCGGGCACGATCGGCTTCCCGGTGCCCTCGACCGACATGGATTTGCGCGATGCCGAAGGCAAGGTCGTGCCGACCGGCGAGGCCGGCGAGATCTGCGCGCGCGGCCCGCAGGTGATGCAGGGCTACTGGCAGCGTCCGGATGAAACCGTCAAGGTCATGACGGCGGACGGGTTCTTCCGCACCGGGGATATCGGCGTCCAGCTGCCGGACGGCACGTTCAAGATCGTCGACCGGCTGAAGGACATGATCCTCGTCTCGGGCTTCAACGTCTATCCGAACGAGGTCGAGGAAGTCATCGCCAAGCATCCGGGCGTGCTCGAAGTGGCGGTGATCGGCGTGCCGGATCCGCAATCGACGGAAGCGGTCGCGGCCTATATCGTCAAGAAGGACCCGGACCTGCAGGCCGAGACGATCCGGGCCCATTGCCGCTCGGAGCTCACCGCCTACAAGGTGCCGAAGGTCATCCATTTCCGCGATTCCCTTCCGAAGACCAATGTCGGCAAGGTGCTGCGGCGCATGCTGCGCGAGCCGGCTGCATAAGGCCGATGCCGGGCACGGTCTCGTGATTTTGTCGCGAGGCCGTGCTGCGCTAGTTCTCTTCCCGGACCTTGGTCAGGGAGAGAACCATGCACATCATTCGCCGCCGCGGCTGGGAATTGCCGGAAAGCGCCGTGACGCCGGAGGCAGCCTTCCTGTCGCGGCGCGAAAGCCTCGGCCTCGGGGCCGGCGCTATGGCGATGCTGCTGGCCGGCAGGGCCCGGGCCGCCACGCCGGCCGAGACCGATGCGCTGCATCCCTATCCGCGCAATGCCGCCTTTGATCCCGGCCGCCCGGTGACGGCGGAGAAATTCGCGTCGCAATACAACAATTTCTACGAATACGGCACGACGAAGAGCATCGCCTCCGCGGCGCAGCAGCTTGTCACGCGGCCCTGGGATATCCAGATCGACGGCATGGTCGAGAAACCCGGCCCGGTGGCGATCGACAGCCTGATCATGGCCATGCCGCGCGAGGAACGGATCTACCGGTTCCGCTGCGTCGAGGGCTGGTCGATGGTCGTGCCCTGGTCCGGATTCGGCATGAAGGCGCTGGTGGATTACTGCAAGCCGCTTTCCGGTGCGAAATATGTCCGGATGGAAACCTTCTTCGACCCGAAGATGGCGCCGGGCCAGCGCGCGCCGTTCTATCCCTGGCCCTATGTCGAGGGCGTCACGATCGAGGAGGCGCGGAACGATCTCGCCTTCATGGTGACCGGCGCCTATGGCAAGGTGCTCGCCAAGCAATATGGCGCGCCGATCCGGCTGATGCTGCCGTGGAAATACGGGTTCAAGTCGATCAAGTCGATCAAGCGCATCACCTTCACCGACCAGCGGCCCAAGGGCCTGTGGGAAGCGTTGCAGTCGGCGGAATACGGGTTCTGGGCCAATGTGAATCCGGAGGTCGCGCATCCCCGCTGGAGCCAGGCCAGCGAGAATGTGCTCGGCACCAATGACCGCATCCCGACCCAGCTGTTCAACGGCTATGCCAACGAGGTGGCCGGCCTCTACAAGGGGCTGGAAAAGGAGCGGCTCTGGGCGTGAGGTCTTTTCCTGCCATCCGATGCCTTGCCGGTTGGCAGAAGACCCTCGCATAAGCCCGGACGGCCATTCGGGTGGTTTTTTCCTGCTGCCCGGGGCTTCGCCGGACGGCAGAACACCCTCGCATAAGATCGGACGGCCATTCGGCCTACGTTGGTTGAGGCTGGAAACCGGCCGTCAATAGACCCAGCGCTGGGCCTTGCTGACGAGGAAGTCGCGGAAGACCTGCACGCGCGCCACCTGCTTCAGCGCCTCGGGGAAGACGAGGTAGCAATCGAGATGCGGCATCGTCTCGCCCTGGAGCAATTGCACCAGCGTGGAGGATTGGTCGATCACGTAGTCCGGCAGCACCGCGATGCCCGCCCCGCTATTGGCGGCATGGAGCAGGGCCGTGATCGAATTGACGACAAGGGCGGGGATGCGCGGTTCGCGGCGCTCGCGCCCGGCCGTGCAATGCCAGTTGATATCCTCGAGATAGCCCGGAATATCGCCGCCGAAAGCCACGAGGCGATGCTCGTCGAGATCGCCGACCACCCGTGGAGCGCCAAAGCGCTTGAGATAATCCGGCGAGGCATAGACGTGGAAATGCACGGCGAAGAGGCGGCGGCGGATCAGATCGGCCTGGACCGGCGCGCGCAGGCGCAGGGCGACATCGGCCTCGCGCATGGCAAGGTCGAGTTCGTCATCGGTCAGGATGACCTGCAGCCGGATATCCGGGTAGAGATCGAGGAATTCGGAAAGGCGCGGCGTTAGCCAATTGCCGCCGAGCGCCACATTGGCCGTGACCTTGAGCTCGCCATTCGGCTTCTCGCGGCTGTCGGACAGGCTGGCGCGGGTCTGGTCCAGCTTGGTGACAAGTTCGCGGGCGGTGCGGAAGAGCAGCTCCCCCTGTTCGGTCAGGACGAGGCCGCGCGCATGGCGATGGAAGAGCGGGACATCCAGTTCGGCTTCCAGCGCCGAGACCTGCCGGCTGACCGCGGATTGGGACAGGCCCAGCACTTCGCCGGCCCGTGTGAGACTGCCGGCTTCGGCGGCAGCATAGAAAATTCGCACGCGATCCCAATCCACGGCACTTCCCCTCTCGGCCGCGCTTGGCTGGCGGCTCCGTTATGCACTTTCGGCATAATGGCACAGCCAAGCCCTGCGGCAATGCCCCGTCGGGCGATGTCGCAGCTTTCGTTGGGGGGCGTCACTCCGCAGCGATCTTCGCCGGGGCATGCGCGGTGAGATAGCGGTCCGCCTCAAGGGCTGCCATGCAGCCGAGGCCTGCGGCTGTCACCGCCTGGCGGAAGATGTCATCGGCCACATCGCCGGCCGCGAAGACGCCGGGAATGTTGGTCTGCGTCGTGCCGGGTACCACCTTGAGATAGCCATTCTCCTTCATCTCGAGCTGGCCGGCGAAGAGCTCGGAAGCAGGCTGGTGGCCGATCGCGACGAAAAGGCCGTCGGTTTTCAGTTCGGTGATCGCGCCGGTCTTGACGTTCCTCACGCGGAGATGGGTCACGCCCGGGGGCTGCTGCTGGCCGCAGATCTCCTCGACGGCGGAATCCCAGATCACCTCGACCTTGGGATGGGCGAAGAGGCGCTCCTGCAGGATCTTCTCGGCCTTGAAACTGTCGCGCCGGTGGATCACGCGGACCTTGCTGGCGAGATTGGCGAGATAGAGGGCCTCCTCGACGGCCGAATTGCCGCCGCCGACCACCACAACCTCCTTGCCGCGATAGAAGAAGCCGTCGCAGGTGGCGCAGGCGGAGACGCCGAAGCCCTTGAATTTTTCCTCCGAGGGAATGCCGAGCCATTTCGCCTTGGCGCCGGTGGCGATGATCAGCGCGTCGCAGGTATAGGTGGCTCCGCCATCACCGGTCAGGCGGAAGGGGCGGCGCTGCAGATCGGCGGCGGTGATATGGTCGGAGATCATCTCGGTGCCGACATGCTCGGCCTGGGCGCGCATCTGATCCATCAGCCAGGGGCCCTGGATCGCCTCCGCGAAGCCGGGATAGTTCTCCACATCGGTGGTGATCATCAGCTGCCCGCCGGGCTCGAAGCCGGAAATGAGCAGCGGCTTCATCATGGCGCGGGCGGCATAGATCGCAGCGGTATAGCCGGCCGGGCCGGAGCCGATCACGATGACCTTGGCATGGCGGGTGGGGGTGCTCATCGGAAACTCCAGGCGTCTTACCGAGACAAACGGGTTCGAAAATCCATCAGATGCCCGGCCAGGGCCGCGGCAATGGCCGGGGTGGCATCCATCGGCTCATAGCTATACAAGACCGGGCGGCCAAAGAAGGGGCAAATCGCCCCGATCTCTTCAAGTTCTGTGAGGAACTGATCGATTTTCCGTGATCCTCCGCCCGGCCGCACGAGATGGACCGGGCGGCCGGTGGCCAGCGCCTCGCCGACCATGTTGACCGAATCCGCCGTCACGATGATCGCCTCGCTGCAGGCCAGCAAGGCCGGATAGGGATTCTCGCCCTGGCCGTCCCAGATCCAGCCGCCGGAACGTGCAAGCCGTTCGCGCACGGCCCCGAGCAGGTCCGGCGGCGTCCGGCGGGAGGGCGTGGCGCGGATCACGGCACCGCTGGCGATCATCCGGTCGAGGCGGCGCAGGAAGCCCTGGATATCGGCCTCGGTGAAGGTGAAGTCCTTGCTGTTGCCGCCGAGCAGGAGCGCGACGCGATAGCCCGGCCATTCCGCGACCGGGGCCGGCGGGGCGGCTGCTGCCGCGGCCAGCCGCTCGGGCGGGAAACGGTGCGGCGAGAGCAAGCTTGTCATCACATTCGGGCCGCGCAGGCGGTCATGCACGGGTACCCAGAGAAAATCCGCGATGGCCGGCCCGGTGCGCGGATCCTTCAGGAAGGCGGTGAAGCAGCGGCCGCCACTCGCCGCCTTGATGGCCGGGAGATAGGCGGCGGCACGGCGGCCCGAAGCAATGACGAGGTCCGGGAAGGGACCGGCCAGGGGCGAGCCCGGCCGGCCGGGCGCCTCGCGCGGGTCGATGGCGAGGCCGGGAACCCGCCAGCTGCGGGGCATCAGCCAGGCCCAGGGCGCGCGCGGCGCCACCTGGCGCTCCTCGATGGCGAGGCCGAGCCGTTCGGCAATGCCGAGGGCATGGGCCCGGTCGCCCGCCTTGCCATCGGTGAGGATCCAGCAGGCGAGACCGCGCGCCGCCGCCATGGCCGCATCGGGGGCGGCTTTTGTCGGGGGAATGCTGGCGGCAGGGCTCATGCGCCCGGCGTTATCCACGCTCCCGCGGCACTTGTCCACCGAAACGGCTTGAGCTTGGCCCGGACCTCGCGGGATAACAGCGGCGTCCCCGGGTTTTCCGCGGGTGCCTGATTGTTTCCATGATGTTTTTTCAACGCCCTCTCGCTTTTTCCCTGGCCTCTGCCTATTCAGGATCAGGCGGGCAGGATTGCTTTCAGATCGGTCTCCAATGCTCAGATCCCTTGAACTTGACGCCATCGATTGGAAAATCCTCGGCGAGCTGCAGGCTGATGGCAGCCTCACCAATGTCGAACTGGCGCGCCGGGTCGGGCTGACGCCGCCGCCTTGCCTGCGCCGGGTCCATGCCTTGCGAGAGGCCGGGTTCATCCGGGGCTACCGGGCGATGCTCGATGCGCCGCAGCTCGGCTATTCGGTGGTGTGCTTTGCCTTCGTGCATCTCGCCAGCCAGGCCGAGGGCGATCTCGCGGCCTTTGCCGAGAGGATCCGCCTCTGGCCGAGCATCCGGGAATGCTGGACACTTTCGGGCGATATCGACTTCCTGCTCAAATGCGTCACGAAGGACCTCCCGAGCCTGCAGGTTCTGGTGGGTGATCTGACGGCGACGCCGAATGTCCGCAATGTCCGGACCGCCCTGGCGCTTGGCAAGCTGAAGGATGAGGGGCTGGTCCCGGTGCCGGACGCGCCGCGCTGAGCGCCGCTCTTTAGCGATCACATCTCGCGGATGATCCAGTAGGCAAAGACACCGATCAAGGCCTCGACCCGGCGCGGCTCGTTATAGGGCGAGGGGCCGAAGCCGCCGGAATTGGCGGGCGAGCGCCCGGCGACATTGCGGCTGGACAGCACATTGCCCTGCCTGTCGAGCAGGAGCGAAACGCCGTCAATGCCATCTCCCGGAGCAAAGGCGCCGAAACTGCCGCGGCCGCCCACCGACGGCTCGCTGGCGAGAACCACCTGCGACACCCGGATGACGAGGCGGGTTCCGGCCGGGATTCCCTTGCCCTGCTCGGCCATTTCCCGCGCCAGCGCGCGCGGGAGGCTGCGCCGGATATGGGCGGAGATTGCGGGCAGGCCGATATTCCCGGCCTCGACAATGATTTTCGGTGCGCTCTGGCTCAAGGCGGGCGCAACCGGCATGAAGGCCAGCCCGAGGGCCAGCAGGACCGCTGCCTTAGCGGAACGAGATATCGACCACCTCATAGCTCTTGCCTCCGCCCGGGGTATTGACCTCGACCGTATCGCCGACCTTCTTGCCGATCAAAGCGCGGGCGATGGGCGAGGAGATCGAGACGCGGCCGCTGCGGACATCGGCCTCGACATCGCCGACGATCTGGTAGGCCTTCTCTTCCTCGGTATCCTCGTCGACGAGCTTCACCGTGGCGCCGAACTTGATGGTGCTCCCCGAGAGCTTGGCGACCTCGATCACCTCGGCACGCGAGATCAGGCTCTCGAGTTCGCCGATCCGGCCCTCGTTGAGCGATTGCGCTTCCTTGGCGGAGGAGTATTCCGCATTCTCGCTGAGATCGCCATGGGCCCGGGCTTCCTGGATGGCCAGGATGATCCGGGGTCGCTCCACCGTCTGCCGGTGCTTGAGTTCCTCTTCCAGCATCCGGTAGCCATTGGCCGTCATCGGAATGCGTTCCATGGCGGGTTCTCCTTAAACAGTCTCCCCGCCTCGCGTTCACCGCCGGCGGGGAGGAATTCGATCGTCAGCCGGAACCAGTTCCGGCAAATCGGGTTTACGCGCAACCTTCCTTGCGCGGTTCAGGCGAAAGCGTCTCAGGCGAAATATTCCTGAAGCGCCCGGACCTCCAGATCCCCGGCCCTGTAGGCCCGAATCCCTTCGGCTGCGGCAATCGCCCCCGCCAAGGTGGTATAATACGGGACCTTGTGCAAGAGGGCGGCCCGACGCAGCGAGCGGGAGTCGGTGAGGGCCTGTGCGCCTTCGGTCGTATTGAAAACCAGCTGGATCGAGCCGTTCTTGATGGCGTCGACGATATGTGGCCGGCCCTCCAGAACCTTGTTGATCCGCTCGCAGGGCAGGCCATGCTCGACCAGGAAGCGCTGGGTGCCCGTGGTGGCGACGATGGTGAAGCCTTCCTCCACCAGCATGCGGATGGTCGGGAGGACGCGATCCTTGTCGGCATCGCGCATCGAAACAAAGACGCGGCCCTGCGACGGCACCTTGGTGCCCCCGCCGAGCTGGCTCTTCGCGAAGGCGACGCCGAAGCTGCGATCAAGGCCGATCACCTCGCCGGTCGAACGCATTTCCGGGCCGAGCACCGTATCCACGCCCGGGAAGCGGGCGAAGGGGAAGACCGCTTCCTTGACGCCGACATGAGCCAGCTTCTTGGGGCGCAGGCCGAAATCGCCCAAGGGCTCGCCCGCCATGACACGGGCGGCGATCTTGGCGATCGGCTCGCCGATCACCTTGGCGACGAAGGGCACCGTGCGCGAGGCGCGCGGATTGACCTCGAGGACGAAGATCTCGCCGTCCTTGATCGCATACTGCACGTTCATCAGCCCGCCGACGCCCAGGGCCAGGGCCATTTCGCGGGTCTGCCGTTCCAGTTCCGACAGGATTTCCGGCGAGAGCGAACGCGGCGGCAGCGAGCAGGCCGAATCACCCGAATGGATGCCCGCTTCCTCGATATGCTCCATGATGCCGGCGATGAAGGTGTCCTTGCCGTCACAGAGGCAATCGACATCGACCTCGATCGCATCCGCCAGATAGCGGTCGAACAGGAGCGGGTTCTTGCCGAGGACCGTGTTGATCTGGCCGGTCTTGTCGTTCGGATAGCGCGCCTTCACATCCGAGGGGATCAGCGAGGGCAGGGTGCCGAGCAGGTAATCGTCGAAGGCCTCGCGCTCGCGGATGATCGCCATGGCGCGGCCGCCCAGCACATAGGAGGGGCGCACCACGAAGGGGAAGCCGAGATCGGCCGCGACGAGACGGGCCTGCTCGACCGAATAGGCGATGCCGTTCTTCGGCTGCTTCAGGTCCAGCTTGTCGAGCAGGCGCTTGAAGCGGTCGCGGTCCTCGGCGAGGTCGATCGCGTCGGGCGAGGTGCCGAGGATCGGCACGCGGGCCGCCTCGAGGGCTGCGGCGAGCTTCAGCGGCGTCTGGCCGCCGAACTGCACGATCACGCCATGGAGCGTCCCGTTCTGCTTCTCGCGCTCGATGATCTCGAGCACGTCCTCGGCCGTCAGCGGCTCGAAATAGAGCCGGTCGGACGTGTCATAGTCGGTCGACACCGTTTCCGGGTTGCAATTGACCATGATCGTCTCGTAGCCGGCCTCTTTCAGCGCGAAGGCGGCATGGCAGCAGCAATAGTCGAACTCGATGCCCTGGCCGATGCGGTTCGGTCCGCCGCCGAGGATCACCACCTTCTTGCGGCTGCTCGGCTGGGCCTCATCGGCCACGCCAGCGCCGAAGGGCGGGGCATAGGTCGAATACATATACGCCGTCGGCGAGGCGAATTCGGCCGCGCAGGTATCGATGCGCTTGTAGGCCGGGCGCACATCAAGGCCGATGCGGCGCTCGCGGACGGCCGCCACTTCGAGCCCGGTGAGGCTGGCGAGGCGCTGGTCGGAGAAGCCCAGCGCCTTCAGCGCGCGGAAGTTATGGGCGTCCTGCGGCAGGCCATGGGCGCGGATCCGCGCTTCCATGTCGACGATCTCGCGCAGCCGGGCGAGGAACCACGGATCGATCTTGCAGGCGGCATGGATCTCCTCGTCGGAGAAGCCGAGGCGCATGGCCTGGCCGACCTTGAGGATGCGGTCGGCCATCGGGGTGCCGATGGCGGCGCGGATGGCGTTCTTGTCGTCGCCCTTGCCGAGGCCCTCGATCTCGATCTCGTCGAGGCCGTCGAGGCCCGTCTCGAGGCTGCGCAGGGCTTTCTGCAGGCTTTCATGGAAGGTCCGGCCGATGGCCATGGATTCGCCGACCGACTTCATCGACGTGGTGAGAACGCCGAAATTCGGATCGTTCGAGGGGAATTTCTCGAAGGCGAAACGCGGGATCTTGGTGACGATATAGTCGATCGACGGCTCGAAGGAGGCCGGCGTCGCGCCGCCGGTAATGTCGTTCTCGATCTCGTCCAGCGTGTAGCCTACGGCGAGCTTCGCGGCGACCTTGGCGATCGGGAAACCGGTGGCCTTCGAGGCCAAAGCCGAGGAGCGCGAGACGCGCGGGTTCATCTCGATGACAATCATCCGGCCATCGGCCGGGTTGACGGCGAATTGCACGTTCGAGCCGCCGGTCTCGACCCCGATCTCGCGCAGGACCGCGATCGAGGCATCGCGCATGATCTGGTATTCCTTGTCGGTCAGCGTCAGGGCCGGAGCCACGGTGATGCTGTCGCCGGTATGCACGCCCATCGGGTCGAAATTCTCGATCGAGCAGACGATGATGCAATTGTCGCGCCTGTCGCGGACAACTTCCATCTCGTATTCCTTCCAGCCGAGGACGCTTTCCTCGATCAGGACCTCGTTGGTCGGCGAGGCATCGATGCCGCGCTCGACAATCTCGATGAATTCGCTCTTGTTGTAGGCAATGCCGCCGCCCGTGCCGCCCATGGTGAAGGAGGGCCGGATGATCGCCGGCAGCCCGATATCGTCGAGGCAGTCAAGCGCCGCGCCGAGCGTCTTCACATGGTGGGATTTCGGCGTCTCGAGGCCGATCTTCGTCATCGCCTCGCGGAAGCGCTCGCGATCCTCGGCCTTGTCGATCGCATCGGCGGTTGCGCCGATCATCTCCACGTCATGCCGGACCAGCGCGCCCATTTTCTGCAGCGACAGCGCGCAGTTCAGCGCGGTCTGGCCACCCATGGTGGGGAGCAGGACGAATTTCTTGCCGGCCGGGGTCTTCGGCCGTTCCTTGGCGATGATCTTTTCCACGACTTCCGGCGTGATCGGCTCGACATAGGTCGCGTCCGCCAGTTCCGGGTCGGTCATGATCGTGGCCGGGTTCGAATTCACCAGCACGATTCGGTAGCCCTCGGCCTTCAGGGCCTTGACGGCCTGCGTGCCGGAATAATCGAATTCACAGGCCTGCCCGATAACGATCGGCCCCGCGCCGATGATCATGATCGTGTGGATATCCTGACGTTTGGGCATGGTTCCGGGCCATTTTTGCGCGACCCCGCCGGATCCCGGGCGCGTTTGATGCGGCGCCAGGTGGCGGATTGCTGTGGTTTTGACTGCTAGACGCCCGCTATAGACAAGCAAATCGGGATGGCCAAGGGGAAAGTGAGCCATCACACAGATGGCCGATCGCCTTTTGCGGCATGAGGACGGGCCTGCGCTTTATCGCGCCGCAGAATTTTGCCAGAGTGAATCAGGAGAGATCGAGACCATGATGCGCAATTATCCTTTCTGGGTGCGAGGCCTGTGCCTGACCCTGCTGGCCGGGCTTTCGGCCGTGGCTGCCCACGCCCAGACCTTTCCGACCAAGGACATCCCGGGTTCGCGGGATCATCCGCTGGCCGGGCGCTATGAAGGCTCCTTCATCATCTATCACAAGGCGCGCGACTACGACGAGATGCGCCTGCCGACCCAGGCGATGCGCAATTCGCGCGTGCTGACCGAGGAGAACAGCATCGAGGTGAAGGGTCGCGCCGTCCGCCAGCGCTATCGCGGGCCGGTCGCCCGCTCGTCCCTCGAGGTCGTGCGCAACTACGAGCAGCGCCTGAAGGATCAGGGATTCGAGATCGCCTTTTCCTGCCGGGCCCGTGAATGCGGGGGCTCGGATCTCTGGTTTGCCGTGATGGATGCGCATAAAGGCTCGAACCTGCCGTCAAACTGGGACAGCCAGGTCTATTCCATCGCGCGGAAACAGGAGGGGAATGGCGGCCTGACGGTGGTGGCGCTCCTCGCCATCGAGAGCAATAACGAGGTCCAGACCCTGGTCGACGTGCTTGAAAGCAAGCCCATGGAGGGCGACAAGATCCGGGTGCTGGATGCCGGGGCGCTGAAGAGCGCGCTGGATGGCCAGGGCCGCGCGGCGCTTTACGGCATCACCTTCGAATTCAACAAGGCCGAGATCCGGCCCGAATCCCGGCCGCAGATCGACCAGATCGTCGCCTATCTCAAGGCCAATCCGCAGGTGGGCATTGTCGTCGCCGGCCATACGGACGCCAAGGGCGGTTTCGACTACAATGTCGACCTGTCCCGCCGCCGGGCGCAATCGGTCGTGCAGGCGCTGACGGCATCCGGGATCGGTGCGAATCGCCTGACGCCGTTCGGGGCCGGGATGGCCTCGCCGGTCGCCACCAACGAAACCGAGGCCGGGCAGGCGCAGAACCGCCGGGTCGAGATTGTGAAACGCTGAGCCCGGTCGGGGCCTCAACAAGGAGACGTGACGATGGAATGGGTCATTCTCGGGCTGATCGTGCTGGTCATCCTCTGGCTGCTGGTGAGCTACAATGGCGTCGTGGCCATGAACCAGCGGGCCAACCAGGCCTTTGCCGATATCGATGTGCAGCTGAAGCAGCGGCATGACCTGATCCCCAATCTCGTGGAGACGGTGAAGGGCTATGCCAGCCACGAGAAGGAGACGCTGGATGCCGTGATCCGCGCCCGCAACACCGCGATCAGCGCGCAGGGGCCAGCCGACATGGCCGAGGCCGAGAAGGGTCTTTCCGGGGCGCTTGGCCGCCTGATCGCGCTCTCCGAGGCCTATCCGGATCTCAAGGCCAACACGAATTTCCTCGACCTGCAGGCACAGCTCGGCACGATCGAGGACAAGCTCGCTGCGGCGCGCCGGTTCTTCAACAATGCGGTCAGCGAATACAATGCGGCGATCCAGTCGATCCCGATGGTGTTCGTCGCCCGGAATTTCGGCTTCAGCGAGCGCACCTTCTTCGATGTCGGCGAAACCGCGCGGACGCAGCTCGACCAGGCGCCGAACGTCAAGTTCTGACCGTCCGGCTGGGCCGGCACGCGGCCGAATGGCCGTGTGGCCGGGCCGCCATCCCGTGAAGGACCTCCGGGGTGGAGGGCGCGGTCCGTCGGGCCGCCCTTCCGTCCCACCATGCGAAGGGCAACGCCATGGGGCAGGCATTCGGCCTCTACACCCATATCCGGAACAATCGCTGGCGCTCGTGGTTCCTGCTGGCCAGCCTGTTCGTGCTGGTGGCCGCGGTTACCTTCGCGCTGACACTGGCCTTCGATGCGGCGCGGTTCAATGCGCCGTTCAACCGCATCCTGTCCTATGCCTGGCGGCAGTTCTGGGGCTATCTGCCGGTGGCCTTCGCGCTGGCCGCTGTCTGGGTGGGGATCGGCTTCGCCTTCAACACGGCCATGATCTCCTGGGCGACCGGGGCGCAGGAGGTCTCGCGCGAAAGTCATCCGCGCCTCTATCACCTGCTGGAGACGCTCTGCATCTCGCGAGGCATGCCGGTGCCCAAGCTGGCCATTGTCGAGAATCCGGCGCTCAATGCCTTCGCCAGCGGCGTCAACGAGGCGCAATACCAGATCAGCGTCACGACCGGCCTGATGGAGGCGCTGGACGATGCGGAGCTGGAAGCGGTGCTCGCGCATGAGCTGACGCATATCCGCAACCAGGATGTCCGGCTGATGATCATCGCCGTGCTCATCGCCGGGGTGATCTCCTTCTTCGGCGAATTGCTGGTGCGCGGCCGGTTCCGCTTCGGCGGGGGCGGGGATGGCGACAGCAAGGGCCGTGGCCTTGCGTTGATTGTCGGGGCGGTGATCATGCTGCTGGCCTGGTTCCTCGCCGTGCTGATCCGCTTCTCGCTCTCGCGGAGCCGCGAATATCTCGCCGATGCCGGCGCGGTGGAGCTGACGAAAAATCCCGATGCCATGATCTCGGCCCTGCTCAAGATTTCCGGGCGCGCCGATATCGAGGGCGTGCCCTCGGGCATCATGGATATGTGCATCGAGAATGATCCGGACGATTTCGCCGACATCTTCTCGACCCACCCCTCGATCACCAAGCGCATCCAGGCCCTCCAGGCCCATGCCGGCGGACAGATTCCGCTCGGGCCGCCGCAGGCGATCCGCGACCGGCAATCGCTGCCCCAAATCGTCGAGCGGCGCGGCCCCTGGTCGCGGGGTGAATCGTGACGGACATTCCCGTTCCGCCGGATCGCGGCTGGCGCCGGATGCTGCGGCAGTTCCGGTCGTTTTTCGGCGTCGGGATCCTGGCGGCCGCCGTCCATTACGGGCTGCTGATCTACCTCGTGGAATGGCGGAAGCTCGATGCGGTGCTTGCCACGATGGCCGGCTATCTCGCCGGCGGCCTGCTCTCCTACGGGCTCAACCGCCTGCTCACCTACGAGGCGGAAAGGGGCCATCTGGAAGCGGGCTGGCGCTTCGCCGTGGTCGCGCTGATCGGCCTCGGCCTGACCACGGCATTGATGAGTGTGTTCCTGCGCCTGCTCGACTGGCACTACATTCCGGCGCAGCTGCTGACGACGGGCATCGTGCTGCTCTGGAGCTTCTTCGCCCACAAATACTGGAGCTTCCGCGACCGGGACTGAGGGGTCAGTCGGCCGGGGGTTCGGTGAAGCGGACGGCGGCAAAGGCCATGCGGGACTGGTTGTGGCCGAGATTGCGCTCGAGGCGGCGGGCCGTTAGCCCGACCTTGTCGAGCAGGGCGAGGATCTCCGCCTCCTCGTAATGGGTCAGGCCGAGTTCCTGCCGGATCCGGCGGTAATCCGACAGGGCCGTCTTCACGAGGCCGGCCAGCGCAGGCATCAGGAAGCCGCCCTGCCAGCCGAAGGCCAGCAAGGCGCGGGCATCGACGAGCGGCGAGAGGCCGACGGGGAGAATGTCGCCGAGGATCAGGGTTCCGCCCGGGCGCAGCAGCCGTGCCAGATCGTGGATCAGCGTGGCAAAGTCCGGCTTGGACACGTATTGCGCCACCGAATGCACGACGAGCAGGTCGATGCTGCCATCGGCGAGGCCGGCCAGGTCTTCCGGCGCCATGATCTGGATGGCGCGGATCTCGCCGAAACGGGCGAGGAGCTTCTCGCGCACATTCGGCGCCGCATCGGCGAGGATCAGCTTGCGGCAGCGCGCCGCGACCAGCCCGGCCGAGAGCGCCTCGCCGCAGCCGAAATCAAGGACCGTGTCATCCTCGCCGGGCAGGAGATCCCGGATATCGGCGGCGATGCCCCGGTAATGCAGCAGCTTGTGCCGGTCATTCACGTAGATCGGGTTGTCGGCATTCCAGAACTCGATCCAGCTGCGCATGGTCGGGGTCCCCCGCAATGGGCTCTGCGCTGCCGGTCAGCGGCGCGCCGCGCGCATCATGTCGACGAAACGGTCGAACAGATAGTGGCTGTCCTGCGGGCCGGGCGAGGCTTCCGGATGCTGCTGCACCGAGAAGGCCGGGCGATCCTTCAGGCGGAGGCCGCAATTCGAGCCGTCGAACAGCGAGATATGGGTTTCCTCGGCATTGTCCGGCAGGGTCTTGGGATCGACCGCGAAACCATGGTTCATCGAGACGATCTCGACCTTGCCGGTCGCATGTTCCTTCACCGGATGGTTCGCGCCGTGATGGCCCTGGGCCATCTTCATCGTGCGGGCGCCGATCGCGAGGGCCAGCATCTGGTGGCCGAGGCAGATCCCGAAGGTCGGGATGCGGGCATCGAGGATCGCGCGGATATTCGGCACGGCATAGAGGCCGGTCGCGGCCGGGTCCCCCGGGCCATTGGCCAGGAAGACGCCGTCGGGCTTGAGCGCGAGCACATCGGCAGCCGGCGCGTTCGGGGGCAGGACGGTGACCTTGCAGCCCCGCTCGGCCAGGAGGCGCAGGATATTGCGCTTCACGCCGTAATCGAGCGCGACGACGTGGAATTCCGGGGTCTTCTGGTCGCCATAGCCTTCGTTCCAGACCCAGCTGGTCTCGGTCCAGTCATAGCGCTGGGTGCCCGTGACGGCGGGAACAAGGTCGAGGCCGGCCATGGAGGGAAGGGTCCTGGCGGCGGCCAGCAGGGCCTTGCGGTCGAAGAAGCCATCGGGATCATGCGCGATGATGGCATTCTGCATGCCCTTGTCGCGGATCAGGGCCGTCAGCGCGCGGGTGTCGATCCCCGAGATCCCGACAATGTTGCGGATCTTCAGCCAGGAATCGAGATCACGCGTCGAGCGGTAGTTGGACGGATCGGTGATGTCGGTCGCGAGGACGATGCCGGTCGCCGCAGTGCGGGCCATGTTGACCGTCTCGATATCCTCCTCGTTCACCCCGACATTGCCGATATGCGGGAAGGTGAAGGTGATGATCTGTCCGAAATAGGAGGGGTCGGTCAGGATTTCCTGATAGCCCGTCATCGCCGTGTTGAAGCAGATCTCGCCGCGGCCCTCGCCGGTCGCGCCGATGCCGGTGCCCTCGATCATCGTGCCATCGGCGAGGACGAGGAGCGCGGTCGGGCGGAATTCCGCCCAGGGCGCAGGCGCGGTGTCGCGATTTTCGGATTGCAGGCCCGGCTTTGTCATGGCAGTTGCTCGTGGGATGGGGCCGGAGCCAGTTCGGCTCGGCGCGACGGCATTCCGGGTTCGATAAGGAACCCGCGCCACGACGTCAATTCCCGTCTTCGGGGCATTTCCGGCATTCTTGCCGTCAGGGAGACCATGATGCGCGATCTTTTCACCTCCGCTCTCAAGGAATCGATGAAGGCCGGCGACAAGGCGCGGCTCGCGGCGGTGCGGCTGATCCAGGCGGCGATCAAGGACAAGGATATCGAGGCGCGAGGGGCCGGCAGGACGCAGGCGACCGATGACGAGATTCTCTCGCTGCTCCAGAAGATGATCAAGCAGCGACAGGAATCGGCGACGATCTACCGGGACAACAACCGGCCGGAACTGGCCGAGACCGAGGAAGGCGAGATCGTCGTGATCCAGAGCTTCATGCCGAAGCAGCTCGACGAGGCCGAGACGAAGGCGGCCATCGCCGCTGCCATCGCCGAAACGGGCGCTGCGGGCATGAAGGATATGGGCAAGGTCATTGCCCATCTGAAGGAACGCTTCACCGGGCAGATGGATTTCGGCAAGGCGAGCGGCCTCGTGAAGGCCGCTTTGTCAGCCTGACCTGACAGATTTTCGTTAGCATCGCATTTACAGTGGCTTAAGCCGGCTTATCGCTTCGCGAGCCGGCAGTGGCGGTTGTCGAAAGCCTGTGGATAGCGGGGATTATGCGCTATCGTATTGCTGATCCGGGGAAGGGAGGCAGTGTCAGGGCATGCGCTATCCGCCCTCGATCCTGGAGGACATCA
Source organism: Hyphomicrobiales bacterium (assembly GCA_027484605.1). Taxonomy (GTDB): domain Bacteria; phylum Pseudomonadota; class Alphaproteobacteria; order Rhizobiales; family Beijerinckiaceae; genus Rhabdaerophilum. Next base: position 3,702 of record JAIXSR010000032.1, on the reverse strand, counting down.
AGTCCCGGCTGCCGGTCTCGGCGGTGGTGGGCCGGCGCGTGAAACTGCAGAAGGCCGGGCGGGAATGGAAAGGGCTGTCGCCCTTCAATGCCGAGCGCACGCCGTCCTTCTTCGTCAATGACCAGAAGCAGGCCTGGTTCGATTTCTCTTCCGGGCGGAACGGCGACATCTTCACTTTCCTGATGGAGGCGGAGGGGCTGTCCTTCGGCGAGGCCGTGGAACGGCTGGCCGCCGAAGCTGGCGTGGTGCTGCCGGTCGCGACGGCCGAGACGGAGCAGCGCGAGCGCAAGCGGGCCGGCCTGCACGAGGCGATGGCCATGGCCGCCACCTATTTCCGCGAGCAGCTGCGCGGGCCGAAGGGGCGGGTTGCGCGCGAATACTGTACCGGGCGCGGCCTGGTGGGCGCCGTGGCGGAACGGTTCGGCATCGGCTATGCGCCGCCGGACCGCTTTGGCCTGCGGGACTATCTCGCGGGGAAGGATGTGCCCTCCGAGGTGATGGTCGAGGCGGGACTGCTGATCCAGCTCGATGGCGAGGCGGTGGCCTATGACCGGTTCCGCGACCGGGTGATGTTCCCGATCGCCGATGCGCGGGGGCGGATCATCGCCTTTGGCGGCCGGGCCCTGCAGAAGGATGCGCAGGCGAAATATCTCAACTCGCCCGAGACGCCGATCTTCCACAAGGGCGGGACGCTCTACAATCTCGACAGGGCCCGCAAGCCCGCCCACGAGGCCGGGACGCTGTTCGTCGTCGAAGGCTATGTCGATGCGATCGCGCTCGACCGGGCGGGAATCAGCCATGTCGTCGCCCCGTTGGGCACGGCCCTGACCGAGGACCAGCTGGCGATGATCTGGCGGATGGTGCCGGAGCCGGTCCTCTGCTTCGACGGCGACAAGGCCGGTCTGCGCGCCGCCTACCGGGCCATCGACGTGGCCCTTCCGGGCCTCGCGCCCGGGAAATCCTTGCGGTTCTGTTTCCTGCCCGAGGGCCAGGATCCGGACGACCTGCTCCGCAGCCGCGGACCGGATGCGCTGCGGCAGGCGCTCGAGAAGCCGAGGCCGCTGGTGGATGTCCTGTTCGAGCGCGAGATGGCGCGTTCGCCGCTGGAGACGCCCGAGCAGCGTGCCGATGGGGAGAAGCGCCTTTTCGGGGCGGTGGCGCAGATCGGCGACGAGGATCTCAAGCGGCATTACCGGCAGGCCATGCGCGAGCGGCTCCAGGCCCGTTTCCAGCCGCAAAGACAGGATTCGCGGAATGGCGGCCGGGGTGGTCCGCGCGGCCGGGGGCGTTACGGACAGGGTGATTCCGGCGCGCAGATGCCGCTGGTGGCGAGCGAATTGCTGCGGCGAAGCCCGCTCTTCCGCAGCCAGAGCGGCATCCTCGCCCGGGAGGCCGCTCTGGTGCTGGCGATGGTGCATCACCCCGCACTGATCGAGCAGGAAGCGGAAACCTTCGCCGAATTGCTGTTCGACAGCAGCGTGGCGCGGCAGTTGCGCGCGGGCCTGCTCGATCTCGCGGCGCGCGGCGGTGCCGGCGCGGAAACCCGCGAATCACTTGAGCTGGCTCTGGCCGAACGGGGGCTCGCACCGGCGATCCGGCAGCTCGAGGAGGTTGCGGCGGCGGAGACCTGGGCCGGCCCGGGGGCTGCGATCGACCATGTCACGGCTGCATGGCGGGAGGCTGCCCACTTGCATGCGCGCCAATCCTTCCTACATAGCGAAATAGACTCGGTTTCTCTTGATTTTGCTGTTAACGGGGGCGAGGAGAGGTTCGAGCGGCTCAAGGCACTTGTCCAGCGCCGGGAGGCCTTGCTCGAAACGGAGTAGACGACAGATTGCGGGGCGGGGCCAGACCCGGCGGCTTGCCGCCCGAGCGACCTGGCAGGGCGTGACCGGCCCGGCGTGGATAATGGATCATTAAGCGGCTTCGCGTTAACGACGATCGTTGACGGAGTCGGCTCTGGTAGGGGCGTGTGACCCCGAGGCTTCAGGACCTGACGGAATGGCGACAAAACCCATCAAAAAAGAAGAAGCGGCGAATTCCAGCGCCGATGCGCCTGATGCTCCCCTGATCGATGTTTCGGATGCGGCCGTCAAACGGCTCATCAAGCTCGCGAAGAAGCGCGGCTATGTCACGATCGACGAGATCAACGCCGTCCTGCCCCAGGAAGAGGTGAATTCCGAGCAGATCGAGGACATCCTCGCGATGTTCAACGAGATGGGCGTGAACGTCGTCGAGAACGAGGAGACGGAGGAGGGCGAAACGCCTGCCGCCGATACCGCCGATGACGATGCCGAGGATGGTGAGGAACCCGCGCCGCGCTCGACCGCCGTCGTCAAGTCGGAGCGCTCGTCCGAGCCGCTCGACCGGACGGATGACCCCGTTCGCATGTATCTGCGCGAGATGGGCGCGGTGGATCTGCTCTCCCGCGAGGGCGAGATCGCGATCGCCAAGCGCATCGAGGCCGGCCGCGAGGCGATGATTGCCGGGCTCTGCGAGAGCCCGCTGACCTTCCAGGCGATCATCATCTGGCGCGACGAACTCGAGGAAGGCAAGACGCTGCTGCGCGATGTCATCGATCTCGAGGCCACCTATGCCGGCCCGGACGGCAAGGGCGCGCCGAAGGTCGATGGCGAGCCGGAGGATTTCTCCGATGAGCCGAAGGCGCGCGTCGTCAACGAGGATGGCGACGAGGTGGAAGCGGCGCCGGAGCCCGATTCGTTCGATGACGAATTCGATGGCGGTGTCTCGCTCTCGGCGATGGAAGCCGAGCTGAAGCCGCGTGTGCTCGAGACGTTCGGGCGCGTGGCCGACAATTACAAGAAGCTCCGCCGCCTGCAGGACCAGGATATCGAGAACCGGCTGCAATCGACCAAGCTGTCGCCGGCACAGGAGCGCAAGTACAAGAAGCTCAAGGACGACATCATCGCCGATGTGAAGTCGCTCTCGCTCAACCAGAACCGCATCGATGCGCTGGTCGAGCAGCTTTACGACATCAACAAGCGGCTGATCGGCCTCGAGAGCAAGCTGCTGCGCCTGGCCGAAAGCTATGGCGTCGACCGCGTCGAGTTCCTGAAGAACTACCAGGGCGCGGAGCTGGATCCGAAATGGATCCTCCGCGTCTCCAAGTTCACCACCAAGGGGTGGAAGGAAGTGGTGGCCAACGAGCTCGAGCGGATCAAGGATATCCGCGGCGAGATCCAGGCTTTGGCCAGCGAGACCGGGCTCGAGATCGGCGAATTCCGCAAGATCGTCACCCAGGTCCAGAAGGGCGAACGCGAGGCGCGGATCGCCAAGGACGAGATGACGAAGGCCAACCTGCGCCTCGTGATCTCGATCGCCAAGAAATACACCAATCGCGGCCTGCAATTCCTCGACCTGATCCAGGAGGGGAATATCGGGCTGATGAAGGCCGTCGACAAATTCGAGTATCGCCGCGGCTACAAGTTCTCGACCTATGCCACCTGGTGGATCCGGCAGGCCATCACCCGCTCGATCGCCGATCAGGCCCGCACGATCCGCATCCCGGTGCACATGATCGAGACGATCAACAAGATCGTCCGGACTTCGCGCCAGATGCTGCACGAGATCGGCCGCGAGCCGACGCCGGAGGAACTGGCCGAGAAGCTCGCCATGCCGCTGGAAAAGGTGCGCACGGTCCTCAAGCTCGCCAAGGAGCCGATCTCCCTCGAAACGCCGATC
>JAIXSR010000162.1 GCA_027484605.1 Hyphomicrobiales bacterium | reverse complement strand
CCTCGGCGGTGATCGCATCATTGCGCCAGACCTCGACCTTCGCGCCTTCAGCACCGAGGGCATGGACCACGTTGAAGGTGAAGCTGTCGTAATTGTCGATCAACGCGATGCGCATGGGGCCCCCGTACAAGCCTCTGGACAACAAACCGATGGGACCTTTGGCGTCAAGAAGGAATGCTCGGGGATCTTGATCCCTCACAAGAGCCGCAGCATTCTTGCGACATTGCGCACAAGGAGAGCTCTTTGCCATGCTTCCTCGTTTCGTCCTGATTGCCCTGCTTTTCGGCTTGATGCTCCAGCCTACAATCGCGGATGACCTGAAGCGGTGCCAGAATGTAACTGTCGCCGGTTGGCTGGACGCCTGCAATCGCGCCGCCGCCACGCCTGACCTGACCGCCAAACAACGGGCAATCATCCTGACGATGCGAGGTGCGGCAGAGATCGGGAAGGATGGCGCCGAGAGCATCGCCAACGCGGGTCGCCTGTTCACCGAGGCCCTGAAACTCGACGACAGGAATGGACTCGCACATCTTCTTCTCGGTTCTCTTTTCGTCGAGAAGCAGCAATTTGATCAGGCCCTTCGTCACCTCGAAATGGGTCGCAAACTGTTGGGCAAACACCGCGGAATCGATAATGCGTTTGGAGTATATGAAAGAACAAAAGGAAATCTAACTGCCGCCATTGCCTATTTTGATGCCGAGCTTCGGCAATACCCGGAAAACATTCAGCCACGTGTGGAGCGGGCATGGACGCATCACCTTGCAAATAAAAATCGTTCGGCTCTTCGGGACATGGACGAAGTCATGCGAAAAATACGCGATGACAGGAGCTTGTTGGAAAATCATATTCTTGTTTACCAGCGCATGGGCGCGATCAAGGAAGCCTTGCCTCATCTTGATTTTGCTCTTGCGCGGCCCAAAACGCGCAGTGCCAAACTCTATCAAATACGAGCAGACATTCATCTCGAATTGCAAAACTATAAACAAGCCCGCGATGACTTTACCGAGTCGCTGCTGCTGAACGGAAACAATGCAGATGCCTTCATCGATCGCGCGCGTGCCCATGTCGGGCTCAAGGATTACAAATCCGCCTTCTTCGATCTGTCGCAGGCAGAGATCCTCGCGCCGAAGAACTGGCGTATCTTTGCCAATCGCGGTCGTTTTCAAGAGGATCAGAACGGCTGCAGATCGGCCCTCGCGGAATACAACAAATCCCTTGAACTGGACCCGAAATCGCCAAGTGTATTGTTCTGGGCTGCCTGGTGCGAGGACACACTTGGTAACCCTCGAAAAGCCGTCGAGCACCTCAGTGCGGCGATAGAACTGGGTTCCAAGGGCGCGGTCTTCTTCAACAACCGCGGCTATGCCTACCAGGCTATGCTGGAATTTGATTTGGCACTGGAGGATTATTCGAAAGCAATTCAGATCGACGCGAAATATGAGCGCGCCTATCGCAATCGCGCCACGATCTACTCTGCTAAATTTCAGGAAAGCGGCGATAAAGAATTGATCTCAAAGGGACTGGCAGATCTAGATGCCGCGCAAGCCCTTGCTCCCGGCAGCCTTGATGTCCTGAACAGCAGGGCGACCTTTTATCGTCGTGCTGGACAATGCGAAAAGGCAATCCCGATCTACCGTAACGTTCTGGACCGGGACAAAAAGAACTCCAATGCGATGGGGTCTTTGGGGCTTTGCCTGATCGAAAAGGCCCAGTACCATGACGCTGTCATCATCATCGAGAAAGCGCTTGCGATTAACCCCAAGCATGCATCCAACCTCAACAATCTGGCCTGGGCCAAATACAAGATGGGACTGCCAAACGAAGCGATCGGCCATGTCGAACATTCCCTCGTTCTGGATCCTTCCTCCCTTGCCGCACTCGACACGCGCGGGAACGTTCGCCTTGCTCTCGGCGATCGAATTGGGGCCATTGATGATTTCAGGCAGGTTCTGGTCCGGGGAGCCAACCTAAAGAAGAGCCAGGCAGTAGCCGAGAGCCGCAAGCGCCTTGAGGAACTGGGGGCCTTGCCCGAAAACTGAGGCACCGGCGGGCGCTACTGCCCCCGCTTGCCGCGGCTGGCGAACCGCACCGCATCCTCGGCCGCGCGGAACAGGGCCTTGGCCTTGTTCTCGCACTCGGCCTGCTCCGAAGCCGGCACGGAATCATGGACGATGCCGGCCCCCGCCTGCACATGCATCACCCCGTCCTTGACGAGGGCGGTGCGCAGGACGATGCAGGTATCCATCGCGCCATCGGCACCGAAATAGCCGATCGCGCCGGCATAGGCGCCGCGCTTGTCCGTTTCGAGCTCGTCGATGCTCTGCATGGCGCGGATCTTCGGCGCGCCGGAGACCGTGCCCGCCGGGAAGCCGGCGGCCAGCGCCTCGATCAGGTCATGGCGCGGGTCCAGCCGCCCCTCGACCTGGCTGACGATGTGCATCACCTGGCTGTAGCGCTCGATGAAGAAGCTGTCCGTCACGCTCACCGAGCCGATTTCGGCAACGCGGCCGACATCGTTCCGGCCAAGGTCGAGCAGCATCAGATGCTCGGCGCGCTCCTTCGGATCGGCCAGCAGCTCCTGCTCGAGCGCGCGGTCCTCGGCCAGGGTCGCGCCGCGCTTGCGCGTGCCGGCGATCGGGCGGATCGTCACCTTGCCCTCGACCACCTTGACCAGGATTTCCGGGCTCGAACAGACGATCTGGAAGTCGTTGAAATCGAGATAGCAGAGATAGGGCGAGGGGTTGACGCGCCGCAGCGAGCGATAGAGCGCGAAGGCCGGCAGGTCGAACGGCGTCGAGAAACGCTGGCTCAGCACCACCTGGAAGATATCGCCGGCGAGGATGTATTCCTTCGCCGCTGCGACCATCGCCTCGTATTCCCCGGGGCTGGTATTGGACTGCGCTTCCGGCAGGCGGGCAAGGGCATCCTCCCCGGCAAGTTCCTGAACAAGCGGCGCTTCCAGCGCGCCGATAGCGGCCTGCAGGCGCTCGGCGGCCGATTCATAGGCGGCACGGGGCGAACGCCCGATGACCGGGAAAACCGGGGTGATCACCACGATTTCGTCCTTCACCGCATCGAAGACGAGGACGAGGGTGGGGCGGATCATCAGCGCATCCGGGATGCCGATCGGATCGGCCTTGGCCGGGCCGAGCCGCTCCATCTGGCGGACCATGTCGTAGCCGAGGAAGCCGAAAACGCCGCTCGCCATGGGCGGCAGGTCATCGAGATGCGGGATGCGGCTCTCGGCGATCAGCGCCCGCAACGCGTCGAGCGGGACGCCCGGGCAGGCCTCGAACGGCCCGCCCTGCCGGCTCGCTTCGGTCTGCCCGTCCCGGCAGCGCCAGGTCAGGTCCGGCTTGAGCCCGATAATGGAATAGCGGCCGCGCACGGCGCCGCCTTCCACCGATTCGAGCAGGAAGCTCGGCGTGTCGCCGGCCAGAGCCCGCATCTTGAGATAGGCCGAGACCGGCGTCTCGAGATCGGCGACAAGCCGCGTCGCGAGGCATTGCGCCTCGCCGGCCCGAAAGCGCGCCTCGAAAGCGTCGAAGGCAGGCTCGATCGACATGTCAGTTGGTCTGGCCCAGTGTCTGGTTGAGGATCGCCTGGTTGATCGAGACCCCGACAGACTTGCGCAAGGCGGCAATGTACTGCGCCATCAGGTCTTCGGCCATGCCGGTGCTGATCTGGCGCTCGAGGCCGGAGGCGACATCCTGCACCGGATCATGGGCGAGGAGCGTTGCATCGACCGGCAGGATGAGAGCCCGGCTGGTACCGTCGCCCGCCAGCGCGCTGACCGGCTTGCCGACCGGCCCGGCAAAGGCACGTTCCACGCCGGACGTGCCGAGCGTCGCCTCGCGGGCATTGCGGCGGATGCCGGCAAAGCGCTGGACCGGCAGCCCGAGTTCCTGGCTGATCGCGGCCAGGGTAGCGCCTTCTTCCATCCGCTTCACGAGGCCGGTCATGAATTCGGCCAGCGTCTTGTCGCGCCGGTCGGCGAGAAGCCGCGTGCGCACCTGGTCCTTGACCTCGTCGAAAGCCTTGTCGCGGGCCGGCTCCACTGCATTCACCTCGTACCAGGTGAAGCCGCCATCGCGGCCCTGGAGCGGCTCGTTGTCGAGGCCGATATCGGAGGCAAAGACGGCGTTGATCGTCTCGGTGCCGCCCGGAACGGCAACGCGGTTGCCATTGCCGTCATTGCCCTGCCGGTCGAGCGCGGCAAGGGTGACAAGCCGCACACCGGCAACCTGCGCCGCCTCGGCGAGGCTCTTGCCGGCGATGCGCTGATCCTCGATCTTGCGGAACAGGCCATCGACCTGCCCCTTGATGCTCGGGTCACGCTGGAGCTTGTCGAGGCGGGCATCGGCCTCGATCTGGCCACGCACGGCCTCGAATGGCGTGATGCGGGCCGGTTCCACCTTGAGAACCCGCACCAGTACGAAGCCGAACGGATCCTTGACCGGCGCGCTGACCTGGCCTTCCGCCGTCATGAACACCGCGTCGCGCAGGGCGGCATCGGTCAGGTCGGCAGCGGTCCTGAGGCCAAGATCGACATCGGCTGCCGAAACCTTGCGCTCGGCCAGCAGGGTATCGAAACTCATGCCGCCGGCCAGCTTGGCCGCCGCGGCCTTGGCCTCGTCCTCGCTGTCGAACAGCACGCGCTGGGCCTGCCGGCGCTCGGGCGCGCCGAAACGGCCGGCCACGACCTGCCGGTCGTAATACGCGCGCAGATCCGCTTCCGTCACGACGAGGCTGGCCGCGAAATCCGCCGGCTGCACCTGGATGACAGACACCTTGCGCGTCTCGACCGTCCGGAATTCCGCCTTGCGCTCGTCGAAGAAGGCCTTGAGGGCCGCCTCGTCCGGCTCGGCTGCGGCCGGCACCTTGTCGACCGGCACGAGGATCACGTCGAGATTGCGCTCCTCGTTCCGGAACTGGTGCACCGCCTTGCCGAGGGAAAGCGCGCCGGGCATGCCGCCGGCAAGCCCATTGAACAATTGCTGCCGCAGGAGGAGATCGCTCTGCCGCTGGACGAAGGCCTGCTCGCTGAGCCCGGCCTGCGAAAGGGCATCGGCAAGGCGGGCCCGGTCGAAGATGCCGCCGGTCTTGAATTCCGGCGCCTCGGTGATCGAGCGCATCACGGTCAGCTGATCCACCGCCATGCCGAGCTTGCGGGCCTGTTCGGTCAGCGCCAGCTCGTCGATCTGCCGGTTGAGCAATTCGCGGTCGAGCCCGAAGGAGCGCGCCTCTTCCGAGGTGACCACACGGCGGACCTGGCGCTGGATACGCTGGAGTTCCGCATTATAGGCAGTGCGGAACTCCTCCGCGCTGATCGAGGCCGAGCCGACCTTCGCCACGGTCCGGTTCACGCCGCCACGGAAAATGTCGCCGATGCCCCAGATGGCAAAGGAAACGATCAGGAACCCCATGATCACGGTCAGCACGAGTCGGCCGAGCCATTTCGAGGAGGCAGTGCGGATCGCATTCAGCATGGGCGGTCATTCGTCCGTGATACGGGGCAGGAAATGGGGCCGGACCATAGGGGCGGCCTCTCCCCTTGGCAAGCGCGGGAACATGGCGAAAGCCGGGCAATTGCACCGGAAACCGGCGCATGTTAGGCCGCGCCCCGGACAGGATGAGGAACTGATGCATGCGCAAGCCGCTGGTCGCCGGGAACTGGAAGATGAATGGGACGCGCGCGAGCCTCGCCGAAATCGGCGAGATGGCCCGTGCCTGTGACGCTGCCCTGCGTGCGAAGGTGGATGTGATGGTCTGCCCGCCGGCGACGCTTCTTGTGCCCGCCGCCGCGCTGGCCATCGGCTCGGGCATCGCCATCGGCGCGCAGGATTGCAGCCCGCTCGGGGAGGGTGCCCATACCGGGGATCTCTCCGCCGGCATGCTGTTCGATGCCGGCGCGAAGGGCGTGATTGTCGGCCATTCCGAGCGCCGGGCCGATCATGGCGAGAAGGATGCCGAGATTGCCGCCAAGGCATCGGCTGTGCTCGCGCAGGGGATGATGCCGGTCATCTGCGTCGGCGAGACGCGGGCCGAGCGCGAGGCCGGCAAGGCCCTCGCCGTGGTGGCGCGGCAGGTGCGCGGCTCGGTGCCGAAGGATGCGCCGGCCGGCGGCTTCGTCGTGGCCTACGAGCCGGTCTGGGCCATCGGGACAGGGCTGACGCCGACGCTGCAGGACATTGCCGACATGCATGCCGAGATCCGCCGGACGCTGGCGCGGATGCTGGGCAAGTCCGCCGCGCAGGCCACTCGCATTCTCTATGGCGGCTCGGTGAAGCCGGCCAATGCCGCCGAGATCCTGAACCTCGCGGATGTCGACGGCGCGCTGGTCGGCGGGGCCAGCCTCAAGGCTACGGACTTCCTGGCCATCATCCGCGCAGCGTGAAGCCGCTTTCGGCGGGGCAGGGGTTGGAATTTCGCTTCCCCTGCCGCCATATTGCCGCTAACAGACAGCGCAAATCGCATGTGCCGGGTCTGGGACCCCATTCGAGCAGGCTTCCATGGAAACCGTACTGATCGTCGTCCACCTCCTGATCGTCATTGCCCTTTGCGGCGTGGTGCTGCTGCAGCGTTCCGAAGGCGGTGGCCTCGGCATGGGCTCCAGCCCGTCGGCCTTCATGAGCGGCCGCGGCCAGGCAAACCTGCTCACGCGGATCACCGCCATTCTCGGCACGGCCTTCTTTATCACCTCGATGGCCCTGGCCGTGATCGCTGCCCGCGGGCGGGCGCCGTCCTCGCCGCTGGACAACATCGCCCCGCCGCCGCCGAGCACACAGGGCGGCACCGTTCCCGCCGCGCCGCAGGGCGCGCCGAACGTGCTCGACCAGCTGCGCCAGCTGCAGGGCGGGCAGAACCAGCAACCGGGCCAGCAGCGCCCGTAAGGGCTGCGCCGCCAGACGTGCCGTGCGAAGGCGCCTTCCGGAATGCGGGGCGCCTTTGTGGTTTTGAGGGCGCCATTTTTCTTGGGATGGCGCTTTTTTCTTTGCGCGAATCGCGCGCCACAAGGTAAAGATCAAGCCCCATGACGCGATATGTATTCATCACCGGCGGCGTGGTCTCCTCCCTTGGCAAAGGTCTCGCATCGGCGGCTCTGGCAGCCGTCCTGCAAGCACGCGGCTATCGCGTGCGGATGCGCAAGCTCGACCCCTATCTGAACGTCGATCCGGGCACGATGAGCCCGTATCAGCATGGCGAGGTCTTCGTGACCGATGACGGGGCCGAGACCGATCTCGATCTCGGCCATTACGAGCGCTTCACCGGCCGCTCCGCGATCAAGGCGGACAACATCACCACCGGCCGGATCTATCAGGAAATCATCGCCAAGGAGCGCCGCGGCGATTATCTCGGCGCCACGGTGCAGGTGATCCCGCACGTGACCGATGCCATCAAGGAATTCGTCGTTTCCGGCAACGACAGCTACGATTTCGTGCTGGTCGAGATCGGCGGCACGGTCGGCGATATCGAGGGCCTGCCCTTCTTCGAGGCGATCCGCCAGCTTCGGAACGACCTGCCGGAGCGGCACTCGCTCTTCGTCCATCTCACGCTGCTGCCCTACATTCCCAGCGCCGGCGAGCTGAAGACCAAGCCGACCCAGCATTCCGTGCAGGAACTGCGCTCGATCGGCATCCAGCCGGACATCCTGCTCTGCCGGACCGACCGCGAGATCCCGCCGGGCGAACGGCGCAAGCTCGCCTTGTTCTGCAACGTGCGCGAAACAGCGGTGATCGAGGCGCGCGATGTCGACCAGATCTACGCCGTCCCGCTGGCCTATCATGCCGAGGGGCTCGACACCGAGGTCCTGCGCATCTTCGGGATGCTCGACAAGGCCGAGCCCGATCTCTCGCGCTGGCACCATATCGTCGACACGCTCCGCAACCCCGAAGGCCAGGTCACGATTGCCATTGTCGGCAAATATACCGGCCTGAAGGATGCCTACAAATCGCTGATCGAGGCGCTGGTGCATGGCGGCATCGCCAACCGGGTCAAGGTCAATCTCGACTGGATCGACAGCGAGATCTTCGAGCGCGAGGATGCCTCGTCCTATCTCGAGCATGTCCATGGCATTCTCGTGCCCGGCGGGTTCGGCCTGCGCGGCGCGGAGGGCAAGATCCAGGCGGCGCGCTTCGCCCGCGAGCGGAAAGTGCCATATTTCGGCATCTGCTTCGGCATGCAGATGGCCTGCATCGAGGCGGCGCGGAACCTTGCCGGCATTGCCGGCGCCTCCTCGACGGAATTCGGGCCCTGCTCGAATGCCGTGGTCGGGCTGATGACCGAATGGATGAATCGCGGCCAGCTCGAGATCCGGCAGGCCGGCGGCGATCTCGGCGGCACGATGCGGCTCGGCGCCTACGAATCGCGGCTCGCGGCCAATTCCCGCATCGCCTCGATCTATGGCTCGACCACCATCCAGGAGCGCCACCGCCATCGCTACGAGGTCAACATGGCCTATCGCGAGGCGCTGGAAGGCAAGGGAATGCTGTTCTCGGGCGTCTCCCCGGACGGGTTGCTGCCGGAAACCGTGGAATATCCGGATCATCCCTGGTTTGTCGGGGTGCAGTATCATCCGGAACTGAAATCACGCCCGTTCGAGCCGCATCCGCTCTTCGCGAGCTTCATCGAGGCCGCCCTGGCCCATAGCCGCCTCGTGTGAGATTTCCCCAGCGCTGTGCTCAGGCGCACGGCACGGCAGGGTTCTGCGCGCTTTCCTTCGCCGGGCGCCTGAGTCATGCTGGGCAGCGGCTTCTCGCGCAGAGGACAGTGGAATGATTCAGGCAGGTTCGGGCATTCTGGCTTCGGCTTTGGGCATCCCCTTCTTCCTCCTCTACATCGCCGTCGGCGTGGCGATGCTGGCGATCTTCGTCCTCGTCTATTCGCGCTTCACCGCGCATGACGAGCTGGCGCTGATCCGGGAAGGGAACTGGACAGCCTCGATCGCCCTGTCCGGCACGCTGCTGGGCTTCACCATCCCGCTCGCCAAGGCGATTTCGCAGGCCGGCAACATTGCCGACATGCTGCTCTGGGGCTTTGCCGCCTTCCTGGTCCAGCTGCTGGCTTATCTTTCCGTGCGGCTGATGATTCCCGGGCTTTCGGAAAAGATCGCCAACAACCAGGCCTCGGCCGGCACGCTGCTCGCCGCATGCTCCATTTCCTGCGGGCTCGTCAATGCCGCCGCGATGACAATGTAGGCCGGTGCGATGAAGCGATCCCACGCGATTTTCGTCGGAGCGACCGGGCTGATCTTCGCCGGAGCCTATATCGGGCAGGTCGGCAAGACCCGGATCGAGGAGGCACCCGCCGCCGAAGCTCCGGCAGAGGCCCGCCTCTATGCCTCGCTCGAGGAATGCATGAAGGCGCATCAGGGCTGGGGATCGATCCTCCCGGGATCTGCCGGCCAGCCCGCGCCCCTTTCACCCGGCCAGGCCCAGTGCCAGCGCGATTTCGCCGATGCCAGCGCGACGCATGTCCAGGCCGCGCCGAAATTCCCCTCGCAGACCGATTGCGAGGCACAATATGGCAGCCAGCAATGCCGGCCGGCCACGTTCAACGGTTCCTCGGTCTTCGTGCCGGCCATGCTCGGCTTCATGGTCGCAAATGCGCTGAACGGCCAGCGCAACAGCCAGGCCTTGCTGCCGCCCATGCGCACTGGCACGGCCTGCCCGCCGGGCCAGACGCCGGAGACGATGCCCGGCTGCACCGCGCCGCCGCGCTCGGGCAGCAGCACCAGCGGGTCCGGCAGCGGCTGGCGGTCCTATTCCACCTCGAGCGGGCATACGGTCAGCCGGGACACCTCGAAAGCCGCCTCCAGTGCGGTGAGCGTGCCCGGCAGCGCAACCGGCGCGCCGGTGGCCCGCACCTCGATCGGCGCGATCGCGGCCCGGCCGTCTTCCTATTCGCGCGCCAGCACCAGCAGCTCCACCGTCTCCCGCAGCGGCTTCGGCTCGACCGGCCGCTCGATCTCCAGTTCGAGCTCCTGACATGCGGCGCCTCGACATGCCCGAGCGCCCGGACTGGCGCAGCAAGGCAGAACAGGTCGGTTTTTCCTTCCACAGCGCGGATGACCGCCCCTATTGGGACGAAACCGGCGCCTTCGGCTTCACGCTGGAGGAAATCGAGGAACGGATCGAGGCCCCTTCGGCCGAGCTGGAGGAAATGGCGCTTGAATTCGTCGGCAATGCCTGCCGCGACGAGGAGATCCTCACCCGGCTGGCGATTCCGCGCGCCTTCTGGGGCGAGATCTGGGAGAGCTGGCAGCGCGGGGATCGCAACCTCTATGGCCGGTTCGACTTCGCCTATGACGGGAAGGGCCCGGCCAAGCTGCTGGAATACAATGCCGATACGCCGACAGCCCTGCTGGAGACGGGCGTGTTCCAATGGCTCTGGCTGGAGGAGATGATCGGCAAGGGCGCGCTGCCCCGGGGCTCGGACCAGTACAATTCGGTCCATGACAAGCTGATCGGCGCCTTCCGCAACCTGCGCAACGGCCGCGCCTACCGCCTGCACCTGACCTGCCTCGATGACAGCGAGGAGGATCGCGCCACCGTCGCCTATCTCGAGGAATGCGCCCAGCAGGCCGGGCTTTCCACGCAGTTCCTGTTCGTCAACGAGATCGGGCTCACCAAGGCCGGCAAGTTCGTCGATCTCGAGGAAGCCCCGATCGAGGTTTTGTTCAAGCTCTATCCATGGGAATGGATGATGCGCGAGGAATTCGGCAAGGCCATTCCCGGCTGCGGCACGCAATTCCTCGAACCCGTCTGGAAGGCTTTGCTCTCGAACAAGGGCCTGCTGCCCTATCTTTGGAAATTGGCGCCGGGCCACCCGAACCTCGTGCCGGCCTATTTCCCGGATGAAGCGGCGCCCGATCTCGGCCCATCCTATGTCGAGAAGCCGCTTTTCTCCCGCGAGGGGGCGAATATCCGTCTGTTCGAGCGGGGCCGCGCGCTGAGCGGCAATGAAGGCCCCTATGGCGAGGAAGGCTTCATCCGCCAGCAGCGCATTCCGATTCCGGATTTCGGCCATGGCCATGTCGTTCTCGGCGCCTGGATGGTGGCCAGCGAGCCGGCGGGCATGCTCGTCCGCGAGGACAAGTCCCCGATCACCGGCAATCTCGCCCGGTTCATCCCGCATTTCATCGAGCCGTGAGGGAAGGGGTGACGCTGGCGGCAGCCGGTGCTAGACCCCGGACCATTCCGACCCGCAAAACCCGTTTGGATCATTGATGTCTCGTCCTCTCGATCATTTTGTCATCGGCGTGCAGGATCTGGCCGCCGCCGCTGCCCGTTTTGCGGCGATGGGCTTCACCGTCGGCACGCGGAACCGCCACGCCTGGGGAACGGAAAACCACATCGTCCAGCTGGCCGACCACACCTTCTTCGAGCTGATCACGGTTGCTTCGCCTGAGCTGGTGCCCGCCCATGCCGGGCGCGCCTTCTCCTTCGGCGCCTTCGTCCGCGACCGGCTGGCCGAAGCGACCGGCCTCTCGATGCTGGTTCTGAAATCTGACGATGCCGTGGCCGATTCCGCGCGCTGGGCGGCCGAGGGCATCGGTGATTTCGAGCCCTTCCATTTCGGCCGCAAGGGCAGACGGCCGGATGGCAGCGAGGTCGATGTCTCCTTCACGCTGGCTTTCGCAGCGGATCCGGCCCTGCCGGAATGCGGCTTCTTCGTCTGCCAGCAGCACGCGCCGGACATGTTCTGGTCCGCCGCAATGCAGAGCCATCGGAACGGCGCGACCGGCATCGCCCGCGTGACGCTCGTTGCCGAGAACCCCTCGGACCATCACATCTTCCTCGCCGGTTTCGTCGGCGAAAGGCGCATGCGCTCGACATCCTTCGGCATCGAGATCGAGGCCGGCCACGGGCTGATCGACATCGTCTCGCCGGAGGGCTTTGCCTTCCGCTATGGCGAGGCGGCACCGGCCTGCGAAACGCCGGTCTTCGCCGGCATCGAGATCGGCTGTTCGCGCCTGTCCGTGGTCGAAGCCGAACTGGAGGCTGCCGGCGAGGCCGTGATCCGCCATGGCGCCGGGCTGACCCTGCCGCGCCGGCCGGATCTGGCCACGACGCTCCGGTTCGTCGAAGGCGGCACCCGTCCATGAAGGCGATCATCCTCGCCCTGATCCTCGGGATTGCCGGGGCCATGGCCTGGTTCGCCTTCCGCGGCGAATGCCCGGACGGGCAGGTCTTTGCCAGCGAAGAGGCCTGCCTTGCCTCCGGGCAGTTGCCGGCAGGCCTGTGCCGGCAGGGTTTCGCCGAGGCGCAGCGCGCCGCCCGCGAGGATCAGGCGCCCTTCGCCACGCAGGATGAATGCCTGCGGCAATTTCCCCGCTGCCAGCCCCATGGCGCCGTGGCCAGCGGCTTCGTGCCGGTACCGCGCGGCGCCTGCATCGCCGGCAACGGCAAGGGCCGGCCGGTCTTCCAGCGGATCGGGTCCGGCAGCGAACCGCGCGGTTCGTGACAATCAGGAGTGACAGGATGAGCGACGTGCAGGTGGGCAACGTGATCTTCGGCAACGCGCGGCCCTTCGTGCTGATTGCCGGACCCTGCCAGATGGAAAGCCGCGCCCATGCCCTCGACATGGCCGGCTCGCTGAAAGAGATCTGCACGCGCCTCGGCATCGGGCTCGTTTACAAATCCTCCTTCGACAAGGCCAACCGGACCAGCGGCAAGGCCGCACGCGGCATCGGGCTCGAGAAGGCGCTGGAGGTCTTCGCCGAGATCCGCCGGCAATTCGGCCTGCCGGTGATCACCGACGTGCATGAACCCTGGCATTGCGGCGAGGCGGCCGGGGCCGTGGACGTGCTGCAGATTCCCGCCTTCCTGTGCCGCCAGACCGACCTGCTGGTCGCGGCTGCGGAAACCGGCCTCGCGATCAATGTGAAGAAGGGCCAGTTTCTCGCGCCCTGGGACATGAAGAATGTCATCCAGAAGATCCGCGATGCCGGCAATGACCGCGCCATGGCCTGCGACCGCGGCACCTCCTTCGGCTACAACACGCTGGTGAGCGATTTCCGCGGCCTGCCGATCATGGCCGAGCAATGCCGCTGCCCGATCATCTTCGACGCCACCCATTCCGTGCAGCAGCCGGGCGGGCAGGGCGGTTCCTCCGGCGGGCAGCGCGAATTCGTGCCGGTCCTCGCCCGCGCGGCTTTGGCCGTGGGCGTGGCCGGCCTCTTCATCGAGACGCATCAGGACCCGGATGGCGCGCCCTCGGACGGGCCGAACATGGTCCCGCTGGCCGACATGCCCGCCCTGCTCGAGCGGCTCAAGGCCTTCGACAGCCTCGCCAAGGCCTGACAGGGGAAACGGACATGCCGGTCATACTCGCCATTCTCGGTGCGCTCTTTTCGGGCCTGATGATGTGGATGGTCTGGGGCAACGGGATGCAGGTGCTCAATGCCTGGATCGATGCCCGCTCCGCCCGCGCCAAGGAAAAGCGGGATGCGCTGGCCATTGCCGATGCGCGCGAACGCGCCGCCCGGGCCCCCTTGCGCGCCATCCAGGACCCGCGTGAGGCAGCCCTCGTTCTCCTGACCAAGCTGGCCATGCTGCGCGGCGAGATCACCGCCGAGCAGAATGTCGCGCTCAGCCGCTTCGTCACCGAGCGTTTCGGTTTCGACGGCAAACCGGAGCATCACACCACGCTGGCCGCCTTTGCCGCGCGCGGGGCCGGCGAGGCGGATTCGGTGGTGGCGGACCTGACGCCGATCCTCCATGTCTCGCTGGAAACCGAGGCGCTCGATGATCTCTTCCGCATGATGCTGGAAATCGCCGCCCTGCATGGCGGGCCGACCGAGGCGCAGGAACGCATGATCGAGCGCACGAAATCGCGGCTGAACTACCGCGAGCCCGACGCCTGAAGCCGGTTCAGGCCGTGGCGGAGGCCGCCTCGACGGCCGGAAGCAGCCGCGTCGCGACCAGTTCCGGCGTCAACCCGCCATTGATCTTGTGCTGGAATACGCCATCGCCCCGGAACACATAGGTGGACGGCACGCCGCGCTGCTTGAACGCGCGGGTATAGAGGCGCTGTTGATCGACCGAGAGGCGCTGGAACGGGTTGCCATGCCCCCTGAGATACTCGGCCACCTTCTCTTCGGTATCGTCGGAAACGATGCCGAACAGCCGGATGCCCGGCCGCTCCGAGAGGGCCATCAGCTCGCCATGCTCGGCCCGGCAATAGGGGCACCAGGACGCCCAGACATTGACCAGCGTCACCCCTTCGAGGAAGGCCTGGCGCTGGATGGGGGCAACCGGCTCGCCCCGGAACCGGACGCCGGGCACGGGCGGAAGATCGCCCTGGTCGGGCAGAACGGGATTCAGCAGGTCGATCCGCCCGGTCTGGGCGGCAAACCCCACGAGCCCGACGGCCGGCACGGAGAGAAACGCCGCGCCGACCACGAACCGGCGATCCAGAAGTCCCTTGTGCTGTGACATCGACGTCATGACCTTCCCCTGTTGCCGGCATGGTTGCCACAACGCGCTTGGGGAAGGGTAAATCCGGCCGGTGAAACTGCCGGACCGGTTGACGAATTCTTGCCGGGTCCTTGCCGGTTTCCCGGCGGAGCGGCGCGCCCGTTCAGCGGCCGCGATAGGGCGGGACGCCCTGGTCTGGCAGGAAGACATTCTTCGGCAATTCGCCATGCTGGTAGAAGACATCGATCGGGATGCCGCCCCGCGGAAACCAGTAGCCGCCGATCCGGAACCAGCGCGGCTGCAGCAGGGCCACCAGCGTCTTGCCGATTCCGACGGTGCAATCCTCGTGGAAGGCGCCATGATTGCGGAACGCGCCGAGATAGAGCTTCAGCGACTTGGATTCGACAAGCCAGGCGCCGGGCACATAATCGATGACGAGGATGCCGAAATCCGGCTGGCCCGTCACCGGGCAGATCGAGGTGAATTCGGGGCAGGTGAACCGGGCGACATAGTCGGTTTCCGGATGCGGATTGGGCACGCGATCGAGCACAGCCTCCTCGGGCGAGGCGGGCAGGGCGCTGGCCTTGCCAAGAAGCGAGGTTTCAAAGGGGGCAGCCATGATCATTCCTTCCGATTGGCTGCGCCTTTATCCCAGCCGGACAATCTCCGCTACCTCGGAATCGGCATGCACCGGAAACATGGGCGCCATCCCGGCGCGACGAAAAGCTTTTATCGCTTCCCGCCTTAAATTTCCTTCGCTATGAGGCTCGGCAGAGACCGCTGGCACCCGAGGAGCCCCCCATGACCCTGATCGTCGATGTCCTTTCCCGCGAAATCCTGGATAGCCGGGGCAATCCGACGGTCGAGGTGGACATCGTCCTCGAGGATGGCTCCTTCGGCCGCGCCGCGGTGCCTTCGGGCGCCTCGACCGGCGCCCATGAGGCAGCGGAACTGCGCGATGGCGGCGCCCGCTATCTCGGCAAGGGCGTGCAGAAGGCCGTCGACCATGTCCTAACGGAAATTTCGGAAGCCATTGTCGGCATGGATGCCGAGGACCAGACCGCCATCGATCAGGTGATGATCGAGCTCGACGGGACGAAGAACAAGAAGCGCCTTGGGGCGAATGCGATCCTCGGCGTCAGCCTCGCCGTGGCCAAGGCCGCCGCCGAATCGCGCGGGCTGCCGCTCTACCGCTATGTCGGCGGCGTCAGCGCGCGCACCTTGCCGGTGCCGATGATGAACATTGTCAATGGCGGCGCGCATGCCGACAACCCGATCGACTTCCAGGAATTCATGATCATGCCGATCGGCGCGCCCAGCTTCGCCGAGGGCCTGCGCATGGGTGCGGAAGTCTTCCACACGCTGAAAAAGGCACTGAAAGACAAGGGCCACAACACCAATGTCGGCGACGAGGGTGGCTTCGCGCCGAACCTCAAGAGCGCCGAGGCCGCGCTGGACTTCGTGATGGCCGCCATCGAGAAGGCCGGCTTCACGCCGGGCCGCGACGGCGATATGGCCATCGCGCTGGATTGTGCCTCGACCGAGTTCTTCAAGGACGGCGTCTACGATTATCATGGCGAGAAAAAGAAACGTGATATCAAGGCGCAGGTGAAATATCTTGAGAAACTGGTTGCAGATTATCCGATCGTCTCGATCGAAGACGGCATGGCCGAGGACGATTGGGAAGGCTGGAAGCTCCTGACCGACCGGATCGGCGCGAAATGCCAGCTTGTCGGCGACGATCTCTTCGTCACCAATGTCGAGCGCCTGTCGCAGGGCATCCGGACCGCCACCGGCAACTCGATCCTCGTCAAGGTCAACCAGATCGGCTCGCTGACGGAAACGCTCGCGGCGGTTGACATGGCCCAGCGCGCCGGCTTCACCGCCGTGATGTCGCATCGCTCGGGCGAAACCGAGGATGCCACCATCGCCGATCTCGCCGTCGCCACCAATTGCGGGCAGATCAAGACGGGCAGCCTCGCGCGCTCGGACCGGACCGCCAAGTACAACCAGCTCCTGCGCATCGAGGGCGAGCTGGGCGACATGGCCCGCTATGCCGGCCGCAGCGCCCTGAAGGCGCTGGCCTGATCCGGGGGAGAGAGCAGACGGATCGGGAGAGACACGCATGACCCTCTCCCGGCGCAGCCTCGCCATTCTCGCCATGCTCGGTGCCGTGACGATCTACGGCACCAATTTCGCGATCTCGCGCCACGGCATCCAGAACGGGATGACGCCGAATGACATGACATTCGTGCGTTTTCTCGTCGCAGGGCTCATCCTGCTGCCGCTCTTCGTGCGGGCGGGAATCCGCGATTGCGCCGGCATCGGCTGGGGCAGGGGCCTCGTGCTCACGGTGATGAGCGGCCTGCCCATGACGCTGATGATGATGCAGGGCCTCGCCTGGTCGCCGGCCGCCCATGGCGCCGCCATCGGGCCCGGAACGGTGACGGTGATCGGCGCGATCGGCGGCTGGCTGATGTTCGGCAACCGGCCGGGATGGACGGTGATCCTCGGCATCGCCATCGTTGTGGCGGGCCTCGCGATGATCGGCCTCGCGGCCAGCACGTCCGGCTCGCGCAACGTCCTGCTGGGCGATCTCTGCTTCTTCGGCGTCGGGCTGATCTGGGGCGGCTATCCGCTGATGCTGCAGCTCTGGAAGGTCGACCCGCTCCGCGCCACGGCCGTGCTTTCGGTGCTTTCGGCTTTGGCCTTCTCGCCCTGGTACCTGGTTGCCGGGACCGGCAATATCCTCAACGTCAATCCCTGGATCGTGGCGTTGCATGCCATCAACCAGGGCGTGCTCAACGTGGTGATCGGTCTCTGGCTCTGGGGCTTCGCCGTGCGCGAGGTGGGCGCGGCCCAATCGGGCCGGTTCCCGCCGCTCATCCCGGTCATCGGCACGGTGTCGGCCATCCCGCTCCTGGGCGAGATTCCCGGCCTGCTGCAATGGATCGGTATCGCGCTGATCGTCGGCGGGCTGATGGTCACGACCATCCGCACCGGGAATAGCCGGGCGGCCTGACCGCTACCGCTCCTTAACCACTGCATGCGATTGTCCGGGCATGATCATCCGCACTCGCCGCCGTCGCATCGGTTTCCTGCTGGCCTTCCATGCCATCGCCTGGAGCGCGAGCGCCTATTTCGCGCATTCCGCTTATACGGGGGATCGCGGCCTGCTCGCCAAGCAGCAGGCCAAGGAAATGACGGCTGAAGTCGTCCGGAAGATCGGCGATGCCCGGACCGAGCGCCAGGCCTGGGAACGCCGTGTTTCCCAGCTTTCCGGCAAGGAAATCGACCGCGACCTGCTCGACGAGCGCCAGCGGCTGATGCTGAATTCCGCACACCGGAACGACGTGATCATCCTCCTGAACCCCTGATCCCGCCAACGCCCGGCAGCCCTGCGATTTCCGCAGACCTGGCACAATAAGCCGCAGTTTTGGCTTGCTGCAGCGCAGCATCAGCCGGCAAACCGCCCCTGCCATGCATTTTCCGCAGGAAGCCATTGTCCCGTGGACAGGTTTTTTGCCACTGGTGTTTGTGGCAAAAGACGGTAAGCCTAAAGGCGAATAAGACGCCGACGGCGCGATTTGGGTTGAAACGAACAGGTGGGGAGAGGTCATGGCGTCCAGTGCGGCCAAGGCAAGCAGCGGTGTAGCAACGCGCGGCAAGACGACCGCATCGGCGGCAAAGGCGGAGAAACCCGCCAAGGCCGCAACCGGCAAGGTGGCGAATGGCGCCGCGAAAACCGCCGGACCCAAGCCCTTCTCCCGTGAGGAAGATCTCGTTGCCTATCGCGAGATGCTCCTGATCCGCCGCTTCGAGGAAAAGGCCGGCCAGCTCTATGGCATGGGTCTGATCGGCGGCTTCTGCCACCTCTATATCGGCCAGGAAGCGGTCGTGGTCGGCATGCAGATGGCCACGAAGACCGGCGACCAGGTGATCACCGGCTACCGCGACCATGGCCACATGCTCGCCTGCGGCATGGATGCGAACGGCGTCATGGCCGAGCTGACCGGCCGGCGCGGCGGTTATTCGCGCGGCAAGGGCGGCTCGATGCACATGTTCAGCCGCGAGAAGCATTTCTACGGCGGCCACGGCATTGTCGGTGCGCAGGTCGCGCTCGGCACCGGGCTCGGCTTCGCCAACTGGTACCGCAGCAATGGCTCGGTCAGCCTCGCCTATTTCGGTGATGGTGCGGCCAACCAGGGCCAGGTCTACGAGAGCTTCAACATGGCGGAGCTCTGGAGCCTGCCGGTTGTCTACATTATCGAGAATAACCGCTATGCCATGGGCACCGCGGTGAGCCGCGCCTCGGCCCAGACCGATTTCTCCAAGCGCGGCGTCTCCTTCAACATCCCGGGCGAGCAGGTGGACGGCATGGATGTCCAGGCGGTCCGCGAGGCCGGCCTGCGCGCCATCGAGCATGCCCGCGCCGGCAAGGGCCCGTATATCCTCGAGATGCAGACCTACCGCTATCGCGGCCATTCCATGTCCGATCCGGCGAAATACCGCTCGAAGGACGAGGTCGAGAAGATGCGCTCCGAGCGCGATCCGATCGAGCAGGTGCGCGAGCGGCTTCTCGGCAAGCACAAGATCGCCGAGGACGAGATCAAGAAGATCGACGCCGAAGTGCGCCGCCTCGTCAACGAAAGCGCGGAATTCGCGACCGTGGATCCCGAGCCGGATGTGTCCGAGCTCTGGACCGACATCACGCTCTGATCCCGCGCACCCCCTGATTGACGGAAATTCCCATGCCCATCGATGTTCTGATGCCCGCGCTTTCGCCCACGATGGAAAGCGGCACCCTGGCCAAATGGCTCAAGAAGGAAGGCGACCGGATCAAATCCGGCGACGTGATCGCCGAGATCGAGACCGACAAGGCGACCATGGAAGTGGAAGCCGTGGATGAAGGCATTCTCGCCAAGATCCTGATCGGCGACGGGACCGAGAACGTGGCCGTGAATACCCGCATCGCCATCATTGCCGGCGAGGGCGAGGATGCCTCGGCCGCCGCCAGCGGCCCGGCCCCGGCCGCCGCTGCGGCGCCCGCTCCGACCCCCGCCGCCGCGCCGTCTGCCACGGTTCCGGCTGCGCCGCGCAGCGAAATCCCGGCCTATGACGCTACCTCCGAAGTGCCCGCCGGCACCGAGATGGTGAAGATGACCGTCCGTGAAGCGCTTCGCGATGCCATGGCCGAGGAAATGCGGCGCGATGCCGATGTCTTCGTCATGGGCGAGGAAGTCGCGGAATATCAGGGCGCCTACAAGGTCACGCAGGGCCTTCTGCAGGAATTCGGCAATCGCCGCGTGATCGACACCCCGATCACCGAGCATGGCTTTGCCGGCGTCGGCGTCGGCGCGGCCCTGGCCGGGCTGAAGCCGATCGTCGAATTCATGACCTTCAACTTCGCCATGCAGGCGATTGACCACATCATCAACTCCGCCGCCAAGACGCTCTACATGTCCGGCGGCCAGCTCGGCTGCCCGATCGTCTTCCGCGGCCCGAACGGCGCGGCGGCCCGCGTCGCGGCGCAGCACAGCCAGGATTACGCGGCCTGGTACAGCCAGATCCCGGGCCTG
>JAIXSR010000131.1 GCA_027484605.1 Hyphomicrobiales bacterium | reverse complement strand
CCTCAATGCGCCTCGTCCCAGTTGCGGGCGGCGCGGGCATCGACCTTCAGCGGCACCTTGAGCTGGAGCAGCGGCAGGGGCGCCTCCTCCATCACCCGGGTGATGACGGGAATGACGCGGCCGGCCTCGGCCTCTGGCACCTCGAAGATCAACTCGTCATGGACCTGCAGCAGCATGGCGGCGGGCACGCGGCTCTCGGCCAGAGCGGCATCCATCCGCAGCATGGCGCGGCGGATGATATCGGCCGCCGAGCCCTGGATCGGCGCGTTGATCGCGGCGCGCTCCATGAAGGCGCGCTCGGAGGGGTTCTTCGAGTCGATGGCGGGGTAATGGCATTTGCGGCCGAAGATCGTCTCGACATAGCCGTCCTTGCGGACCTTCGCCTTCATCGCCTCCATATAGTCCTTGATGCCGGGGAACCGCTCGAAATACTTCCGGATATAGGCGCCGGCCTCCTCGCGCGGGATCGAGAGCTGGTTGGCGAGGCCGAAGGCGGAAATCCCGTAGATGATGCCGAAATTGATCGCCTTGGCGCGGCGGCGGATCTCGCCGGTCATTTCCGACAGCGGCACGTTGAACATTTCCGAGGCCGTCATGGCATGGATGTCCACGCCCTCCTCGAAGGCCTTCCGGAGCTGCGGGATCTCGGCGATATGGGCGAGGATGCGCAGCTCGATCTGGCTGTAATCGGCCGAGACGAGCAGGCGGCCCGGCTCCGCCACGAAGGCGGTGCGGATCTTGCGGCCCATCTCGTTGCGGACCGGGATGTTCTGGATGTTCGGCTCCGAAGAGGCGAGGCGCCCGGTCGTGGTCGAGGCCAGCGAGAAGGAGGTATGGACCCGGTTGGTGCGCGGGTTCACATAGCCGGGCAAGGCATCGGTATAGGTCGATTTCAGCTTCTGCATCTGCCGCCATTCGAGCAGCCGCGCGGGCAGCTCGTGGCCTTCCGCCGCGAGATCCTCGAGCACATCCGCCCCGGTGGACCAGGCGCCGGTCGCGGTTTTCTTGCCGCCCGAGAGCCCCATCCTGCCGAAGAGGATGTCGCCCAGCTGCTTGGGCGAGCCCAGATTGAAGGTCTCGCCGGCAAGGGCGTGGATCTCCGATTCGAGCCGTGCCATGCCCTGCGCGAATTCACCCGAGAGGCGCGAGAGGATCTGCCGGTCGATGGCGATGCCCCGCGCCTCCATCGCGGCGAGGCAATCGGGCATGCCGCGCTCGAGCGTCTCGTAGACCGAGACCATGCCCTCGGCGACGAGGCGCGGCTTCAGCGCCAGCCAGAGGCGCAGGGTGATGTCGGCATCCTCGGCGGCATACTGCGTGGCCTTGTCGATCGGGACCTGGTCGAAGGTGACGGCGGCCTTGCCCTTGCCGGCCACTTCGGAGAACGGGATCGGCTTGTGGTGGAGATGCAGGGTGGAGAGTTCGTCCATGCCATGGCCATGGCGGCCGGCATCGAGCACGTAGGACAGGAGCATCGTGTCATCGACGGGGCGGATATCGACGCCATGCTGGCGCATGACGAGCAGGTCGAACTTGATGTTCTGCCCGATCTTCAGCACGGCCGGATCCTCCAGCACGGGCTTCAGCAGCGCCAGCGCCTCGGCCAGCGGGATCTGCCCGGCAACGGGGCCGGAATCGAACAGGCCATCGCCGCTGCGATGCTGGAGCGGCACATAGCAACCTTCGCCGGGCGTGGTGCTCAGCGAGACGCCGACAAGGTCGGCCTGCATCGGATCGAGGCTGTTCGTTTCGGTGTCGAAGGCGAGGATGCCGCGTTCGCGGGCGCGGTCCAGCCAGCCGGCCAGTGCGGCGGCGGTCTGCACAGTTCGGTAGGCTTCGTGCCTCACCGGCATCGCGCGCAGGGCGGCCAGCCGCGTGGCGGCCAGACCGGCCGGGCCTTCCGGCGGCACCGCGGCCAGCGTAACGCCGGTGCCGGAGGGGCTGCCGGGTCCGGCCGCAGCGGCAGCGCCCGCCTCGGCCGGCGCGGCCCCGCCCTTGGCATAGGCGGGGTCGGGCTCGACCTTGTCGACGGCCACGCCATAGAGGTCGGCCACGCGGCGGGTCAGCGTGGTGAATTCCATCGCCTTGAGGAAGGCGACCGCTGCTTCGGCGGTCGGATCGTGGGCGACGAGCGTCTCCAGCGGGGCCACGACCGGCACATCGCGCACGAGGGTGACGAGCGTGCGGGAGATCCGGACCTTCTCGACCACGTCCGGGTCGGTCAGCGTCTCGCGGCGCTTCGGCTGCTTGATCTCGCCGGCGCGGGCCAGCAACGTGTCGAGATCGCCATATTCGGCGATGAGCTGCGCGGCCGTCTTGACGCCGATGCCCGGCGCGCCGGGGACATTGTCGGTGGAATCGCCGGCCAGCGACTGCACATCGACGACACGGTCGGGCTTCACGCCGAAATACTCGACCACCTCGGCCTCGCCGACGAGCCGTTCCTCGCGCTCGCCCGAAGCGGGATCATACATCACCACGCCCGGCTCGATCAGTTGCATCAGGTCCTTGTCGGCGGACACGATCGTCACTTCCGCGCCGGCCCGTACGGCCTGGCCGGCATAGGTGGCGATGAGGTCATCCGCCTCGTAGGTATCCATCTCGATCGGCTGGTAGCCGAAGGCCTTGACCACCGCGCGCATCAGTGGGAATTGCGGCACGAGATCCTCGGGCGGCTCGGAGCGGTTCGCCTTGTAGGCGGGATAGAGCGCCTTGCGGAAGGAATTCTCGCTCTTGTCGAAGATCATGGCGAGATGGGTGGCCTTCCGGCCGCGCGCGCCCTCGCGGATGAACTGGACCAGCTTGGTGGCGAAGATGCGCACCGCGCCGGTCGGCAGCCGGTCCGAGCGGTAATTGTAGCGCTGGTCCTGCCGGATGGACTGGAAATAGGCCCGGAAGACGAAGGACGAGCCATCGATCAGGATGACATGGTCGCCGGGACCGGGCGGGTTGATGCGGGGCGTTTCGCTGGACATGCCCCGGGTTATAGGCCCCGCCGGCGGAAAGGTCAGCCGGGTTTTCGGACAAATCACGGCAGGATTCGATTGACCGGCCGGCAGGTCAGGCCTTGTCCCATGGATAGAACAAATCCGTCGGTGCAAGGCGTTGCGACCGGAGCCCCCTCATCTGCCGCCGGCCGAGACGGCCAACGAAAAAGGCCGGCAGGTTTCCCTGCCGGCCCTGATCGGGAAGGTCGTGGATGGCCGGGCGAACCCGGCCATGCGCCACAGGCCTTACTTGGTCTTCTTGAGGGCGGCGCCGAGAATGTCGCCGAGCGTGGCACCCGAATCGGCAGAGCCGTACTGGGCCATGGCTTCCTTCTCTTCGGCCATTTCCAGCGCCTTGATCGACACCTGGACCTTGCGGGCCTTCTTGTCGAACAGGATGACGCGGGCATCGAACTTCTCGCCGGCAGCGAAGCGGTCCGGGCGCTGATCCGCACGGTCGCGGGCCAGTTCCGAACGCTTCACGAAGGTGGTGAGATCCGAACCGACGATCTTGGCTTCGAGACCGCCATCCTTCACTTCCAGCACTTCGCAGGTGACAACGCCACCGCGCTTGATCGAGTCGCCGGCATCCGCGAAGGGATCGCCCGAGACCTGCTTGATGCCGAGCGAGATACGCTCCTTCTCGATATCGACGTCGAGCACGATGGCGCGAACCATGTCGCCCTTCTTGAACTCGTCGATGACCTGCTCGCCCGGGCGGTTCCAGTCGAGATCCGAGAGATGGACCATGCCGTCGACATCGCCCTCGAGGCCGATGAAGAGACCGAACTCGGTCTTGTTCTTGACCTCGCCCTCGACAACCGACCCGACCGGGTGGCGATCGATGAAGCTTTCCCACGGGTTGTTGAGGGTCTGCTTGAGGCCGAGGCTGATGCGGCGCTTCGAGGGATCGACCTCGAGAACCTGGACCTCGACTTCCTGGCTAGTCGACAGGATCTTGCCCGGATGGACGTTCTTCTTCGTCCAGGACATTTCCGACACGTGGATCAGGCCTTCGATGCCCGGCTCCAGCTCGACGAAGGCACCGTAATCCGTGATGTTGGTCACGCGGCCGGTGAACTTGCCGTTGATCGGATACTTGGCCTCGATGCCTTCCCAGGGATTGCCCTGGAGCTGCTTCATGCCAAGCGAGATACGGTGGGTGTCCTGGTTGATCTTGACGATCTTGACCTTCACGGTCTGGCCGACGGTCAGCACCTCGGTCGGGTGGTTGACGCGGCGCCAGGCGATGTCCGTCACGTGCAGCAGGCCATCGATGCCGCCGAGATCCACGAACGCACCGTAATCGGTGATGTTCTTGACCACGCCGTCGATGATCTGGCCTTCCTCGAGATTCGAGACCAGTTCCTGGCGCTGGCCGGCGCGGGTCTCTTCGAGAACCGTACGGCGCGACACGACGATGTTGCCGCGGCGGCGATCCATCTTCAGGATCTCGAAGGGCTGCGGAACGCCCATGAGCGGGCCGACATCGCGGATCGGGCGGATATCGACCTGGCTGCGCGGCAGGAACGCCACGGCGCCGTCGAGATCGACGGTGTAGCCACCCTTGACCTGGTTGAAGATCGTGCCGGTGACCTTTTCCTTGGCCTCATAGGCCTTCTCGAGGCGGACCCAGCTTTCCTCGCGGCGGGCCTTGTCGCGGCTGATGACCGCTTCGCCCATCGCGTTCTCGACGCGCTCGAGATAGACCTCGACCTTGTCGCCGACCTTGATGACCTGGTCCTTGTTCGGACCGGCAAATTCCTTCAGCGCCACGCGGCCTTCGGTCTTGAGACCGATATCGATGACGGCAACGTCCTTTTCGATCGCGACAACAGTGCCGGTGATCACCGAACCCTCGGCCGTATCGGCCTGGAGGAAGGACTGTTCGAGCAGAGCCGCAAAATCCTCGCGGCTGGGAGACATAGCAGTGGTGGACATGAAAACTCCGAATGCGCCTGCTGCCTCGGGCAGCCTCCGGCGCGGACACTGGTGCTTGGTCGGTTGCGTTTCACCCCGTTCCGCCAGCCGCCGCAGCGATGCGGCGAAGCCCTTGGAGGCGACCAGTGCAGGAAGAACACCGGCGGGCGGGATGCATGGTTTCCCCTCCGGTCCCGATGGTGCCGCCGGATTCTCCGGAAAGACCGGAAAACGACGAAACCGCCGGCGCCCCGTCAAGGGCCCGAAGGATTGTCGCGGGCAATACCAGAGACCGGCACCGAGGTAAAGCGAAAGCGCCCGGCCCGGCCTGCCCGTGGCGGCACCGGTGCGCCTCAGAGATGGCGTTTCGGCCGCCCCCGGCGCCGCGCGCGGATCGCAGCGATCGCCGCCTCGTCGCTGGCCTGCAGGTAGCGCCCGCGTTCGAGGATCTCGAGTGTGTATTCCTCGCAGGTCAGGCCGAGCGCCTCGGCCCGGGCCTGCCGGGAGAGCAGGATGTCGGTCGAAGCCGGGCGCCAGGCCGCGCGGTGCTTGGCCTTCCAGGTGAAGAAATGGCCGATGCCACCCTTGCCCCAGGGCGGCACATGCGGCTTTTCCCGCAGCGGCGGCCCGCCATTATGGCCGATGCCGATCCGCCGCTTCCCGGCCATTCAGGGCAGGTCCCGCATCATGAAGGTGGAATTCGGATCCGGTCGATACGCGCCGAAGGGCAGGCATTCGACGAAGCCGTGGCGGGCATAGAGCTCGCGGGCCGGCCGGAAATACTCGAAGGAACCGGTCTCGAGATAGAGCCGGCGCAGCCCTGCAGTCCGGGCGGCCGCGAGGATATGGCCCAGCATGGCGGTGGCGACGCCCCGGCGCAGGGCGTGGCCATAGGTGCGCATGGACTTGACCTCGCCGGCCTCGCCATCGAGCCGGCGCAGCGCGCCCATGCCGAGGAGATCCTCCCCGTCCCAGATGGTCCAGAAGGCGATGTCCGGCTTCTGCATGGCCGAGAGGTCGAGCACATGCGCGGAGCCAGCCGGGGTGACGGCCCGGTTGGCCTCGAAATGATGGCGCAGCAGGGCGACCACGCGGTCATCGGAGAAATCGCCGGGGCGGATCGTCAGCATCGGGCCTCACACCAGGAAGAGGAAATAGCGGGCGCCGGATTCCGGCGGCGTCTCGAAAACCGTCGGGCCATAGAGGCGGTAGCGCAGGCAATCGCCGGGGCCGAGATCATGGCGGATGCCCTCGACAGTCAGGTGGAGGCGGCCTTCGATCATGACGAGATGGTGCTCGTGCCCCTGTTTCGCGGGGCCCTCGTAGGCAATATGGCGGCCGGCGGGGAGCCGGGCCTCCAAGACCTCGCCGCTCAGCCAATCCGAGGGGGGCGAGACCAGACGGCGTTCGAAGCCAGTGCTGGGGTCCTGCCAGACCGGCTGCCGCGCCCGGGGCAGGAAGACATCGACCTGCCGTTCGGCGAGATGCAGCAGCCGCGAAATCGTGATGCCATAGGTAGTGGCGAGCTTGCCCAGGGTGGTCGCGGTGGCGCTGGTCTCGGCATTTTCCAGCCGCGAGAGCGTGGCGCGGCTGATGCCCGAGCGGCCGGCCAGCTCATCCAGCGACCAGCCCCGGGCGATCCGCAGCCCTTTCAGATGGGCGGCGATCCGGGAATCAAGATCGGCTTCGGCAGCATCGTTTTCCATAAACGAGAAATTTTCTCATTTATGGAGAAGTGTCAAGCCATGCGCGGCCGGAGGATCAGCGCGAGGATGGCGCCGCCGGCAAAGCCGCCGAGATGCGCCTGCCAATCGATGCCGGGCACGAAGATCGTCACGGCGATGTTGAGACCGATATTGATGGCGAAGAAGGAGGCCGGCAAGGCAATGTCGCGCAGCAGCCAGAAGGCGAACAGGGCCCCGAGCAGGCCCGAGGCCCCGCCCGAGGCGCCGGCGCTGATAAAGGGTTCGCTGTGCAGGAACAGCGAGCCGATGCTCCCGGCAAGGATCGAGCCGAGGAACAGGATCACCATGCGGCTCGGGCCGAGCCCGCGCTCCAGCGGCACGCCCCAGGCGATCAGGCAGATGGCATTCGCGACGAGATGCATCAGCCCGAAATGGAGGAAGCCGGCCGTGAGCATCCGCCAGTACTGGCCGTCGAGCCATTCCAGCGGTACCAGCCCGCCCCAGGCGGCAATGGTGCGGGTGGACATGTCGAGGCCACCTTCGGCGACGACCAGCCCGAGATAGACCAGCGCGTTCGCGGCCAGAAAGATCCCGGTGGCGAGGGGCATGCCCCGCGGCTCGGCGCTGTTCTCCATCGGGCAGGATCTCCGGTCGTCAGGTCAGGAAGCTCGCGATCTCGGCGAGCGGCTTCTTCTCGGTGGCGTGGCGGGGAATATGGGCATCCGCCGCGGGATAGCCGGTCACCAGCAGGATATAGGGCTTCTCCTGCGCCGGGCGATGGCAGATCTCGTTGAGAAAGCCCATCGGGCTGGGCGTATGGGTCAGGGTGGCGAGGCCGGCATGATGCAGGGCGGCGATGAGGAAACCGGTGGCGATCGAGACGGATTCGGGGACGTAATAGTTCTTCCGCATCACACCATCGGCGCTGGGGCTGGAGCGGGCGCCGAAGATGGCGATGAGCCAGGGCGCGATCTCGAGGAAGGGCTTCTGCGGATCGGTGCCGAGCGGTCGCAGGGCGGCCAGCCATTCCTCGCCCGCCTTGCCGGCATAGAAGGCGCGCTCCTCGTCTTCCGCGGCGGCGCGGATCCGGGCCTTGAGTGCCGGGTCGCCGATCACCGCGAAATGCCAGGGCTGGTGGTTGGCGCCGTTCGGGGCCGTTCCTGCCGCACGGAGGCAGGTCTCGATGATGTCGCGCGGGACCGGGCGGGGCGAGAAATCGCGCACGGTGTGGCGGCGGGCAATCTCGGCACGGAAGGCTTCGGCCCGGGCCCGCATCTTTTCCGGAGGATATTCGCGGTAATCCGGCAGGGGAACGGGCTCGAAATCTCGGGTCGGCATCATCATCGCTCCGGACGGGGCAGGACCGGCAGAGGCCGGGTTCTCCTTAACGGCGAGACTGCCCGGTCCGGGCGGTCACGGCAAGCACGGCCGCCAGCGCCCGGGCATAGGCGGCCTCGACATCGAGCGCCGAGGTATCGATCCGCACCGCATCCGGCGCGATCTGCATGTTGGGCGCATCCCGCATGTCGCGGGCGACGAGATCGGCGAGGATATCCGCCTCCGTCACAGACTCGCCGCGTGCCACCAGCTCGCGGTAGCGACGCCCGGCCCGGATGGCGACATCGGCATCGATCCAGAGCTTGGCCTGCGCATCGGGCGCGATGACCGTGCCGATATCGCGGCCATCCAGAACGGCCCCGCCAGGCTGGCGGGCGAAATCCTGCTGGAACTGCCGAAGCGCCTTGCGCACGCCATCAACCTTGGCGACGCGGCTGGCCGCCTCGCCGGCCTCGCGGCGCCGGAGGCGGTCATCCTCGAGCCAGACGGGATCGAACCGGGCGGCAATGGCTGTCGCCGCCACCCCGTCATCAAGGTCATGGCCGTCATCGCTCAGGTGCTGGCCGACCGCGCGATAGAGCAGGCCTGTATCCAGGACCGGCAGGCCGAACTGCGCCGCCAGCCTCTTGGCGAGCGTGCCCTTGCCGGAGGCGGCCGGGCCATCGACCGCGATGATCAGCGCCGGCTTCACCGCAGGGACCCGCCCAGCCGTGTCATCATCGGCACGAAATCCGGGAAGGACGTGGCGATGAAGCTCGTATCGTCGACGCCGACCGCCTTGTCGGAGGCGAGGCCCATGACAAGGAAGCTCATGGCGATGCGGTGATCCATATGCGTGGCAACGATGCCGCCACCGGTCGCGGCGCGGCCTGTTCCGGACACGATCAGATCATCCCCGGCCACTTCATGGGCAACCCCGTTGGCCGCGAGGCCATCGGCAACGGCGGCGAGGCGGTCGCTTTCCTTGACGCGCAATTCCTGCAGGCCGCGCATCCGCGTCTCGCCCGAGGCGAAGGCTGCGGCGACGGCGAGGACGGGATATTCGTCGATCATCGACGGCGCCCGCTCGGCGGGCACGTCGACGCCGCGCAGGGCCGAGTGCCGGACGCGGAGATCGGCCACCCGCTCGCCCCCCTCGACACGGCTGTCCAGTTCCTCGATCGAGGCGCCCATTTCCAGCAGGGTGGTGAGGAGGCCGGTGCGGAGAGGGTTCATCATCACCGATTCGATGATGACATCCGAGCCGGGCACGATCAGCGCCGCCACGATCGGGAAGGCGGCGGAGGAAGGATCCGCCGGGACGACGATCGGTCGGGGGCTGAGTTCCGGCCGGCCCTTCAGCGTGATTCGGCGGCCATGGGCGCCGGCGGGCTCGCTGCGGATCTCGGCACCGAAATAGGCGAGCATCTTCTCGGTATGGTCACGGCTGGCTTCCGGCTCGATCACCACGGTCTCGCCCGGGGCATTGAGGCCGGCGAAGAGCACGGCCGACTTGATCTGCGCCGAGGCCACGGGCGTCGTGTATTCGATCGGGATGCTGTCCTTCGCCCCCTGGAGGGTCAGCGGCAGGCGGTTGCCCTCGGCCACGTCGATCACCGTGACACCCATGCGCTTCAGCGGATCGAGGATGCGGCCCATCGGGCGCTTGCGAAGCGACGCATCGCCATCGAAGGTGGCGCGGATCCGATGGCCGCCGATCACGCCCATCATCAGCCGGGAGCCGGTGCCGGCATTGCCGAAATCCAGTATTCCGCGCGGCTCGAGCAGCGTGCCGATGCCCATCCCGCGCACGCGCCATTCGCCGGGACCGACATGGTCGACCGTGGCGCCGAGCGCGCGTGCCGCCGCTGCCGTGCGCAGCACGTCCTCGCCTTCCAGGAGGCCCGAGACGCGCGTCTCGCCGATGGCAAGGAGGCCAAGGATCAGCGAACGATGCGAGATCGACTTGTCGCCGGGAACCCGTACCCGGCCCCGGAGCGGCCCGCCCCGTTCCGCCTGAAGGGGAAGCGCTTCGGAACCATGGGCCATGTCTCGATCCTCGAACGATGCCGCGGAAGCCGAAAAGGCCCTGCCGGGGCGGGAAAACTCGCTTATCAGGGTCTTGCCCGAAACAAGCATTTGACAGGAAAGTGCGAGGCCACTAACGGGCTTCATCCCGACTTTGCAAGCGGAAGTTTTTGCTCCGGCCCGGCCCCCGGGCCCCATGACAGGAACGCGACATTGCCCAAGGCTGAACTCGGCACCAAGCGCATCTGCCCCGTGACGGGCAAGAAATTCTACGACCTGGACAAGGATCCGATCATCTCGCCCTATACCGGGCAGAGCTATCCCCGCGCCTATTTCGATCCGCAACCCAAGATCGCCAAGGCCGAGGTGGCCGAGGACGAGGAGCTGGTTGCAGACGAGGTGGCCGCGCCGGAACTCGTGCCGCTCGAGGAGGCGGACGAGGCGGACGAGGCCAAGGTCGTGGCGGATGACGATGATATCGACATCGATGGCGATGACGACGATACCTTCCTCGAAACCGAGGAAGACGAGGATGACAGCGACGTTTCCGACCTGATCGACGGCGATCTGGAAGAAGACGAGGAAAGCTGATCCTCCGCCGTTCCGGGCCGGAGCGAAAAAGATCGCCCTCCGGCCGGAAAGGCTCTTGCGGCGCGTTGGGTCTTGTGACAATAAGCGCGCCTCCGGACGCCGTCCGGTTCCGGCATGCTGCCCAGGCATGCTCGTGATGTGGGGCTATAGCTCAGCTGGGAGAGCGCCTGCATGGCATGCAGGAGGTCAGCGGTTCGATCCCGCTTAGCTCCACCATCCTCTTCCCTTGCTCACCCTGCCTCTCGCCCAGCCTGCAGTACCGCCTCCGGTGTGTTGCCCAGCGCGCCGGATTCCCGGTCAATCCTGCATCGCGGCCAGCCGGGTGCGCGCGGCGCCGAGTTCATCCGGATGGATGCCATGGCCGAAACCGGGATAGATCCGCTCGTCGACATCGGCACCCATGGCGCGCATCAGCGCAGTGGTTTCCTGCACGCGTCCCAGCGGGATATGGGCATCGACATCCGAGCAGCCGATCAGCACCGAGGCGCCGGCAAGCGCGGTCTCCTGACCAGGCTCGGGCAGGCGCGGCGTGCCGGGCGGGCCGATAAATCCGCCGCTGAACCCGAAGACGGCACCATAGGCGCAAGGCCGCCGGATGGCCGTCTCGAGCGCGAGGCAGGCGCCTTGCGAGAAGCCGCAAAGCCCGGTCCGACCAGCAGGGACGCCACCTTGTTCCAGAAGGTCGAGCACGCCTTTCGTCAGGGCCAGTGCCCGGGAGAGATGTGGCTCGTTCGCCGCCAGCGGGGCAATGAAGGGATAGGGATACCAGCTGTGGCCGGGGGCCTGCGGAGCCAGGAAACAGAGCTGGGGCTGGGCGAAGGCCTCCGCGAGATCGAGAATCGATCCGGCCGTCGCGCCACGGCCATGGAGCATGAGCACGAAGCCGGCAGCGCGGGTGGGCGGAGCGCCGATCCTCTGCAAGGGGTAGCGGGCGAGCAGGGCTTCGCTGTCGGTCTGGCTGAGCATGGTCTTTCCTCTCCCGCCAGAAATGGGGCTTCGTTGCTTTGGCACAAGGGCGAGGTCGACAACCCGCTTCGAGGGCAATACACGGGCAAGGTGCACATTTTGTGATCACAGTTACGAATTATACACTATCATCAAACAGAGAATGTGAGGCTTTCTCTAGACGGGACCTCACCATGTACGCATTCGGAAACCGGCTTTTCCTCTCGCTGCAAGGGTCGATCGCAGGCCTTGGGCTGCTGTGCCTGGTTCTCGCGGGAAGCATCTGGATCGACAACACCTTCCGGAACCACATGACGGCGGAAGTCCGGGATACGCTGCGCAAGCAGGCGCTGATCGAGAAGTCGAATGCCCTGGTCTATGCCGTGGTGATGGAATCCCGCGGGCTGTACATGACCGATGACCCGAAGCGGATCGAACAATTCGGTGGCGGGCTCGAGAAGCATCTGGCGACGCTGCAGGCCACGATGGCCGAATGGCGCGGGATGGTGACCGACACCGACCGGACGGGCTTCGCCGAACTGGAAAAGCAGGCGAAGGCTTTTGTCGACTTGCGGACGCAGCTGGTGGCCGGTGCCCGCGCGCAGGGCTCGAAAGCGGCCCGCGAGATCGGCGACAACGATGCCAACCGCGCGACGCGGGCGGCCTTCAACAAGGCGCTGGAAACGCTGGCGGCGAGCTACCAGACCCGCATGGCGGAAATGGACCAGAGCCTCGCGGCGGAGGCGAGCCTCATCGGCCTCGCGCAATGGGCGACGATGTTTGCCGCCGGCGCCATGGTGCTGGCGCTGCTGGCCTGGACCAACCGCGTCATCGCCCGGCCCTTCGGGGACCTCGCGCGGGATATCAGCCGGATCGGCCGCGGGGAGACGGAATTCCTGGTCTCGCATGACCACCGGAAGGACGAACTCGGCAACATCGCCAAGGCGGTCGAGGGGTTCCGCCTGGCACAGGCCGAGCGGGCCGAGCATCGCCGGACCGAGCAGGCGGAGCATGCCGGTCGGGCGGAGCGCCAGCGGCAGATCGAGGCCGCGATCGCGGCCTTCGAGCGCAACGCCCTTGCCCGCGTCAACACGCTGGCCAGCACGTCCAGCCAGCTTCACCAGGCCGCCGCGACCCTGTCGACCGGCGC
The DNA here is from genome assembly GCA_027484605.1 of Hyphomicrobiales bacterium. Lineage (GTDB taxonomy): Bacteria > Pseudomonadota > Alphaproteobacteria > Rhizobiales > Beijerinckiaceae > Rhabdaerophilum. The sequence goes on along the minus strand of JAIXSR010000131.1, from coordinate 594 downwards.
CGAGGAAACCGCCCGCCAGGCACAGGTCGTGACCGAGGTGTCGACGGAGATGTCGGCCACCGTGGACGCCCTTGCCGAATCGGGGCGGCAACTCGCGCAGGCCATCGGCGGCATCGCTTCGGGCATGACCAAGGCCAGCGAGGTTTCGGCGCAGGCTTCCGATCTCAGCGCCGCCACGGCCGGCAAGTTCTCGGAACTGGCGCAGGCTGTCTCGACCATCGGGCAGGTGGTTGACCTGATCAATTCCATCGCGAGCCAGACCAACCTGCTGGCCCTCAACGCCACGATAGAGGCCGCCCGCGCCGGCGATGCCGGCAAGGGCTTCGCCGTGGTCGCCAGCGAGGTCAAGGAGCTGGCCAACCAGACGACCCGCGCGACGGCGGAGATCGGGGCCAATATCGCCCATGTCCAGAGCGTGACGCGGGATTCCATCTCGGCCGTGGAGGCCATCGGCAAGACGATCGAGGAGATGCGCAGGATCGCCGCCGATGTCTCCCATGCGGTCGAGGACCAGCGGCGGGCGAGCGAGGGCATCGCCGATGGCGTGGTTCATGCGGCCGATCGTACGCAGCAGGTCTCGAGCAACATTTCCGG
>JAIXSR010000084.1 GCA_027484605.1 Hyphomicrobiales bacterium | reverse complement strand
CCAGCGCGTTGAACCCCCACCATCTCTGTAAAGTGAACCGACGACCAGTTGGGCCGGCATTGTCAGAGGAAAACCGGCTTGCCGCAGACGGGGAGGGCGGCTGGCCGGCACTGTCAGATAAAAAATGGGCTTTCGGACTATCGGACCAAAGCTGTACCTTTTGATCGCCCGGTCGCCAGCGCTTGGCCATCTTCTGAGGGGTTTTCCCTCAAGGAGCGGTACTTCATACCCAATCGATAGCGATGGGGCGGCGAAGCATGGACTGCAAGCTTTCCTCTGACAGTGCCCCCAGATCGGCCGAACGGGTCTCGGTTGAGGGGCGCGATCAAGCCGGGGGCGCGGTGCTGTCAAACAGCTTCCAAAAAATCCGACCTCACGGTGTAAACCGTCCAATCTAGTGTGTATGCGCCATACCGAAACAATTAACCAATGAATGTTACGACAATTTACATTGTGGTCTAATGTTTGTCGGGGGACAAAATGTTCAAGCAAGCAAGATCTGTCATTGTGCCTGCCATCGTTGTCGCCCTGGGATGGAGCAGTTCCGTCCTCGGTGCCCCATCCCAAGCTGACATATCCAAGGAGATCAATGCCACCACCAGTGCCGCAACGGCAGTGGTTGCTGGCTTGCAGGGCAAGATCAATGGCGGAAGCCTGAGCCAAGCCGAGGTGGAAGTTACCAGCATCCGGGCTGCTTTCCGGGACCATTTCAAGAAAATCGGAGGCTCCGGCTTCGACGATCCCGCGGATCCCCAACTGGTCGAGATCCGCAAGCTGTTCGATGAAGCTCTGACCCATGTGATCGACAAATTCCGTCCGGATATGCTCAAGGGCGGCCAGGATGCATTCGTGCCAGCCTTTTTTCGCGCCCAGCTTCTGGACTACTTCAACAGGAAGTCTGAGGGGCGGTATCAGGCCATCGTTACCATGCGCAGCACCGAGCTGATCAATCGCGATTCCGCGCCCGAAAAGGTCATCGCGGACAAGGCTGTCCTGGAATTCGTGAAGGGCCTGCTGGAAAAGGGCGAAGTCGAGCCGCAATCCAAGGCGATCGGAACGCGCTTTGTCAGCTACTGGCCGATGAAGATCGGCGAGCCTTGTGCCGTGTGTCACCAGCGCAGCGGGCTGGAGCAGAAGGTGGGCGCCTTCGGCGGCGCCACCGTTGTCGTGGTTGAAGCGCCTCGCTGATCAAAATCGCGGGTGATTCATCATGACGATCGAACGTCGTTTCATCTGGACCTTTGCACTGTTCGGGCTTGTCCTGCTGCTCGGCTGCTTTGCGGTCGCCAGCATTCTCGGCAGCAATCGGGCGAGTGTGGTTTCCACTTCGATGGCATTGGAGCGCGCGAAGTCGCTTCAGGCGATTCTGGCTGTCGTCCGGGATTTCAAGGCAGCAACGCTCGCCCAGACGATCACGCGTCGCCGGCCCCAGGAGTTGCAGGCCCAGAAACTTCATGCCGAATTGATAAGCCAACTGGATGCGAAGGAGAGCCTCGCGCCTGATATGATCCAGACCATCCGACCGTTGATTGCCGAGCATATCAAGCAGATGGCCATCATTTCGGATGAGATGTCAGGCTCCAATCGCAATCGGGGCGTCAATCTCTATACGAATGATGCCTCGAAGCGTGAGCAAAAGATCATCGAGCTTGTCGAGAAAACCGTGTCGGATGCCGCGCAATCGGCCGAGGACGAGGTTCGCGGTCTCCAGAGTATGCAAGAATACTTGCAGGCAACGATCGTTTCGGTGGGCTTGGTTATTGTTGCGCTGATCCTTGGAATCCTTGTCGCAGCGCGTCGTGTGCTGAATGATTTCCGGCGCATGGTCGATGTCATGCAGCAAGTGGCTGCTGGTGCGGACGAGACGGAACTTCCCTTTCAGTCCCGAAAGGATGAGATCGGCCATATGTCGAGGGCGCTTGAAGCCTTCTGCCGGGCAGCGGCTGAGCGGCGCCAGCTTGAAATTCGTGCAAGTCACGAAGAAGAGCAGCGAAAACAGGCCTTGCTGGGTGGGCTCTCCGAGCAATTCGAGCAGAAGATCGATCGCGTCGTCTTGGACATCAATGTCTCGTCGTCGCAGATTCTCGCACTTGTGCAGGATATGGAGAGCCGGGTTTCCGGAGTGGCGGCGCGCGTCGATTTTGTCTCGACCTTGTCCACCGAGGCTTTGACATCGTCGGTTGGCTTGTCCTCCGTCGCGTCCGGGATCACGGAATCGGTCCGGCGCATTTCGGAGACCGTTCAGGACAGTACGGCCTTGACGACGAATGTTGCAAGCGAGGCGAGAGATGCCTCCGGCCGGGCGGAGACGCTCGCTGCCAATGCACGCATCATCCAGGATTTCACCAAGTCCATCATGTCGATTGCATCGCAGACGAACCTTCTTGCGCTCAATGCGGCCATCGAGGCAGCCCGGGCGGGCGCGGCCGGGCGCGGGTTTTCGGTCGTCGCAGCTGAGGTCAAGGCTCTGGCCCTCCAGACCGCGCAAGCCACGAACGAGATCACGTCACAGATCGAACGCATCTTGTTGGATACGGACAATGTCGTCTCGGCGATCGGCGCGATCGAAACAGCCGTAGCGGCACTCGGCGAGCATAATTCCGTCATCTCGCAGGTCGTTTCCGAGCAGCGGAATGCCAGCGGTGCCATTGTACGCTTCACCGATGGGACGGCCGCGAATTGTGATCGGGTGAATATGCAGCTCACCGAAATCACCGCCATTATTGCCGAGACAGGGGAGGCCACGCGCAAGGTGGTCACGGCAGCCTCCGGCCTCGCCGAGGAGGCCGAGCGGCTGACGATCGATGCGAAAACGTTCATCGATGGTGTTCGTGCGGCCTGACTGTCGGGCGATGTAGTCTGGCATCGGGATGGGCACGGTCAGACAAAAATGCGCTTCCGGACTATCGGGTCAGAGTTCTACCTCTTTGTGGCCCGGTCGCCAGCGCTATGCCATCAGGTGAACTTCGAAGCCGGGCTCGAGATCGGCACTTGCATGAGAAGATCGACCACCTCCTCAACAACCAGTTGCAGCGCCCGAGCGAGATCCAGCGCCTGCAGGTAGAGATGCTGCAGTCGCGGCGTTGAGGCCAATTCATCCTGTCAGCGTGCTGCAAGCTCGGCGGGCGTAGGGTCGGTTCATCGATTCAGATCGCCCCGGCCAACGACCCGCAATCCCGCGCGCCAGCCGGAGCACAAATGGGAAGAAAGGATCGTGCCATGACCTACCTGCCCCTGACTCGCCTGGTTGCCGCTGCGGGCGGCCTCGTTCTGCCCCTGATGGCTGGAGAAGCTCTCGCCATGCCGACCGCCAAGACCGCGAGTTTCATCGAGAGCCAGTCGGTGACACCCAGTTTGGATCCTGGCAAGAGCGTCCCCGCCGCCATCGGACCGTCCGATGGCAGATCGTCGACAAACCGGATGGAGGTCGACAAATGACCGCTCCGCAGGCAACTCTGGTTCCCCTGGATGGATCAACCCCGGCGCTGCCCCTGCCGGGCCTTCTGAAGAGAGCGGAAGTGCGCATTCTGGTAATTGAGGACGAGACACGCATTGCCAATGACATTCGCGACAGTCTGAATTCGTCTGGCTATGTCGCGGAGGTCTCCCGTGATGGCGAGGACGGGTGGTTCCGCGGAGACAGCGAATCCTTCGATGCCGTGGTGCTCGATCTGGGCCTGCCGGTTCTCGATGGGATCACCATCCTGAAGCGTTGGCGCAACGCCGGGCGCACCATGCCGGTCATCATTCTGACCGCGCGCGACGGTTGGCGCGAGAAGGTCGACGGCATCGATGCCGGTGCGGATGACTACCTCATCAAGCCGTTCCGGATGGAGGAACTGCTCGCGCGCCTGCGTGCCGTGACCCGCCGCGCGAGCGGACACGCTTCCCCCTTGCTGACGCATGGTGCCCTGGAAGTGGATACGCGCCAGCGGAGCATTTCGCTCTCCGGCCGGCCGGTCGTCGTCACGCCTCTCGAATACAGGCTGATCGCCTATCTCGTGCATCATCATGGGCGCGTCATTTCCCAGACGGAACTGTCCGAGCACGTCTACGATCAGGACATCGAGCGGGATTCCAACGCGATCGAGGTGCTCGTATCGCGCATTCGACGAAAGCTTGGCGGGGACATCATCGAGACCCGCCGTGGGCATGGCTATCTGATCGGTGATGCGGGAAAAAGTGGATGATGTCACTCCGCCGCCGGCTTGTTGTCACCGCAGCCGGCGTGCTGTCTGCGGCCTTCATTCTCATGGGCCTGGCACTTGTCTTTGCTTTCGACCGTGCCGTGCGCTTGCACACCTATGCCGAACTGGAAGACCGTGTCGACGGGCTCGTGCGGTCCTTGCGGATCGAGAATGATGGCACGTTCCGGTTGATCAGAAACCCCGGCGATCCGCGTTTCGAGAAGGTTTCCGGCGGCCTCTACTGGCAAATCGGCTCCGGCAGCAAGGCGGAGCTGATGTCCAGATCGCTTGCGAACACACCTCTTCCATGGTCCGAGACACCCCCGAGACTGGGCGCGCGGCGATCTTCCGTCATGCAAGGGCCGAACAGACAGGAACTGCTCGCCTATGAGAGCAATCTGGCCTTCGACCAGCCTTCCGGCCAGGTCGAGATCCGCTTCATGATTGCGATCGACGATGCGGAGTTGCTGGAGGCGCGGACGGGTTTCCTGGAGGCGATCATCCCCTCCATGCTGACCATCGTCCTTTTGCTTCTGGCGAGCCTCGCGGCCTTCATCCGCTATGGTCTTGCGCCGCTGAACCAGCTGCAAAGCGCGCTTGCCGATGTCCGTTCCGGTCGAAAGTCCTCGATATCCGGCGAATTCCCGCAGGAAGTCATGCCTCTCGTCGACGAGGCCAATGCGGTCATCGCGGCGCGTGCGCAGGATCTCATCGCCGCGCGGGCCCGGGCAGGGGATCTCGCCCATGCGCTGAAGACTCCGCTCGCGGTGCTCGACGTCCATGTCCGCAAGCTGCGTGGAAACGGACAATCGGCACTGGCTGATCCCATCGCCGAGGAGGTCACGAACATGGATCGTGTCGTCCGACGGGAACTGGCGCGGGCGCGGGCGAATTTCCACGCCGCGAGCCATCAGCAGCCGACAGCAGCATTCCCGATCATCGAACGCACATGCATCGCCATATCACGGTTGAATAACGCCAGGTCCATCACCCTGCAGCTGGAGCTGGATCGATCGATATCGCTTCTGGTGGATGAGACCGACCTGATGGAGATGGTCGGAAATCTGGTCGAGAACGCGGTGAAGTGGGCTCGCAAGACGATACGTGTGAGAGGGCGGCTCCTCGATGGCGGTGGGCTTGCACTCTCGGTTGAGGATGATGGTCCGGGCCTCTCTCACGAAGAGATCATGGCCGTCCAGACACGGGGCGTGCGGCTCGACCAAAGCGTCCAGGGTACCGGGCTGGGGCTGGGCATCGTGCGCGATCTCTGCGAACTCTACGGTGGGGAGCTGATCCTCGGCCGCAGCGAGCTCGGTGGTCTTGCCGCGACAATCCAGTTTTCGGCCAACCGCACAGCCTGACCGGGTTCCCTCGGGGCACCATCCGACTGGGCCCGTCTCTCTCCATCCGGGCGCGGCAGGGGCAGGTTGTTGCCGCTCTCCTCCGCCACGGAGCATCCCGTTCACCTGACCATGTCCGGACACGAACAGGCCCGGACCTTGAGGGTCCGGGCCTGTTCGTGTTCGCGTCGGATGGTGCTCCGGCAACAGGGGTCACGATCCGTAGAGGGCGTTCTCCTGGCCCCAGGCATGCTCGGACGCACCGGGCAAGGCGTTCATCGGCTGGCCGGCTTTTGCATGGCTCTGGGCGGAGCCAAGGTCTGCGCCCGACGGCGTGCCGCCAGTGAACGGGGCGGTCACCACCGCCTCCGGGTCCGGCGTCGAGGGGCTCATCACATCGTAGCCGTTGTTGCCGGCTCCGCGGGCGAAGGCCGAGCCACCGGCCACGAGGGAGGCAGCGATCAGGGTGAGAGCAAGGGTCTTGCGCATTGAAGTTCTCCTTGATTGCAGGGTCAGGCAAGCTTTGTTGTCGATCCCGGATTGTACGGCAGAGCGTTATTGCCGCTGTCGATGGATATGTTTTACGACAACTGACCTTGCAGCATGCTGACAGTCGCAATAACTACGAATTGTATCACGCAATGAGATTTGGTTGTTTTCAAACAGGCAAAACCCAGGCCTTTACAGGCCTGGGCTTCGAGGCGTCGGGCGGAAGGCGTGCGTTCAGTCGCCGATAAAGGGTAGCGAGGAATGATGCACCATGATGCGCATCTTTCCGGCGTTGTCCTTCACGAACTCCCAGGTCTTGTCGACGATCGTCACCTTGCCGTCCTTGTCGGTGAACCGCACATTGCCCATGGTCGTGGCGGTATCGCCGGCGATGAAGATCGCAGCATTCTCGATGTCGCACCTCTTCCAGTTCTTCGTCGCGAAGCCGTGGTCATGCGGGAAGGCCTGGTCGCCACCGACGAAATAGGAAATGGCGCCCTCTCGAGTCGTCCGGAAGCTCTGCGGCGCGGCCGCGAGCGTCGGCTTGAAGAGGACAGCGCCGAGCTGGTAGCCATAGGCCTCGTCCACCACCTTGGTGGCGAGCTGCTTGGCGGCAGGCAGTCCTTTGGCGGCATAGGTGTCGCTGATATCGACAAGTGCGGAACACCAGCCTTTCTGGGCGGCGAGAACTTCGGTTTCGGTCACGGCCTTGTTGACCACCTTGGTCTGGGCTGAGGCGGCACCGGCCATCAGGGGTGCGGCGAGCAGGGCGATCAGGATCGACTTTTTCATGGACATTCTCCTAGTTCGAGGGCTTCAGGCGGCGGGCCGTTCCTCGGGGCGTTCGACGGGACTCCATTGCCCCGGTCGGTGCGCCTCTTCTGCCAAAGCGAGTCTTGCAGGGCGCTGACAGGCGATGTCAGCGATCCGCAGGCAGCGGGCGCAGCCGTCGCTCATGGCGGCGCGGCGCTCAGGAATTTGGGAATCATCGACAAGCACGACGTCGGCCGCTGGTTGAACAACCGCGCCGAGAACTCGCATCAACCGTTTCGACGACGGGAACGGGCGATGCTCCGCTTCCGGCGCAGGCGGACCTTCGGTTCAACCAGGAACGAACGCTTATCAGCCGAGAGAGTTCCGCTCCGCGGACCTTCGGTTCAAGGAGCGCCGCGCCGCTGCACTCACCGAGTGGTGTCAACTTTGCGCGACTTGATCCATGCCGGGGTAGGGGACTTTCCGAGACTTTTTGGGTTCGTCTGACAGCATCTGCCGAAGAACGATTGGAAAAAGCCGACATTCCGTCCCATTTCCTCAGATATTCACCTGCGTGCCGATCTCGACGACACGCCCCGCCGGGATGTGGAAGTAATCCGTCGCCGCGGCGCTGTTGCGCGCGAGCAGGATGAATAAACGGCTCTGCCAACTTGGCATCACGCTATGGGCAGCGAGCCTGAGCGAGCGACGCGAGACGAGGAAGGAGGTCGACATGATGTCGAACTTCCAGCCAAGCTTCCGGCAGAGCGCGAGGCCGCGCGGCACATTCGGATCTTCCATGTAACCGAAGGTCATCGTGACCTGCCGGAAGCGATCGGAAATATCCGCCATGACCACCCGATCCTCGTCCCTGATCCGTGGCACATCCGCTGTG
>JAIXSR010000129.1 GCA_027484605.1 Hyphomicrobiales bacterium | reverse complement strand
TCGATGGTGGCGATGATGGTGCCGTCGGCGCGAATCTCGATGCTGCTCGTGCGCTCGGGGATCAGGATGCGGACGCCGCCTTCGTCAAGTACCGGTCGGGCCGAATTGTCGACCAGGGTGCGGTCCGGCGCCACCTTCAGCCGGCCGTCGCGGCTATAGCCACGCCCGACATTGCCAGGCCGCTCGATCGCCAGGAAGCCCTCGCCGTTGATGGCGATGTCGAGCGGATTGCCGGTGCGCTCGATCACGCCCTGCGCCACGTCCACATAGGTCGCGCGGTCCTGCACGAAGGCCACCTGCCGCCCGGGCACCGCGAGGCGGCTGATATGCGACTGGAACAGCATGTGATCCCGGCGGAAGCCGGCGGTGTTCATGTTGGCGACGTTGTTCGCGGTCGTCTCGAGCTGGCGTTGCAGCGCCAGTTGACCGGACAGGGCGATGATGCTCGGGCCGTCCATGCTAGCGGGCCTCGGCCGGCGGGAGCAGCGTCTCGATGCGCTTGGCCCGCTCGATCGCGCTGCGGACCTGCTCCATGCCCTGCCGGCCGGAGGCGGCGGCCGGCGCCGGCTCGTTCACCAGCTGCAGCAGGGCCGTCGTGCCGGCATCCTTCAGCGCCAGCAGCTCCGCCGGCACCGCGACCATGGGCTGCGGCGACAGGGCGGCCGCCCCGACATAGCGGTTGGTGGCGTCGGCACGGGCCGTGGCGTCCAGTGCCGGCTCGCGCAGCAACTCGGCATAGGCGGTCATGGCCTCCGGCCAGCTCTGCGCGGCGTAGAAATAGCGGGCGCGCGCCGTCTGGTCGGCGATGCCACGCATCCCTTCCAGCTCGCGGGCCGCATCCGCCGGGCGGCCAAGCCGGGCCAGCGCCGTGGCGGCGATGCGATGCACCTCGTCCGTGACCGGCAAGGCACGCAGCAGGGCCAGGGCCCGCTGCGGGTCGCCCTGCGAGGCGGCGGTTTCGGCGCGGGCGGTCAGCAGCACCGCGGGCAGGGTCTGCGCCGTGGTGGGGCTCAGCTGCCGCACGGTATCAAGCGCCGCCTCGACCAGCCCCTGTTCCAGCATCAGCCGGGCGGCGCCGAGCCGGATGTCGTCGCCCCGCTCGCCCGGCGTGGCATAGCCTTCGTAGCGCCAATACAGCGCCAGCCGCTCGGCGGGCGAGGGCAGCGGCTTGCCTTGGGCATCGACCAGCAGCAGGCGCAGGATCTTCGCCGCGAAATTGGCACCCCGGCTCTCGGCCCCGGGCCGGCTGCCGGACTGGCTGGCACCATCGGCGGCGATCAGCGCCCCCGACAGGTCCCCGCGGCCGAGGAGCAACTGGGCGAAGAGCATGGCAGCTTCCTCGCCGAGCGTGTCGAAGCGGTAGGTCCGGGCGAAGTCGATGAGCCGTTCCTCGGCCCGCTGTATTTCGAGGTCCGAGGCCGCGCCGGCACCGCGCGTGGCCTGGGTCGCCGCCAGGCGGGCGCTGGCGAAGAGCCCGGGGATGGTGCGTGTGCTGCGGGCGGCACGCGCCAGGTTCAGCCGTTCCTCCTCGCCGCTGCCTTCAAGGCCGGCGATGCGGGCCAGCAGCCAGCTGCGGCCGGCGGCCTCCGCATCGGTCACCGCATTGGCGCTGCGGATCGGCCCGACCAGGGTCTTCAGCGCTTCGAGGTCATCGCCGACCGCATCGGCCAGGACGAAGGTGAAAGCGAAGCGCAGCCGTTCCGGCGTGCCGCGCAGCGCGGCGCGGGCCCGCGGTGCCAGGCGCACGACCGTGGCGATATCGCCGGCCACGGCGGCGGCCAGGGCCTGCCAGAGCCCCAGATCCTCGCGGTCGCAGGTCGCGGCCTCGGCGAGCAGGGGCGAGCCGTTGTCGATCGGCAGTCGGCGGAGCAGCCGGGCGACGTCGCGCAGCCGTTGCATCCGGCTCTGCATCGCCTCGGTCATGGTTTCCGTGATGCGGCCGTCCATCAATTCCAGCGCTTCCGGGAGAAGCCCATGGCTGACCAGGAATTCGGCCAGCGTCGCGACATCCTCTGGCGCCTCGGCGGAGGCGGCCATGGTCCGACGGAGGGCGACCAGGCGATCGGCGAAGGCGGGATTGCCGGTTGCCTCGCCGGCCCAACCCGCCATGTCGAAGGGGGCGGCGCAGCTGGGCCGCGGTGCCTGCGGCGGCAGGGCCTGCAGCGGTGGCGTGGCCGCCGGCGTATTCGGCCTGGCCTGGCCAGGCGCCACGGGTTGCGGCCGGCCGAGGGTGCCGAGCTGTGCGAGGAGGGATTGCCGCAGCCGCGCTGCCTCGTCCTGCTCGGCTGGCCGGCCCGCCGCCGCAGGGTTCGCCGCCGCGGTGCCGGCCGCGGGCGGCGTGGCCGGCACCGCGGCCGCGCGCAGCATCGCCTCGGCCTGGGCTTTGTTCATCAGGCCGAGGCGAACGGCATCGTCGAGCAGGCGACGCCGCGCGGCCTCGGCGGTGTCGGCCCGCTTGGCATCGCGTCCATTCGCGGGCCGGGCCGGTGCGGCAGGTGGCGGGGCCGCGGCTGTCGTGGGGGCGGTGGGCGGCGTGGCGGGGCGGAGGTTGATCCACAGCATGCCGCCGCCCGAGGCGGTCTCCGCCGCGCAGTCGCAGTTCAGCCGCAGCTGGATGACGGTATCGGCGCCCTCACGCCGCGCGGCGACCGAGGCCAGCTCGGCCAGCGGGCGCAGGCCAGTCAGGTCGAGGGCGTAGTTGCCACGCAGCCGCAGCTCCTGACCATCTGATGTTTTTCGCAATTCGAAGCTGGGAATCCGCCCGAGATGGAAAACCACCCTGCCATGGTCGGCCTGCCGGGCGGCACGCACCCGGACGGCCGGAATGCCGGCCGGGGCAGCGACAGCAGCAGGCACGACCGGGGTGGGCTCACTCGGGCTGGGCAGCGCCATGGCGGGGGCCGGCGTGGCCGCGGGCACGGTTTCCTGGCCGGCGGCCGGCAGGGCGATCAGGGCGAGCAGCGGCAGCGTCGCCGCGAAGCGAGGCAGGGCAGGGGGCCACATCGGCATCACTCCCCACTATCGCCATCGGACTTGACGCGGCCGGCGTCGCGCAACTGCTGCTCCATCTCGTCGTAGCTCGGCTGCATCTTGCTCGGGATTTCCTGGCGGCCGACCTCGACGCAGAGCTGCGGCGACAGGTTCTCGAGATAGCTGGTGATCACCGCGCGGGTGACGTCCATGATCCGGCGTTCCTCCTCGCGGATCGACTTGATGCGGCCGACCAGCGGGCCGACCAGCGCATAGGACAGGAAGACGCCGAGGAAGGTGCCGACCAGGGCCGAGCCGATCATGCCGCCGAGGACCGCCGGCGGCTCGGTGATCGCGCCCATGGCCTTGATGACGCCGAGCACCGCGGCGACGATGCCGAGCGCCGGGAAGGCATCGGCCACGGTGTTGAGCGCCTTGACCGGCTTCATCTCCTCGGCGAAGCGCTTGTCGATGGTGCTTTCCATCATCTCGCCGACCCGGTGCGGATCCTTGTTGTTGAGCGTGATGGTGCGCATCGTGTCGCAGATCAGGTCGCGCAGCGGCTGGTAGCCGGTGATCGCCGGATAGCGGCTGAAGATCGGCGACTCCGATGGCTTCTCGATATGCTTCTCGAGCTTGGCGGCGCCTTCCTTCTGGTGCGTCCGCATCAGCAGGAAGCTGAGGCAGAGCAGGTCGATGTAGTCGCCCTTCTTCCAGCGCGGGCCCTTGAAGGCCGAACCAACGGACTTCAGGACCTTGGCCACGCCGGCGCCGTCATTGGCGATGAACAGCGTCATGAAGCCGCTGCCGCCGATGATGACGAGCTCACCCCCGAGGGCATGCAGGATGACGCCCATATGGCCACCCGTGAGGGTGTATGCGCCAAAAATCGCAACGAAAACTCCAGCAATACCGGCGATCTGGATCATCGGAACATTCGGTCCCTGCTGGTTTTCTGCGAAAGCGGATTCGATTGACAAGGGCTGAAACCAGCCGCTAGGTGACCCATAACATTTCGCATAACCCGGGCATAGACGATTTTTCGCAAAATGCCCTGTTCCGGTTCTGCGCTGAACTGAGGATAGCCACCTTGCCGATCCCGGTTGTCGCCACCCTTGCCCGCCAGTCCGAACGACTGGGCACCTACGCCGCCAGCAGCCAGGTGGTGGGCGCCATCCGCGACGCCGCGGCTGCCACCGGCGTGAGCTTCAACGTGCTGGCGACCAAGGCGGCGATGGAGAGCGGCCTCAGGCCGAATGCCCAGGCGCCGACCTCCTCGGCGCGCGGCCTGTTCCAGTTCATCGACCAGACCTGGCTCAGCATGGTGCAGCAGCACGGTGCCGAGCACGGCCTGGGGGCCGAGGCGGCGGCCATCACCACCCTGCCGGGTGGGCGGCTGACGGTGCAGGATCCCGCGGAGCGGAGCCGCATCCTGGCACTGCGCGACAACCCGGAACTGTCCGCCCGCTTCGCCGGGGAATACCTGAAGCATGTCTCGGACAACCTGGCGCCGGTGCTGGGGCGGCGGCCGGACGCGGCGGAGCTGTATCTCGGCCATTTCCTCGGCACCAACGGCGCGGCCCGCATGCTGAAGGCCCAGGCCAGCAATCCGGACCAGGCCGCCAGCGCCGTGCTGCCATCCGCGGCGGCGGCCAATCCCGCCATGTTCAACGGCGCCGATGGCCAGCCACTCTCGGTCGGCCAATTCACCAACCGGCTGCGCGGCCGCCTGGATCGGGTCTATGCCGAGCTTGGCCTGACCACCCCGACCGGTCCGATCGAGATCCAGCCGGGGACCGAGCCCGCAGTCACCCGACCCATCAGCGGCGAGCCGGGCAGCTGGGGCAATGGCGCCCCGGCCCGCATCGCGCGGACGGCGGAGCGAAGCATCATTGCCGATCTGACCCGTGTTTTTTCGCGCATGAACCGCGGCGCTGCCGCGCATACCGCACGCTCCGATGACGGATCGGGCCTGCCGGCTGCGGTGGTCAACTCGCTGCGGCCGAATGCGCAGGTGCCGGCGACACCGCAGGCGTGAAGCGGCAATCCTGCATCGCTGGCCATGCCTCAGGCCGCAGGAATGCCGCGGAACCGATTTGGCCCATGCCGCCACCTGACAGGATGATCCGCATGAAGACCGGTACAGGCCTGACGAAGCGCCTTCTCGGCAAGGCCCGGGTCCTGGCCGCTGGCTCGATCCGGCCAGGCCGGCCGGTCATGCTGCGGGCCGTGCTGCTGCTCTTGGCCACCGGCGCCCTATCCGGCTGCTACCGGGCCTATCACCAGGACATTGCAGCTTCACAATATTTTCCGGACGGCGCCTATGGCCAGGGTAGGGCGGCATTCAAGCCGCGCCCTGAAGCCTATGCGCCGCCGATGCTTCCACTGACGCTGCGGCCGGTCTTCACGCCCGGCCCCTGATGCCACCGCCGGCATTGTCGGTAGCACCGGACACATCGGCCAGCACGGGCAGGGTCCGGGCGAACCCGCCGACCTGCCGGCGAGGTCAACCGCGCGGCGTTGCCAAGGATCGCGGCGGATTGCTGAGCAGCGCCGCCTGATAACGTTGCGTCAGCATGGCGAGGGTATTGCCGACGTCGCTCTTGGGTTCCGCCGGCGACGGCACCGGAGCGGTTTGCGGCGGCTCGGGCGGAGCAATCAGCGTCATGGAAGTCTCCGGGGGGCAGGGCCGCTTGGCGGTGGACCGACCTTGGGCGGGCAGGCCCAGCCAGCGGCTGAAGCGATGCCAGAAGCCGACCATGGAATGGCGCCGGGAGCCGCTTCGGCGGGCCGGCTTGCGGCGTTTGGGCGGCACGGCGGTGGCAGCCTCAACGGCGCTTGCGGATGCGGATGATAACCCGCTGCGCCGGGCCGCGGCCGAATGGCAGGAGCTTGCTGCGGGTGGCGTGTGGCAGGGCGGTCCAGCCAGCGGCGGCAATCACCACGAGCGCCGTGATGACCAGCGCCTTGCCCAAAGCGAGTGCCGTATCGGCCTCCAGATAGGCCGGCAGGCTATCCGGGCGGACCATGGCGAAGCCGCCAGCCAGCAACGCCAGGGGGCCGATGATCCGGCCGGCGAGAAACGGCGTGTTCCAAATGGACATGATGCGGTGCGGCCTCGTTCTGAGTCGTATGACCGGCATACTCGTATACGCCCCATATTCAAAGATTTTTCGCGCGATGCCAGGGATTGCCTCGGCGAAAGCTGCATCGGTCAGGTGACGGCAAGGGCAGCAGCGCCCTCCACGAAAGCGCAAAACATTTTGGTGATCTAAGATTTTTAGCATATTGATGGAGTGGCGTGTCCCAGGACGCCTCGTCCCGGTGGACGCCGGCACAATGACCAATGCGAAATCGGAATGATCAGGATCCCAGTGCCGCTTTTCTTTCGTAGATCGTTGGGTGCGCGTCTCTATGCGCTGCTTGGCCTGCTCGCCTGTGCCGCAATCGGTGCGGCGCTCGCCGGCTTCCTGGCGCTCCAGGCCTATGGCGACATGACCATACAGGCCGGTCGCGCCAGCAGCGCCGCCCGTCTCGCGGAACGCGTCGATGCGCATGTCCTGTCCGTGGTGATGGACTCCCGCGGCATCTACATGGCCAAGGACATGGCCGATGCCCGGCGCTTCGCCAAGCCGCTGCTCGCGCGGCTGGAACGGCTGCGCGAGGATACCGATGCCTGGCAGCGCCTGGTACCGGCCGATGACCAGCCCGCCTTCGAGCAATTGCGTCGCGCCACCGAAGGATTCATTCAATTCCGCATCGAAACCGCGCGCCTTGGCACCGATGTCAGTCCCGAGGCGGCAAACAAATTCGGTAACAACGAGGCCAATCGGGCCAACCGTCAGGCCTTGAACCAGGCCATCGCCACGAGCGCCGGCGCCACCGCAGCCCTGGCCGACCGCCTCAACGCGGAGGCGAACGCCATGGCGCAGCGGCTGGCCTGGATGCTGCTCGGGGTCACCACCGCCGTGGTGCTGGCGCTGGGCACGGGCGTGGTGACCACGGTGCGGCGCTCGATCATCCGACCGGTCGTCGACGTGACGCGGGGATTGGGGGCCATGGCGGCCGGTGACCTGTCCGTCGCCGTGCCGGGTGCCGACCGTGCTGACGAGGTCGGCCGCATGGCCAGCGCCGCCGAGACGCTGCGGGCCAGCCTGCGCGAGGCCGGCGAGGCGGCGGCACAGCGGCTGCGGGACCAGGAGGCGCGGGTGCAACGCGCCGGCCGCCTGACCGAACTGACCCAGAATTTCGAGGCCGTGGTGGGTCAATCGATCGGCGTGCTGACCACCTCGGCCGCCCGGCTCCAGGGCACCGCGCAATCGATGTCGGCCACCGCCGGCGAGGCGAGCCAGCACGCGGCGGCGCTTACGGCGTCGTCCGAGCAGACCAGCGGCAACGTGCAGACCGTGGCGGCCGCGGCCGAGGAACTGGCCGCCTCGATCGGTGAGATCAGCCGCCAGGTCAGCCAGAGTTCCCAGGCCGCGGGCCAGGCGGTGGAGGAGGCGCGCCGAACCGACCAGGTGGTCCGCAACCTCGCCGAGGGCGCCGGGAAGATCACCGAAGTGGTCCGCCTGATCTCCGGCATCGCCGGCCAGACCAACCTGCTGGCGCTGAACGCCACCATCGAGGCGGCGCGCGCCGGCGAAGCCGGCAAGGGCTTCGCCGTGGTGGCCAGCGAGGTGAAGAACCTGGCCGCCCAGACCGCCCAGGCGACCGGCGAGATCGCCGGCCAGGTCGCCCAGATCCAGGCCGCCACCCAGGATGCCGTGGCCGCCATCGGCGGCATCGCCGGCCGCATCGCCGAGATCAGCGGGATCGCCACCGCCATCGCCGCCGCGGTCGAGCAGCAGGGCGGCGCCACCCAGGAAATCGCCCGCTCCATCCAGCAGGCCGCCGCCGGGACCCTGCGGGTGAGCCGCACCGTCGGCGAGGTGAGCCGCGCCAGCGACGCGACTGGCGGGGCGGCCGCGCAGGTGCTGCAGGCCGCGGCCGATGTCGCCCACCAGTCCGAGCGGCTGGGTGGCGAGGTCGGCACCTTCCTGGCCGGGGTGAAGCGTGGCTGATGTCCTGCTCGAGCAGCTCGCCGACGTGCCGGCGGACCCAAGCCCCCTGCCAGCAGACAAGGTGAATTCGGCCCCGCCGCAGGGTTCCGGTCCACGGCCATCGCGCCTCGATGCGCAGGCATCGGCGATGCCAGCCGAGGGCCCCGCCGCACTGCCCCATTTGCGATACTGGGCGGCCCTGGTGGGCATCCTGCGGCAGGCCGGGCAATGGCGCGGTCCTTCCTGGCCGGCCCTGGCCGGCGTGACGCTGGTCGCGGCCGTGGCCCTGGCCGCGGGCCTCATCCTGTCGCACCTCCATCGGCAGGCCATCGCCGATGCCGAACGCGAACTCACCAACCTTTCCCTGGTGCTGGCGCGCCACACCGAAAACAGCTTCCACTCGGTCGAGCTGCTTGCGCAGGGCCTGACCGAGATGATCGAGGCGCTGGAGCTTGGCTCGGCCGAAGATTTCGACGCGCGGCTCAGCACGCAGGTCGTGTACGAGACGCTGCGCGGCCGGATCCTGGCACTGCCGCAGGTCGAGGCGGCCTTCATCACCAATGCCGAAGGCATCACCATCGCGTCCTCGCGCGCCTGGCCCCTCTCGGTCTTCTCGATCGCCGACCGGCCGCATTTCAGCGTCCTGCGCGATACGCCGGGCTTGGTGAGTTACCTCGCGCCGCCGGCGCGGAACGTCCAGACCGGCACCTGGAACATCTACCTGTCGCGCCGGATCAGCGGGGCCGACGGGCGCTTCCTCGGCATCGTCGGGGTCGGGCTAAGCCTCGCCAAGATGGAGCAATTCCTTGGCAGCATGGCCTTGGGAGAAGGCAGCTCGGTCGGCCTGTGGCGGCGCGACGGCACCCTTATGGCGCGCCATCCCACGGCAGCGGAGACCGTCGGGCTGATCCAGCAGCAACGGCAGCGAAACTTCCAGCACGTCCTGGCACGGGCGGAGAGTGGGACGGTGCAGGCGGCGAGCGCGATAGATGGCGTGGACCGCGTGATGGCGGTTCGTGCCCTGACGGGCTACCCGGCGGTGATCGTGGTGACCCGCCGGACCGCCGACATCCTGCGGGTCTGGCAAGGCGAGGTGGTCTATGCCGCGGGCGCTGTCCTGCTGCTCGGCATCGTCACCCTGGGGGCGGTGCTGCTCGGCACCCGTCATCTCCGTCATCTCGAATCGCTTGAGCGGTCCCAGGCCGAGATCCGCGTCCTTGAGGAACATCGCCGCGGCCAGGCACAGATCGCCCGACTGGCGCACTACGACGCCCTTACCGGCCTGGCCAACCGCCGGCTGTTCCGCAGCAAGCTCGACGAGGCGGTGAGCCGGGCCCGGCGCGACGAGATCAGCGCCGTGCTGTGCATCGACCTCGACCACTTCAAGGATGTCAACGATACCCTGGGCCATCCCGCGGGCGACCTGCTGCTGCAGGCGGTCGCCAGCCGGATGCGCTCCGCGGTGCGCGATACCGATACCGTTGCCCGGCTCGGCGGCGACGAATTCGCCATCCTGCAGAGCGGCATGGGTCAGCCGCAGGATGCCGCCATACTGGCCCAGCGGGTCATCGATCTCCTGGGGGCGGCCTTCGACCTCGATGGCCGGCAGATCTTCATCGGGGCCAGCATCGGCATCGCCAGCCTGCCGGCGGATGGGAGCGACCCCGACCAGTTGCTGCAGCATGCCGATCTTGCCCTCTACCGGGCGAAGGCCGGCGGGCGAGGGTGTTTCCGGTTCTTCGAACCCGAGATGAACCTTAGGGCCCAGCTCCGGCGGGCGGCGCAGATCGACCTGCGGCATGCCTTCGGCGCCGGCGAGTTCGAACTGTTCTACCAGCCGCTGATCGACATCGCGACCGGACAGGTCAGCGGCTTCGAGGCCTTGCTGCGCTGGCGCCACCCCGAACGCGGCCTGATTCCACCCGATCGCTTCATCCCGCTGGCCGAGGAGATCGGCCTGATCGTGCCGCTCGGCGAATGGGTACTCGAACAGGCCTGCCGCCAGGCGGCGAGTTGGGCCGATGGATTGAAGGTCGCCGTCAACCTGTCCCCGGTGCAATTCGGCAGCGCCGGCCTCGTCGCGGCGGTCGCCGCGGCGCTCGCCAAGTCGGGCCTCGATGCCGCGCGGCGGGAGCTGGAGGTGACGGAATCGGTCATGCTGCGGGACACCGAGGCGACGCTCGCCACGCTGCACCGGATGAAGCAGCTCGGCGTCGCCATCGCGCTCGATGACTTCGGCACCGGCTATTCTTCCTTGAGCTACCTGCAGCGCTTCCCCTTCGACAAGGTGAAGATCGACAAAAGCTTCATCCAGAATCTCGGGTCGGGCGCGGCCAGTACCGCCATCATCCGTGCGGTGACCGACCTCTGCGTGGCGCTCGGCATGTCCACCACGGCCGAAGGCGTGGAGACCAGGGAACAGTACCGTGCCGTGCAGGCCCTCGGCTGCACCCAGGCGCAAGGCTATCTCTTCAGCAGGCCTTGCCCGGCCGGGGAGCTTCCGCTGCTGTTGGGGCATATGAAATGCCAGGCCATGATGGCGGCGAGCCTGGTCGGACCACGGAGGGAAGCGTCATGACCGCCGCGCCAGGCCCGCGGGTGTCACCGCGCGCCGGCCAGCACCGGCTTCGGCTCCGGCGGATAGGCGCGGGCGCCGGTGCCACCGGCCGGCGGGCCCGAGCCATATTGCATGGCGACACTCGGGTGCTGCCGCAGGACCTCGATCGAGGCTTCGAGCACGACGACCAGATGCTCGGCCAGCACGGCGACATCCGATGCCTTGGTCTCGACCGCGCGTTCGAAGGCCCGGGCGACCGCCGCGACCCGGTCGAAGCCGAACATCCCGGCGCTGCCGGCCATGGCATGCGCCGCATCCGCCAGCCCGGCCGGATCGCGTGCCAGCGCACCCGGCGCGCGGAGCCGGTCGACCAGGGCGCAACCGCGCGTGGTCAGGGTCAGCATATAGGTCGAAACCGCGTCCGGCGGCAGGAAGACCGCGGTATGCTCGAAGCCGTCCTGGTTGAAGATCGGCAGGTCCGCGCCGGGCAGCACCACGCAATCGGCCATCTTGGCCACCGGCGCTGGCACCGTCGCCGGCACGGCCGTGACGCGTTCCGAACCGATGGCCATGGCGGTTTCAACCGCCGTCAGCAGGGCTTCCTGGGTGAAGGG
>JAIXSR010000169.1 GCA_027484605.1 Hyphomicrobiales bacterium | reverse complement strand
GGAAGCCATCCGCAAGGCCACGGAAAGCGCCAAGCGCGCGCTGATCCGGGTTCCGCTGCGCGATGGCCGTACCTTGCATCACGATGTGCCCGGCCGCCACGGCGCCGGCAAGGTCCTGCTGCGCGCCGCTCCGGCAGGGACCGGCATCATTGCCGGTGGCCCGATGCGCGCCGTGTTCGAATGCCTCGGCATGCATGATGTCGTGGCGAAGTCGCTCGGCTCGTCCAACCCCTACAACATGGTCCGCGCCACGTTCGATGCCCTCAAGGCCGAAGACAGCCCGCGTTCCGTCGCTGCACGCCGCGGCCTCAAGGTTTCGGTGCTGCAGTCCCGCCGTCGCGATGTCGATGGTGGCGAAGCGGCTGAAGCGTGAGGAGGGTTGAATGACCAAGACCTCGCAGAAGACCATCACCGTCGAACAATATGGCAGCCCGATCCGTCGTCCGAAGGATCAGCGCGCCACTTTGATCGGCCTCAAGTTGAACAAGATCGGCCGTCGCTCGACCCTTCCCGACAATCCCTCCACCCGGGGGATGATCGCGAAGGTCGCGCATATGGTCCGCATCATCGAAGGGTGAGGGCAATCCGATGAAACTCACTGATCTTCGGGATAATGAAGGCGCAACCAAGAAGCGCATGCGCGTGGGCCGCGGTATCGGCTCGGGCAAGGGCAAGACCGCCGGTCGCGGCGTGAAGGGCCAGAAGGCCCGGACCGGCGTGGCGATCAAGGGCTTCGAAGGCGGCCAGATGCCGCTGCATCGTCGCCTGCCGAAGCGCGGCTTCAACAATATCGGCGCGATCGATCTCAACGAGGTCAATCTCGGCCGGATCCAGGAAGCCGTCGATGCCGGCAAGCTCGACAAGGGCACGACCGTCACGATCGAATCGCTGGTTGCGGCCGGCATCTGCTCCAAGCCGCGCGACGGGGTGAAGATCCTCGGCGTCGGCGAGCTGAAGGCGAAGCTGGCTTTCGAGGTGTTCCGTGCCTCGAAGAGCGCGGTCGCCGCGATCGAGAAGGCCGGTGGCTCGGTGAAGCTGCTGGCCGGCGAGACCGCGTGAGCCAAAAAACACCGATGCCGGGGTGACTTTCCCCGGCGTCGTCCTTATCTGTGCTTCGTTCCGGCAGCAGGGAGGGATCTCCCGACCAGCCGGAACGCCAAAATTTCGACGGAAGAACGACAGCTCTTTCGCCGGTTCTTGAGCGCAGCGCCCGATTGCGCCCTCATTGTCCGGCGGCTGGCCGCTGATCGTTCCGACAGGCAGGCGCCCCCCGCCGGGGAGCGGCGTCGTCCGGGACGGGGACAAGGGTTCATCGATGGCATCGGCAGCAGAACAGCTTGCAGCGAATCTCAACTTTGGCGCGCTCGCCAAGGCTGAAGAGCTCAAGAAGCGGATCTGGTTCACCCTGGGCGCGCTGCTCGTCTACCGCCTCGGAACCTACATTCCGCTGCCGGGGATCAACCCCGAGGCCCTGGCGGATGTCTTCAAGCAGCAGCAGGCGGGCGTGCTCGGCCTGTTCAACATGTTTTCCGGCGGTGCCGTGGGGCGTCTCGCGATCTTCGCGCTGAACATCATGCCCTATATCTCCGCCTCGATCATCATCCAGCTGATGACGACGGTGTCGCCGACGCTCGAGGCCCTCAAGAAGGAGGGTGAATCCGGGCGGCGGCAGATCAACCAGTATACGCGCTATCTCACGGTCGTCCTGGCCCTGTTCCAGGCCTGGGGCATCGCGGTGGGCCTGCAGAGCTCCGGCTCCATCGTGCAGAATCCCGGCCCGTTCTTCGTCGTCTCGACCGTGGTCACGCTGACCGGCGGCACCCTGTTCCTGATGTGGCTGGGCGAGCAGATCACCAGCCGCGGCATCGGCAACGGGACCTCGCTCATCATCTTTGCCGGTATCGTTGCGGAACTGCCCTCGGCCATGGCCGGCACGCTCGAGCTCGGCCGCCAGGGAGCGCTGTCGACCGGGTTGATCCTCGGCGTGCTGCTGATGGCGGCGGTAGTGATCTATTTCATCGTCTTCATGGAGCGCGCGCAGCGCCGCCTGCTGATCAACTATCCGAAGCGGCAGATGGGCAACAAGGTGTTCGAGGGGCAGACGTCGTTCCTCCCGCTCAAGCTCAACACGGCCGGGGTGATCCCGCCGATCTTTGCCTCCTCGCTGCTGCTCATGCCGACGACCATCGCCAGCTTCGCACAGGCCGGTGGGCCGCAATGGCTGCAGACGATGAACACCTATCTCGGGCATGGCCGGCCGCTCTACATGCTGCTCTACGCCGCGCTGATCATCTTCTTCGCGTTCTTCTACACGGCGATCGTGTTCAACCCGACCGAGACGGCCGACAACCTGAAGAAGCATGGCGGCTTCATTCCCGGCATCCGGCCGGGCGAAAAGACGGCGTCCTATATCGATTACGTGCTGTCCCGCATCACCGTGATCGGCGCGGCCTACCTCACCGTGATCTGTCTCTTACCCGAATTTCTCATTTCCGCGGCGTCGCTTCCGTTCTACTTCGGAGGCACGTCCATTCTCATCGTGGTTTCGGTGACAATGGATACCGTGGCCCAGGTGCATGGCTATCTGCTCGCGCACCAGTATGAGGGCCTCGTCAAGAAGGCCAAATTGCGGGGGAGCAAACGCTGATGAGGTTGATATTGCTGGGTCCGCCCGGCGCAGGGAAGGGAACGCAGGCCCAGCGGCTGGTCACCCGCTACGGGATTGTCCAATTGTCGACCGGCGACATGTTGCGCGCCGCCGTGGCCGCCGGCACCCCGGTGGGGCTGCAGGCCAAGGCTGTCATGGAATCGGGCGGGCTGGTTTCCGACGACATCGTCGTCGGCATCATCCGTGACCGGATTGCCGAGCCGGATGCCGCCAGGGGTTTCATCCTCGACGGGTTTCCCCGGACGGTGAAGCAGGCCGAGGCGCTTGATTCCATGCTGGCCGAGCAGAAGCTCAAGCTGGATGCGGTGATCGAGCTGAAGGTCGACCAGAACGCGTTGGTGGGACGGATCATCAAGCGGGCCGAGGAGGCGAAGGCCGCCGGGCAGCCCGTCCGCAAGGATGACGATCCGGAGGTCTTCAAGACCCGCCTGGAGGCCTATAACCGGGATACAGCGGCGGTGACGCCGTTCTATGCCGCCAAGGGCCAGCTGACCGTGATTGACGGCATGCAGCCCATCGAGGTGGTGGCCGGCGCGATGGACAAGGTTCTCGGGGGCTGACCCCGGGGACAACGCGGCTTTCCGGGGCAAAAAGCGCGCCGGAGAGTCGTTTAGGGCTTGACGGGGGCGGCGCATGTCGTCTATCCGCAAGCCCTTACCGACGAGGCCGTTCGCGCGGGGCAACTCGCGCGTTTTTGTCTTTTCCGATGGCGGGCTCGTGGAGCCGGTTTCGGACGTGCCGTCGGAAGACGGATTTTGAGCTGGTTGTCGAGCCGATTTGGCGCGAAAGCCGCAGGCACAGGTTTCCCTGTGTCGCCAGTTAAGGAGAAGTGACGTGGCTCGTATCGCGGGCGTGAACATCCCAACGTCGAAGCGCGTGTGCATCGCGCTGCGCTACATCCATGGCATCGGGCCGGTGAATGCAGTCGAGATCTGCACCAAGGTCGGCATTCCGCTCGAGCGTCGCGTCAACCAGTTGACCGACCAGGAAGTCCTGCAGATCCGTGAAGTGATCGACCGGGACTATATGGTCGAGGGTGATCTTCGCCGCGATGTGGCGATGAACATCAAGCGGCTGATGGATCTCGGCTGCTATCGTGGCCTGCGCCACCGCCGGGGCCTCCCGGTCCGCGGCCAGCGCACCCACACCAACGCCCGGACCCGCAAGGGCAAGGCGAAGCCGATCGCCGGCAAGAAGAAGTAAGGTTTCGCGCGGCGCCTTTCCGCCGCGCCCCGAATTGAGACACGAAGGCTCGAGAGCATTATGGCCAAGGAAGCGCAACGTATTCGCCGCCGCGAGCGCAAGAACATTGTTTCGGGCATCGCGCATGTGAATGCCTCGTTCAACAACACGATGATCACGATCACGGATGCCCAGGGCAACGCGATTTCGTGGTCGTCTTCCGGCACGATGGGCTTCAAGGGCTCGAAGAAGTCGACGCCGTATGCGGCGCAGGTGGCGGCGGAAGACGCGGCCCGCAAGGCTGCGGAGCATGGCATGCGCACCCTCGAGGTCGAGGTTTCCGGTCCGGGTTCGGGCCGTGAATCGGCCCTGCGCGCGCTGCAGGCCGCGGGTTTCACGGTGACGTCCATCCGCGACGTGACCCCGATCCCGCATAATGGCTGCCGCCCGCGCAAGCGTCGCCGCGTCTGACTTCCCACGCTCCGCTCTACGGGCGCCGCAATGGTTGCGGGGCCCTTTGCCGTTTCAGGGATAAAACATCGTGATCCAGAAGAATTGGCAGGACCTGATCAAGCCGTCGAAGCTCGAGGTTTCGCCCGGGGATGATCCGTCGCGCGTTGCGACCCTCGTGGCCGAGCCGCTCGAGCGCGGTTTCGGGATGACGCTCGGCAACTCGCTGCGCCGCATCCTGCTCTCGTCGCTCCAGGGCGCCGCGGTGACCGCGATCCATATCGATGGCGTCCTGCATGAATTCTCGTCGATTGCCGGCGTCCGCGAGGATGTGACCGACATCGTCCTGAACGTGAAGGACATTGCGCTGAAGATGCAGGGCGATGGTTCCAAGCGGCTCCTGCTCCGCAAGCAGGGCCCGGGCATCGTCACGGCCGGCGACATCCAGGTGACCGGCGACATCCAGGTGCTGAACCCGGAACTCGAACTCTGCACGCTGGATGACGGCGCCGAGATCCGCATCGAATTCCATGTCTCGACCGGCAAGGGCTATGTGGCCGCCGAGCGCAACCGCGCGGAAGACGCCGCGATCGGCCTGATCCCGGTGGACAGCCTGTTCTCGCCGGTCCGCAAGGTGTCGTACCGGATCGAGAATACCCGTTCGGGCCAGATCCTCGACTATGACAAGCTGACCATGACCATCGAGACCGATGGCTCGGTGACGCCGGAAGACGCGCTGGCCTATTCGGCCCGCATCCTTCAGGACCAGCTCGAGATCTTCCTCAATTTCGAAGAGCCGAAGAAGCCGGAAACGCAGGCCGCGATCCCGGATCTCGCCTTCAACCCGGCCCTTCTCAAGAAGGTGGACGAGCTGGAATTGTCGGTCCGTTCGGCGAATTGCCTGAAGAACGACAACATCGTCTATATCGGCGACCTGATCCAGAAGACCGAGAGCGAGATGCTGCGGACGCCGAATTTCGGCCGCAAGTCGCTCAACGAAATCAAGGAAGTCCTGGCGCAGATGGGCCTGCATCTCGGCATGGAAGTGCAGGGCTGGCCGCCGGAAAACATCGAAGATCTCGCGAAGCGCTTCGAAGAGCATTACTGAGGCGGCTGCCTCCGGGACATGCCGGAGGCGCCGACCCAAAAGCAGGGCGGCCGTACCGTGGCACGGCGGTCGTCATAATGATGGAGAGCCAATATGCATCACGGTTTCCGTGGCCGTCGTTTCGGCCGTACGTCCAGCCACCGCCAGGCGATGTTCATGAACCTCGCCCAGTCGCTGATCACCCATGAGCAGGTCATGACCACGCTGCCGAAGGCGAAGGATCTTCGCCCGATCGTGGAAAAGCTGGTCACGCTTGGCAAGCGCGGCGACCTGCATGCCCGCCGCCAGGCCATCGCGCAGCTGCGCGACGAGACCGTCGTGCGCAAGCTGTTCGACGTGATCGCGAAGCGCTATGGTTCGCGCAATGGCGGCTATCTCCGGATCATGAAGGCCGGCTTCCGCTTCGGCGATGCCGCCCCGATGGCGGTGATCGAGTTCGTCGATCGCGATATCGACGCCAAGGGTTCGGCCGACAAGGCCCGCGCTGCGGCTGCTGCCGAATCGGCGCCGGCTGCGGCCTGAAGCGGGACCCTCCGCGCAGGATTGTGAAGGCGGCTTTCGGGCCGCCTTTTTCTTTGCGCGGAAGCCGGTTGTTCTCCGCGCGGGCGCTGCTTGCCTCAGGGCTGCCTTTTTCCCCGTCTTCCTGCAGGGAGACCACCGGGTTGCCCCTTTTCTGCGGGGGCGATCATGGCCATTTCCCGGACGGGCGCCGTCTTGCGGTTTCGGGTGTCCGGCAGACGCTGCGGGCTGGCGAATCGGTCCGGGCGGGTTTAGGCGAAACCAAGAGGATTTCCGGGGAGTTCGGCATGATCAGGACTTTCGTGGCGCGCAGGGGTTTGTTCCGGTCGGTTCTGGCCGCGGCTTCCGCGCTTCTTCTCGGGCAGGCCCTTCCGGCCCTGGCCCAGGGGACAGACGGGGTGCGGCGCGAGGTCCGTCCGCCGGTCAACCGGGCCGAGGTGGCGCTGTCCTTCGCGCCGATCGTCCGGGCCGCCGCGCCGGCCGTGGTCAATGTCTATGCCTCGCAGAAGCAGAGCAAGGCGCGGAACCCGTTCGAGGGCGATCCCTTCTTCGAGCGCTTCTTCGGTGGCCTCGCCCAGCCCGAACGGGCGCGGCAATCCGTCGGTTCCGGGGTGATCCTCGGTCGAGATGGAATCGTGGTGACCAACCACCATGTCATCGAGGGCATGACGGAGATCAAGGTCGCCCTGCCGGACCGGCGCGAATTCGAGGCCGAGATCAAGCTGCGCGATCCGAAGACCGATCTCGCCGTGCTGCAGATCAAGGGTGGCGGCACCTTCCCGGCGCTGGAGCTCGGCGATTCGGAGGCGCTGGAGGTTGGCGATTTCGTGCTGGCCATCGGCAATCCGTTCGGTGTCGGCCAGACCGTCACGCAGGGGATCGTCTCGGCGCTGGCGCGGACGCAGGTCGGGATCAGCGACTACCAGTTCTTCGTGCAGACCGATGCAGCGATCAACCCGGGCAATTCGGGCGGTGCGCTGGTCGACATGCAGGGCCGCGTGATCGGCATCAATACCGCGATCTATTCGAAATCCGGTGGCAGCCACGGGATCGGCTTCGCCATTCCCGCCAATATGGTGCGCTCGGTGCTCGAAAGCGCCCGCAGCGGCGGCGGTGTGGTGCGCCGGCCCTGGCTGGGCGCTTCGCTGCAGGTGATCACCAGCGAGCTGGCCGAGACCTTGTCGCTGCCGCGCCCGGTCGGGGCGCTGGTCTCGGGCGTCACCAGCGGTTCGCCGGCGGACCAGGCCGGCCTCAAGCGGCTGGACGTGATCCAGGCGGTTGACGGGGTGGAGATCGACGACCCTGACGGATTCGGCTTCCGCTTCGCCACCAAGGCGCTGGGCGGGACGATGCGCATCACTATCCTTCGGGGCGGGCGCAAGCAGGACCTTGCCCTGCGGCTGGTGCCGGCGCCGGAAACCCCCGCCCGGAACGCCACGCTGATCAAGGCCAATTCGCCTTTCCAGGGCGCGACGGTGGTGAATATCTCGCCGGCCGTGAAGGAGGAATTCTCGATCAGCGGCATCGATGCCGGCGTGGCGATCAGCGAGATCGAGCCGGGTTCGAGCGCCGAGCAGGTCGGCTTCCGCAAGGGCGATGTCATCGTGACGCTGAATGGCCAGCGGATCGAGGATACGGCGGCGATGGATCGCGCGACGGCGCGCGGACGGACCTATCTGTGGCGGATCACCTTCAACCGCGGCGGACAGACCTTCAGCACGGCATTCGGCGGGTAGGGGCGTGAGCAGGCCGGCCGAACCGCATCGCCCGCTGGCCGACCGGATGCGGCCGGCCGTGCTGAGCGATCTTGTCGGGCAGGAACATCTGACCGAGCCGGGCGGGGCGCTCCGCCGGCTGGTCGAGGCGGGCAGCCTCGGCTCGCTGGTCCTCTGGGGCCCGCCGGGCACCGGCAAGACCACGGTGGCGCGGCTGCTGGCCCATGAGACGGATCTGATCTTCGAGCAGATCTCGGCGATCTTTTCCGGCGTTGCCGATCTCAAGAAGGTGTTCGAGGCGGCCCGGCTGCGGCACCGGATGGGGCAGGGGACGCTGCTTTTCGTCGACGAGATCCACCGCTTCAACCGGGCCCAACAGGACAGTTTCCTGCCCGTGATGGAAGACGGCACCGTGGTGCTGATCGGGGCCACGACGGAAAATCCGTCCTTCGCGCTCAATGCGGCGCTCCTCTCCCGTGCACGCGTCCTGACGTTCCGGCCGCTCGACGAGGCGGCGATCCTGCGGCTGCTCGACCGGGCGGAGAAGCAGGAGGCGCGGACCCTGCCTTTGGACGAGGCCGCCCGGCAGGCTCTGGCGCGCTTTGCCGATGGCGATGGCCGGGCCGCGCTGACCCTGGCCGAGGAGGTCTGGCGCGCGGCCGGCGAAGGCGAGGTTTTCGACGAGGCCGGCCTCGCTTCGGTGATCCAGCGCCGCGCGCCCGTCTATGACAAGAGCGAGGACGGGCATTACAACCTCATCTCGGCGCTCCACAAATGCGTGCGGGGCTCCGACCCCGATGCCGCGCTCTATTACTTCTGCCGCATGTGCGATGCCGGCGAGGATCCGCGCTTCCTCGCGCGGCGGCTGGTGCGGATGGCGGTGGAGGATATCGGCCTGGCCGATCCGCAGGCGTTGGTCCATGCGCGCGCCGCCGCCGAGGCCTATGAGCAGCTCGGCTCGCCCGAGGGCGAACTGGCTCTGGCCAATGCCGTGATCTATCTCGCCACGGCGCCGAAATCGAACGCGGCCTATACGGCCTACAAGGGCGCCCTCGCGACGGCAAAGCGTGCCGGCTCGCTGGCGCCGCCCAAGACCATCCTCAACGCGCCGACGCGGCTGATGAAGGAGGAGGGCTACGGTGCCGATTACGCCTATGACCATGATGCGCCGCATGCCTTTTCCGGCCAGGATTACTGGCCGCCGGCTTTGGGGCGGCAGCATTTCTACGATCCGCCGGAGCGGGGCTTCGAGCGCGAGATCCGCAAGCGGCTGGAATTCTGGGAGAAGCTGCGCCGCGAGCGGGGCGGGCGCGGATGAGCCCTGACCGGGCGCTCGCGGCGCTGATCGCGGCGGTCGCCGTGCTGTCGGTGGCCGGGCAGGGGCACATGATTGCCGGGCTGGCGGCCGAGAAGGGCGGGCATCCCGGCCATGCCCTGTGGGTTTTCCTCGGCTTCTTCACGATCCTGACGAATCTCGCCATCGCCGTGGCCTGCCTCGCGCGGTGGCGCGGGCGCTGGCCGGGCTGGTGGCCCGCGCCGCGCATGATGCTGGCCTGCCTCGCCCTCAACATCGCGCTGGTGGGCCTTGTCTACCACCTGTTGCTTTCGGATCTCTGGAACCCGCAGGGGCTCCATTGGTGGGCCGATCAGGGCGTGCACGGGGCCGTGCCGGTGCTGTTCCTGATCCATTGGGCGCTGTTCGCGCCGAAGGCCGGGCTGGTCTGGCGCGATGCCCTGCGCTGGATGATCTATCCCGCGGGCTATTTCGCCTATGCCCTGGCCCGGGGGGCGGCGGATGGCTGGTATCCCTATCCGTTCCTCGATGTCGGCCGGCTGGGTTATGGCCCGGTCCTGGCCAACGGGCTGGGCATCGCCGTCATCCTGTTCGTCGCCGGGCTGGGCATGGTCGCGGCGAGCCGGGTGCTGCCGGCGGGGCGGCCCTGAGCGGCATGCCCGGCGGACCGGGCATGCCCTTGGCGTGACACCGCGAACGGCCTCAGGCCGCGAGGGCCGCGCTGGCGGAGGCCAGACGCTCGCTGGCCCAGGCACGCGGACCGGCGAGAATGTCGTCATCCTGCGCCACGCGGGCGAGGATGGCGAGATCGCCCGGGGTTTCCGCGCGGCTGTTCAGGATGGCGACCAGCTTGCCGTAGCGGGCTTCGGCGATGCGGTTGGCCTCGCCGCCAAGGCGCATCCAGCCGGGAATGCCCCCGCTGGCGGCAGCATCGGCAATGGCGCCGCGATGGCGCAGAAGGCCAAGCCTGAGCGATTCGGCTTCCGCCCAGAGGCGGGCGATCGGCGTGGCCGGCGCGGCGGGGCTGGCAGCCATGGCCGGGAAAGCGGCCGCGGCGGTGGCACCGGCGAGAACGAGCCGGCGCGACAGGGTCGAACGGGAAGTCGGGTTGCGGGACATGGAGATCCTCCGGGGATCGAGGGGGGAAGGCCAGCCAGCCTTCATCGTTGGCCGGCACCGAGGCTCGGACCTTTCGGTCCCTTCGGCAAGCATGAATCTTATGCTCACTGCATGAATAAGGGCTGACGGCGGCCTGCAACAACCTTGCAGCCGGCCTGCAACCTACGTGCAGCCG
>JAIXSR010000012.1 GCA_027484605.1 Hyphomicrobiales bacterium | reverse complement strand
CGCCACGTGGATCCTGTAGACCGGAAGCTCACGGACTGTCTCATGAGCTATCCGGCTATATCGGTATCAAGCTACCACGCTACCTTTATGACGGGCCTGACCAGAGACGTCACGACCTGTGCCGTCTGTGGTTGCCTCGGTCGGCCAAATCATCCGGATGCACCAAGTAGCCTGCCGCCGAGAGTGCGCGGCAGACGATGACCTTCTGCGTCGTGCCCTCGCGTGCCGCGACCTGGGAAAGCTGGTCGATGAGGCTCGTCCGGACCTTCAGGTTCAGCTGCGCGATGGGGTCTTGTGGCGCCGTCGCGTCTAGTCGCGTGGGTGGCAGCGTCGGAGCAACCGCGGCGGCTGCGGCCAGGGCCGCCGCTGGGTCCCGGCGTGGCTCCGGCGGTGGAGGGGGCGTGGGGAAGGCTGTCGGCGCATCACCTCCACTTGTCGGCGTAGATGCTGCGCGCTTGAAACCCTTCGCTGACATGCGTTGACCTATCCTGCTATCTGACTAGCGCGCTACCTTGCTACTTGAGTACCGGGTACCTCGATACCCCGCTATCAGGCTAGCTCGCCTTCGGCGGTAGCCATCCAGCGCTGCGCAACTCGTCCACCAGCCGCTCGATCTCCACTACGGCCGGCGCTTGGCGCGGCAGCCGTCCGTTATGGGTCAGCTCCGTGTATGCGACGACTTGGCTGAGCGTGGTCGCCAGGAGGGGCAGGCCCGCGCTTTCGACCTCGCCACGGGCATGCTGGGCCACGGCGGTCCGTGCGTTGACCTTGTTCCGCAGCACCCGCGCCGGGATGTCCCGGCGGGCAGCCCGGGCAAGGCCCTGGGCGAGTTGCACAGTCCTGGTGGCCTCGGCAATGTCGGCGCGGCTTGCCAGCATCGGGACTATGACGGCGTCCGCACTGGCGATAGCCGCGGCAGCCGCCTGGTTGCCGAAGCCTGCCGTGTCCACGATTAGCAGATCGGTTGCGGCGGCCAGATCGGGGATCCGATGTGCCAGCCGTGCCGCGTCCGGCTCGGCCTCGACCACGAAGGATGGGCCGTCCCAGACGTTGACCCGCCAGTCGGCAAGGGCGCCGTTGGGGTCGGCGTCGATCGCCGCCACGCGCAGCCCTTCGGTCGCTAGGCGGCTTGCCAACACCATGGAGACGAGAGTCTTGCCCACGCCGCCTTTGCTTGAGGCGACCACGATGATCTTTGCCACGACGGGCACTCCGTATAGCGCGCTACCTCGCTACCACAAAAGCAAGATACCCGAAACGACATACCTTGGTCCTGGATGAACTTCAAAAGGCCGCCGCCTGCGCCCTGCTGGCCGCGGTGAAGACCGCGCGCCGGTCGCCACGCAGCAGTCGCAGCCAGTGCGCGACGTACTGGGCATGGCCGAGCCGCGCCCCGGCCGCGAAGCCAAGGCCGGCCAGCACGAAGGCCCCATACAAGTTCGGGAATTGCAAGGTCGTGCTGGAGATTAGTGGGTGATAACGCGAAGTATTTTCGTGCCTTGGATTGGAAAATAATGCGCATAAAGTTTCATGGCCACTATCCAGCGTGTTGCTGGGTAGACCTCAATCGAGATTCGAGGTCAGGCTGCGCACAATCGCCTCCATTACGGGAGGCGCCACACCGTTACCCAGCACTTTAATGCGGTCACGCCTGCTGGGGGCCGCAGCGAGCGAGAAGTCCGACTCGAAACCCATGGCCCGCGCCAATTCCGTCGGCTGCAACATGCGGATCTGCGCTTCCCGGCGTTCCCAGGTAACAAGGGCAAATCGGTCCAGCGTGGTGATCGTGCGGAGTGGCCGATCGAGGGGCTGCCAGCCTCCTGCGCCATCGCTGCCGTAGTAGACGATGAGGAAATCCTCATACATTCCAAGCTCGGTCATGGCACGCTCGGCACGCTCGATCGTCGCAGTGGCTCTGCCGGCAGTGTAGAGCGGCCGTGTTTGCCAAGTACCGGCTGGATCGAGAATGCCAGCTGCTGAAGGCGACTTCCCTTTTCGCCGAGCGATGCGCGGGGGAGGCGCTTGGCGGTCGCCTATGACGAACAGGCGCCGCCTTGATTGCCGCACGCCGAACTTGGAAGCGTCGAGAACCTCCACGCGGAGCTGGTAACCTAGGCCCTTGAGCGAACCGAGCAGGTCAGGGTACCCGTCCCAGGACTGCATCTGGATTACATTCTCGACGACAATCCAGCGCGGCTGGAGGGCGCGTGCAAACCCCACGACGTATCTCGCTGTGCCCCTGCTGGTTTCGTCAATCGGCCTGCTACCCCGGGCAATGGTATGATTGGTGCACTCGGGCGATGCGAGCAGGAGATCGATCCTTCCCAACCCGCTGATTTCAGCCGCCGCTGTCGTGTCGCTGAGTTCCAGCCGCAAGGCCTGGGCCTCAGGAAAATTTGCCTTGTACGTGTCGACAGCGACGCCCCAGGCATCGATGCCACAAACGATCTGGGCCCCGGCGCGACGCGCCCCGTAGCTACTGCCGCCTCCTCCACAGAAGAGGTCAAGTGTTCGAATCCGCATCGGACCAGGTCCTACCAGGCATGGGCATCCCGGACTAGCCGTCCTCCTCGGCCAGCACCCGAATTCCTGGTCGGCGCCGGAGCGCCTCGACGATCCGGCGCAGGCAATCCGCCGGTTGCTGCTTGATTTGGTGTTCCCACAGCCGGACCACGATCCAGCCCGATCGGCGCAGGCTACGCATGTTTCGTGCGTCGCGCTGGCGGTTCGCGTCGATCTTTGCCTCCCAAGCCGGTGACAGCTTGTCGCGCCACTTCGGGAAGTGCCAGCCGTGCCAGAAATCCCCATCCACCAGCACTGCAACGCGGGCATCACGGATGACAAAATCGGGGCGACCGGGGAGATCTCGTGCGTGGCTATCGAACAGGATTCCGGCTTCGAGGAGCATCGCTGCGATGACCCGCTCCGGCCCGGTATCGCGCCCCCTGATGCGCGCCATCACCGCGCTCCGCTTCTCGGCGGACATGATGTCACCGCGGTGCCGTCGGGCCGGGG
>JAIXSR010000094.1 GCA_027484605.1 Hyphomicrobiales bacterium | reverse complement strand
GCGAGCAGGTTCTCGCGGACGGGCTTGGTCAGCCTGCCCGATGCGGACAGGCAGGCAATCTGCTCGAATTCCTTGATTGTTGGCGGGCGAAGCTGGCTCTCGAAGGCGCCGATCCGCACTTCGTCCGGCTGGACCACAGGTCCAGGTGGGGTTCTTACGGGACCCACGGGATCCCGCGTCGAGCCGATGAGAGAGGCCTCGATCGTCGATCCATCGATCAGCGGCGAGCGGATCGTCCCGTTCCGTTCGAGTGTCGTGAGCGTGGTGTTGATCTCGGTTTCGATCGTGAACGGCATGCACAGGCGGAGATATTGCCGCATGGCATGAACGGCATCCGGACGGTTGGTGATGAGCAGCGGCTGGATCTCCGTCCGAAGGCGACGCTGTGATCCCAGCACGATGGATTGAACCGTCGAATGGTTGACCTCCAGCACAAGCCGCGACTGGAAGTTCGTGAAGCTGGATGTCGCGAAGCCGAAAGCGGCACTGACAATCGCGATCGGATCGACGCCGACGCCGGTGGCCGCCAGAATGGCCGTGGTCGCGGTTCTCGCATCCGCCAGTTGCTGCTGGATCGGCTTGGCCGAGCGCCTCTTGTCGTCAAGCCAGGCCAGATAGGCATCGCATCGGGCATCGATATCATTGAGGCCGGCATGGACGATCAGCTTCCAGTCCGACGGCCGCGTCGGGCGGCAGGTCTCGGCAGGCCCCGGAAAGCCAGCCTGCACGCAGAGCTGCCCGAGATGTTGGTCCTGCATCGCCGCGGCATCGGCTTGGCCTTCCCAAGCCAAAGTCGTCCCGGCGCCTTCCCGCATCATCTTGAGATCGCCCATGCAGGCGGAGAGGCTCAGCAGGGCGAGGATAGCCAAACACCGCCCCAGAAGCGGCCGCGCAGGATGCGACGCCGGATTGCCGGAAGACCCTGTTGCCATTGTCGCTGCCCTCCCCGCCAGGGCGCTTGCCGCGCTGCCTTGGCGAAAGGAGCCTACGCGCCTGATCCGGGCGGTCGGTGGGGATTCCCACAGAAGTAAACAAAGGCTTAATCCGGGGCCGGCCGGTGCCGGATCAGAGGTCGATCCGGACGGAAAGCGCGTCCTTTTCCCTGAATTTCAGCTGGATCCGGCCGTTTGAAGCGTTCGCCATGGCCTTGAGGAATTTGGTTTGTTTCGCGGTCTTCCGACTGCCCTCCTCATAGGTCAGATGCACTGTGAAGCTGTTCTGCCCGCAGGCTTTTTCCAGCGCCTCCAGGGTGAACATATCCGGGTTGTCATGCTTGCCATTCGCGCAGAAGACATAGTGCCGCGCCGGGAAAAGCGTGAACAGCTCCTCCGAGTTATTGGCCGATGAGCCGTGATGGGGAACCTTCATCACGTCAATGGGGAAGGGGTCGGTATTGCCGGTCCGCTCCTTCCAGCCCTCGATGATATGTTCAGCCAGGCCATCACCCGTCAGAAGGAGGGTCTTGCCCTCGATCGTTGCAAGAAACGTGATCGAGGAAAGATTGGCGACCGACGTGTCGATCCTGCCGCGCAGAAGAGCCTGCAGTTGAGCTGCTGAGCCTGTCGCTTCTGCCCATTTGGTCTTCAGTTTGTCGAGCCGCTCTTGGGTTGGCGTGAGCACGATCAATTTCGGGCCGTTGGTGCCGAACTTGATCACTTGGGGGGCCAAGGCCTTCGGATGCGCATCAATGCCGAAGCTCTGGTTGAGCACACCCTTGACACGCCCCGACTGCCTTAAGGTTCCAATGTTGTTCAGCAGGGTCTCGCCATCCTTGACGCCCTGCACGAACATGGCGCCTTCCAACCCCTTGATGCTGGTCATGAAGACATCATTGCTCGCCAGAGCGGCAACAGAACCGCCATTTTGAACCGTCGTGCCGAACGTTGCCTGGAAACCGTTGAACCAGAATTCCTGGAAGACGACGTCGGGCGTCTTGGCCGGCGGCGGTGACAGGGCCAGCGCCCCGATCAGCTTGCCCATGCCGTCAATATGGTCATCATCGATATGTGTCACGATACCGAGGCGGATGTTCAGCGGGCCCGTGCCGCCACGTTCTGCGTGCAACTCGCGCAGCCTCGGGGCCAAAACCTTCGTATAGGTCTCGGTTGGCCCACCATCGATCAGCCAGAGCCGGGGGCTGGGCTGACCATGCTGATCCGGCTCGGAATAATGCACCATCAGGCAATCGCCATAGGCGGCATTCAACGCTTCGAAACTGACCATTGGCCCCTCCATCCCCTGATGCCGGGCCCCCTGCGAGGCGGTTGCCGGCGGTTTACCCTCATGATCGTCAAACGGACTGCAGCGCCCGCAAGGCATCGAGCAGTCCCGCGCCCTGGAAAGCCGGAAGACGCCCGAGATCCATCGCGGACTCCATCAGAATCGTCTTGATCCGAAGCGGCTGGCCGACGAGTTCGCGGTTCCGCGCCATCAGCATCGCCGCGACGGCACTGACATGCGGCGCTGCCATGCTGGTGCCATCGAGCAGCTTCAGGGCATCATTGCCGGGCACCGGGCCGAGGATCTTCTCCCCCGGAGCAACAAGATCCGGCTTCATGCGGCCATCCGCCGTAGGGCCCCGTGAGGAGAAATAGCTCACGCCGTAAGTGTGGGGCTTGTCCCGGTGGGTGGCGCCGACCGTAATCACCAGATCGGCATTCCCCGGGTCGGTGATGCTGATGTCGCGCGCATTCTGGCCGAGAGACAGCAACCCGGGATCACCCTCGAAGCCCATGTTACCGGCCGCCGCGACAACAACCACGCCGGAACGCACAAGCTGGTTGCTGGCCTGG
>JAIXSR010000034.1 GCA_027484605.1 Hyphomicrobiales bacterium | reverse complement strand
CGGACCATTTCAGCGCCGAGGCGACCATGTCATCGATCAGGCGGTGTTCGTAGATCAGGCCCTTTTCCTTGAACTGCGCGGCATATTCGGCATCGAACACTTCCTGGAAGATGTCCTTGAAGCGGCCGTCATAGACCTTGAGGATCGTGTTCTTGGTCGACAGATAGACCGGGTAGTTGCGCAACAGGCCGTATTGCAGCGAGGCGCGGGCGAACTCGCGGATCGACTCGTCGAGATTGTACATCGAGAGCGAGATGCCGGCGCCCGGCGCCTTGAAGACTTCCTTCTCGATGACCTGGCCATCCTCGCCGACAAACTTGATCGACAGCGTGCCCTTGCCGGGGAACTTGAAATCGGTGGCGCGATACTGGTCACCATAGGCATGGCGGCCGACAACGATCGGCTGCGTCCAGCCCGGAACGAGGCGCGGCACGTTCTTGCAGATGATCGGCTCGCGGAAGATCGTACCGCCGAGGATGTTGCGGATCGTGCCGTTCGGCGATTTCCACATTTCCTTGAGGTTGAACTCCTTCACGCGGGCCTCGTCCGGCGTGATGGTCGCGCATTTCACGGCAACGCCGTATTTCTTGGTGGCTTCCGCGGAATCGATCGTGACCTGGTCATTCGTCGCGTCGCGGTTCTCGACCGAGAGGTCGTAGTATTTCAGGTCGATATCCAGGTAGGGATGGATCAGCTTCTCCTTGATGAAGGCCCAGATGATCCGCGTCATCTCATCGCCGTCCATTTCGACGACCGGGTTGGCTACCTTGATTTTCTTCATCGTGAGCAGACCTTCAGAGCAGGGACAAATCGGGAAGTCGCATTCGTCTTTTTGTATCTGTTTCGCTCCGGCAGGAACGGACGATGCACCGGAGGGGGCTATAGCACCGCTTTCCCGCGAGGCAAAGATTGACGAAGGGCGGAGAGAGGGGCATCTGCCAGCCCTGCCACGCTTTTTTGCAGGATCCCGGCTTGAACGACCCGTCGCGCCCCGTCATCATCCTCGTCCGGCCGCAACTTGCCGAAAATATCGGCATGTGCGCGCGCGCCATGGCGAATTTTTCGCTGACAGAGATGCGGCTCGTCGCCCCCAGGGATGGCTGGCCGCAGAAGACCCGGATGAAGAAGGGCGCCGTCTCGGCGGCGGCCGGCGCCACGGCGATTCTCGACCAGGCGCGGCTCTTTCCTGACCTGCCGAGCGCGATTGCCGACCTGCATCATGTCTATGCGACCACGGCGCGGGAGCGCGGGCAGGCCAAGCCGGTGCTCGGGCCGCATCAGGCCATGGACGAGGCGAGGGGGCGGATCGGGCAGGGGCAGCGCGTCGGCATCCTGTTCGGGCCGGAACGGACCGGGCTGGAGAACGAGGATGTGGCTTTGGCCAGCACGATCATCACCTTTCCGGTCAACCGGGACTTCGCCTCGCTCAATCTCGCGCAGGCCGTGCTGCTGACCGGCTATGAATGGTTCCGCCAGACCGAGGGCGATGCCGCGCCCTTCGCCATGCCGGAAATGAGCCCGCCGGCCACGCGCGAGACCCTGCTCTCCTTTTTCGAGTTCATCGAGGGGCATCTGGAACGGGCGCGCTATTTCTTCCCCGAAAGCAAGCGGCCGCAGATGGTCCGGAACATGCGCAACCTCATCCACCGGCTGCAGCCGAGCGAGCAGGATATCCGCACCCTGCGCGGGGCGGTGGACTGGCTGGTCAAGCGCGGCAAGCCGGCGCCGCGCCGGGGGGATCCGAACACGGAAATGTGAGCGGGGATTCCAGACGGGCCGGTCCAGTGGCATCTTCTGGCCGTATTCCCGGGGGCCTATGGCTGTCTTCAGGAGCCTGCCATGATCTCGCGCCGCCATTTCACTGCCGGAACCCTTCTTGCCGCCGGAGGCCTCGCTGCGCCGGCTGTCCTGTCCTCGTCGGTCCGTGCCCAGGTGCGGGCCGATCTCGACCTCGCGATTGTCGGAGCGGGCGCCGCCGGCCTTGTCGCGGCGCACCGCGCGCGGGAGAAGAAGCTCACCGCGAAGATCTTCGAGGCGCAGGGCCGGATCGGTGGCCGCGTCCATACCGACGAGAGCCTCGGCGCCGGGTTCGAGGCCGGGGCCTTCTACATTCATTTCGCCGAGCGCAATCCGTGGCGCGAGATCGCCGAACGGCAGAAATTCGAGCTGGTCGATGACAACACGCTCTGGGGCGGGTTCAACGTGTTCCGCCATGGCAAGCCCCTGCCGGCGGAAGAGCGCAGCCGCCGGCGCGGCGCCTTCGGGCGGCTGTCGATGGAGCTTGAACGCGAGGGCCGCGATGCCGATCTCTCCTTCGCCGAGGCCGCGCGCCGGCATGCGCCGGAACTGCTCGAGGCCGCGCAGGGGCTGACCCTGCTCTCGCTCGGCGAGGATCCGGAACATGTGTCGATCCGCGATTACCAGGCGCTCGATTCCGGCGATGATTTCGTGCTGCCCGCCGGCTATGGCCATCTGCTCGAGAGGCATGCGAAGGGGCTCGATATTGCACTCAACAGCCCCGTTTCCGCGATCGACCTTTCCGGTCCCGGCGTCCGGCTGACGGTGCCCGGCGGTGTGGTGACGGCGCGGGCCGTGCTGATCACCGTCTCGATCGGGGTGCTGCAGGCCGGCGGCATCCGCATCACGCCGGACTGGCCGCCCGAGATGCAGCGGGCCCTGTCCGGCCTCCGGATGGGGGCCATGACCAAGGTGGCCTTGCGGATGGATGGCGACCGGCTCGGCCTCAGCCCCTGGACACAGTATTTCGACCAGGGCGATGGCGACGAGTTGGTCAATTTCGAGTTCTGGCCCTTCGACCGGCCGCTGATCGTCGCGACGTTCGGCGGGAACTACGCGCGGAGCCTGGCGAAGGCGGGCGAGGCGATGGCTGTCTCGACCATGCGCGACCGGCTGGTCGCCATTCTCGGCGAATCCCACCGCACGCGGCTGCCGCAGGGGCGGCTCGCGGGATGGAGCGCCGATCCTTACGCGCTCGGTTCCTATTCCATCGCCCTTCCGGGCCGGATGGAGGCGCGGCGCGTGCTGGAACGGCCGGTGCGGGACCGGCTCTGGCTGGCCGGCGAGGCCAATGCCGGGCCGGCCTCGATGACGGCCGGCGGCGCGGCGCTCTCGGCGCAACGCGCGGTGGACGACATGGCCCGCCGGCTTGCCACGGGGGCGATTCGGCGCGATTGACGAAGGATCGTCACAGGCCGGATGCCCCTTGTCCACGCGCCAGAAGATCCTCGTTTTCGATTCCGGCCTTGGCGGGCTGACGGTCTTCCGGGAGATCCGCAAGATGCGGCCGGATGCCGATTACCTCTATCTCGGCGACGATGCCCTGTTCCCCTATGGGGCGCTGGCGCCGGAGGCCCTGGTGGCGCGCGTCGAGGCGGTGATCGGCGAGGCTCTGGCGGGGTTTCCGGCCGATGCCATCGTCATTGCCTGCAACACCGCCTCCACGCTCGTCCTGCCGCCGCTGCGGGCGCGGCATGCCATGCCGATCATCGGCACGGTCCCGGCGATCAAGCCGGCGGCAGCGGCGACGCGCAGCCGGATGATTTCGGTTCTCGCCACGCCGGGCACGGTCAGCCGCGATTACACCGCCGAGTTGATCCGCGATTTCGCGCAAGGCGTTGCTGTCACGCTGGTCGGCTCAAGGGCGCTGGCGGGTCTGGCCGAACGGGCCCTGCGCGGCGAGGCGGTGCCGGATGAAGCGATCGCGGCGGAGATCGCGCCCTGCTTCGTCGAGGCGGAGGGTCGGCATACCGATGTCGTGGTGCTGGCCTGCACGCATTATCCGCTGCTGCTGGACCGGCTGACGGCGCTTGCGCCCTGGCCGGTGCAATGGATCGACCCGGCGCCGGCCATTGCCCGCCGCGTCCTGCAGGTGCTGGGCGAAAGCCGCATCGACAGCCCCGGCTCGGCCCGGATGGTCATGACGGCGGGCAACCCGCTGGTGGGGCTGCTGGAGCCGGTGCCGGCAGCCAGCGGTTGACGCGGCCGGCAATTTCCCCTATCGACCCCGCTCCGGTCGGGGCAACCCGCCCGGGGGAGGGGAACCTCCCGCACGCACCCGCGATCTTCCGGAACCGGCTGAAGCCTCCCGGTCGATCTGTCGCCCCGCAAATCCCGCACGGGATGGGGAGAGGAGGGCGCGTTCCTCCTGAACTTGAACCCTAACCGGGCGTTCGGGGAACGTGGATCGGCGCGCAACCCGCCTTCGGGCCGGGTGCGGCTGCTTTCGTTCCTCCTGCCCTTGAGAGGAACAGCGATGACCAAGCGTCACGAAGCCAAATACAAGATCGATCGCCGCATGGGCGAGAATATCTGGGGCCGTCCGAAGTCCCCGGTGAACAAGCGCGAATACGGCCCGGGCCAGCACGGCCAGCGCCGCAAGGGCAAGATGTCGGATTTCGGCACCCAGCTCCGCGCCAAGCAGAAGCTCAAGGGCTATTACGGCTCGATCTCGGAAAAGCAGTTCCGCCGCTACTACGCGGAATCGGTCCGGATGAAGGGTGACTCGGGCGAGAACCTGGTTGGCCTGCTCGAGCGCCGCCTCGACGCGGTGGTCTATCGCGCCAAGTTCGTGCCGACGGTGTTCGCGGCGCGCCAGTTCGTCAGCCATGGCCATATTCGCGTCAATGGCAAGCGCGTCAATGTGCCGAGCTATCTCGTGAAGGTCGGCGATGTCGTCGAGGTCAAGGAAGCCTCGAAGCAGCTGACGATCGTTCTCGAAGCCGCCGGCCTTGCCGAGCGCGATGTGCCGGACTTCCTCGAAGTCGATCACGGCAAGATGGTCGCCAAGTTTGCCCGCATCCCGGTTCTCACCGATGTGCCCTATCCGGTGCAGATGGAACCGAACCTCGTCATCGAATTCTACTCGCGCTGATCGACCGATCCGCGACCGGAATGCGAAAGCCGCCCCTCGGGGCGGCTTTTTTGTTGGCCATCCGGCTGGCGGGCTTTCATATATTCAGATCGAAATATATGATGGGCCACAATCAACAAGCCCCGGGGAGAATGCCATGGACAACCTGAACCGCCGAGAGGCGCTCGCGCTGGGTGCCGGCCTTGCCGCGACCCTGGCACTACCGGGCGCGGCCCGCGCCGAGAGCGTGATGAGCCTTGGCCCGCGCAGCCTGCATGTGCTCTCCGATGGCGGGTTCGAACTGCCGATGTCCATGGTGGCGCGGCAGGTGCCGGAAGCGGAGATCCAGGCCCTGCTCAGGGCCGAGGGCCTGCCGACGGATGTCTCGCGCTCCGTCCTCAATGTCACGCTGCTGAAGGACCCGGATGGCTGGACGATCTTCGATTGCGGCGCCGGCGCCAATTTCCTGCCCGGCTCGGGCAAGCTTGCGGCCAGCCTCGAGGCGGCGGGCATCAACAAGGACGAGGTGAAGCAGGTGATCTTCACCCATGCCCATCCGGATCATCTCTGGGGGGCGATCGACGATTTCGATTCCGACCTGTTCCCCAATGCCGCCTACCTGATGGCAGCCGCGGAATGGGATTTCTGGGCGGCGCCCGATGTCTATTCGAAGCTGCCGGAAGACCGGCATGCCTTCGCGGCCGGAGCGCAAAGGATCTTCAAGGGTATCGCCGGCAAGACGAAGCGCATTTCGGCCGGGCAGGAAGTCGCGCCCGGCATCCTCGCGGTCGATACGTCCGGGCATACGCCGGGCCATCTGTCCTTCGTGGTGGCCGGAGGTGGCAGGCAGGCCATGATCCTCGGCGATGCGCTGACGCATCGCGCCATCTCCTTCCGGCATCCGGAATGGCGCACGGGGTCGGATACCGATCCCGACAAGGGCGCCGCGACCCGCAAGGCGCTGCTTGACCGGCTGGTGGCCGAGAAGATGCCCTTCATCGGCTATCACCTGCCTTCGCCCGGCCTCGGCCATGCGGTGAAGGAGGGGAGCGCCTATCGTTTCGTGGCGGGCGCGCCCTGACCGGAGCGGCCGCTCGATCAGAGTTGTCGAAGGAAACCGGCGAAACGCAGCAGCCCCTCGGGCCAGGGGCCATGGCCGGATTCGGCATTGATATGACCGGCCTCGCCGGCTTCGATCAGCGCCGAGCCCCAGGCATTGGCGAAATCCGCCGCGGTTTCGAAATCGCAATAGGGGTCGTTGCGGCTGGCGACGAGCAGCGAGGGGAAGGGCAGCGGATCGCGCGGCATGGGCCCGAAATCATGGCTCATCCCGGGCAGCAGGTCGGGCCGGTTGCAATCCGGCAGGCTGACCAGGAAGGCGCCGCGCACCTTGCCCGGCGGCAGGCTCGCCGCCGCATGGGCGAGGGCGGCCACGGCGAGGGAATGCGCGATGAGGATGATGGGCCGCCCGGCCGCCTCGACCGCCTGGTGGATGGCGCCCGTCCACTGCGCGCGGTCAGGGCGGTTCCAGTCCGGCTGGACGACGCGCCGCGCCGTGGAGAGTTTCGACTCCCAGCGGGTCTGCCAATGGTCGGGACCGGAATTGCCCAGCCCCGGAACGATCAGGATGTCGGCGTCAGCGGTTTTCATGGTCAGCGGTTTTCATGATCAGCGGTTCTGGGGGCAAGCGCGGGCTTGTCCCATCGATGAGACAGCCCGGCCGAATTACCCGAACACCCGGTCGAAGATCGTCTCGACATGCTTGAAGTGATAGCCGAGGTCGAACATCGCCTCGAGTTCCGTTGTTGGAATGCGGGAGGAGACCTCGGGATCGGCCTTCAGCGAGGTCAGGAAATCCGCGCCATGTTCCCAGGTCTTCATCGCGTTGCGCTGGACGAGGCGGTAGGAATCCTCGCGGCTGACGCCGGCCTGGGTGAGGGCCAGCAGCACGCGCTGCGAATTGTGCAGGCCGGAGAGCCGGTCGAGATTCCTCTTCATGTTCTCCGGATAGACGAGCAGCTTTTCGATCACGCCCGTCAGGCGGTGCAGGGCGAAATCGAGCGTGATCGTGGCGTCAGGGCCGATATAGCGCTCGACGGAGGAATGCGAGATGTCGCGCTCGTGCCAGAGCGCCACATTCTCCATGGCCGGCAGGCAATAGGAGCGGACCATCCGCGCGAGGCCGGTGAGGTTCTCGGTCAGGACCGGGTTGCGCTTGTGCGGCATGGCCGACGAGCCCTTCTGGCCCGGCGAGAAATATTCCTCGGCCTCGTAGACCTCGGTGCGCTGGAGATGGCGGATCTCGGTGGCCAGCCGCTCGACCGAGGAAGCGATCACCGCCAGCGTGGCGAAGAACATGGCGTGGCGGTCGCGCGGGATGACCTGGGTGGAGACCGGCTCGACCGCAAGGCCGAGCTGCTGCGCGACATGGGCTTCCACGCGCGGATCGATATTGGCGAAGGTGCCGACGGCGCCGGAAATCGCGCAGGTCGCCACTTCCGAACGGGCATTGAGCAGGCGGGCGCGGCAGCGCTCGAACTCGGCATAGGCCTGGGCCAGTTTCAGGCCGAAAGTCACCGGTTCGGCATGGATGCCATGGGAACGGCCGATGGTGGGGGTGAATTTGTGCTCCATGGCCCGGCGCTGCAGCGCGGCGAGCAGGGCATCGAGATCCGTCAGCAGGATGTCGCTCGCGCGGGTGAGCTGCACGGCGAGGGTGGTGTCGAGTACGTCCGACGAGGTCATGCCCTGATGGACGAAGCGGGCTTCGGGACCGACGATTTCCGAGAGATGGGTCAGGAATGCGATGACGTCATGCTTCACCTCGCGCTCGATCTCGTCGATCCGCGCGACATCGAACGTGGCAGGTCCGCCCTTTTCCCAGACCTTGCGCGCGGCTTCCTTCGGCACGACGCCCAGTTCCGCGAGGGCATCGGTGGCATGGGCCTCGATCTCGAACCAGATGCGGAAGCGCGTTTCCGGCGACCAGATGGCGACCATGTCGGGGCGGGCATAACGGGGGATCATCGGGATTCTCTCTGGCTGGCAGGCGTGGCCGGCACGCGGCCTCTCGTTACACCGCAGGGGGCGCAGGCTCAACCGGCTTTGCGAAGGGCGGGCCGGCCAGCAGGAAGGCGGCGGAAACAGCCAGCAGGGGCAGCGGCCAGGGCAGCAGGTAGGGCGGGATCGAGATCAGGAAGAGCAAGGCTGTCTGGAACGAGGCGAAGCCCAGGCTGACGAAGTAGCGGTCCGCCAGGCCTTCGAACTGCCCGCTGATGCCGATGGCATAGACCATATAGCCGGCCATCATCGTGGCCATGAAGCCGGTGCAGAAGACGAATCCGGTCGCCAGAAGGCGTCGGAAGGTCCGCCGGATGCGGCCCAGCAGGCCGGCGAGCAGGAGGACCAGCAGGCCTCCCCCAAGGCCGCCGAGGCCGGCGAGCCCGGTCAGCCAATAGGTCCGGTCAAGCCAGATCTCGTCCCGCTCGGCAATGCGCAGCGCGAGGACAGCCATGGCCAGCACCGGCAGGACCAGTGCCCCCTGCAGCCAGCGTTGCAAAGGAAGGGCCGCCGCCCTGCTCACCGGCGGCCGGCCTCCGCCGCGGCACGGATCGCCGCCACATTGGCCGCATAGGCTTGGCGCCCGCCCCGGAAGGCGGCCGATCCGGCCACGAGGACATTGGCTCCCGCGGCGGCGATGGCGCCGGCATTGTCCGGCGTGACGCCGCCATCGACCTCGAGATCGAC
Organism: Hyphomicrobiales bacterium; assembly: GCA_027484605.1. GTDB lineage: Bacteria > Pseudomonadota > Alphaproteobacteria > Rhizobiales > Beijerinckiaceae > Rhabdaerophilum. The sequence continues at coordinate 141,471 of JAIXSR010000034.1, read as the reverse complement.
CGGTCGATCGCCGATGATCGCCCGGACTTCACGGATCGTCCCGAGGACCGAGGGAATGAAGCTCTGCCCGCCGAATCCGGGATTGACGCTCATGCAGAGCACGAGATCGACCATGTCGATGACCGGGGCGATGGCGCTGGCCGGCGTGCCGGGGCAGATCACCACGCCCGATTTCCTGCCGAGGGCGCGGATCGCCTGCAGCGAGCGATGGATATGCGGCCCGGCCTCGACATGGACCGAGATCAGGTCGGAACCGGCTTCGGCGAAATCCTTCAGGTAGGGATCGGCCGGGGCGATCATCAGATGGGTGTCGAACAGGGCCGGGCTGGCCTTGCGGATGGCCTTGATGATCGGGGCGCCGAACGAGATGTTGGGCACGAAATGACCGTCCATCACGTCGATATGCACCCAGTCGGCGCCGGCGCCCATCATCGCCGCGACATCAGCGCCGAGATCGCCGAAATCGGCGGAGAGGATGGAGGGGGCGATCAGCAGGGGGCGCATGGCGGGCAACTCCGGATCAGGCGGGGTCGGGGCGCGGTGCGGCCGGACGGGGATCAAGCCGGGCCTTCGCCCATTTCAGCATCATCGGTGCCATATAGACCGGCACCTGAGCCAAGGCGAAATACAGAAACGTGTCCCCCGGCACCAGCGAAATGATCGGCGCGACGAGGAGGCCCATATTGCGCAGGCCGATCGAGATGGCGATCGAGAAGCGGTCATTGAACCCGAGAAGGCCGGTCATGGCATAGGCGGTGGCAAAGCCGAGGATGCAGAAGAGCGTCGAGCCGGCGATGATCCCCGCGACCAGGGCCGGGCGGTTGACCGTGGCGTCGATCACCCCGTCCATCGCCGCGACGGCGAAGAGGAAATAGAGCACAACGCCCATGCCATCGAGTTCGTTCTTCAGGGCCGTGATCCGGGGCAATCCGACCAGCCTGCGGACGGCCAGCCCGGCCAGGATCCCGCCGCCGATGAAGATCGCGAGGCGCTGTGCCAGGGCCAGCGGGGAAATCGGGACTTCCGCACCGACCAGGAACGAGGCGAGTGCCGGCGAGACAAGCGGTGCGACCACCATGCCGAGGACGAGCATGGAGAGGGCGAAGCTGTTCTCGAGCCCGACCACGCTGGCATAGACCGGCGAGGCCATCAGCGGCGGTGCGGCGGCCATCAGCGCGATGCCGAGACGAAGGGCCGGGTCGAGCCCCGGCAGGGCCTGCAGCACGATCCAGCCGATCAGCGGCGGCAGGAGCGTCGAGAGGCCGAGGCCCAGGGCGAGATGGCCCGGCCTTTGCAACACGGCCTTCAGGCCCGGCAGGTTGGCGCGGGCGAAGGACAGGACGATGAAGATGAAGATCGAGATCGGGATCATCGGCCTCAGCGTCGCCGCCAGAGCCGGGAGGGCGAGCCCGACAAACATCGACAGCGCATAGGCGATCGTGGCGTGGCGGCCGAGGAAGGCGAGGAAGAGGCGCAGGGGGTTCAGCATGAGGTGCCGCGATTTTCACTAGATACGGACGGATATGCCGGAACAATCACGGAGATTTTCCGGATATCGCGATTGAGTTGAGGTACTGCTTTCGGCAGATTGGCGGCAACGGGAGGTGAGTTTCCATGCGGTTCGATGTTCTGGTTCTCGGCGGTGGCATTGTCGGCACCTCGCTTGCCCTCGACCTGGCCCTGCGCGGCCGCGCCGTGGCACTGGTCGACCGGGGCCGCCCCGGCGCGGAGACCTCGTTCGGCAATGCCGGGCTGATCCAGAGCGAAGCCGTCATGCCCTATGCCTTCCCGCGCGACCCTCTCCTTCTCCTGCAATATGCGCTCAACCTCAAGCCGGAAGCGCATTACCATATCAAAGACCTGTTCAAGATCGCGCCCTTCCTGATGCGTTATTTCCTCGCCTCGGACCGCGCCGGGCAGCTGAAGACCGCGGCGGCCAATGCCCCGATCTTCGGGGCCTGCCTTGCCGAGCATCGCCGCCTTGCCGCGGCCTCGGGCGTCGAGGCCATGCTCCGGCCGGGCGGCTGGATAAAGGCTTTCCGCAAGGACGAGAGCATGCGGAAGGTCATTGCCGAGACCGAGCGTGACCTGGCGCCGTTCGGCGTCAAATACGAGGTGCTGGACAGGAAGGCCCTGCAGGCGAAGGAGCCTTCGCTGTCGGATGTGGTGGTGGGCGCGATCCACTGGACGACGCCCGACAGCCTCAACGATCCGGAAGCGCTGACCCTCGCCTATGCCCGCACCTTCGAATCGCTCGGCGGGCGGTTCCTCAGCGGCAATGCGATGTCGCTGGCCGAGGAGCGCGATGGCTGGTCGGTCAAGACCGAGGCCGGGCAGGTGACGGCGCGCGATTGTGTCGTGGCGCTTGGCCCCTGGGCGCCGGACCTGCTTCGCCCGATGGGCTATTCGGTGCCGATGGGCGTCAAGCGCGGCTACCATGTCCATATGCGCCCGAAGGGCAATGCAACGCTCGGCCTGCCGGTGCTCGATGCCGATATCGGCTATATGCTGGTGCCGATGGCGCGTGGCATCCGCCTCACCTCCGGCGCGGAATTCGCCCATCGCGACAGCCCGGCCACGCCGCGCCAGATCGACCTGGTCGAGCCCTATGCCCGCGAGATCATGCCGCTCGAGGGCCGTGTCGAGGCGCAGCCCTGGAAAGGCGCGCGGCCCTGCATGCCGGACATGCTGCCGGTGATGGGCAAGGCACCGAAGCACAAGGGCCTGTGGCTCAATTTCGGCCATGCCCATCACGGGCTGACGCTGGCCGGCTCGGCCGCGCGGCTCCTCGGCGAGATGATCACCGGCGAGACGCCCTATACCGATCCGACGCCGTATTCGCTGGCGCGCTTCAACTGAACAGCGGTCAGCCGTCGCCGAACCGCGTCTGCCAGTCCGGCAGGGCGCCGGGAAAGGGCAAGGCGCGGGCGTGATAGACCGCGCGGGCAATGGCCCGGGCGACGCAATCTGCCGCCAGCATCCCCAGTTCCGTCAGGTCGAGAAGCGGGTCTTCCAGCGCCTGCCGGCCGGTCGCGGCGGCGAAGAGCGTGTCGCCATCCATCGCGGCATGGGCCGGGCGGATGGCGCGGGCGAGCCCGTCCTGCCCCATGATGGCAAGGCGATGCGCCTGGGTCTTGGTGAGCTGCGCATCGGTCACCACCGCGCCGATCGTGGTGGCCGGTTCGGCGGCATGCCCCTTGATCCGGAGGCCGAGGGCCTCGTCCGGCAGACGGGCCGGCCAGCTGCGCCCGCCGAATTCGCGTTCCTGTTCAAACGGCGCCGCCCAGAAATGGCCGGTCTCGCCGATCGTGGCAACGCCGATCGCATTGACGGCCATGAAGGCCTGCACCGCGAGTCCGCGCCGCGTCCGGGCGCTGGCTGTGCCGAACCCGCCCTTGAGATTGGCCAATGTTGCTCCGAGGCCGGCGCCGACCGAGCCTTCCGGCGTTGTGGCCGCGGCATCCTGCACGGCCTGCCGGCCCCATGCCCAATAGGGCGGCGGGTCGCTCCAGCGTTTGTCGCCGCCATTCAGGAGGTCGAACAGGATGGCCTGCGGCACGATCGGCACGCGCAGGGGCCCGACCGGGAAGCCGCGCCCAGCGGTGGCGAGCGCCGCCATGGCACCGCCGGCGGCATCGAGCCCGAAGGCGGAGCCGCCGGAGAGCAGCAGCGCATCGACCTGCTCGACGGTCATTTCCGGCGCGAGCAGGCCGGTATCGCGCCCGCCGGGCGCGCCGCCCAGCACCGAGACGGAGGCTGTCGCCGGCCGGGCGAAGACAAGAGCCGTCACGCCGCTGGCCATGGCGGAATCGCCGGCATGGCCGATGGCGAGGCCGGCGGGGACCACGGGGACCAGGCGGGGTTGGGGCTTGGGCAAATCCGGCACTCCGGGAAAGGGGGGCTTCGGGGGAATGCATTTTTCGGGCAGGAGGGTTCTTCACAACAAGGTGTCTGGCCCGAGGGTTTTTCTCAACCCATCTTCCTGTAGAAAGCCGAGGATCATTCGACGGAAGCCCCATGACGCCCGAATTGACCCTGCCTGTCATCTTCCTTGCAGGATTGCTGTCCTTCCTCAGCCCCTGCGTGTTGCCGCTGGTGCCGCCCTATCTGTGCTATCTCGCCGGGACCAGCGTGGCCGAACTGTCGCGGGCGAGCGAGATCGATCGCGGCCTGCGCCGGCACGCGCTGCTGGCAGCCCTGTTCTTCGTACTCGGCTTCTCCACCGTCTTCATCGCGCTCGGGGCCGGGGCGTCGCTGGTCGGCGCGCTGCTCCGGGCCTATGCCCATATCCTCGCGCAGGTCGCGGGCGTCGCCATCATCCTGATGGGCCTGCATTTCCTCGGGGTGTTCCGGCTCGGCATGCTGGCGCGGGAAGCGCGGATGGAGGTGGACAAACCGGCCGGTTTCCTCGGTGCCTTCGTGATGGGCCTGGCTTTCGCCTTCGGCTGGACGCCCTGTATCGGGCCGGTTCTCGCCGGCGTGCTCGCGGTGGCCGGCAGCGAGAGCAGCGTCACCCGCGGTGCCGGGCTGCTGGCGGTCTATTCGGCCGGGCTCGGCGTGCCCTTCCTGCTGGCCGCCTTCATGATGGGCCCGTTCCTGCGCTTCCTCCAGAAATTCCGGGCGCATATCGGCAAGGTCGAGAAGGGGATGGGCGTCCTGCTCGTCCTGACCGGGATCGCCTTCCTGACCGGGTCCTTCTCGCAATTCGGCTTCTACCTGCTCGAGGCCTTTCCGGTGCTCGGCCGGCTGGGTTGAGGGGCGCCGCGCGCCTGCCATGAAATCGGGTGGCGGCCCGGCCAGAGCCGGGCGAGGCTCGACATCTCCAGAGGAGAACATCCATGCTTGCCACCCAGATTGCCCCTGCCGCAAACCCTGTCCCCGCGCCGAGGCCCCGCCCGGTCCGGCTGGCCATTCGCGGGCTTGATCCCGCGCCTTTCGCACACCTGTTCCGGCTTGATGATGCCGCCCTGCTCGCGCAGGGCATCCGCCGCGTCATCGTGCCGGAGGATCCCGGCATCATGTTTCCCTGCCGGGTCAGCCTCGACTATCCGGAGGCCGGCGAGGAGATGCTGTTGCTGAATTACCGCCATCTCGACATGCCGGGTTCACCCTACCGGGCGGAAGGCCCGGTCTTCATCCGGCGGGGGGTCGGCGCGTTCGAGGCGGTGGATCGCCTGCCGCCGGTCATCGTGCAGCGGCCCATGGCCTTGCGCGCCTATGATGCGGAGGGGATGATGGTCGAGGCCGAGATTGCCGAAAAGGCCGAACTCGAGGCCCTGGCCCGTGATTGGCTGCAGCGGCCCGGCATCGCCCATGTCGATGTGCATTCGATGCGGCGTGGCTGCTTCTTCTGCCGGATCCATGGCACGCCGGCAGCATAGTTGCGCGAAGTCCGTGCTTGTCGAGGACCGCACAAACAAAAAGCCCGCCGGATGGCGGGCTTTCCGTTTCAAGGCATGCGCCCCGATTAGTTCTGGACGTAGGTGACCTTGCCGTCCGCACCCTTCTTCCAGGTGTACATGACATAATCCGGGCGGGTGATGTCGCCCTTCTTGTCATAGGAAAGATCGCCGATGACGGTCTTGAAGGTCATGCCCGAGTGGATCTTCTCGGCAACCTTCTTCGGATCGAGCGACTTGGCCGATTCCGCGGCCTGCTTGATCACTTCCATCGCCGCATAGGTGTAGAGCGTGTAGGCTTCCGGGTTGATGCCCTTGGCCTTGAACGCCGCCACGACCTTGGCCGCTTCCGGACGGTTGCGCGGGTCCGGCGGGAAGGTCATCAGGGTGCCTTCGACGCCCGGACCACCGATGGTGGCGAACTCGTCGGAGGTGATGCCGTCGCCCGACATCATGATGGACTTGAGGCCCTGGTCACGCATCTGGCGGACGATCAGACCGCCTTCCGTGTGCAGGCCGCCCCAGTAGACGACATCGATATTGGCGTTCTTCATCTTGGTGATGAGGGCCGAGAAGTCCTTCTCGCCGGTGTTCACGCCTTCATAGAGCGCTTCCTTCACGCCCTTGGCATTCATCGCCTTGCGGGTTTCGTCGGCAAGGCCCTGGCCATAGGTCGTCTTGTCGTGGATGACGGCGACCTTCTTGTCCTTGAAGCTCTTGGCGATGTGGTCAGCCGCCACGGCGCCCTGCTGGTCATCGCGGCCGCAGGTGCGGAAAACGTTCCACAGCTTGCGCTCGGTGACGCGCGGGTTGGTCGCCGACGGGGTGATCACGAGAACGCCGTTCTCGGCATAGACTTCCGAGGCCGGAATGGTCACGCCGGAGTTGAACGGGCCGACCACGAACTTCACGCCGTCACCGACGAACTTGTTCGCGACCGAAACGCCCTGCTTCGGGTCCGACACGTCGTCGCCCTTCGAAAGGGTAATCCGCTGGCCCATGATGCCGCCAGCGGCATTGAAATCGGCAGCAGCCTGCTCGGCGCCATCCGTGAGCTGCTTGCCGAAGGCGGCGTTCGGGCCCGTGATCGGACCGGTCACGCCCATCTTCAGCTGCGCATTGGCTGCGCCCGCGAAAGCGAGCGTGGCGGCAAGCGCGACGCCGGCCAACAAAGTTTTCTTCATCAGGTCTCTCCCTGTGACTGATAAGACGGGTTGATCTCGCCACCCGCAAGCGTCTCCAGCCGTGTCATGAACACGTCTGAAATCATCAAAGCCGGTTTTTTTGTCTCTGTCACCAGCCAAATTCACGCAAAATCCTAGAAAATTCAGGGCAATTCACCGCAGCAGCCCGGGATATTCCGATCGTCCCGCGGGGAACCGTTTTTTCCGGTCCCCGCGTGGAAATACGGGCTGCCAAGCCCCTTCCTTCCGGTCACGCCGCCTTGCGCCGCCAGCTGATTGCGGAGGTCTTCTCGAAGGCAAAACCGTATTGCCGGGCCATGGCATTGGCCCGCTCGTTCCGCCAGCCGAGATAGGCGAAAACCGAGATCAGGACGGTGTCGATCAGATAGAAACGCAGCGTGAACAGCGTTCCTTCGAACAGGGCGAAATGGATGAACCGGACCGCCATGCCCAGAAGCGCCATGTAGGGCACGAGCATCCAGGAGGGGCGCCAGGTCTTGGCGATGGCCTTGCCTGTCCGCCATGCGGCCCAGCCGCCCATGATCACCGTGACCAGCAGGAACAGCCAGATCGACGGTTCCTCGTAGAGAATGCCTTGCATCGGGGATTTCCTTGTTCTTGCCGTGCCCGTCTTCAGTGATGGCCGCCTTCGAGATAGGCCGCCTTCACCTGCGGATCGGACAGGAGTTCCTTGCCGGTCCCGCTCATCGTGATCAAACCATTGACCATCACATAGGCCCGCGTGGCGAGCTTGAGTGCGTGATAGGCGTTCTGCTCGACGAGGAAGACCGTCATGCCTTCGGTGCGGTTGACCTCGCGGATCACCTCGAAGATCTGCCGGACCACGATGGGTGCGAGGCCGAGCGAGGGCTCGTCCAGCAGCAGCAGCCGAGGACGGCTCATCAGCGCCCGCGCGATGGCCAGCATCTGCTGCTCGCCGCCCGAAAGTGTCCCGGCCCGTTGCTGGAGGCGTTCCTTCAGCCGCGGGAAAATGGCGCAGACCTTCTCCAGATCCTGGTCGAAATGGGCGAGATTGTTGACCGAGGCCCCCATCTGGAGGTTCTCGAACACGGTCATGCGGGGGAAGACGCGCCGGCCTTCCGGGCTCTGGGCGATCCCGAGATGGGCGATCTCGTGGGTCGGCATCCGCGTGATGTCGCGGCCATCATAGGTGATGGAGCCTTCGCGCGCCTGCGGCTTGCCGAAAATCGTCATCATCAGGGTCGACTTGCCGGCACCATTGGCCCCGATCATCGTGACGATCTCGCCCTCATGGACATCGATATCGACGCCCTTGAGCGCGATGATGTTGCCGTAATAGGTCTTCACCCCGCGTACGGCGAGAAGCGGAGCCTTCTCCGTCATGCTCATAGGCCCACCTCCGCTTCGATCTTCTCCACTTCCGCTTCGTCCTCGGCGCCGAGATAGGCGGCGATGACCTTCGGATCGGATCGGACCTGCTCGGGCGTGCCGTCGGAAATCTTGGTGCCGTAATCGAGCACCACGACATGGTCGGAGATTTCCATGACCACCGACATGTCGTGCTCGATCAGCAGCAGCGACGTGCCATGATCGTCCCGGATCGCGCGCAGCAGGGCGTTGAGTTCCAGGCTCTCGCGGGGGTTGAGGCCGGCCGCCGGCTCGTCCAGGCAGAGGAGGACCGGTTCGGTGCACATGGCGCGCGCGATCTCGAGGCGGCGCTGGTCGCCATAGGGAAGATCGCCCGCAGGATCATCCGCACGGTCGATCAGCTTCGTCTTCTCGAGCCAGTATTTCGCGGTCTCGATCGCCTCCAGCTCGCGCTTGCGGAAGCCGGAAAAGCCAAGCAGGCCGCCCAGAGTCCAGTTCGAGGCGACCATCAGCGGGTTGTGCTGGGCGACCATGAGGTTCTCGAGAACGGTCATCCCCGAGAACAGGCGGATGTTCTGGAAGGTCCGGGCCACCTTGGCCCGGGCGGAGACGTGGAAATCCGGCATCCGCTCGAGCAGGTAGAGGCTGCCCTCCGCCATGACGAGATGATCATTCGGCGTGTCGGTCAGCCGCTCGACATGGGCGTCGATATCGACGGTGCCATGACGCAGCGCCATCCGGCCGGTGGTGGGCTTGTAGAAGCCGGTGATGCAGTTGAACACGGTGGTCTTGCCGGCCCCGTTGGGACCGATCAGGGCCGTGATGTCGCCGCGGCCGGCCGTGAAGGAGAGGTCGTTCACCGCAACGAGGCCGCCGAAGCGCATCGTCAGGTTCTGGACCTTGAGGATTGGATCCGAAAGCGCACGCATCAGATTTCTTCTTTCCGCAGGAACCGCAGAGCGGGGTGAGCCGGGGGGGACAGGCGGATCATCCATGCCCCTCCTTCACCAGATCGGACGAGACGGCCTTCTTCTCCTTGAGGAAGACAGAGGGCTCGCGCACGGAAATCAGGCCACGCGGCTTCCAGAGCATCATCAGCACCATGCAGGCGCCGAAGATGAGCATCCGGTACTGCGCCGGATCGAAGCCATCGCCGAAATAGGCCTTCAGGAAATCCAGCTCGCGCAGCAATTCCACGCCGCCGACCAGCAGGATCGAGGCGATCACCACGCCGAGCAGGCTGCCCATGCCGCCGAGGACGACGATGGCCAGGATCTGCGCCGATTCCAGGAATACGAAGCTTTCCGGCGAGATGAAGCCCTGCCGGGCGGCAAAGAAGGCGCCGGCAAAGCCGCCGAACATCGCGCCGATGGCGAAGGCCGTCAGCTTGGTGTTGACCGTGTTGATCCCGAGCGACCGGCAGGCAATCTCGTCCTCGCGCAGGGCTTCCCAGGCCCGGCCGACCGGCAATCGCCGGAGCCGGGTGGAAACCAGCGCCGTGACCAGGGCCAGGACCAGGATCACGTAGAAAAGGAAGATCGTTCGGTAGATCGGCGTGAATTCCAGCCCGAATGTCGCGGCGAAACCGGATTCGGTGGCGTTGAACGGCACGCCGAAGAAACTCGGCCTCGGGATCGAGGAAATGCCGGCATAGCCGCCCGAGAAATCGACCCAGTTGATGAGCACCAGGCGGATGATCTCGCCGAAGGCCAGGGTGACGATGGCGAGGTAGTCGCCCCGCAGGCGCAGCACCGGGAAGCCGAGCAGGACGCCCCAGAACGCCGCCAGGATGCCCGCGACCGGCAGGCAGATCCAGAAGGCCCAGAGCGGCCAGAAGCTCGGGCCGATCGTGCTGGCCATGAATTCCTTGACCGGTTCGGACGTGGCCAGCAGCGCGTAGGAATAGGCGCCGACGGCATAGAAGGCGACATAGCCGAGATCGAGCAGGCCAGCGAGGCCGACCACGATGTTCAGGCCCCAGCCCAGCATGATGTAGATCAGGATCTGGATGCCGAAATTGTCGATCCACTTGATCGCGCCCGAGGGGCCGGCCGTGCCGAGGACCACCATCGGGTAGACGAAGAGGAAGCCGACAAAGGCGGCCGTGCCGTATTTCTCGATCTTGAGGGCGAGCGGCGTGGCCGCTGCCTTCTTCTTCTTGATCTTGCCGGCATTGATCGCCTGCCAGTAGCCGATCAGGAAACGGCCGACGAAGACGAGGCCGACGACGGTGAACAGCAGGCCGGGACGCGGCACGAGCACCATCTGGTTGTTGAGGGTCTGGTCGGTCTTCAGACCGAGCAGGAGCGAGAACAGGCCGAAGGCGATGGCGGCCGCGAAGGCCGCATCCTTCAGCAGGCCGGCAAGGTTCACCGGCTCACGTGCAGGCGCTTCCATCATCATCACACCTTCTCGACTTCGGGTTTGCCCAGGAGGCCTTGCGGCATGAAGATCAGAACGATGGCCAGGATCGAGAACGCGGCGACATCCTTGTAATCGATGGAGAAATACGCTGACCAGAAGGTTTCGATCAGGCCGATCAGCATGCCGCCCAGCACGGCCCCCGGCAGGGAGCCGATGCCGCCCAAGACCGCGGCCGTGAAGGCCTTCACCCCGGGCACGAAGCCGTCGGAGAAGACCACCACCCCGTAATAGGTGAGGAACATCGTGCCGGCGACCGCCGCCAGGGCGGCGCCCATGATGAAGGTGACGGCGATGGTCCTGTCGACATTGATGCCGAGCAGGGCCGCCATCTTCTGGTCCTGTTCGCAGGCGCGCTGCGCCCGGCCGAGCGGTGTCTTCTGGACGACATACCAGAAGATGCCCAGAAGCAGCGCGGTCACCAGGATGATCAGGATCTGCTTGTAGGAAATGGCGACGACGAAGCCGTCCTTCTCGAACAGGCGGATCGTGTCGCGCATGATCGGGGGGATGGGCTTGTTGCGCGCGCCCTGGGCAACCTGCACAAAATTCATCAGCAGGATCGACATGCCGATGGCCGAGATCAGGGGCGCGAGGCGGAACGAGCCCCGCAGCTTGCGGTAGGCAACGCGCTCGATCGTCCAGCTGAAGAGCGAGGTCACGATCATCGAGACGATGAGGGCGACCAGCAACGCCAGGAAAATCGCGCCGCCGCTCATGCCGGCAAGGGCTGTCACGGCCATGAAGCAGATGAGGGCCACGAAGGCCGAGATCATGAACACGTCGCCATGGGCGAAGTTCACCATCCCGATAATGCCGAAGACCATCGTGTAGCCGATGGCAATGAGCCCGTAGACAGCGCCGAGCGTGACGCCATTAATCAATTGTTGGACGAATACTTCCATCCTGAAACGAACGCCTCCCCTTAACGTCTCCCGTTCTATGCGGGAATTGTGCCAGTTGGCGAAACCGTCAACCGGCGCATGCACGCTAGCAGCAAGCCGCAAGGCCGGCAATCGCGTGGCGGTAAGACATGGACCAGCCCGGTTAGGGCTTCAATCGAAAAAATGATCTTCAGCTAGGGATTGCCGCCAAAATTTCCCGCGAACGCCACGGAATCCGCCGATGGTTATGATCGATCAGCCAGAACAAAGCCATGTGCGAAGGGATCATGGTCATCGACGAAAATCGTGTTCAGCCCCGTCATGACCGCCCAGCCCTCGATGGACGGGATGATGGCGGGGTAGTCGCCGACGCGGGTCTCGCCCTCGATCCGGCCGGTAAAGAGCGATCCGATGATGCTCTCATGGATGAAATCCTGCCCCGGTTTCAGCCGGCCCCGCGCGGCCCATTGCGCGAGGCGGGCCGAGGTTCCGGTGCCGCAGGGCGAGCGGTCGATCGCCTTCTCGCCATAGAACACGGCGTTGCGTGCGGTGGCGCCCGGGACGGTCGGCTGGCCGGCCCAGAGCACATGGCGGCATCCCCGGATGGCGGGGTTCTCGGGATGGACGAGTTCCGTTGCCGCATTCACCGCCGCGCGGACCCGCGGTGACCAGCGCAGGATATCCGAGGGCTGGACCGCCTCCACGCCGGCAAAGGCCGGCTGCGGATCGATGATGGCGTAGAAATTCCCGCCATAGGAGATATCGACCACCAGCCTGCCGAGGCCCTCCACCTCGATGGCAAGGTCGCGGACAAAGAGGAAGGACGGGATGTTGATGAGCTTGACCGAGGTGACGCGGCCGCCTTCCTCGCGGTAATGCGCCTCGACGAGGCCCGCGGGCGTGTCGAGCCGGAGGATGCCCGGCGTCCGGGCCTTCACCAGCCCCTGCTCGAGCGCCATGGTCACCGTGCCGATCGTGCCATGGCCGCACATGGGCAGGCAGCCGGTGGTCTCGATATAGAGGATCGCGATGTCGCAATCCGGCCGGGTCGGCGGATAGAGGATCGAGCCGGACATCATGTCATGGCCGCGCGGCTCGAACATCAGGGCGGTGCGGATCCAGTCATGGTCGCGGATGAAATGGTCGCGCTTCTCGCTCATCGTGGCGCCCTTGAGATCGGGGCCGCCACCGACGACCATCCGGACCGGGTTGCCGCAGGTATGTCCGTCAACGCAGAAGAACGTATGTCGTGCCATGGTCTTGAAAGCCCTGTTCTCAGGATAGGGGAGAGATGTTGCCATCCGCGGCAATACGGGCCGCGTCCGGCAGGCCGGCCTGTCCGGCCGGATCCAGCGCGAAGGCGGGCGGCGCGGCCCAGCCCATCTCGCGGGCGACGAGGCAGCCGATCATCAGGATCGCATCCGGCGTACCCATGACGAGGGCGGCCGGCGCGATGCCGAGGCGGATCAGTTCGAGCAGCACGGCCGAGGAGGAGGAGGAGCCGATCGTCGCGGGCAGGCACAGGATGGTGCCGCCGATGGTCCGGCCACATTCCGGGTGGCGCACCTGGATGATCCGCCCGCTGGCGGGATCGACCCCGCCCCAGAAGGAGAGCGGCGCCGAAAGCCGGAGCACGGGGCCGGAAGCCTCGCCGGGGAGCAGGGGGGTGAGGGCGGGACGTGTCATGACCAGAGCCTTTCCTCGCGGACCAGGCGGCCGGTGACGGCGCTTTCCACGCATTCGGCCATCGCGCCATATTGCACGGCATAGCCGGTATTGCCCGGGGCATAATGGGCGAATTTGCCGGAATTCGTCATCAGGACGCCCTTCACGCCTTCGAGGATGGGCGTCACCACGACGCAGGTATCCGCCACCAGAGTGACCCCCGCTTCCTCGAGGGCGCGGCGGCGGCCGCTGGTCTCGAGTGCCGCCACGGCATGGCGGCCGGTACAGGCATAGAAGGGCCGCAGGAGGCGACGTCCGGCAATCAGCCGGTCGAGTTCGAGCAATTCCTCCGCCGAGCAATGCGGCGAGCCGATTGCCACGGCATCGATGGCGGTCTCGCCGGTTGTCGAGAGGCCGGCCCGGGCGGCATTGAGCATGGAAGCGGTGACCGGGATGGCGGGGATATCGCGCCCGCCGGTGACGGTGGCGAGGTCGGGCGCTTCCGGCGTCTCGCCGAGGATATGGAACAGGCCGACCGCGCCGGCCGAGGCGGCGGCGGCACCGAACGCCTTCAGGCGGTCTTCGGTGGCGCAGCCTTCCAGCCCGAGCACGACGCCGATCTCCGTGCCGGCCCGCTGGCCGAACAGGGTGCCGATGACGGGCCAGAACACGTCCGAGCGGCGCAGGGCCGGCGAGAGGCCGGAACAATCGAGCGCGAAGACCGCGCGGCGGTTTTCGGGGACATGCAGGCCGTAATAGGGGGCGCGGGCCGTCATGGCGCAGCAGATGTCGAGAAAGTCGCCATAGCGGTTGGTGCGCGCGCCGAGAACGGAGTTGCAGAAAGCGACCGCGTTGGATTCCCCCCAGGCGACATCGCTGCCGAGGGCGGGGCGGTGCCCGGCCTGGTAGGGCGCGCAGGTCCAGGTCGGGGCGCAGCCCATGGCCTCGTAGGCGCGCATCATCCGGTAGGCCATGTCATGCTGATGGGGCGGGAGCCGCGTCCTTGCGCCGCAGGCGAGATCGAGCGCGCCGACATTCAGCGTGGTCGGGATCGCCACTTTCGCGCCCAGCCGCACGAGATGCTCGGCGAAGAGCGTGCCGGAATCGCCGTGATACAGCGCGCCATCGATATGCGCCGAGGCGACCGGCACGAGCCGGCTCGCCCCCATCAGCCGGGCGGTTTCGGCGATGACGCGCATGGCAAGGGCCATGCCTTCGCCGCCTTCGCCCGCCAGGAGCCGGGTTTCCTCGTCGGTCAGGGTCAGGGGCATGAAGGGGTCCGGTCCGGTTGGGGCATCAGTATTGTATCCAATATACGATTTGCGAAGGGTGGCATGCCGCCAGGGCTCTGGCAAGATCGGGTCAAGCATAATGGCAGATCGTCCGGCGTAAATCTTCCCGATGCAGGCCGTGCTGCATGGCTTGGTAAGGCTTTGCGGTCGATGCTCCTTGCCTTGTCCCGAAGGACGCATCATTTGGGAGTCGAGGAGTGCCCGTGGTGAAGCTTCAGACCCCGCCAAGTCCGGAAGAAACGATGCCGGACCGGCAAGCCCTGTTCCGCGAGGCGATGAGCCGCGTGGCGGGTGCCGTCCATCTGATCACCACCGACGGGCCCGCCGGACGGGGCGGCTTGACCGCCACGGCCGTGACCTCGGTTTCCGACGAACCGCCGACCTTGCTGGTCTGCCTCAACAAATCCAGCCGGACGGCGACGATCCTGCGGAAGAACATGGCCTTTGCCGTCAATACACTGGGTGCCGGCCAGCAGGAACTCGCCAATATCTTCGCGGGCCGGACGCCCGCGGCCGGCGAATCCCGCTTCACGCATGGCAACTGGCGCCGGGGCGCCGCCGGCCAGCCGGTTCTCGATGATGCCCTGATGCATTTCGAGGCCCGGGTGATCGATATCCGCCCTGTGGCCAGCCATTACGTGGTGCTTGGCGAGATTGTCGGCATCGCGCTCGGGCCCGACCATCGCGGGCTCGTCTATGCCCGCCGGGCCTATCACGCGGTCTGACCTGGCCGTTTCCCTCAGACCGAGCGGGTGATGCCCCCGTCCCGCGGCCAGCCTCGGGCTGGCCGTTTCCCTCAGACCGAGCGGGTGATGCCCCCGTCCACCCGGATATTCTGGCCGGTGATGTAGCCGGCATCGGGCGAGAGCAGGAAGGCGGCGGTCTTCGCGATTTCCGCCACCGTGCCATACCGCTTCATCGGAATGCGGGCCTTGAAGACTTCCTTCTCGGGCAGGGAATCGATGAAGCCCGGCAGGATATTGTTCATCCGGATGTTCTGGGCGGCATAGCGATCGGCATAAAGCTTGGCGAAGGAGGCCAGCCCAGCCCGCAGGGTGCAGGAGATCGGGAAGACGGGATCCGGTTCGAAGGCGGCGAAGGTCGAGATGTTGACGATCGATCCGCCGCCCTGCCTTTCCATGATCGGGGTGATCAGCCGGCAGATCCGGACGACATTCAGGATGATCAGGTCGAGGCCGGTCGCCCAGTCCGCATCCGAAAGCGAGAGCAGGTCGCCTTTCGGCGGATGGCCGGTGGAGAGCACGGCGCCATCGATGCGGCCCCAGGCCGTCATGGCGGCATCCACCAGCCGGCCGAGATCATCCGTATCGGTGACCGAGCCGGTAATGCCGATGCCGCCGAGTTCCTTCGCCAGCGTTTCCGCATTGCCGGAGGGGGAGAGGAGCGCGACATTCCAGCCGCGGGCCGCGAGTTCGCGCGCGGCGCCGCCGCCCATGCCCTTGCCGGCACCGGTGAGGATCGCGACAGGCATCAGGCAGCTCCGAGGAAGGACGAGACGACGCGGTTGTATTCGGCGGGGGATTCGCAATTGGCGATATGCGAGCCCGGCACCACGGCCTTTTTCGCGCCGGGGATGTTGCGGACCATGATCTCGCCCATGGCCGGCGTGGTGGCGATGTCGTTCTCGCCGATCAGCACGAGAACCGGGTTCGGGATCGACTTGATGGCCTCGCGCTGGTCCATGTCGCGCAGGGCGGCGCAGCAGGCGGTATAGCCGGTGACGGTGGCCTCGCGGACCTGATCGGTGATGCGGGCCACTTCGGCCGGGTTCGACTGGTTGAAGGCCGGGGTGAACCAGCGCATCTTCATCGCCTCGGCAATGGCGCCCATGCCGTCGCGATGGGCGATGCGGATCCGGGCGTTCCAGTCCGTGAAGGGCGGGCCCATGAAGGCGGCGGTATTGCCGAGGACGGCGCGGTTGATCCGGTCCGGATGATGCGTCAGCAGATACATGCCGACCATGCCGCCCATCGAGCAGCCGATCCAGTCGACCTTGTGGATATGGAGCGTGTCGAGGATGCGCAGGGCGTCCTGGGCCAGCATGACGAGCGAATAGGGGCCGGGCGGGCAGGAGGAGCCGCCATGACCGCGCACATCGTAGCGGATGACACGGTGCGATTCGGCAAAGACCGGGATCTGCCCGTTCCACATTTCGAGCGTCGCCCCGAGGCTGTTCGAGAACATCAGGGGCGGGGCGGCCTTGGAACCGTCACGCGCGATGCGGAACCGGACATCGCCGGCATCGATGAAGGAGATTTCGGAAGACAAAGGGGAATCCTCGGGCAGGGTTCGTCGCGAGACTGCCTAGCTTCGGAGCAATTCGCCGGAAAGACAAGCAAAAGCGGCATCGTCCTCTTGCCCGCGCCGAGGCGTTCAGAATTGCTGCGATGCGCAATCGAATTTGCCCCTTTGCGCGCACTTGGCCGCTTGACGGTTTCTTTAGAACGGGTCCACCTTAGAAAAACCGGGGAAAACGACCCAAAAACGGCATTGCAAAACCCCGCCAGGAAACATTGGGTGCGGTTTTGCACCCATTTTCGCTCAAGGAGAGATTCATGCCCAAGGTGAGCATGACGGTGAACGGCAAGCGCGTCAGCGCCGATGTCGAAGGCAGGACGCTGCTGGTGCAGTTCCTGCGCGAGCATCAGCGCCTGACGGGAACCCATGTCGGCTGCGATACCAGCCAATGCGGCGCCTGCGTGGTTCATGTCGACGGCAAGGCGATCAAGGCCTGCACGACGCTGGCCCTGTCCTGCGAGGGGGCGAATGTCATCACGATCGAGGGGGTGGCCAACGGCACCGAGCTGCATCCGATGCAGGCGGCCTTCCGGACGCATCACGGCCTGCAATGCGGCTTCTGCACGCCGGGCATGATCATGGCCGCGATCGACATGGTGAACCGCCTCGGCACCGATCTCTCGGAAGAGACGATCCGGCACGAACTCGAGGGCAATATCTGCCGCTGCACGGGCTACCACAACATCGTCAAGGCCATCCAGGCCGGCGCGGCCGCGATGGGCGGCATGAAGGTGGCGGCCGAATAAGAAGGGCAACCGGAACAAGGCAGTCGGCGGTCGAGGCGATATCCGTTGCCGGCCGCCCATTGCCCAATGCCCAGAAAATCAGGAGGGAACACCATGGCTGGCACCGGAATTGGTGCGCGCGTCGAGCGCAAGGAAGATTTCCGTTTCATCACCGGCAAGGGCAACTATACCGACGATATCAACCGTCCCGGGCAGACCCATGCCTTTTTCCTGCGCTCGCCCCATGCGCATGCGAATATCAAAAAGATCGATACCGCCAAAGCGGCTGCCATGCCGGGCGTCGTCGGTATCTTCACCGGCGCCGATATCGAGGCGGACAAGGTCGGCGGGCTGATCTGCGGCTGGATGATCCATTCGAAGGACGGCACGCCGATGAAGGCCGGCGCCCATCCGGCGCTGGCCGTGGGCAAGGTGCGCTATGTCGGCGACCATGTCGCCGTGGTGATCGCCGAGAGCCTGGCCGAGGCGCGTGACGCAGCGGAAGCCATTGCCGTCGATTACGAACCGCTGAAGCCGGTGGTCGACCTCGCCTCCGCCACGAAGAAGGGCAGCCCGGCCATCCATGATGCCGCCCCGGACAACCAGGTCTATGACTGGCATCTGGGCGACGAGGCCGCCATGAAGGCCGCCTTCAAGAAGGCGAAGCACGTCACCAGGATCGACCTCGTCAACAACCGCCTCATTCCCAACGCGATGGAGCCGCGGGCGGCGATCGGGGACTACAATCCCGGCGAGGAAGCCTTCACGCTCTACACGACCAGCCAGAACCCGCATGTCGCGCGGCTGGTCCTCTCCGCCTTCATCGGCATCGCGCCGGAGCACAAGCTCCGCGTGATCGCGCCGGATGTCGGCGGCGGCTTCGGGTCGAAGATCTTCATCTATGCCGAGGAGACGATCTGCGTCTGGGCGGCCAAGAAGGTCGGACGGCCGGTGAAATGGGTGGCCGACCGGACCGAGGAATTCCTCGCCATCGCCCATGGCCGCGACCATCTCACCCATGCCGAGATGGCGATCGACGAGAATGGCAGGATCCTCGGGCTTCATGTGAAGACCCGGGCCAATCTCGGCGCCTATCTCTCGACCTTCGCCTCCTCGGTTCCGACCTATCTCTATGTGCCGCTCCTGTCGGGGCAGTACAATATCCCCGCCATCTACGGCGAGGTGGAGGCGGTCTACACCAATACCGCGCCGGTCGATGCCTATCGCGGTGCCGGCCGCCCGGAAGCCACCTTCGTGATCGAGCGGCTGATGGAAGTGGCGGCGCGCGAGCTGGGCATGGATCCGGCGGCGTTCCGCAAGAAGAACTTCATCAAGTCCTTCCCGCACCAGACGCCGGTGATCATGTGCTACGACACGGGCGACTACAACGCCTCGCTGGCGAAGGCGATGGAGATCCATGACGTGAAGGGCTTTGCCCGCCGCAAGCGCGAGAGCGCCAAGGCCGGCAAGCTCCGCGGCCTGGGCTATTCGGCCTATATCGAGGCCTGCGGCATCGCGCCGTCGGCGGCGGTGGGCTCGCTCGGGGCCGGCGTCGGCCTCTGGGAATCGGCCTAGGTGCGCGTCAACCCGGTCGGGACGGTGGAAGTGCTGACGGGCTCGCACAGCCATGGCCAGGGCCACGAGACCACCTTCGCCCAGCTGGTGGCGGGGCGGCTCGGCATCCCGATCGAGAATGTCGCGATCGTCCATGGCGATACCGACAAGGTGCAGATGGGCATGGGCACCTATGGCTCGCGCTCGGGTGCGGTGGGCATGTCCGCCATCGTCAAGGCCCTCGACAAGATCGAGGCCAAGGCCAAGAAGGTCGCCAGCTTCGTGCTGGAAGCCGCCGAGGCCGATATCGACTTCAAGGACGGCAAGTTCTCGGTGAAGGGCACCGACAAGTCGGTCGATTTCGCCTCGGTCGCCCTGCAGGCCTATGTCGCCCACAAGTTCACCGGCGAGCAGCTCGAGCCGGGGCTGAAGGAGGGGGCCTTCTATGACCCGACCAACTTCACCTTCCCCTCGGGCGTGCATATCGCCGAGGTCGAGATCGATCCGGATACCGGCGTCACCACCATCGCCAAATGGACGGCGGTGGATGATTTCGGCGTCATCATCAACCCGATGATCGTGGAAGGGCAGGTGCATGGCGGGATCGCCCAGGGGATCGGCCAGGCGCTGCTCGAAGGCGCCGTCTATGACGCGAACGGCCAGCTTCTGACCGCGAGCTACATGGATTACACCATGCCGCGCGCCGATGACCTGCCGTCCTTCCGGGTCGACCACACGACCACGCCGTGCCCGTCGAACCCGCTCGGGATCAAGGGCTGCGGCGAGGCCGGGGCGATTGCCGCGCCGGCGGCGGTGATGAATGCCGTCACCGATGCGCTCGGGCACGAGAACATCGCCATGCCTGCGACACCGCAGGCCGTGTGGCTGGCCGCTCGGGCCAGCTTCGCCAAGGCCGCGGAATAAGTCGGGCAACGGGCAGCGGGCCATCGGCGGTCGCAGAGAAGACGGCCGATGGCGAAATCCCGACTGCCGCTCTGAATTCAGGAGATCCACCATGTATGCCTTCGATTTCCATCGTCCCGCCACGCTCCGCCAGGCCAACAGCCTTGTCGGCAAGCTGGGGGATGCGAAGATCCTCGCCGGCGGGCAGACCCTGCTTCCCACCATGAAGCAGCGTCTGGCCAGCCCGTCTGCCGTGATCGACCTTTCGGGCGTGCCCGAACTGGCCGGGATCGAGCAGAAGGGCCGCAACCTCGTGATCGGCGCGATGACCAGCCATGCCGAGGTGGCCACCTCCGCGCTTGTCACGGCGGCCCTGCCGGGCCTTGCCGCGCTGGCCGGCGGCATCGGCGATCCGCATGTCCGCCACAAGGGCACGATCGGCGGCTCGATCGCCAACAATGATCCGGCGGCCGATTATCCTGCCGGGCTGCTGGCGCTCGGCGCCACCATCGTCACCAACCGGCGGAAGATGCCGGCGGCGGAATTCTTCACCGGCATGTTCTCGACCGCGCTCGACGAGGGCGAGATCATCACGAAAGTGATCGTGCCGATCGGGGCGAAATTCGCCTATGCGAAGTTCCGCAACCCGGCCTCGCGCTACGCCATGGTCGGCGTGGCCGTCGGCAAGAAGGGCTCGTCGGTTGTCGTCGCCGTGACCGGCGCCGGCTCGGATGGCGTGTTCCGCTGGACGGAGGCCGAAGCGGCGCTCGGCAAGCGCTTCAACGCCAAATCGCTCGACGGCATCACAAATCCGGCGGCGAAGGATCTGAACAGCGATATCCATGCCTCGGCGGAATATCGCAGCCATCTCATCGGCGTCATGGCGCGCCGGGCTGTCACGGGCGCCACGGCGAAATGAGGCCGGACAGGGCCGGCCGGAACCGATCCGGCCGGCCTTTCCCTCAGGCGGTGGGATAGAAGAACCGCTCCTCGACGATCTTGCCGTCACGCACGGTGTAGAGGCCGAATTCTTCCATCTGCAGGCGCTGGCCGGTCATTTTCGAGGTGATGTCCATCGAGAACCGCATCAGGAACCGGTCACCGTTGATCAGGGGGCCATCTGTCTCGGCAGAATGAACCTCATGGTTGGCATACCACCAGTCGCTCTTGGCCTTCACGGCTTCGGCACCGTGACACGCCGCCATCGGGCCTTCCATGGCTTCGAAGCTGGCAATATCGGGCGCGTTGAACTGTGCGGCGGCTTCGATATGCTTGCCGTCCTTCAGCATCGCGGCGAAAGCGATTGCGGTTTCCTTCGTGTTCATTGTTCAATCTCCTTGCTGGTTGGGCGAGAACAGACATAGAACATCAATATGACGCCTTTGCAACGGGCGGCATCCGGAGACAGGTCAGCGTGCGCGTTCTGGAATTTGCCCTCGCCTCCCTCCTGATCGAGCTGACACCCGGTCCGAACATGGCCTATCTCGCCACGCTCGCTCTCGCGGAAGGACGGCGCACCGGGCTGGCCGCGGTTGCCGGCGTCATGCTGGGCCTGGCGGGGATCGGCCTGGCCTCGATGTTCGGCCTTGCAACCCTGATCCAGACCGTCCCCGTGGCCTATGACGGGCTGCGCTATGGCGGGGCCGCCTTCCTGCTGTACCTCGCCTGGGAAGCCTGGCGCGGGGCCGGCGAGGAGAGCGGGGGCGGGTCCGGCGCAAGCCAGGCCTTCCGGCGGGCGCTTGTGACCAACCTGCTCAATCCGAAGGCCGCTGCCTTCTATGTGCTCGTGCTGCCGCTCTTCCTCACGCCGGAAGCGGGTGCCGTCACGGGGCAGACCCTGCTGCTCGTGCTGATCTATGTCATTGTGGCCACGGCGGTCCATGCCATGATCGTGCTGTTCGCCGCCGCCCTGCGGCCCTATCTCGTGGAGGGGCCGCGCGAGCGGCTGGTGCGCCGCCTGCTGGCGGTGTCGATCGCGCTGGTCGCGGTCTGGTTTTTCTGGGGGACCCGTCGATGATCCACGCGCCTGCCTCGATCGATGCCACGCTCGATCTGCTTCGCGCCGAATCCTATGTCGCGGATCGCGGCTTTGCGACCGTGCTGTTTCTCGCGCTGCGGCTCGGCCGACCCCTTTTTCTCGAGGGGGAGGCCGGCGTCGGCAAGACCGAGATTGCCAAGGTGCTGGCCCGGGCTTTGGGGCGCAAGCTGATCCGGCTGCAATGCTATGAAGGGCTCGACAGCGCTGCGGCGCTCTATGAATGGAACTATGCCGGCCAGATGATGGCGATCCGCCTCGGCGAGGCTTCCGGCGAGCATGACCGGGCCAAGCTTGCGGCCGATGTGTTTTCCGAACGCTTTCTCGTCAAGCGGCCCCTGCTGCAGGCGCTGGAGGCCGATCCCGCCGGGCCGCCGGTGCTGCTGATCGACGAGCTCGACCGCACCGACGAGGCCTTCGAGGCGTTCCTGCTCGAGATCCTCTCGGATTTCCAGGCGACGATCCCCGAACTCGGCACGATCCGGGCGCCGGCGCCGCCCATCGTCATCATCACCTCGAACCGCACCCGCGAGGTGCATGACGCGCTCAAGCGTCGCTGCCTCTATCATTGGGTGGATTACCCGGATACCGCGCGCGAACTCGCCATCCTCAAGGCCAAGGCGCCGAGGGTGCCGGCGCAGCTCTCGAAGCAGATTGTCGCCTATGTCCAGGCGATCCGGCAGGAGGACCTGTTCAAGGTGCCCGGCGTCGCCGAGACGCTCGACTGGGCCACCGCTTTGGTGGAGCTTGATGCCGTGGCGCTCGACCCGGCCCTCGTCTCCGACACGCTCGGCGTGCTGCTGAAATACCAGGACGATATCGTGAAGCTGCAGGGCAGCCGCGCCAAGGAGATCCTCGACCAGGTGAAAGCGGGTTTGTGATGGAGCCTGCCGGCGGCCATCTCGCGGAGAATGTCGCCTTTTTCGGCCGCGCCCTGCGGCAGGCCGGCATGGCGGTCGGCCCGGGAGCAATGCTCGATGCCGTGGCGGCGATCGAGGCGATCGGGATCGGCCATCGGGACGAGTTCCGGGCGGCGCTGGAGGCGGTCTTCGTCAAGCGGCGGCAGGATGCGGACCTGTTCGACCAGGCTTTCCGCCTGTTCTGGCGGCGGCGGGCCCTGCTCGAGAAGATGATGGCCACGATGATGCCGGTGGCGCCGGGCGATCCGGATTCGAAGCGCGAGGAGGCGCTGCGCCGGCTGACCGAGGCGCTGTTCCAGCCGAAGCCGCCGGAGGACCAGCCCGAGCGCGAGCGGGTGGATCTCGATTCCCGGCTCACCGTTTCGGATGTCGAGCTGTTCCGCAGCCGCGATTTCGACGGGATGTCGGCGCTTGAACTGGCCGAGGCCAGGCGCGAGGTGGCGCGGCTGGTCATGCCGCTCCAGCATGTGAAGACGCGGCGTTTCGTGGCCGATCCGCATGGCAATCGGCCCGATCCGCGGCGGGCGATGCGCGCAAGCCTCCGGGCCGGCGGGGATGCGTTCGAATTGCGGTTCCGGGCGCGGGCGGAGAAGGTGCCGCCGCTCGTCGCCCTGTGCGACATTTCCGGTTCGATGAGCCAGTATTCGCGGATCTTCCTGCATTTCCTGCATGCCCTGGCGCAAACCGGGCGGCGGGTCTCGGCTTTCACCTTCGCCACCGAGCTGACCAATGTCAGCCATGCGCTGAAGAGCACGAAGGACCCGGATCTTGCCCTGCGCGGCGCCGGCCGGATGGTGCGGGACTGGGATGGCGGCACCCGGATCGGGCAGACGCTGGAGCGGTTCAACAAAAGCTGGGCGCGCCGGGTGATGAGCGGCGGCGCGGTGGTACTGCTGATCACCGACGGGCTGGAGCGGGAAATCCGGCCGGATCTCGCGCGGGAAATGGCGCGTCTCCGGCGCTCGGCCCGGCGGCTGATCTGGCTCAATCCGTTGCTGCGCTTCGACGGGTTCGAGGCGAAGGCGGCGGGCATCCGGGCGATGCTGCCGCATGTTGACGAATTCCGCACCTGTCATAGCCTGAACGCCATGGCCGATCTGTGCCAGGCGCTCGCCGCCGGCCAAGGCGCGGGTGCGGATCCGCGCCGCTACCTCCGGGAGGGACCATGAGCGACAGCCTGTCGGGTGGGCTTGCCACCGAAAGCGAAATCCTCGCTGCCGCCGAGGCGTGGCGGCAGGCCGGGCGCGGCGTCGCGCTGGCCACCGTCACGGAAACCTGGGGCTCGGCACCGAGGCCGGTCGGCTCGCATCTCGTCATTGACGGGGAGGGGAATTTCCTCGGCTCGGTTTCCGGCGGCTGCGTCGAGGGTGCGGTGGTGACGGAGGCGATCGATGTCATCGCCAGCGGGGTGCCGAAACTGCTCGAATTCGGCGTGGCGGACGAGACGGCCTGGCGCGTCGGCCTGTCCTGCGGCGGGCGGATCGCCGTCCATGTCGTCCCCGTGACCTGAGGCCGCCCCGTGGATCTCGCCCTTCTCTCCGCCCTGAACCGCCATCGCGCCGCCCGCGAGGCGGTGGCGCTGGTCACCGATCTCGAGAGCGGCGCCGCCCGGCTGGTGACGCCGGAGAGCCTGGCGGCGGACCCGGCCGCCGAGCTGCTGGCCGAAGCGTTCCGGACCGGCAAATCCACGAAGGCGGTGGCCGGCGACCGGACCTTCTTCATCGATGTCCATGTGCCGCCCGTGCGGCTGATCGTGATCGGGGCGGTGCATATCAGCCAGGCGCTGGCGGAGATGGCGCGGCTGGTCGAGCTTGACTGCACGCTGATCGACCCGCGCGAGGCCTTTGCCACGCCGGAGCGCTTTCCGAATGTGCGGCTCATCGCGGAATGGCCGGATGTGGCGCTGTCACCGCTCAGGCCGGACCGCTACACCGCCTTTGTCGCGCTGACGCATGATCCCAAGATCGACGACCCGGCGCTGACGCTCGCGCTCCGGGCGGAGTGCTTCTATATCGGCGCGCTGGGCAGCCGGAAGACGCATGCCAGACGGCTGGAGCGGCTGGCAGCGGCCGGGTTTACCGAAGGCGATCTCGCGCGGATCCGCGCCCCGATCGGCCTCGATCTCGGCGCGGTCAGCCCCGCCGAGATCGCCGTGTCGATCCTGGCCGAGATCATCGGCACGCAACGCCAGCGACGGCGCAGCTGATGTTCTTCGGGCGGGTTCCGGTCCTCGAGGCGGAGGGTGCCGTGCTGGCGCATCAGGTCCGGACGGGCGAGATCGCCTTCCGCAAGGGCCATCCGCTGGACGGGCCGGATTGCCGTGCCCTCGCTGCGGCCGGGGTGGCGGAAGTGACGATCGCACGGCTGGATCCGGGCGACCTGTCGGAGGATGCCGCCGCCGCGCACCTGGCCGAGGCCGCGCTGGGCCCGGGCCTGCGCGCGGACCCGGCCTTCACGGGGCGGGCCAATCTCTTCGCCACCGAAGCAGGGCTTTTCCTGCCGGACCCGGCCGCGATCGACGCCTTCAACATGATCGATCCCGATCTCACCCTCGCCACCTTGCCCGCCTTCCGCCGGGTGGTTCCGGGCGAGATGGTGGCGACGATCAAGATCATCCCCTTTGCCGTGCCTGGCGCGCTGGTCGCGGCCGGGCAGCGGCATCTGGCTGGCGGTGCCATCCGCGTCGCGCCGTTTCAGCCAAAGCGCGTGGCCATGCTGTCGCTGCGCCTGCCGGGCCTGAAGGAAAGCGTCATCGACAAGACCCGCCGGGTCATGGAGGAGCGGCTGGCCGCGCTCGGCAGCCGGCTGGTCGCGGAAGCGCGGACCGAGCATCGCCAGGAGGCGCTGGAGGCCAGCCTTGCCGGGCTCGATCCGGCCGGTTTCGACATTCTCATCGTGTTCGGCGCAGCGGCGATCGCCGACCGGCGCGATGTGATCCCTGCCTCCATCGAAGCGCAGGGCGGGCGGCTCGTCCATCTCGGAATGCCGGTGGATCCCGGCAACCTGCTGATGCTCGCGGAATGGCGCGGCCGCCCGGTGATCGGCGCCCCGGGCTGCGCGCGGTCCCCGCGCGAGAACGGGTTCGACTGGGTGCTGGCGCGGCTCTGCGCCGATCTCCCCGTGACCGGGCGTGACCTGCAGCGCATGGGCACGGGCGGGCTGCTGATGGAAATCGTCTCCCGGCCGCAGCCTCGGGCCGGCGAGGCCAGGCCGGGCCGTCCGGCGGCGTTCGGCATCATCGTGCTGGCGGCCGGGCGCTCGACCCGGTTCGGCACGGAGAACAAGCTCCTTGCCCTCTTCGAGGGGCGACCGATGCTGGCCCATGTGCTGGACGTGGCCCGGGCCGCTGCGCAGGGGCCTGTCATCGTGGTGACCGGGCATGAGGCCGGCGCCGTGCAGGCACTGGCGGCCGGGCCCGAATTCCAGCTGGTGGAAAATCCGGATTACCGCGAGGGGCTTGCCTCCTCGCTGCGGGCCGGGCTCGGTGCCCTGCCTGCAGAGACAGAGGCCGCCTTCGTCGTGCTGGGCGACATGCCGAGGCTCCGGCCGGAGACGCTGCAACGGCTGGCGCAACAGGCCTTGGAGCAGCCGGGGCAGGAGGCTTTCGTGCCGGTGCATCGCGGGCAATGGGGCAATCCGGTGCTGGTCCGGCGCAGCCTTTTCGGTGACCTGCTGACGCTGACGGGCGACCAGGGCGCACGGCGCCTGCTGGAGTCCCGGCGCGACCGGGTGGCCGAAGTGCCGGTCGAGGATCCCGGCATTCTCGCGGATTTCGACACGCGCGCCGCGCTCGAGGCGGCGGGCGGCTAGGGCCCCGCGCTTTCCTTCCGCCGGGGTGGTCCGGCGGGGGCGCTTCCTGCGTAAGCCCGGCAGGCGCGGAAGCCGCGCGGCAGGGATCGACGTTTCCATGGACAAGACGGCAGTGATTTTCGGCAGCACCGGCGGGATCGGCGCGGCCACGGCACGGGGATTGAAGGCAAAGGGCTATGCGCTGCATCTGGCGGGGCGCGATGCTGCCCGGCTCGAGGCGCTGGCTGGCGAACTGGGCGCCGGGTTCACGGCAGGGGATGCCCGCGAGCCTTCGCATTTTGCCGAGCTGGCGGCGGCCCTCGGCGACCGGCCGGTCGATGCGCTGGTCTATGCCGTGGGCTCGATCAATCTCAAGCCGGTCAACCGCCTGAACGATGCCGATTTCCTCGGGGATTTCACGCTCAACGCCTTGGGCGCGGCCCGGGCGGTGCAGGCGCTCCTGCCGGCGCTCAAGCGCAGCGAGGCGGCCTCGATCGTGCTCTTCTCCACCGTGGCGGTGGCTCAGGGCTTTTCCGCCCATGCCTCGGTTTCCATGGCCAAGGGGGCGGTCGAGGGGCTGACCCGCGCCCTCGGGGCGGAACTGGCGCCGCGCATCCGGGTCAATTGCATCGCGCCCTCGCTGACGCGGACGAAGATGGCCGCGGCGCTCACCGGCAACGAAGCGATGGCCAAGGCCATCGCTGATCTTCATGCGCTGCCGCGCCTTGGCCAGCCCGAGGATGTGGCCAATCTCGCCACCTTCCTGGCCAGTGACGAAAGCAGCTGGATTTCCGGCCAGGTCATGGCGGTGGATGGCGGCCGCTCGCGGCTGCGCACCAAGGGCTGAGGCTGGAAAAGCCATGCCGCGCGGCGTGAAGAAGGCCCATCTGCCGGAAAAGCCCTGCGCCTGTTGCGGCCGGCCTTTCACCTGGCGGAAGAAATGGGAAAAGGTGTGGGACGAGGTCCGGTTCTGCTCGGATCGCTGCCGGGCCGAAGCCCGCCGCAGCCGCGAGGCCGCAAATCGGGGGACCAGGCCATGAGCCGGCTCGTCCTGCTGCTGGGCGACCAGCTCAGCCGGTCGATCAGCGCGCTGGAGGGGTTTGACCCCGCGCGGGACCGCATCCTCATGGCGGAAGTGGCCAGCGAGGCCACCTATGTGCGGCATCACAAGCAGAAGCTGGTGATGGTCTTCTCGGCCATGCGGCATTTTGCCGGGACGCTGCGCGCGGAGGGCCTGACGGTCGAGTATTGGCGGATCGAGGATCCGGACAATCCCGGCTCGCTCGATGCCGCGCTTCGGCGGGCGGTCGAACGGCACCGACCCGAGGCGGTTATCCTCACCGAGCCGGGCGAATGGCGCGTGCTGGAGATGATGCGCGACTGGGCGGAAACGCTCGGCCCGCCGGTGGAGATCCGCCCGGATACGCGCTTTTTTGCGCGGATCGAGGATTTCGCGCGCTGGGCGGAGGGGCGGAAGACCTACCGGATGGAGTTTTTCTACCGGGAGATGCGGCGCAAGACCGGGCTGCTGATGGAGGGGGATCATCCCGTTGGCGGACATTGGAATTTCGACGCGGAAAACCGCAAGGCCCTGCCGGCCGGCCATCGCCTGCCCGCGCGCCTGCGTTTCCCGCCGGACGGGGTGACGCGCGATGTCATGGCTGTGGTGGAGGCCCGGTTCGGCGGGCATTTCGGCAGCCTCGACGGCTTCGGCTGGCCGGTGACGCGGGAACAGGCGCTGGAGGCGCTCGACCATTTCATCGCCGATGCCTTGCCCTGGTTTGGCGATTACCAGGATGCGATGAAGCGGGGCGAGGATTTCGTGCATCACGCCCTGCTCGCGCCGGCGCTCAATCTCGGCCTGATCCTGCCCGGCGAGCTCTGCCTCGCGGCCGAGCGGGCATGGCTCGAGGGGCGGGCGCCGCTCAATGCGGTGGAAGGGTTCATCCGCCAGATCCTTGGCTGGCGGGAATATGTGCGCGGTCTCTACTGGCTGGAAATGCCGGGCTATGCCGAGACCAATGCGCTCGCGGCGCATCGCCCGCTGCCGGATTTCTACTGGACCGGCGAGACCGATCTGCGCTGCCTCGCCGAGGTGGTGCAGGCGACGGCCCGGAACGCCTATGCCCACCATATCCAGCGGCTGATGGTGACCGGCAATTTCGCGCTGCTGGCGGGCCTTGCGCCGAAGGCGGTCGAGGAATGGTACCTGCTGGTCTATGCCGATGCCTATGAATGGGTGGAATTGCCCAACACCCATGGCATGGCGCTTTTCGCCGATGGCGGACTGCTGGCCTCGAAGCCCTATGCGGCTTCCGGCGCCTATATCGACCGGATGAGCGATTACTGCACTGGCTGCCGCTATGACCCTGCGGTGAAGAGCGGCCCGGAGGCCTGCCCGTTCAACTATCTCTACTGGAACTTCCTGATCACCAACGAGACGCGCCTTGCCGGCAATCCACGCATGGCCATGCCCTACCGGACGCTGGCAAAAATGGCGCCGGCCCGCCGGGCGGAGATCGTGGCCGAGTCGGTTGCCTTTCTCGACGGGTTGAGCCCGGCTCAATAGGCAAGGGAAAGGCCGAGTGCCGCATAGGGGCGCGGCCTCTCCCGGCTGCCGAGGATCGCGCCGCCCGAGAGGGTAAGGCTTGCCTGGCCGAGCCGAAGGCCCGAGGCATGGGCGCCGATCCGCAGATGGCGATAGGGGTGGCGATAGGTGAGCGGGCCGAGGCGCCAGCGCGCGCCGGCCGAGGCGAGAAGTTCCGGCCCCAGCGCAAGGCCCGACGCACCGAGGCCGAAGCCGATCCGCGCGATCGCGCCGATTCCGTCACGCGCGCGGTCCGCTTCGAGGGCGAGCTGGGCAAAGCGCAGGCCGGCCGGGCCCCGTTCCGGCCAGTCGAGCCAGATCTGCGCCCCGGCCATCATGCCCAGCCGGCTTGCCCGGCCGGTCAGCGCCATGGTTGTTTCATCGAGTCCGACCCGGGAGAAGCCGGCCTGGAGCGTGAGCTGATGTCCGGCCTGCCGCCATGTCCGCCCGATCGCCAGGCGCTGCTGCAGGAAGCGGGGCTGGCCGGCGCTGGCGGAACCGCCCGGCCGCATCTGGCTGACCATGGCGAGGAACCACCCCGCCCGGTCCAGCGAACCGGACAGGCTGTGGCGCCAGTCGGTTGCCAGAACCAGATGCCTGCCTTCGGTGGCAAGGCCGATGGCCAGCCGGGTGCGCGCCGGTTCCGGGCGGAACCAGAGGTCGCCCGTCTGGCTGAAGGGCAGGGACAGGCCGGCCGGCAGGGAGGGAGGGGATGCCTGCGCCATGCCGGCAAGGGGCCAGAAGGCTTCCGATGCGGGGCCGGCAGCCGGGTTCGCGGGGGCAGGCCCGGCCCGGGAATGACCGGGCAGGCCCGCTTCCGCCACGGCGCCGCGTGCCGCCGGGACGGCGATGGACAGGCACGCCACCAGGAGCAGGGCGAGCAGCAGGCCAGTGGCCAAGGCAGGGGCAGGGGCAGGGCGCGGGATCCGGACCATGGGTATTCCCGAAGGAAATGGGAAATCTAGGAATAAACACCTATTTCCGGATGGCCACCAAGGAGAGGTTGAATCCGGACTTCCCCTTTTCTTTCCGGTCCAATCGCCGTAAGAGCGTGCGAGGTTTTCCCTTGCGTGGTGACGTCCGTATGAAGCCGTTCTCGGCCCGCATTTCCGATGTGCTCGCCGAGACGGTCCGGGGCAAGGGCGATACCGATGATCCGACGCCGATGCTGGGGGATCTGGTTGCCCTGCTCGGCAAGCGCTCGTTCGGGATCGTGCTGGTGCTGTTCGGCCTGCCCAACCTGCTGCCGGTCCCCGGCCTGCCCATCCTCTGCGGCGTGATTGTCGGCGTGGTCGCGCTGCAGATGCTGCGCGGGCATGACGCGCTGGTGCTGCCGCGCTGGCTGGCGCAGCGCCGCATCAAGCGCCGGGACCTCCAGAATGTCCTCGTGAAATCCGAGCCGACCCTGCGCTGGTTCGAGCGCGTGATGCGGCCGCGCCTGCTGCCCCTGACCGATATCCAGGCCCAGCGGGCCATCGGTGCCCTCGTCATGGTGATGGCTGTCTGCCTGATGTCGCCGATTCCCTTCATCGGCGGAATTCCGCCGGGGATCGCGGTGATCCTGGTCGGGCTGGCCATGGTCGAGCGGGACGGGTTGGTGATGCTGGTCGCGGCGGTCGCGGCCTTGCTTGCGCTCATCTTCACCGTGTCGCTGACCTACCTCATCCTGTGGAAGTTCTTTGTCTTCCTGCCGAGGCTGTTCGGCTTTCGCTGATCAGGCAGCGTTCGGCGTATGGCGCCCGTCATCCGCGGCGCGCTCGGCGGCCAGCAACGCATCGATCGTTTCCGCCGGCACCGGTTTCGAGAACAGGAATCCCTGCAGGAAATGGCATCCGACGGCCTGCAGGAAGCGGCGCTGCTCCTCGGTCTCGACGCCTTCCGCCGTGACCTCGAGGCCCAGGGCCCGGCCGAGATGGACCACCGAATGGACGAGGATCGCGCTTTCGCCGGTGGCTTCCATCGAGTCGAGGAAGGACTTGTCGATCTTGATCTTGTCGAAGGCGAAGCGTCTGAGATAGATCAGCGAGGAATAGCCGGTGCCGAAATCATCCAGTGCCAACTTCACGCCGATGGCACGCAGTTCCATCATCGCGGCTTCGGCCTGATCGGCATCCTCGACGAGCACGCTCTCGGTCAGTTCGATTTCCAGCCGTCCGGATTCGAGATTGGTCTCGCGCATGATGCGATTGACATCCTGCACGAAATTGGCCTGGCGGAATTGCAGTGCCGAGACATTGACGCCGACGCGCAGGCCCGGCCAGCGGGCGGCATCCTGGCAGGCGCGGCGCATGACCCATTCGCCGAGCGCCACGATAAGGCCGCGTTCCTCGGCGGCGGCGATGAAGACGCCGGGCGCGATCAGCCCATGGGTGGGGTGCCGCCAGCGGACAAGAGCCTCGACGCTGGCAATGCGGGCGGTATCGGCATGGACCTGCGGCTGATAGGCGAGGGTCAGCTCGTCATTCTCGATGGCGCGGAGCAATTCGTCGTCGACGAGCTTCCGGATCCGCTCGGATTCGGTCATCCGGTGCTCGTAGAGCGCGAACCGGTTGCGGCCCTCGTTCTTGGCGCGATACAGAGCGGTATCGGCTGCGCGCAGGATCGTGGCTACGTCGGTGCCGTCATCCGGCGAGATCGAGATGCCGACGGTCACGCCGATGCGCATCTGGGCCCCGTCCATCGTGAAGGGCTTGTT
Organism: Hyphomicrobiales bacterium; assembly: GCA_027484605.1. Lineage (GTDB taxonomy): Bacteria > Pseudomonadota > Alphaproteobacteria > Rhizobiales > Beijerinckiaceae > Rhabdaerophilum. Next base: position 109,749 of record JAIXSR010000034.1, on the reverse strand, counting down.
GGTGGCGTCGATGATCGCCTGGGCCAGGCGGCTGGGCTCGAGATGCGAGTGGATACCCGTCTGCAGGATGGCGAATTCGTCGCCGCCGAGCCGGGCGATGAGGTCCGTCTGCTTGAGCAGCGGTTTCACGCGGGTGCCGAAATCGACGATGACCTTGTCGCCGGCCGCGTGGCCATAGGTGTCGTTGACATCCTTGAACTTGTCGAGATCGAGCAGCAGCACCGCAATATTGGTGTCGCGGTTGACGAGATCGTCGATGTTCTCGGCCAGTTTCTCGCAGAAGACAGCGCGGTTCGGCAGGCCGGAAAGCGGGTCATGCCGGGCCTCGTGGCTCGCCTTGGCCTCGCGCTTGAGGATGGCTGCGGTCGAGGCCTGCATGCGCTTGATCAGGAAGATGGAAATGATCCCGATCGCGATCGAGGCAAACAGCCCGTAGAAGGCCAGATCGGCGAGGGTATCCGCCGCGAAGCGGCTGGGGCTCCAGACGATGGCCAACTGCTCGGTGCCGCCGAGATTGGGAATGGCATAGCTGGTCTCGACCGTCGGCGTGCCGGGGACGGCGCGGAGATTGGGAATGGCCAGCATGCTGGACAGGCGCCTGAAGCCGTTCGCGCCCAAGGCGCGGGTGACGACCAGCACATGATTGCGCCCGATCGGAACCGAGGCGAGGTTGATCACATGGGTGCCGTCCTGGACGGACCGCGCCTCCCGGCCGATGCCGAGGGTGCTTGCATCGAGGCCGCGCAGCCGGCTGTTCTCGATGAACTGGCGCAGGAAGCCGCGCCGCTGGTCGAAGCTCTCGGCATCCCCGGCCTCGGCCACGATCTCGCCTTCCATGCGGTTGATCAGCATGGCGAAATCGGTTGCCTGCCGCCGGTTGAGTCCAGCGAGGATCCGTTCGGCGCGATCGCGCTGGCGTTCGACCTGGAACAATTCGCCCAGCGCCTCGTCCCGCGAGACGGTTGTCATCAGCCTTTCGGCCTCGAAACTCAGGGTCTGGGCGATCTGCCGGCGCTCGCGGTCGAGTTCATAGGCCTGCTGGCGCTCCGCGGCGCGGTTGGCCACAAGCGCCATCGAGCCCATGACACACAGGACCAGGAGGAAAATCGGCACAATGGAAAGAGAGGCTCCCTGTCCCTTCTGGGCGCGGGGCGGCACAATTTTCATCCAGGGAACTCAACTCAACAAACGCTTTACTCGCAGGCCGGAGAATGCGCGAAGAAAGTGAATAGGAGGTTTCCGACCCCGGATTCTCGTCCGGTCGAGCCGGAATCCGCAGCGCCGGTCCCGGGGGACCTGGCGGTTGGCTGCCCCGTCAGAGCAAGCCCAGGGCGCGGAAACTGGCATGCCCGTTCCGCCCGACAATCAGATGGTCATGCACGGTTATGCCCAAAGGCTGGGCAAGGGCGACGATCTCGCGCGTCATGTCGATATCGGCGCGGGACGGGGTAGGATCACCCGAGGGGTGGTTATGCACGAGGATGACGGCCGAGGCATTGAGCTGCAGCGCGCGGCGGATGATCTCGCGTGGATAGACGGGCGTGTGATCCACGGTGCCGCGCTGCATCACCTCGTCGCCGATGAGTCCGTTCTTCTTGTCGAGGAAGAGCAGGCGGAATTCTTCCCGTTCCGCGAAGGCCATGGCGGTGCGGCAGTAATCGACCACACCGGCATAGGAGGCGAGGACCGGGCGCTGGCGGATATCGCCATGGGCGACGCGGCGGGCTGCCTGCTCGATCAGCTTGAGGTCATGGACGATCGACGGGCCGACGCCCTTCGTCTCCTGGAGCAGTTCGGCCGGCGCGGCGACCACCTCGGCGAAGGATCCGAACCGCGCGATCAGTTCCTTGGCGATGCCCTTGACATCCCCGCGGGCGATCGAGCGGAAGAGGATCATTTCCAGCAATTCGTAATCGGGGACGAGATCGCGATTCTGGGCAAAGCGCTCGCGCAGGCGCTGGCGGTGGCCGTGATAATGCGGCACCTCGCCCATTCCCGGCCCGCCATGGCCCGGTTTGCGGCCGGTCATAGGATGGCGGGCAGGGGCGCCCCAGGGCGGTCCGGAAAATCGAGGCCCTTGGGCGACCGGGTGAAGATCTCGACGCCGGTCTCCGTGACGCCGATCGTATGCTCGAACTGGGCCGAGAGCGAGCGGTCGCGGGTGACGGCGGTCCAGCCATCCGACAGGATCTTCACATGCGGGCGGCCGAGATTGATCATCGGCTCGATGGTGAAGATCATTCCCGGCTTGAGGAGCACGCCTTCGCCGGCGCGGCCGTAATGCAGGATGTTCGGCTCGTCATGGAAGAGCAGGCCGAGCCCGTGGCCGCAGAAATCCCGCACGACAGAGCAGCGCTCGGCCTCGGCGAATTGCTGGATCGCCGCGCCGATATGGCCGGTCGTGTTGCCGGGGCGGACGGCGGCGATGCCGCGCTCAAGGCATTCATGGGTGATCTCGAGCAGCCGCATGGCGCGGCGGGGCACATCGCCCACGCCATACATGCGGCTGGAATCGCCGTGCCAGCCATCGACGATCAGGGTCACGTCGATATTGACGATATCGCCGTCGCGCAGCGGCTTGTCCGCGGGGATGCCGTGGCAGACGACATGGTTGATCGAGGTGCAGCAGGAACGCGGATAGCCGTGATAACAGAGCGTGGCCGGGAAGGCGCCGTGATCCATGGCGAATTCGAACACCGCACGGTCGATCGCATCGGTCGTCACGCCCGGCCGGACCATGCCGACCAGCATGTCGAGCGCCTCTGCCGTGAGCTGCCCGGCCTTGCGCATCGCGGCGAAGGCTTCCGGCCCATGCAGCTTGATCGTGCCCGGTTGCCGGCGGACCGGCTCTTCGACGGCTTGCAGGTTCATGCGCGTGGCGTTCCCGAATGGCGCGCTCCGGAGGGAGCCGCGACAGGCGCGAGATGTAGCGGGACTCGTCCGCCGATCCAAGAGGGCAGGGGTTGTGAAAACGAAATCCACCGCGCGCGCTTCGCGTCAGGGTGGCATTGCGCTTTCCGCTCTCGCTTTTTTGCGGAAGGCTCGCTAAGGACGGCCATCATGACAGATCGCATCCCATCCGAAACCGGGCCCTCCGAATTCGGCGCCTTCGCCGCCCGCGGCCTCGTGGCGACGCTCCTCAGCTGGACGCGCAGCATGCCGGCGAACTGGCTCGGCAAGCGCGTGGGCTTCCTGCTCCGGCGCATCGCGATCTCGCGGCTCAATGGCCGGCCGGTCGATGCGGAATCCCTCGGCGCACGGTTCCGTCTCTACCCCTACAACAATGTCTGCGAGAAACGGATCCTCTTCGCCCCGCGCGATTTCGACGAAACGGAACGCAAGCTCCTCGTCTCGCGGCTCCATCCCGATTTCGTCTTCCTCGATATCGGCGCCAATATCGGCGGCTATGCGCTGGCCGTCGCGGCCCAGGCCGGGGCGCGGGCGCGCATTCTCGCCTTCGAGCCGCAGCCGGAAGTCTTCGAGCGGCTGATCTACAATATCCGCGCCAACCCGTTCGGGACCGTCAAGGCGCTGGCCGTGGCCGTGGCTGACCGCGACGGCGAGATCACCCTGTTCCTCGATCCGCGCAACAAGGGCGAGGCCAGCGTGAAGATTGTCAGCGCCGACCATGCGCGGCAGGTCCGGGTGCCGGCCCGCACGCTGCTCGGTATCGTGCAGGAGGAGGGGTTCGGCCATATCGATGCGGTGAAGCTCGATGTGGAGGGCGCCGAGGACATGATCCTCAAGCAGTTTTTCGGCGAGGCGCCGGCCGCGCTCTGGCCCAGGCTGATCATTGTCGAGCGGGGCGAGGACCGCTGGAGCTTCGACCTGCTCGCCTACCTCGCCGAGCGCGGCTATGCCCCGATCGGCGGTACGCGGAACAACCATCTGCTGGAGCTGAAGGCATGAGCGATCCGGTCACGGCCGCCCTCCTGGTCATCGGCGACGAGATCCTGTCCGGCCGGACCAAGGACAAGAATATCGGCTATATCGCCGAATATCTGACGGCGATCGGCATCGACCTGCGCGAGGTCCGCGTGGTGCCGGATATCGAGGCGGAGATCGTCACCGCGATCCGGGTGCTGAAGGACCGCTACAGCTATCTCTTCACGACCGGCGGCATCGGGCCGACGCATGATGACATCACGGCCGATTGCGTGGCCAGGGCCTGCGGCGTGCCGATCGACCATGATCCGCGCGCCGTGGCCATGCTGCGCGAGCGCTATGTCGAGGGGGATCTCAACGAGGCCCGGCTCCGGATGGCCCGCATTCCCGCCGGCGCGGAGCTGATCGAGAACCCGATCTCGAAGGCGCCGGGATTCCAGATCGGCAATGTCATCGTCATGGCCGGCGTGCCCTCGATCATGCAGGCCATGCTCGACAATGTCGCCCCCCGCCTGCGGACGGGGGTCAGGATGCAGGTGGTGACGCTCGATGCCGGCGGCCTGCCCGAGGGGATCTATGGCACGGCACTCGGCGAGATTGCCAGGCTGCATCCCGGGGTGAGCATCGGATCCTATCCGTCCTTCACGCAGGGCAGCTTCCGCAACCAGATCGTGCTGCGCGCCCGCGAGGCGGGGCTCTTGGCGCTGGCGGAACAGGATGTGATGGCGCTGCTGGCCCGGCTGCGCGCCGATTCCGCACCGATCTGATACGAAAAAAGAGAAACAGAACAGGGGAGGATCCCATGCAGCAACCCGCACCCAAAGCCTTGCCGGCCAAGGCCTTCCCGGTTTCCTGGGACCAGTTCCACCGCGATGCCCGCGCCCTCGCCTGGCGCCTTGCCGGTTCGGGCCCCTTCGAATCCATCGTCTGCATCACGCGTGGCGGGCTGGTGCCGGCGGCGATCGTGGCGCGCGAACTGGAAATCCGGATGATCGAGACGGTCTGCATCGCCTCGTATCACGGCTATACCGAACAGGGCGGCCTCGAGGTCATCAAGGGCATCGACAGCGTTGTCTCGGGAACCGATGGCGGCAAGGGCGTGCTGGTGATCGATGATCTCGTCGATACCGGCAAGACCGCGCGCGTCGTGCGCGACATGCTGCCCAAGGCCCATGTCGCCACCGTCTATGCCAAGCCGCAGGGCCGGCCGCTGGTCGATACCTTCGTGACCGAGGTCAGCCAGGATACCTGGATCTATTTCCCCTGGGATATGGGTTACGCCTTCCTGCCGCCGATTGCCGACGGCGCCAGCGGCTGAGTGGACAAGCCGGGACCGGGCCGGCATGATCCTCCAAAAAAAGGGGGGAAGCATGCTGGACCGGGATATCCTTGCCGAAGGGCAGGGGAAGGATGCGCATTTTCAACGGTTCCGATCGCTGCCGGAGGCGCTGCTTGCCGCCCGGCGGAAAGTCGGCGGGGCGGCGGAAGCGCTCGAAGATCCCGAGCGGCAGCCGCTCAGCTTCGACCGGCTGGTCCTCGGGGCGCTGATCCTCGGGCGCATGCTCTCGCCCTTCGCCCCGAAAGGCGGTCGGATCGGCGTCCTGCTGCCGAATGTCAACGGCATGGTGGTGACGTTGTTCGGCCTGTGGTTCGAGGGCCGCGTGCCGGTCATGCTCAATTTCACGGCCGGGCTGAAGAACCTCCGTTCCGCCTGCCGGACGGCCGAACTCGGCACGATCGTCACCTCGCGCCGTTTCGTCGACACGGCCAAGCTGGACGAACTGGTTGCCGGGCTCGGCGAGCAATGCCGGATCGTCTATCTCGAGGATATCCGCAAGGGTATCGGCCTCGCGGCCAAGATCGGCGGGCTGATCCGCAGCCGCCTCGCCGGGTTTGCCGCGCGCTCCTGCACGAAAGGCCCGGATGATACGGCGGTGATCCTCTTCACCTCCGGCTCCGAAGGCGAACCCAAGGGCGTGGTGCTTTCGCATGCGAACCTGATCGCCAATGCGCAGCAGATCGCCGCCTATGGCGCGGATTTCCTGACCCGCGAGGTGGTGTTCAACCCGCTTCCGGCCTTCCATTCCTTCGGGCTGACGGCGGGAACCCTGTTCGGGTTGCTCTCCGGCTACAAGATCGTGCTCTATCCCTCGCCGCTGCATTTCAAGCAGGTGCCCCGCCTTGTCGGCGAGACGCGCTCTACCCTGCTCTTCGGCACGGATACGTTCCTGCTCGGCTATATCCGTGCGGCGGATGCGGGTGATCTCGAGGGGCTGCGGCTGGTCATCTCCGGCGCGGAGAAGGTGAAAGACGAGACGCGGCGGCTCTGGTCCCATCTGCCGGCTGCGATCGTCGAAGGCTATGGCTGCACCGAATGCTCGCCGGTCGTCGCGTGCAATCATCCGCGCAACAACCTGCCGGGTTCGGTCGGCCTGCCGCTCCCGGCCATCCAGTGGCGGCTCGAGAAGGTCGAGGGGATCGAGGAAGGCGGGCGGCTGCATGTGCGCGGCGGCAATGTGATGCTCGGCTACATGCTGCCCTCGGAGCCGGGCCGGCTGCAGCCGCGCCCTTCCGAATGGCATGATACCGGCGATATCGTGGGGATCGGCGCCGCGGGCGAGATCATCATCCGCGGCCGGGCGAAGCGTTTCGCCAAGATCGGCGGGGAGATGGTTTCCCTGGCCGCGATCGAGGCCCAGGCTGCCGCGCTCTGGCCGGATGCGACCCATGTCGCCGTCACGCTGCCGGATGCCAAGAAGGGCGAGCAGATCGTGCTGGTCACCGACCGGCCGGATGCCGACCGGGCCGCCCTGCTGGCGCATGGCCGGCAGGAGGGGATCAGCGAGCTTTTCATGCCGCGGGCCATCCTTGTGGTGACGGCGGTGCCGGTGCTCGGCTCGGGCAAGGTCGATTATGTGGGGACGGCGGAACTGGCGCGGACCATGCGCGCGATGATCTGAGGCGGATTGCCTTGCGGATGCGCCCGGCTCCACTATACCGGGCGCGGCGCGGACGTGGCGAAACCGGTAGACGCAAGAGACTTAAAATCTCTCGGCCGCAAGGCCGTGCGGGTTCGAGCCCCGCCGTCCGCACCAGCAGGGTTGTCGGTCAGCGGCTGCTGCGAACGGCCTTGGGCAGGTCCACCGTCTGGATCAGGACGCCGACCTCGCCTTCGCTGCGGCGCCGGACCTCGACCATTTCCCGGATATGGCGCCGGGGGATCGAGACCATGAACTTGTTCGGGAGCGTCCGGGCATTCAGCACCTTGAGCCGCATGCCATGGTCCGAGATATCATGCGCTTCGGCGATCAGCGGTGCAGCATCCGTGCTGGTGTAGATCTCGGCGCGGAGATAGCACGTGTTGCGGGGTTCGCGGCGTTTGTCGGACATGACGGCTCCCTTCTGGGTCGTGGACGGCGCGTTCTTCTGACGCCGGGTATTCGAGGCATTCATTGCAGGCTTGTCGTCACGGGCACAGGATCCGGACGTGCCGTTCCGATGCCACACGATCACGCTAGGCATGCTGCCGTTAACACTTCGTGGAGCTGATAGAGTTGCAGTCCTGAATGCCTACAAAATCGGGCGAATTCAGCCATTTTGACTTAAATTTCGTGAATCAGAATGTTTACGGCCCGCCAGGCGTCACGCGGCGCACGCGCTCGCGATGGAACAGGTAGATGCCGGACATGATGACGATGCTGGCGCCGGCCAGGGTCCAGATGTCGGGCAGGTCGCCGAAAACGAAATAGCCAAGCCCGATCATCCAGATGATCTGCGTGTAGAGGAACGGCGCGAGCGTGGCGGCGGAGGCATGCCGGTGGGCGAGGATAAGCAGCCAGTGCCCGAGCGCGCCCCAGAACCCGACAAGCACCATCAGCGCCAGCGTCAGTCCGTCGGCCGGCATGCGCCAGATGAAGGGGATGATCGGCGTCAGCACGACCACGCCGGCAATGGCCGAGTAGAACATGGTGGTTTCGGAGGAATCATGCGCCGCCAGCACGCGCGTGATCATCGAATAGGCGGCATAGGCGCCCACGCCGAGGAAGGAGAAGATGGCGGCCCAGTGGATGCCGCCCGCGCCGGGGCGGGTGATCAGCAGCACGCCGATGAAGCCCACGCCGATGGCGACGAGGCGCCGCGGGCCGGCCCATTCGCCGAGGAGCGGGCCGGAGAGCAGGGCCACCAGAAGGGGCTGCAGGAACAGGATCGTCGTGGTTTCCGCCAGTTGCAGATATTGGAGGGCGATGAAGTTCAGTACCGTCGAGACCAGCAGGGTGGCCGAACGGATGGCCTGCAGCATCGGCCGGCTGGTGCGCATCAGCCCGGGCTTCGACCATGGGTTGAGGAAAACCGAGACGATCAGGAAACTGGAGAGATAGCGGGCCCAGGTCGTCTCGACCACGCCGATCCGGGGCGAGAGCCATTTCGCCGTGGCATCCAGCGCGGAGAAGCAGGCAAAGGCCAGCAGGATCAGCAGGATGGCCTTCATGCGGTTCTGGCGTTCCCGGATCTGTTCCGCCGTCTGTCCGGGTGCGCCCGATCCTTCCGTCATGTCAGGCTCCCGGGACGCGGGCATCGTGCCGGTAGATCCAGCCGAAGCGTTCGAGCGGGGCATCGCCCGGCAGGACGGACAGGGCGGCGTCGCGCAGGCGGGCCTGCAGGCCGGTGGCATGATAGAGCCGGCCCTGGCTGCGCGCCGCATTCTGGATCCGCGCCGTCCGCGGAATGCGCAGCCGGTCATAGCGGGCGAGGGCCGCCGCCAGCGAAGCCGGATCGGCCCCGGCACCGGACAGCAGCGAGCCGAGGCAGGCCGCATCCTCGATGGCCTGGCTGGCCCCCTGGGCGAGGAAGGGCATCATCGGATGGGCGGCATCGCCCAGAAGGGTCATCCGGGCGCGGGACCAGCGGCTCTCCGGCGCGCGGTCGACCAGCGCCCAGCGCTTCCAGCCCTCGGCGGCGGCGATCAGGCTGCGGGCGCGCGCATGCCAGCCGGCGAAGCGTGCGGCCAGCACATCCGGATTGCCCGGTGCCGACCAGCCTTCCTCGCGCCAGTCATCCTCGATGATGGCGACGACATTGATCTCGTCTCCGCCCCGGACGGGGTAATGGACGAGATGGGCATTCGCGCCGACCCAGAGATGAATATCCGGCTCGCGGGCGAAGAGGGGGGCTTCCTCGCGCGGGATCAGCGTGCGCCAGGCGGTCTTGCCGGAATAGCGCGAGGGCGAGGGCAGGCCGCAGAGCTTCCGCGCGCGGGACCAGAGCCCGTCCGCGCCGACGAGGAGATCGGCGCCGATCCGGACCGTCTCGCCCCCGGCCGCGATGAAATCGGCCTCGATCACGTCCGGCCGTTCGTGGATTTCCTGCAAGGCAAGGCCCAGCCGGAGCGTGATGGCGACATGGGCATTGACCTTGTCGAGCAGGGCGCGCTGGAGATCCGCCCGATGGGCGACCAGGAAGGGCGCCCCGAATTTCGCCAGCATCCGCGGGCCGAACCGGGCATGGGCGAGGATGCGATCATCGGCCGCGCGATGGACAAGGATGCCGTTTGGCTCCACGGCGATGTCATCGAGGGCCTCGAGAACGCCGATTCCCTGGAGCAGGCGGGCGGCATTGGGCGAGATCTGCAGGCCGGCCCCGGCTTCCTGCAGGGCCGGTTCACGATCGGCCAGCGTCACGCGCCAGCCGGCCCGCGCCGCGAAAAGGGCCGCCGCAAGGCCGCCGATGCCGGCGCCGGCAATCAGGACATGCGGTTTGCCCTCAATCGCGTCGGGGCGTTCTCGATCTTCGGGCATGGGAAGGGCTCAGGCAGCGTCCGGTTCCTGCCAGAGGGCGTCCGGCGGCGCGCAGGTGCCGGCCTTGAGGGCCGCATCGAAGCGATAGAGCGTCGAGCAATAGGGGCAGATGATCTCGCTGTCCGAGCCCATATCGAGATAGACATGCGGGTGATCGAAGGGCGGGCGCGCGCCGATGCACATGAATTCCCTCGCGCCGACCCGGATGTCCCGGAGGCCGGCGGAATTCTGGAAATGAGGCACCGATTTCTCGGCCATGGCGCGTCTCTCCTGATCGGGCGTAACTCCCTTGTGAATAGCGGGATTGCCCGTTCCGGCCAAGCTAAACTTCCAGTCATCCTCACATCCCGGCATCCTCCGGATCCTGCCGGTCCATCCCCCTGCATCCCGGAGTTGCGCGGGCCCGAAAACGCGGCTAGGCGAAGGCCATGCTGCATCATTTCCATGCCGACGGGCTGCGGCTCGCCTATCGCGACGAACCCGCCCCGGGCGGCCACAACACCCCCGTGCTGCTGGTGCATGGCTTTGCCTCGTCGATCGAGGTGAACTGGAATTTTCCGGGCTGGTTCAAGACCTTCGGCGATGCCGGCTACCGGGTGATCGCGATCGAGAACCGTGGGCATGGCGCCTCGGACAAGCCGACCGGGCCGGCGGCCTACCATACGGACAGGATGGCTGCCGATGCGCTGGCGTTGCTCGACCATCTCGGGATCGAGCGCGCTTTCCTGCAGGGCTATTCGATGGGTGCGCGGATCTCCGCCTTCATGGCCCTCAGGGCGCCGGAGCGCCTGTATGGCCTTGCACTTGGCGGGCTCGGCATCCATCTCGTCGACGGTGTCGGGCTTCCCCTCGGGATCGCCGAGGCGCTGGAGCGCCCCGACCCGGAAGCGATCACCGATCCGACGCAGAAGATGTTCCGCAGCTTCGCCGAGCGGAACCGCCAGGATCTCGCGGCGCTGGCCGCCTGCATCCGCGGCTCCCGGCAGGCGCTCACGCCGGAAGCCGTGGGCCGCATCGCCACGCCGACGATCGTCTGTGTCGGCACCCAGGATCCGATCGCCGGTGCGCCAGAGCCCCTTGTCGCGCTCATGCCGGCGGCCGAGGCCTTCGCCATCGAGGGGCGCGACCACAATCTCGCTGTCGGGGACCGCTCCCACCGGCAGGCCGTGCTCGGCTTTTTCGAGCGGATCCGGGCCGGCTGAGCGGCTTCAAGCAATCGTGTTGACGCCGCCGGAGGGGGGCAGTCGATTTTTTCCGCCGGAATGATACATTTGGCGGCAACTCAGCTGAAAGGGCATGAAGATGGTCAAAGCCATTGCCGAGAGGGTCCAGTCCCTCGCCCAACTCGATCCGGTCTGGGCACAGCTCCGCCTTGAGGCGGAAACCGTGCGCACCGGCGAACCCTCGCTTGCCGGGATGGTGCTGGCGACGATCCTGCAGCAGCGTTCGCTGGAAGCGGCCGTCGCGCACCGGATTGCCGAACGGCTCGACCATACGGATCTTTCCGCCAGCCTGATCCGGCAGGCCTTTGCCGAATTCGTCGAGGCCCAGCCGGCCTTCCGCGAGAGCCTGCGCGCCGACATCATGGCCGTGCTCGACCGCGATCCCGCCTGCGAGCGGGTGATCGAGCCCGTGCTGTATTTCAAGGGCTTCCATGCCATCGAGACGCATCGTCTCGCCCATTGGCTCTGGGCCAACGGGCGGCGCGATTTCGCGCTCTATCTGCAGAGCCGCGCCTCTGCCGTGTTCCAGACCGACATCCACCCGGCTGTGCCGATGGGCAAGGGCGTGTTCCTCGACCATGCGACCGGGCTTGTCGTGGGCGAGACCGCGGTGATCGAGGATGACGTATCGATCCTCCAGGGCGTGACGCTGGGCGGGACGGGCAAGGAGCATGGCGACCGGCATCCCAAGATCCGGCGCGGCGTGCTGATCGGTGCGGGAGCGAAGATCCTCGGCAATATCGAGATCGGGCATTGCGCCCGCGTGGCGGCCGGCTCGGTGGTGCTGCAGGCCGTTCCGAGCTGCAAGACGGTGGCCGGCGTGCCCGCGCGCGTGGTCGGCGAGGCCGGCTGTGCCGAGCCGTCACGCTCGATGGATCAGGTGATCGACAGCGGCATTTGAGCGCGCAACCGGGGAAAGGCCCGGCCGGAATGCGTTTTTCCGGTTGTCCTTCCCCCGGCAAGATGGCAAGTCCCGCCCGGGTGCCCGCCGTGATTCCGTGTCGGGCCGGCAGTGAGTGATCGAGGGGAATTTCATGGACAAGGCGGATCTCCAGAAGGTGGAAACCTATCTGCGGCGGACCTTTGCGAATGCAGCGATCCGTGTCGTTGCGCGCCCCAAGAAGAAGGATTCGGCCGAGGTCTATATCGGCGACGAGTTCATCGGTATCGTTTCCGAAGACAACGAGGACGGCGACAAGTCCTATTTCTTCGAGATGGCGATCCTCGATACCGACCTCGAATAATCCCCGGCGCGCCAGGGGCCTGCCGGGCATGGGCGATTTCTTCAGCAAGCTGATCCGCGGGATCGTGCAGGAAGTGGTGAAGGTGGTGACCGCCTTCGGGCTCGGCACGGCCGGTGGCGCTGCCCTCTGCCTGTATTACGGAATACCGCTGATCTTCTCGCTTGTCGGCGGCATCGTGCTGGTTGCGCTGATGCTCGTCTTCGTGGCGGGAATCGACTGACGCTGCTGCCTAGCCTTGCGGCACGGGCAGGCTTTCCGCCAGCGTGCTCGCTTCCTGCAGGATCCTCCGCCATTCCGGGAGATGGCGGGCATTGAAGCGCAGTTCCGCATCCAGTTCCCCGACGCGGATCCGCGTGAGACAGGGCTCCGTCTCGCGATGGGCATCGATCGGGCAGAGCGCGACGAAGGGCCTGCGCCCGCCGACGCCGAGATAGAGTTCCCGATCCTCGTAGGGCGTTCCCTGACGGAAGCGCCGCATGACCAGCCCGCCGGGATTCGACCAGGTCTCCCGGGTCAGGAACCGGGCATAGAGGGTCTGGAACAGCTCTGCCGGCATGGGGCCGCCGCGCGAGGCCGTCAGGATCAGCGTCAGCCGTTCCGGCATGGGGCGGAAGGGATCCTCCGCCGAAGGCTGGGGCAGGGGCTCGAAGGTCTGGATATTCATTGCCAGGTCGAGCCGGTCGAGCCGGCCGCCGGCCAGTTGGGTCTTCTCGCGGATCAGCACCTGCGGGACGGAGAGGGTGATCCGTCCGAGCTCCACCTTGGCGGTGCCAAGGGCCGGCATGCGGGCAGGGCCCTGCCGCATCAGCAATGCGGCATTCGCACCGAGCGCGGTTCCGAACAGGGCAAGGGCGATGACCAGACGCTTCATGCCGGCATGGAAGCCCGATCATGGTTAATCCGCCGTTAAGGGCGCGGTTCCGTTGCGGTCGGCAGTCCCATTCGGAGACGGGGCCCTGTTCCGCCGGTTAAAGCACGCCTTTCGAGGCCTCTATCCGGGTTCGCCTGAAAAATCAGGGCTGTAACACTCCGGTAGCGTTAACCAAAGGTTACGAAACCGGTTTTCCTGCCCCGATTTGACGCATTAGATCGCAGCACGGGGCTTGCACGGGTTGTGGCAAGTCAATGTCTCGGAGTTCTGCGTTATGTCTGCCCAACAGATCGATTCCTTCCTGGCCCTGGGGTTGGGCTTTGCCTTTGCCGGGTTGATCGCCTCGGTCTATACCGCCTGGCGCCAGCAGCCGGTCAGCTTCAGCCTGCTGCTCCGGGGCGGGGCGGGCGCGATTGTCGCGCTGCCGCTCCTTGCCGCAGCCGGACCGGCGATCATCATGCGGAACACGCTGCGCGGCCGCCGGTATGAGCGGCGCCCCATCCATTTCGTGGCGATGTCAACGATCATTGCCTCCTTCTGGTCGATTGCGATCGGTTTCCAGTTGCTCCGGCTGATATAAGCTTGCGGCACCAAGAGGGAGAATCGCGATGCCGCTCTATTCGCTGGATGGCCATGCGCCGGAAACGCCCGGACCGGGCCAATTCTGGGTTGCGCCCGACGCTCATGTGATCGGCAAGGTAGTGATCGGTGCCGATGTCGGCATCTGGTTCGGTGCGGTCATCCGGGGCGACAACGAGACGATCCGCATCGGCCCCGAGACCAATATCCAGGAACATGCGATGCTCCATACGGATATGGGCTTCCCGATGACCCTCGGCCGGGGCTGCACGATCGGGCATGGCGCGATCCTGCATGGCTGCATCCTCGGCGATCATGTGCTGGTGGGCATGGGCGCGACGGTGCTCAACGGCGCCAGGATCGGTGCCGGCTCGCTGGTCGGCGCCAATGCGCTGGTCACCGAAGGCAAGGAATTTCCGCCGGGCTCGCTGATTGTCGGCGCGCCTGCGCGCGCGATCCGGACGCTGGACGAGAAGGCGCTCGAAGGGCTTCGCGGCTCCGCTGCCGGCTATGCCCGCAACTGGAAGCGCTTTGCCGCCGGCCTCAAGGTCGTGGGCTGAAGGGCCGGTTTCACAGGCCCTGAAAAAGGCGGGCCGGCTCGCGCGGGTGACGCGAACCGGCCCTATCTCGCAAGCCCGATCCGGGGGGACGGGGTGGGGTGGGGACCTGACCGTGACTTGCGAAACTCCGTTCTCAGAGGTCAGCGGCTGGCCGCGACCGTGCTGGTATCGATGCCGCCGAGGGAAACCCAGCGGGCGGGATTGTCGTCGGCCTGCCGCTTGATGAAGCGGTAGCCGGTTTCCTTCCAGGCGAGGATCTTGCCGACCTGGTTGTCGAGAATGAAATCGCCACGATCGGTCTTGACCGTCAGGACGGCGTGACCGTCGCCCTTGTGATCGCGCACCACCGTGACCAGAAGCGTCTGGATCGGGAAGCCGGCCTTGACGAGGCGGCGGCGCTTCTCGAGGACGAAATCCTCGCAATCGCCCTTGCCGTCCTCGGGATAGGACCAATGCTCCGGGGTTCCCCAATGATCCTGGTCGGTGACGGCGATGATCTCGCGGTTCACATCCGCGTTGATCTTCACGATCATCCGCCAGCTCGTCTCATTGAGCTGGATCGTCGTCCGGGCAAAACTGCGGTTCTCGCAATCCTCGGGATAGTCGCGGCAGAATTGCACGAAGCCCAGCGGCGGTGATGTCGCCGCCCCAATGCCTGCGGTCTGTTGTGCCTGCGCTCCAGTATTCGCAAGCATCATGAGTCCAAAACACCCAACAGTCTTGACGAGAATGCTCTTCATATACCCCTCCCGTTCGTCGAGAGCGGTGATCGCATGGTTCCTTTTCAAATCCGGCGATTTTCAGTGCTCGGATTTTCAGCGTCGCATTAAGTGATTTCTAAGCATGGCACAGCCCGTCCAGGAGGCCGTTGGAGGGCGCAGAATTGGTTAACCATGCAAGGCTTTGTCGAATATACAGAATTTTGAGATTCCGGAATAACCGCATCAAATTGCGCGCTTTGAAATTAATCAGGATTTACTAGGCTGGTTAGGCGCCAATAAAGGCTAGCATCAAGTGGCGATGCCAAGTCCTTCTGCGGACATGAAAAAGCCGCCCGGGCGGGGCGGCTTCAGCAATCCGGATCGGGAGGCCCGGCGTCAGAGGCGCATCTTCACATCGAACATCGCATCCGGCATGGATCCATGGAATTCCACCGCGATCCCGCCATCGAAGACGCGGACCACGCGGGCAGGCGTCGTGCCGATGATGATCTCCTCGCCCTTCTCGAAATGCCCCCGGATGGACAGGGCCGCGCCGGAGCGCGAAACGTCGATCAGATGGCCATTGACGGGGTCATTGTCGGGAGCCGCCTTGTAGCGGACGCTGATCCGCGGATCGTTCGGGACAACACGATCATGGCGGCGATCCTCGGGCAGGTTGAGGATGTCCCGGTTCGCGAGCCAGATCAGCTGGCTGGCCAGCCGGTCGCGCTTCACGAGGGTCGTCACGAGATCGAGGATGAAGCTGCGCGGCTTCACGCGGAGGACGGTGCCCTCGATGCGGCCGATCGTGTAGAAATAGCCGATGATGCGCTCGCCCGTGACAACCAGGGCATCGGTCTGGATATCCATCGTCTTCAGCGAGGCCTCGACGATCGTGGCCCCGTGTTCGTTCCGGTCCGGGCGCATGAAGCGGCCGCCGATTGACAGCTTGACGCGTGGACCCTGCCGCTGTTCGTCGCTCATGCGGAACAGGCGTTGGGGCACGGACGAGTTCCGAGGTTTCAGCAAAGGCAAGGTCATCCGATTTCCCGTGGAAAAACGCGATGAAGCACTTTGCCACCAAGCCGGAAACGAAACCTTAAGCCTGTTCGCCCTTCACCGCCGGACCGGGGCCATTGCCCTGCAGGATTGTGAGATGACCCCGCCGCTCGCCATTGCCGGGAAGCAGGTCGGAGCCACGCAGGGGAATGGCGTCACGGCCGAGCATCCGCCCGCCGGAGATCATCATGCGGGCCGGGCTTGTCCGGGGCAGGGCTGGCGGATCGAACAGGCCGAAGGCGCCGAGAATCCGCCGGCCCGACCGGGACGGGTGCCGGAGCGGGAGCAGCAGCAGTTCCCCGGCGAGGCCCGTGGCCCGGCGGCGCTCGATCCGCGGCCCGGGCAACGGACGCAGGTTCAGCCAGGTCGAGGGGCGCGGCGCGGGTTGCTCCGGCGCCGGCATGATGTCGGTGTGATCCGGGACCCGGATGCCCAGCAGCATGGGTTCCTCCGCCTTGTTGATCGTCGCCACGGCCTCGCGGGCACCGGCCATGGCCTGCTCCTCCCAGAGGGCGGAAAAGGGCTTTCCTGTCAGGCTGTCGCCGAGGGCATGGACCATGCGAGACCCCGCGAGCCGGAACCGCATCTCGTCATCCTCGCCTTCCAGCAGAAAGATGTCGCCAAGCTCGCGCGCGAGGGCGCGCGGGTCCATCTCCGTGCGGAGCGGCGCCGGTCGATGGGCGCGCAACTGGTTCCAGTAGGTGTAGACGGCGCGGATTGACGAATGACGCATGACAGCTTCCCGGGCTCGGTTCCGTCCCCTTTCGGGAAAGGCGGAGGGTGTTTTCTGGTTTGGCCGCCCAAACCGTTCCGATCCGGAACAGGACGGGCCATCCTTCCGTTCCCTCGCGAAAACCGTGCCGCCATTCGTTAACGCCGGAGCGGTCGAGTCCGGGGTCAAAGTAACCTTAATCGGGGATGTCGATTGCGAAATCGCGGGGAATGTGAGAGCTTTCAATGGCTCCAAGGAATTCACGCCGCGCCTCGCTCCAGGCGCGGCGTTTACTTTTTCAGCCCCTCTATTCGCGGATGTTCATGTTGCGCTGCGCAACATCTTCGCGTTGCGTCCGGCGTCGATTTAGACAAAAGTCGTAGGCCACGCGGTCGGCGTGACCAGGCCGCGCCAGAAGCGAACGAAGGGAGCGACCGATGAGTGTTGGCAAGATTCTCGCGAACAAGGGCAGGGCCGTCATCACGGTGGAGCCCGGGCAGAGCCTCCAGCAGGCTGCAGCCCTTCTGGCCGAGCACCGGATCGGTGCCGTTGTCGTCGCCGGCGCCGGCGGCACCATTGCCGGCATCCTTTCCGAGCGCGATATCGTCCGGGCCGTGGCGCAGGGTGGCGAAACCGCCATGAACGATCGCGTGGCCGATCACATGACCCGCCGCGTCGTGACCTGCGTCGCCGCCTCGCCGATCCATCAGGTGATGGAGATCATGACAGCCGGCAAGTTCCGGCATGTCCCCGTCCTTGCCGATGGCCGGCTTGACGGGATGATCTCGATCGGAGACGTGGTGAAGCATCGCCTTGCCGAGCTTGAGCAGGAAAGCGCGACGCTGCGCGACTACATCGCCGCGAGCTGAGCGCCGGCTTCCGCCCCGCCCGGGCGGTCAGCTGTCGATGACGAGGGTGAAGCCCTCGTCACCGGCCTCGACCCGCCGGTAGAAGCATGACCGCCGGTTGGTATGGCAGGCCGGGCCGATCTGCTCGACCTTGAGCAGCACGGCATCCTGATCGCAATCGATGCGCATCTCGACCAGCCTCTGGGTGTGGCCGCTCGTGGCGCCCTTGCGCCACAATTCGTTGCGCGAGCGCGAGAAATACCAGACATTGCCGGTTTCAAGTGTCCGGGCGAGGGCTTCGGCGTTCATATGCGCCAGCATCAGGATCTCGCCACTGGCATGATCCATGGTGATGGCCGTGATCAGCCCGTCGGCATTGAAGCGCGGCGAGAGCCGCCGGCCTTCCTCGAGGTCCAGCTTGGTGCCAGGCGGGGCAAAGGGGGTCGATGGCGTCCACATGTCGCGGTTGTTGGGCGATTGGCGCGCCGAATCAAGCCCTTTCTCGGGAGGCCTTGACGGGAAACGAAAAAAGGCCGGGCTGATGCCCGGCCTTCAAGGCGATGCTGTCTCGGGAGGAGCGGGCAGAGCGCGGCCCGGGCGCGAGCAACATCCGGAAAGACGGGCCCCGCTCAGTTGCGGCGCCCGAGATTGAGCAACGTGAAGAACCGCACCTGTTCGGACGGGTCATCCCGGAAGATGCCGGTGAACTGGCAGGTCGTCGTCGAGGCGCCCTGCTTCTGGATGCCGCGCATGGACATGCACATATGCTCGGCCTCGATCACAACGGCGATGCCGCGTGGATGGAGGGCCGCATCGATCGCCTGGACGATCTCGGCCGTCATCGTTTCCTGCGTCTGCAACCGCCGGGCGAAGATATCGACCACGCGGGCAAGCTTCGACAGGCCGACCACGCCGCCTTCGGGGTAATAGGCGATATGCGCCTTGCCGACGAAGGGCACCATGTGATGCTCGCAATGCGAGTGGAACGGAATGTCCTTCACCAGCACGAGATCATCATAGCCCTCGACATCCTCGAAGATCTTCGAGAGCGCCTCGGAGGCATCCTTCTGGTAGCCGGAAAACAGCTCCTCATACGCCTTGACGACGCGCTTGGGCGTTTCCAGCAATCCTTCCCGGGCCGGATCGTCGCCGGCCCATCGGATCAGCGTGCGCACGGCGGCCTCAGCCTCCTCGCGCGACGGGCGATCGACGGGTTTCCGGATCGAGGATTTGGCGGGAAAGGTCTTAACCACTGCATCCATGTGGCGCCTCCTGTTGTTGTGTTGCTGATCTTACGCAAGGGTTCCGGGCATGGATTGCCCCCGGCGCAGTAAATTTGTCGCGGCCTCTCCGAACGGGACCGGCGCCAGCTTATGGCAATTCAGGGGCTTTGGCCTTATCTTTTGAGGCAAGAGGGTTCTCCATGCTCGACGATGTCTATAACCGCCGCATTCTGGAACTGGCTGCCGACATTCCCCGTCAGGGGCGTCTTGCGGCGCCGGATGCCAGCGCGACCGCCCATTCCAAGCTCTGTGGCTCGACCGTGACCATCGATCTGACGATGGAGGGCGATGTCGTCACCGATTTCGCGCATGAGGTGAAGGCCTGTGCCCTCGGCCAGGCCTCCTCCTCGATCATGGCTCGCCATGTCGTCGGCTCGACGGCAGCGGAACTGCGCGAGGTCCGCGACGTCGCCCGGCGGATGCTGAAAGAGAACGGACCGGCTCCGGACGGCAAATGGGGCGATCTGCGTGTGCTGGAACCGGTGCGGGACTACAAGGCCCGGCACGCCTCCACCCTGCTGACCTTCGATGCCGTGGTCGATGCGATCGGCCAGGTCGAGGCACGGCGGAAAGTGGCGGCGGAGTAGGCGGGCGGTGATCCGCCGTCTCTTCCTCGCGCCGGTCTATCTCTATCGCTACACGCTCTCCGCGCTGATCGGGCGGACATGCCGGCACATGCCGAGCTGCTCGGAATACATGATCGAGGCCGTTGAAAAACATGGCGTCTGGCCGGGCGGCTGGATGGGGCTGGCGCGCATCTGCCGTTGCCGGCCGGGCGGGACCTCCGGGCTCGATTTCGTGTGCGAGGAATTGCCGCGAGATGCCGGCTGGCATCGGCCCTGGCGCTATGGACGGTGGCGGGAGACCTGGGTGCCGGAGGGGATGAAGCCGGGCTCCGACGCGCCGGATCGGCCCCGGTAGGGGACAGGCTGTTTCAGCGGATCGCGTCCAGCAAGGCTTTCGGCAGTGCAGGATGCCCCGCCACCTCTGCCGGCAGGGCATTGATGAGCCCGAGCGCGCGCGCCTCTGCCACGGGGAACCAGTCCATCGTCTCGTTGGGCGTGGCGTGATAGCGCTCGGCGAGGCGCGGATCGATGCCCATGGCCTGGAAATGGTCGGGCAGGTCGTCATCGATCCGCTTCTGGAGGCGCGCATCGTCTCCGCCCAGCGAGAGGGCGATCCGGCCGGCCGTGGACTCCTTGTTGATCGCCGGGCGATGGACACCGAACCGGGCATCCGACATGGCGAGCCGGCGCACGGCGCCGGCCAGCAGCATCGGGCAGGCCGAGGCACATCGTCCGCCGGAGACGAGGCTGAAGGTCTGGACCCGGCCATCGGCGTCGCGCGGGTCGCAGGCGCGGCCATTGCCACCCCAGCGGCAGGTGGGTTCGGCAGCGGCGACGATGGCGGTGACCTCGAGTTCGCGCCATTTCCGCGCGAGGAAGGTCGCGCCCATCACGAAGCCGCCGGGCGAATCCAGGATGACCGGGAGATCGCGGTCGCCCGCGCGCTTGCGGGCATAGAAATAGCCGAAGGCGCTGCCATGGGAGATCTCGCCACGCGCCACGATGAACTGGGCGCAAGGGGCACCGCAGGCCGGCGCCGAATCAAGCCGCCCGAGCGTGAAGGTCATGGCGTCGTTGGCCAGGCTGGCGGCCGATGCCACGAAAAGGGCGGCGATCGCCATGCCGAGGCGGGTGGCAAAGCCGGAAAAGCGGGGCGGGAACATGCTTGTTTCGGTCCTGCGCGTCGTCTATCCGGAAGCAAGGTGCCGTGAACCTTTCGCAGTTACAAGCACCGACGGTCGCGAATCGCCCCAACCGGATGCGGGCCTCGCGGATCGACAACGCTCAAGCATCCGGACTGGCTTACGGGGCCCGTATCCCCGAGTGAGCAGGAGAATGGCCGATGGCCCCCATGATTTCCCTGACCTTTCCCGATGGCGCGCAGCGCGAATTTCCCGCCGGAATCACCGGCGCGGCGATTGCCGGCGGCATTTCCCCCTCGCTGCTGAAGCGCACCGCCGTCATGGCGCTGGATGGCGAGGTGCGTGACCTTGCCGATCCGATCGAGCGCGATGCCCGGATCGAGTTCCTGCCGCGGACGGATCCGCGCTGCCTCGAGCTGATCCGCCATGATGCGGCGCATGTGCTGGCCGAAGCGGTGCAGGCGCTCTGGCCCGGCACGCAGGTGACGATCGGGCCGGTGATCGAGAACGGCTTCTATTACGATTTCTTCCGGAACGAGCCGTTCACGCCCGAAGATTTCGCCGCCATCGAGAAGAAGATGCGCGAGCTCATTGCCAGGGATGCGCCCTTCACCAAGGAGCTCTGGACGCGCGACCAGGCCAAGGATTTCTTCCGGGCGAAGGGCGAACATTTCAAGGTCGAGCTGGTGGATGCGATTCCCCCGGGCGAAGACCTGAAAATGTACAAGCAGGGTGAGTGGATTGATCTCTGCCGCGGTCCGCACATGACCAGCGTCGGCAAGGTCGGCACGGCCTTCAAGCTGATGAAGGTGGCCGGCGCCTATTGGCGTGGCGATTCGAACAATCAAATGCTGACCCGGATCTACGGCACGGCCTTCGCTGCGCAGGAGGATCTCGACGCCTATCTGAAGCAGATCGAGGAAGCGGAGAAGCGCGACCATCGCAAGCTCGGCCGGGAGATGGACCTGTTCCATTTCCAGGATGAGGGCCCGGGCACGGTGTTCTGGCATTCCAAGGGCTGGACGATGTTCCAGCAGCTCATCGCCTATATGCGCCGGCGCCTCCGCCGCGACTACGAGGAAGTGAATGCGCCGCAGATTCTCGACAAGAGCCTCTGGGAAACCTCGGGGCATTGGGGCTGGTACCAGGATGGCATGTTCGCCGTGAAATCGGCCTCGGCCTTCGAGAATCCGCTCGATGCCACGCGCGACCACAAGGTCTTTGCGCTGAAGCCGATGAATTGCCCCGGCCATGTGCAGCTCTTCAAGCACGGGCTCAAGAGCTATCGCGACCTGCCGATCCGCCTCGCGGAATTCGGCGTCGTCCATCGCTACGAGGCCTCCGGTGCCCTGCACGGGCTGATGCGCGTGCGCGGCTTCACGCAGGACGATGCGCATGTCTTCTGCACCGAGGAGCAGCTTGAATCCGAGTGCATGAAGATCAACGAGCTGATGCTCTCGGTCTATCGCGATTTCGGGTTCGACAGCCTTGTCGTGAAACTCTCGACCCGGCCGGAAAAGCGCGTCGGCACCGACGAGGCCTGGGACAGGGCCGAGGCGATCATGATGCGCGTGCTCGACAAGATCGCCGCGGAATCCGGCGGCAAGATCAAGACCGGGCTCAACCCGGGCGAGGGTGCCTTCTACGGCCCGAAATTCGAGTACACGCTGAAGGATGCGATCGGGCGCGACTGGCAATGCGGCACAACGCAGGTCGACTTCAACCTGCCGGAGCGGTTCGGCGCCTTCTATATCGGCGCCGATGGCGAGAAGAAGCAGCCGGTCATGGTGCATCGCGCCATTGTCGGCAGCCTCGAGCGCTTCCTCGGTATCCTGATCGAGAGCTATGCCGGGCATTTCCCGCTCTGGCTGGCGCCGGAGCAGCTCGTGGTCTGCCCGATCACCTCGGAGGCGGATGATTACGCGCACGAAGTGACGGAAGCGGCCTTCGCGGCCGGGTTGCGGGCCCGTGCCGATCTTCGCAACGAGAAGATCAGCTACAAGGTGCGCGAGCATTCCCTCGCCAAGGTTCCCGTGATCTTCGCCGTTGGCAAGCGCGAGGCCGAGGAGCGGACGGTGACGATCCGTCGGCTCGGGAGCCAGGCGCAGGTGACGATGCCGCTCGACGAGGCTCTGGCGATGCTGGAGGCCGAGGCCGTGCCGCCGGATCTGCGGAGGTAAACTGGCCCCGGGACAAAGGCTGTCGCAAGAAGTCTGCGATCCAATTTACTGATTCATCAAGTTTTTCTGCCAAGACCTCCGGAAAGCATGCCGGAGGTCTTCGTGCTGTACCGCATCATCGGCTTCTTCATTTTCCTCGGCATGGTCTGGACCGCCGATCGTGAGATTGCCGACATCTATGCCAATCTTGTCGAGCAGGGGCAGGTGAGGCGATCGACCGCGCACCGGATCGTGAAGGCCGATTGCAACCGGCAGATGCTGATCTTCAGCCAGTGCACGGTCGATATCCAGCCGATCCAGCCTGTGAAGGCGCAAGAGCCGATCCGGATCTTCCTCACCTTTTCGGGAACCGTGAATGGCAAGGACGTGTATCCGGTGCTGGCCGGGCCGGCGCCCGGCCGTGTGACGGTCAATCTCGGCTTCGAGCACATGACCAACCGCCTTCTGACGATGGCGGCCTGGCTGGGATTTGCGCTGATTTTCCTTTTCTACGCATTGTTCGCCTCCCATTCCGATGAGGAGGAGGCCGATGGCATGGATGATATCCTCATCCAGCGTGGCAGGCGCTGGGGTCATACGGGAATCTGGAACTCCTTCAACGACAAGCTGAAATTCTGACCAGCCGCCATTCGCCAGCTTCCGGCCGTGCCGCCGGATCTGCGGCGGCAATCTTCGTGCGAGATTGCAAGGCGAACTTGCTTCAGAGCGGGATCCTCTCACGCGGTTGTGATACCGCCGCGTGAGGACCGGTCTATCCTCCCCTGGCCCCGAAAAATCCGGGCTAAGGGAGGAAACAATGAACAAGCGACTGATCTTGTCGGCTTTTGCCGTGGGGATTATGGCCATGCCGGCGCTGGCACAGGCGCCGCAGCCGCCGCAATTCCCCAATATGACCTTCTTCATTACCTCGCAGCCGGGGCCGGATGGCGCCAATTTCGGTGGTCTGGAGGGGGCGGATGCCTTCTGCCAGCGACTGGCGACAAGCGCCGGAGCCGGCGCGAAGACCTGGCGCGCCTACCTCTCGCAGCAGGCCATGGCCGGCAAGACTGCCGTCAATGCGAAGGATCGCATCGGCAAGGGGCCGTGGGTCAATGCCCGCGGTGTCGAGATCGCGGCGAATCTCGAGGATCTCCACAATCCGGAGAAGAACAGGATCAATGTCGAAACCGGGCTGACCGAAACCGGCCGCATGGTGATGAGCCGCCTCTTCGTGGTGAATTACCACGACATCCTGACCGGCACGAATACCGATGGCACCGCGATGCCCGCCGACAAGGACATGACGTGCAACAACTGGACGAGCGGCTCGGCCGGTGCGGCCATGGTCGGCCATCATGACCGGATGGGCCTCAACGACCTCCCGCCGGCCAAGAGCTGGAACACGTCGCATCCCTCGCGCGGCTGCGACAATGCCGCCTTGCGTACGACGGGCGGCAACGGGCTCATCTATTGCTTCGCGTCGAATTGAGGCAGCCCGCCCGGGCCCGCCTCGGAGGGGGGCACGAGGACATGCAAAAGGCCGGGGCAACCCGGCCTTTTTCATATTCTTTTTGAGTGCTTGTTTCCGGCGCCGTTCAAGGCAATCGATGATGCGCCCACAGGCACAGCCGAGGATGCGGAAGATGATCGCCGCTTCGGCTGGTTCAAAACGCCTTGAAGGTAATCACCGTCAGCGTGTCCTGGATGCCGGGCAGCGTCTGCACCTTCTCGCCGACGAAATGGCCGATATCATGCGCGTCATCGAGGTGGAACTTGGCCAGAATATCGTAATGGCCGGCGGTGGAATAGATTTCCGAGGCAATTTCGGCATCGGCCAGAGCGGTGGCAACCTCGTAGGTCTTGCCGAGCTTGCATTTGATCTGGACAAAAAAGGTTTGCATGGCTTTTCCTTGCCGCTGCGCGGGGTCCGGGCTGGCCGCCCGGCGCGCGTTCGCGCTTCGGCAGGATCAGAGCCCAGAATGCGGGGGAAGTGAAGGGGGTGGGGGAGATTTCCTTGCCGCTGCGCGGGGTCGGTTTTCCTTGCCGCTTCGCGGGGTCCGGGCTGGCCGCCCGGCGCGCCTTCGCGCTTCGGCAGGATCAGAGCCCAGTTTTCGGGCGAAGTGAAGGGGGTTGGGGAGATTTCCTTGTCGCTTCGCAGGGTAGGTTTTCCTTGCCGCTGCGCGGGGTCGGTTTTCCTTGCCGCTTCGCGGGGTCCGGGCTGGCCGCCCGGCGCGCGTTCGCGCTTCGGCAGGATCAGAGCCCAGAATGCGGGGGAAGTGAAGAGGGTGGGGGAGATTTCCCCGGCGGCTCCCGCAGCCCGGCGTCCTTCACTCCACGATGATCTCGAAATCACGGTTGATGCCGCCCTCGACCTTCATCTGGCCGCGATATTCGCGGTCATTATGGCGGGCGAGGACATTGTAGGTGCCTTCTCCGATATCGACGCTCGGGAAAGCACCGACCGCCTCGGCGACGATATCGCCGCCGGGGGTCTCGATCGTCCATTCCGCACCGGCCAAAGCGACGCCGCCGCTCTGGCGGACGAGCTTCAGCGTCATCGTCGCGGCGCGATGGTTCACGGCCGCCTCCGTGACGCGGCCAGTGGTGATGCGCACATCGGTCCGGACCACGGAATTCGAGCCCGAATAGGTCGAGACGAGGTGGTAGGTGCCTTCGGGCAGCATGATCCGCGTCATCGGGCGCAGCGATTCCGTGACGAGCTTTCCTTCGGAATTGTTGGCGGTGGGAATGAAGACCGAGAGCTTCTGGCGCTGCGGCGGGATCGGGCGCTCGGGGATGCCGAGATAGCCATTGACCGTCAGCGCGCCGACATTGATCGGCACGGTCGCGACCGACCCGGTCTCGCTCAGGTTGATGTCCCGCGTGGCGGTGGCGAGGCCATGGCTGACATGGATCGCATATTGGCCGGGCGGCAGGACAAGGCTCGGCCGCGGGGTCTCCACCTTGGTGTAGAGCTGAACATCCGGGCCGCGCACGGTGTAGATCCGCCAGACCAGATCGCCGGGGATCTCGGCACCGCGATCGCCATAGGTGGCGCGCAGGGCGAGGATGCCCGTCCGCCCCGGCGTGAACTGCGCGACGGCCGGTGCCAGCCCGGCCGCCAGAACGCCGCCGCCGGCCAGGAGGTGCCGGCGTGACAGCGTTCGGGGAATCAGGCGGGCGGGATCCATGAAAGGTTTTTCCGACAGAGCGCGCCGGCAGGCAAGCCGGCAGGGCCAGCTTGTGCGCATGATCTTGCCATAAGCGTGGCAATCGACCATCTGGACGGCAACATCAAGGAGTTTGCCATGTTCTACGAGCCGCGCCTGCGCAATCACGGCCTGCCGCATGATCCGTTCAAGTCCCTCGTGGCGCCGCGTCCGATCGGCTGGATCTCCACCGTTTCGGCGGCGGGTGCCCCGAACCTCGCGCCCTACTCGTTCTTCAACGCCTTTTCGGACCGGCCGGCCATTGTCGGATTCTCCTCCGTCGGCATGAAGGACAGCGCCGCCAATGCCGAGGAGACGGGCGAATTCGTCTGCAATGTCGTGATCAAGGCGCAGGTCGAGGCGATGAACCGGAGTTCGGCGCCCTATCCGCGCGGGGTCAACGAGTTCGAGAAGGCCGGCCTCGGCATGGAGCCGAGCCGGCTCGTCCGGCCGCCCCGGGTGAAGGGCGCGGCGGCGGCGCTGGAATGCAAGGTCACCTCGATCCAGAATCTCCGCGGGCTTGACGGGCAGGAAGGCCCGTATTTCCTCGTCCTGGGCGAGGTGGTCGGCGTGCATATCGACGACGCCTTCATCCGCGATGGCAAGGTGGATTCCTCGGCCATGAACCATCTCGCCCGGCTGGGCTATATGGAATATGCGGCAGTGGAATCCGTCTTCTCGCTGGAGCGGCCGACGCTGTGAGCCGCCGGCTCGATTCTGCTGTCTTCACGGATTTTCGTCACGCGAACCGGTATCCACTTCGCTCGAAAATGCTCTAGCCCAGCAGCCCGGCGGCTGCGGCCCGGGCGAGGATGCGCGCGGCCTGGATGCGGTGGGGCTTGTCGATCATCTGACCATCGATGCCCACCACGCCGGAATCCGGGTTTTCGCGGAAATAGAGGTCGATCTTCCGCGCCCAGGCGATCGCGGCGGCATCGGGCGTGAAAACCTCGTTGATCACCGGCACCTGCGCCGGATGGATCGCCATCTTGGCCGTGAAACCATCCTGCCGGGCGGCGAGACATTCCGCGCGGAGGGCGTCCATGTTGCGGAAATCGACCGAAACCGTGTCGATCGGGGCGACTTCCGCCGCCGTGGCCGCGAACAGCGCGAGCGAGCGGGCCAGCCGGAAGGGTTCGGTATACTGGCCGTTTTCGTCGCGGTTGCGCTCCGCGCCGATGGCGCCGGCGAGATCCTCGGCGCCCCAGGTCAGGCCCTCGAGCCGCTGGCTGGCGCCAGGAATGCTGCCGAGCCGGAAGAGCGCGATTGGCGTTTCCGTGGCGATGGCAAGGATGCGCGTGCCGCCATCGGCGAGGTCATGTTCGGCCTCGCGCACCGCGACCAGGGCACCGAGATGCTGGATATCGGCACCGCCCTCGCATTTCGGCAGCATGATCGCCTCGGGCGCGCCGGGCATGACGCCATCGAGATCGGCGGCGATATCGCCGGAGCGCAAGGCATTGACGCGCACGATCAGGCGGGGTTGGCCGGGCTGGCGGGCCTGCAGGGCCTCGCGCACGAGAATCCGCGCCTCCGCCTTGCGGCTGGCCGCGACGGAATCCTCGAGGTCGAGGATCAGGGCGTCAGCACCCGAGCCGAGACCCTTGGCGATCTTCTTCGGGTCATCGCCCGGAATGAACAGCAGCGAACGCATGGAACCTCTCAGCCGGGAATGGCCTTGCGCATGAAGGCCTGCCGGCGGCATTCCGCGACCAGCGTCCCGTCCTGTTTGTAGGCCCGGTGATGGAAGTCGACAATGCCGGCATCGGGCCGGGATTTCGACTCGCGCTTCGCCATGATCTCGGTGGTCACATGCACGGAATCGCCCTCGAAGAGCGCGGCCGGGAAGCGCACATCGGTCATGCCGAGATTGCCGATCGTGGTGCCGACCGTGGTGTCGTTGACCGAGATGCCGATCATCAGCCCGAGGGTGAAGAGCGAATTCATCAGCGGCCGGCCCCATTCGGTTTCGGTTTCGCAGAAATGCGCGTCGATATGCAGCGGCTGCGGGTTCAGCGTCATGTTGGAGAAGAGCATGTTGTCCATCTGCGTCACGGTCCGCGTCAGGCCGTGGCGTATGGTCTCGCCGATGGTGAAATCCTCGAAATAGCGTCCGCCGCGGGGATGGCGCGTGCCCGGGCTCCAGGGCTGGGTCGGCGCGGGAAAAGGCGATGACATGCAGAAATCCTTGAAAAACAGGGGTCGAAACAGAGCGCGTTTCAATTCGGAACAGAAATCTGCGACCGAATTAAACTGCGGTTTACCATAAACGGAGAAAGTTCAAGAGGGCCGGAGATCGAGCGAATCTCCCGCCGGAGGGGCGAGGGCCATGTTCTTCTTCACCACACCGAACCGAACGGACTCGGTGCCGCAAGGCCAGGGTGAGCATCCGCTTTCGCGTCCGCTCCGCCAGGCTTCGGAAGCCACCGGCATCCCCTTCGACTATCTCGTCAAGACCGCCAAGCGCGAATCCAACCTCAATCCCGAGGCCAAGGCCGCGAGTTCCAGCGCGACCGGGCTGTTCCAGTTCATCGAGCAGACCTGGCTCGGGCTGGTGAAGCGGGAAGGGCCGAATCTCGGCCTTGCCGACGCGGCCAGCGCGATCCAGCGCGACGGTTCCGGCCGCTATGTCGTGCCGGAAGGCGACATGCGCCAGCAGATCCTCGCGCTGCGCAAGGATCCGACCCTGTCGGCCCGGCTGGCCGGCGTGTTCACCAGCGAGAACCGCTCCTCCCTGCGCGACGCGCTCGGCCGCGATCCCACCGGCGGCGAACTCTATATCGCCCATTTCATGGGGGCCGGCGGGGCCAAGGAACTGATCGGCCTTGCCAATGGCAGCCCCGAGCGTTCCGCGGCGAGCGCTTTCCCCGAGGCGGCCTCGGCCAATCGCTCGATCTTCTTCGATCCGAAGGGCCGGGCCCGCACGACGCGCGAGGTCTATGCCCGGCTGGTTTCCTTCCATGACGGGGCCACCGCCAGCATGCCGCCGGCCATCCAGCAGGCCGGAATGCCGCCGGAACCGGAAATGGCGACGCGTTCGCCGCTGGCCATCGCGCCTGCCCGCGTGGCGACCATCACCGGCGTGCCGCAGCCGAGCGCGGCGGCGGTCGGCGGGTTCTTCCGGACCGGCGCGAACAACCAGGCCGGTGCGGATCTGCGCAAGACATGGACCACCGTCGCCGAGTCGCGGATGAACCCGAACGCGCCATCCTTCTTCCCGCGGGCAGACCCGGTGAAGGTGGCCGCTGCCGAGGCGGCCATCCTCGCCGCCGTCGACAAGCGGCTGAGCGATATCGAGCCGCCTTCGCCCCTGGCCGGTTTCGAGGCGCTGGCCCGGCCGGCGGAGACCGTGCAGGCCTATCAGGCTGTCCGGGCGCCCCTGCCGCCGATGCGGCCGGCCCATCTCGGCGGAACGGGTCCCATCGACCTGACGCCGTCCCCTTCCTCCCCCAAGCGTTGAGTTCCCGTCATGCTGGTCAAATCGTTCCTGAGCTGGATGGATGAAGCCCCCGCCCGTGACCGGGCAGAGGCAGCGACGGTGCTGGCCGAAGCCTGGCTGATCGGCGCCCTCGGCGAGGACACGCCGGAATCGGTCGAGGCGGCTCTGACCTCGGTGCTCGACGATCCCTCGCCGATGGTCCGCCGGGCCCTGGCCCTTGCCTTTGCCGAAAGCCCGGATGCACCGCGGCCACTCGTTCTCGGCCTCGCCGCCGACCAGCCGGAAGTCTCGGCCGCGCTTGTCGCCCGATCCCCCCTGCTGACGGAAGCCGATCTTGTCGATCTCGCGACGACCGGCGAACGCATGGCCCTGGTGGCGATTGCCATGCGGCAGGATGTGAGCCTGGCGGTCGCACAGGCCCTGATCCGCCGGCGTGATGCCGATTGCGCCTTCGTCCTGGTCGGCAATGCGGCCAGCGACATTGCCGAGGAGGACCTCCTTGTCCTGATCGAGACTTTCGGCCATCTGCCGAAATTCCGCAGTGCCGTGCAGGCGCGCCCCGATCTTCCCGTCACGGCGCGCCATGCCCTGATGCTGCGGACCGCCGAGGGGCTCGGCCATTTCGTGACCGAGGGCGGCTTCCTGCCCGGCGGACGGAAGGCCCGGCTGCTCGATGACACGTTGCAGAGCGGGACCGTCGCCCTGGCGCGCCAGAGCGCCGGGCAGATCAGCCGCTTCGTCACCCATCTCCGCGCGCGGGCGCAACTGACGCCGGCCCTGTTGCTGCGGAGCGTGCTCGGGGGCGATCTCGCTTTCATCACGCATGCGCTGGCCGATCTCTGCGCGTTGCCCGCAACCCGGGTCGCCGCCTTGCTCCGCGGGCGCTCGGATGCATCGATCATCGTGCTGCTGCGCCGTGCCGGCCTGCCGGCCTTTGCCGAGCCGGTGCTGGCTGCCGCGATCATTGCGGCGGCGCGACTGCCGGCTGGCGAGGGCCAGGCCGAGTTCTCGCTGCCGGTGCTCCGCGCGGCGCAGGGCGCCTGTATCGATGTTTCCGGCGAGGAGGGCGTGCGCCTGATGGCGATGCTCCGCCGGTTCGAGGCGCAGACCCTGCGGGAGGAATCCCGGGCGCGGGCGGAGAGCCTCAGGCAGGATCTCCGTCAGGAGAAGGCGGAATTGCTGACATTGAGCCTGCCGGAGGATGCCCATGACCTGCTCCGCCTCGGCGGATTCGATGCCGAGGGCGAACGGCTTGTCGGAGAGATCGTGCGCATCCAGCCCGAGGCGGCGCAGCCGAAGCGCCGGATCCTGCGCGAGCGCGGCCTCATCCTGGACGAGCCGATTCCCGACCTCGCAACGGTCATCGCGGAATGGAAAGCCGAGCTGGATGCGCGGCCCGCAACGGTTCCGGTTTTCCTGCCGGCCCCGACGCAAAAGCCCGGCCGAAGCCGGGCTGCATGAGGTTGGCGGGTCTCGCGCGCGAAGCGAGACTCAGGTCGTGCGGCGGAAGCGTATTTCTTCCTGCATCGCCCGCTGGCGGGCATCGACGACACGGTCGATCGCGCGGCGGAGGTTGTGGATGATCTGCGTGGCGACCGGGTTGGCATAGTCCCGGATGTTGTTCCGATAGATCGCCTTCACCGAATCCACGTGATGGGCGACCAGCTGGATCGGCAGGTAATCCGGCTCGATCTTGTCCAGCAGCTTGGAAAGCGAGCCGGCGATCTCCGCCGCAATCGGGAAGCCGAACACGGCTGCCTGCCCGCGGATGTCATGCGACGCCCGGAAGAGCGGACCGACATCCCGCTGGTCCGGCGGGGAATCGCGGAAGACCTCGTAGGCTGCGATCAGGCGATTGACCTCGTCGCCCATCCAGTTCTGGAAATCGCCCGACAGGTCCTTCATCGCGGCATCGGCCGCGGCCACGGACATCTCGTCCACGCCGACAGCATCCGAGGAGCGCACGGCAGCCTTGGCGCGCAGGGTCCCGCCAAGATGGATCACGCGGGTATCGCCGAAATCCTGCGCGACCGTGCCGTCCGATTCCGGCGTTTCGTTCTGCGCAAAGGTGTTGTTGCTACGCATTGCCCATCCCCGTTCCTGTGAATGCCGCAACGGCACCACGGTTCTTGTACTGGTCCGCCTTCACGAGATGGCGACGGTCGGGACCGAAATAGTTTTCTGTCCGGATGAAGGGGCGCGGATTGAGCACGACCTTGGCAATCCGGGCATAGAGGCCCTTGGCCGAGATCGGCTTGACCAGCATTTCCGAAACGCCGGCATCCCGCGCCTCGAAAACCCGGTTCCTTTCGGCATAGCCGGTGACCATGATGATCGGGACGAAGGGATTCGGGCTGGTATCCGGCTGGCGGATCATCTTGGTGAGTTCGATCCCGTCAAAGACCGGCATCGACCAATCCGTGATCACGACATCGGGGAGATGGGTGGCGAAGGATTCGAGCCCGGCAGCGCCATCCTCGGCCTCGAAGACCTCGCGCGTGCCGAAACCATGGAGAAGGGTACGGATGATGCGGCGCATATAGCCGTTGTCATCGATCACCAGAAAACGCAGGCGGCTACAATCAACGCGAAACATGCATAGCCCAGCGCGTCACGGATTCTGCCGCCGGCCCTGGCGTGTGACGCGATACTGCACCCGGGCCGAAGAATTCTTTCAACGCGGATGAAAGTAATCAAGGATCGTTAACGCGGCGTGAAATGCCGGCGGAATCGCGCCATGCCGACAGGCTCAATGACCGAATTGTTCGCGCAGGATGCGCTCGTCAAGCGAATGGCCGGGATCATGCAGCATGACGAGGTTGATCGAGCGGTCCATCGCGACCGAGACCTCGAGGGCATTGCGCGTCTCGAAATGGTCGGCCACGGCGGCTACCGGGCGCTTATCCGGCTCGAGCACCGTGATCGTGATCGAGGTGCTGTCGGGCAGCAGCGCGCCGCGCCAGTGCCGGGGCCGGAAGGCGGAGATCGGCGTCAGCGCGATCAGCGGCGCGTTGAGCGGCAGGATCGGCCCGTTGGCCGAGAAGTTATAGGCGGTGGAGCCGGTCGGCGTGGCGACGAGCACGCCATCGGCCACCAGTTCCGGCAGCCGAACCTGGCCATCGATGGCGATTTCCAGCTTCGCAGCCTGGAAGGACTGGCGGAGCAGCGAGACCTCGTTCAGCGCCCGCGCCTCGGAGATCCGCCCGTCCGCATCGCGGCAGCGCATGTTGAGCGGATGGACGACGCTCCGCTCGGCCTGCGCAATCCGCTCGACAAGATCATCCTCACGGAACTCGTTCATCAGGAAGCCGACGGAACCCCGGTTCATGCCGTAGATCGGCTTTTCCGTGCCGAGGAAGCGATGCAGCGTCTGCAGCATGAAACCGTCGCCGCCCAGCGCGACGACGATATCGGCATTGTCCGGATCGTGCTCGCCATAGAAGCGGGCCAGCCGCCTTGCGGCCAGCTGGGCTTCCGGTGCCGTCGAGGCGACGAAGGCGAGAACCGGGTTCGAGGCCCTGCTCGGGGAAAGGGTCTTGCGCGGGGAAAGACCGGTCTGGCCCGCGGAACGGTCGCCCTCCATGCTCATGCGCCCTCCCGGCATTGTGTGGCGCCCGGGGGGGCGCCTTCCTTCGGGGGGACGGTAGCCATGTGGGCCCCAAAGGCAAGGTGCCGCCGGCGCCGGCCACAGGAAACCCACGCGCATGGCAGCAAAGAAAAAGGCAAGGCGCGGGGCGCCTTGCCTTCATGTCTCTCCGGAACGTGTGACCGGCTTACGACCAGGGCGCCGCAACGAAGCGATAGCCCGCGCCTTCCTTTGCGATGAAACCGGTCGCCGGGAAGGAAGCGTGGTAGAAGGCGAGGCGGATCCTGTCGGCCGAGGCCATGTCGAGAATGCGCTTGCGGGTGGCGACGGCCTTGTCCGCATCCATGTCGAACATGACCTTCCATTCCGGGTTGGTCGCGAAGAGCACCGGCGTGTTGGTGATGTCGGCGACATACATCATCTTCGCATTGCCCGAGGCAATGACGAAGGCGGTATGGCCCGGCGTATGGCCCGACGCATCGACCGTGGTGATGCCCGGGACGATTTCCTGACCCCACTTGAACTGCTTCACATCCTTGGCGCTCGGCGCGAGGACGCGGCGCACGCCCTGGAAGGCACCCTTCATCGCGTCGGGAGCGGCGGCCATGCGCGCCTCGTCCATCCAGAAGGCCCATTCGGCTTCCGGCACCATGATCTCGGCATTCGGATAGACCAGTTCGCCGGCCTTGTTGCGCAGGCCCTGCAGGTGGTCGCCATGGAAATGGCTGAGGATGACGGTATCGACCATCGACGGTTCGATGCCGGCCGCCTTCATGGCCGCCACGACCTTGCCGTTGGACGGCGCGCCGTTGTCATTGAAGCCGGTATCGAGCAGCACGAGCTTCGATCCGGTATTCACCAGCATGGCGGTGAAGCTGATCGTCAGCTTGTCGGTGGGCAGGAAGGCATCCGCCAGGGTCTTCTGGACGGCTTCCAGCGGTGCGTTGCGGACGAAGGAGGCATCGAGCGGGCGGGTGAATTCGCCCTCATGCAGGGCGATGATCTCGAAATCGCCGAGCTTGTAGCGATAGAAGGAAGGGCCCTGGCTGCCGACGATCGGCGCCTTGGCAAGAGCGGGGGTGCTGACGCCACGCAGGATGGCCGGGGCCGCGACGAGGGCCGTGCCGGCCAGGGTGGTTGTGGTGAGAATCGAACGGCGGGAAATCATGACAGCTTCCTCCTTGTCGCCGCGCAGGAATGCTCGCTGCAGCGGCAGATGTGATCTGAACCAGAGTGCCCCATAGATCGGGCGCCGGCGCGGATAAGCGACACGCATTATTACAAACGATCCTTGCCTCATTGCAATTCATGACATCGACGCCACTGGCGCCGATTCTGCATACAATGACAGGAATTCGTCCCTAAAACTGGCGATTTGCCCCGGTTTTTTGCAAATTCCAGCAAGCAACAATTCATCACTTCTTCAGCAATGCCCGGCATAGTTTCCGCGTGAATGACGTCGACAGCGCGGTTGCGTTCGAGGGGGATGGAATGAGTGAGGCGAGAAAAGCCAGTGTCCTGAAGCGGTTTGGACGGTCGGTGACCTGGAAGATCGCGCTGATTGCCCTCGGTCCGGTCATCGGTCTGGGGCTGACCCTGGCGCTGAACAAGCATGCGGACCGGATCCGTGCCGAAGCCGACCAGTCCTATCAGCTCTCGGTCGATGAACTGGCGCAGGTCGATATCCTCTCGTCCAACCTTTCGCTGATCACCTCGCAGGTATCCTCATATCTCGAAAGCCGGACCGATCTCGTCGAGCGCGAGATCACGGTCGGGATTGCCGATGCGCAGAAGGCCCTCGACAAGCTGAAGGCCTCCAACGACCAGCAGCTGCGCGACAGCGTCGAGAATGCCGAGATGCGTTTGAAGCGCGCCAAGGATGCCTTCGCCAAGTTGAAGGAAAAGGTCGAGGCCGTGGGCCGGACCAGCAGTGACGGCCTGACCGACGATCTCGACAAGATGACGGAAGTGCTCTCGGCCCTGTTCGATGGCGCGACCTCGACGCATGAGGGTTTCCGCCCGCTGGCCGGTGCCTATGGCGAGCTGCGCGGCGTCGAGCTGCGCTATCGCTGGAAACGCGACGAGAAGCTCGAGAACCGGATCGAATTCATGCGTTCCGGCCTGATCGAGCGCCTGACGCGTGCGGATTTTGACCGGTCGCAAGCCGATATGCTGCTCGAATCGGTGCGCAAGCAGAAGGCGACCTATGATTCCTGGCGCCAGGGCGTGGCGGCGGAACGCGAGGCGCGCGACGACACGGTCGGCCATGCCAAGCGTGCGCTGGCCGCGACGGCCGCTATCCGCGACCGGGCCGATGCCCGCCAGAACGAATCGCGTCGCCAGAATGCCGCCGCCAACGATCAGGCCGCGCTCTGGTCGCTCGTGACAGCGGCCCTTGCCGCGCTCATCTCGATCGGGATCATCTTCGTGATCGGCCGCGGGATCGGCAAGGCGCTGTCTCGCCTCGCCCTCGCCATGCGCCGTGTCGCCGATGGCGAGGCGGATGTCGAAATCCCCTATACCGGCCGCGCCGACGAGATCGGCGACATGGCCAAGGCGCTCGGCGTCTTCCAGATGTCGATCGCCGAACGCGCCGAGCTCACGCGTCGCTCGGAAGAGGAGGGCGCCGCCCGCCTGTCCCGGGCCCGCCGGGTCGAGGCGGCAATCAGCGGCTTCGCCTCGTCGATCGAATCGGCGCTGCAACATCTGCAATCCTCCGCGGACAAGATGCGCCAGGCTTCCGAGACGCTCGACAACGATTCCCGCGCCCTGACGGCGCAGGCCGAAGTGGCCGGCAATGCGACGGCGATCGCCTCGCGCGAAGTCTCGTCGGTGGCGGTTGCGGCCGAACAGCTCTCCAAGTCGGTGGATGAAGTGTCCCGCCAGGCCGTCCGCTCGACGGAAGTGGCGGATCGCGCGGTCCAGCAATCGCACCGGGCGACCTCGATGATGTCGGAACTGGCGGCGGAAGCCGACAAGATCGGCGGCGTCGTGGAACTCATCCGCTCGATTGCCGGCCAGACGAACCTGCTCGCCCTCAACGCGACGATCGAGGCCGCCCGTGCTGGCGAGGCCGGCAAGGGCTTCGCGGTGGTGGCCAGCGAGGTCAAGGCGCTGGCCAACCAGACGGCGCAGGCGACCGAGGATATCGTGCAGCGCATCACCTCGATCCAGAGCGCGTCGGGCGATGTCAGCCAGGCGATCGGCCAGATCGGCGGCATCCTCTCCGAAATGAGCGCGATCGCCACCAGCGTCGCCTCGGCGGTCGAGGAGCAGTCCAGCGCCATTGCGACGATTTCGGACAATGTCAACGAAGCCGCGCGCAGCTCGGCGGAAGGCGCCTCGGCGATCCGCGATGCCGAGAGCCGGGCCTCGTCCAGCCGCTCGACCTCCACGGAAGTGGCCCAGGCCGCGCAGACCGTGGCCGGCGAGGCGGTGTCGCTCGAAGGCGTGGTCTCGACCTTCCTCGAGGAAGTGCGCGCCGCCTGACGCGAAACTGCCGGCAAGAGGCAAGTCCGCTTCCGATCCGAAGGCCGCCGGCGATCCCGGCGGCCTTTTTCATGCCGGGGCCCGCCCGACCCTAGCGGATGGGCGGCGCATAGAGGATGCCGCCCTCGTTCCAGAGCTGGTTGAGGCCGCGCGGAATGGCGAGACGGGACTTGCTGCCGACATTGCGTTCGTAGATCTCGCCGTAATTCCCGACGGCAGCGACCGCGCGGGCGGCCCAGTCCGCCGTGACGCCGAGCTTCGGGCCGAGATCACCGGCCTCGACCCCGATGAAGCGGCGGACATCGGGTTTGGTCGAACGCTGCGCCTCGCCGACATTGGTGCTGGTCACGCCCAGTTCCTCGGCATTGATCAGCGCGAAATTGACCCAGCGCACCAGCGTATACCAGCGGACATCGTCATTCCGGACGACCGGGCCGAGCGGCTCCTTGCTGATGATATCCGGCAGGATGACGGCCTCGCTCGAACGGGCCAGCCGGAGCCTTTCGGCAAAGAGGCCCGAGTTGTCGGCAGTCATGGCATCGCACTCGCCGGATTCGAAGCCTTTCAGGGTGGCGGGGCCATCCGGATAGGTCCTGATTTCGGCCGTGATCGAATTGGTGGCGAAGAACTCGCTGGCCCCTTGCGCATTGGTCGTGCCGGCCTGCACGCAGATGCGTGTCCTGTTGAGTTCCAGCGCGCTGACGGCCTTGTTGTCGCGCCGGATCATGAAGCCCTGGCCATCATAGAAACTGACGCCGGCGAAGAGCAGGCCCAAGCCGGCCTCGCGGTCGAGTGTCCAGGTGGAATTGCGGGCAAGGATATCGATCTTTCCGGCCTTGAGGGCATCGAACCGTTCCAGGGCCGAGAGCGGCTGGAACGTGACCTTCTTCGGGTCATTGAAGATCACCGCAGCCAGCGCCCGGCAAAAATCCACGTCGAAGCCGGCCCAGCTGCCATCCGGTTTCTGTTCCGAGAAGCCGAGCAGGCCCATGCTGACGCCGCAGGCTAGGCTGCCGCGCTTGCGAACCTCGTCCAACGTGCCGGCAAAAGCCGGCAATGTCGCTGCCAGGAAGGTGCCCGCAAGGGCGAAGGCACGAAAACCGATGGACATGGCGGGCCTCCTTCAGATGCTCGCGCCGTGGCGGATGATGACCTTTGCACCGACAGCGATCCGCTCGAACAGGTCGATCACATCGCCATTGGCCAGCCGGAAACAGCCCGAGGAGACGGCATGGCCGATCGTCTCGGGCTGGTTGGTGCCGTGAATGCGGTAGATGGTGGAGCCGAGATAGAGCGCACGGGCGCCCATCGGGTTGCCGGGGCCGCCGGCCATGAAGCGCGGCAGATAGGGCTGCCGGGCGATCATTTCGGGCGGCGGGGTCCAGTCGGGCCATTCCGCCTTGCGCGTCACGCGGACAAGGCCGGACCACTGGAAGCCCTCGCGCCCGACACCGATCCCGTAGCGCAGGGCGCGGTTATTGCCCTGCACCACATAGAGGAAGCGCTCGCTGGTATGGACGACGATCGTGCCCGGGGGCTCGGCCGAGCGGAAGAAAACAAGCTGGCGGGCGAAGGGGCCTTCCTCGATCACCTGTTCAGCGGTGGCAACGCGGCCGGGCTCGTCGCCGATTTCCATCGAGATCCGCTCGGCCTGCCGGTGGTTGTTGGCGGCCGCCGGACCTGCGGCGAGGGCGAGAACCAGGGTCGCGAGCGGCAGGAAGGGGGGCTGGCCTCGTTTCATGTCACTCCCTAACCCGGGCAACGCACATAGATGAAGGTGCCGTATCGGCCATGCACTTCGGGATCGACGAAGCGCATGATCATTTCCTTCTCCGTGATGGAGATGACCTCGCGATCCTGCCATTCGCCGGGTGCCGATTCGGGGCCGAGATAGGTCTTGCCGTCCGACCCGCCCTTGATCCGCAATTCGTACAGTTTGGCATCATCGGCGAGATGCATCATGACGCCGTCGGACGGGCCCTTGGTGATGATATAGGGCAGGCGGCACTGGGCGCGGGCCTGGGCCTCGACGCGCTTGCGATCCTTTTCCTCGCGATAGGAGGCAACGCCCCATTTGCCGATCAGCTGCTCGTTCCGGATTGTGGCTGGCCGCTCGGTCAGGGTGCGGGGCGTGGTTACGCTCTCGTCGATCGTGGTTCCGCACGCTGCCAGAAGCAGGGCCAGCGCGGCAGGTGCCAAGCGACGGATCAGGGAGGCAGGAAACGCAGCAACCATCATGCTTCACCCATTCGGACCATCAGCGTAATGCAGCTTCGGGCGACGGGCAAGCCGGGCCGTTTTCGCGGTTTTTGTCCGAAATGCCGCCGTTCGGAAGAACATGTTGCCGGGATGGGTGGTTGATGCTATGAGGTCGTGATCGAGTTTCGGCCGAACGACTTTGCCCCTGCGGATTCAGATCCGCCTTGGCTGATGACCTCCACCTATAACATCGATGTAAACAGCGCGCGCCGCTGGCCGTCATGGTCCGCGTTCGTGCGTCATCAGCCAGACTACGTACTCAAACTGATCCAAAGGGACTTCCCATGCAGAACGGAACCGTGAAGTGGTTCAACGCCCAAAAGGGCTTTGGTTTCATCCAGCCGAGCAACGGCGGCACCGACGTCTTCGTCCATATCAGCGCTGTCGAGCGCTCGGGCCTCAGCGGCCTGAACGAAGGCCAGAAGGTGTCGTTCGAGGTCGTTGCCGATCGTCGGAGCGGCAAGTCGGCCGCTGATCGCCTCCAGATCATCGGCTGAAGCCGACCTGCCGGGTTTCGGCCCGGCCCCGTGATCCCGGCGCGCCGCTCCCTGACGGGGGCTGGCGCGCCTTTCCCTATCGGCCGATGCCGGGAGATGGCTTTTGCAAGTTCTTGTCCGTGACAACAATATTGAACAGGCGCTGCGCGTCCTGAAGAAGAAGATGCAGCGCGAAGGCGTTTTCCGCGAGATGCGGCAGCGCAAGGCCTACGAGAAGCCGTCCGAGCGCAAGACGCGCGAAAAGGGCGAAGCCGTCCGTCGCGCCCGCAAGGCCCAGCGCAAGCAGATGCAGCGTGAAGGCCTCCTGCCGATGCCGAAGCCCAAGCCGCGCGTTGCCGGCGCTGGTCCCGGCCGCGGCCCGCGCCCGACCTGATCTTCCGATCTGTCTCTTTCCGGCCGGCAGGCGCCCCGCGCGTGCCGGTTTCCGGTGCCTTCGGGCCCGGGCCCGGCCTGCCATTGCGCTAGATCAGCGCCATCGGGCCGGAAGTCCGGCAGAGTTCCCCCTGTCACGGTTCCAGGGAGGAATGCCAGGCATGCCCAAATCCAAATCACTGACGAATGTCCATTGCATCATCCGGGTTTCGGACGAAACCCGGTCCGCGGCCCTGCCGCTGAGCGCCAAACTGGCGGAAGCGGCCAGCGCCTATCTCGGTGTCACCGTCATCGCGCCCAAAGCCCATATCCCGTTCTCGCTGCTGGGCTCGTCCTAT
The DNA here is from genome assembly GCA_027484605.1 of Hyphomicrobiales bacterium. Taxonomy (GTDB): domain Bacteria; phylum Pseudomonadota; class Alphaproteobacteria; order Rhizobiales; family Beijerinckiaceae; genus Rhabdaerophilum. The sequence continues at coordinate 69,933 of JAIXSR010000034.1, read as the reverse complement.
GTGGCGCCCATGATGGCCGACCTCAACCAACGCGCGCTGACGGAGGGCGAAAAGCTGATCGTCGAGGCCAAGGCGCAGATCGCCGCGTCCGGGCTCTCGGCGCATGTCGAGATGACCCATGACGTTCTGGAGGAGGCCGCTGCCCGCGCGGTCCGGGCCGCCCGCGCCACGGACGTGATCGTGGTCGACCAGCCCAGCGCGGTGCTCGACGTGACCGGCCTCATCCTCGAGGAGGCCCTGTTCCGGTCAGGGCGGCCGGTTCTTGTCGCCTCGCCACGCTGCGCGCCGAAGGGCAGTTTCCAGCGTGCGGTCATCGCCTGGGATGGTTCTTCCCACGCTGCCCGCGCCGTCGGTGACCTCATGCAGGTCTTTCCCGACATCGTCCAGGCGGATATCGTGGTCGTCTCCGGCGAGAAGGCGCTCGACCGGATGCTGCCCGGTGCCGATGTCGCGCATCATCTTGCGCGGAAGGGCATCGAGACGAAGCTTGTCGAGAAAACCGTGGTGGGCGAAACCGTCGGCGCGGTCCTGGACCGGCATGCCGTCGAGACCGGCGCAGATCTCATCGTCATGGGCGGGTTCGGTCATTCCCGCTTCAAGGAGTTCCTGTTCGGCGGCGTGACGGTGGAACTGACCCAGACGGCCCATGTGCCGCTCTTCATGGCCTATTGAACACCCCGACCCGCGCTGAAGACCGGAGGGCCGCCCGGAGGCGGCCCTTTGCTTTCGGTCATCGGCAAGCGGAAACGGCAAGGAAAGCCCGGCTCGGGCACCCGGATCTGGGCACCCGGATCTGGGCCCCCGGATTTGGGCCCCCTGGACTTGGCCGGCGTCTTTTCCTCAGGCCGCGTTCGGGCGGGCGGTGACCAGCGCGCCGACAGCATCCGCCGTGGCGGCGGAAAGGGTCCAGCCGAGATGGCCGTGGCCGGTATTGTAGAAGACGCGCGGGTTCCGGCCGCGCATCACCCGCGGCATCATGTCCGGCATCATCGGCCGGAGGCCGGCCCAGGGCACGCTCTGGCGCGTGCTCATGCCGGGGAAATGCACCCGGCACCAGGCGATGAGCGGGGCGATGCGCGCGGCGCGGATATCGCGGTTATAGCCGTTGAACTCCGCGGTGCCGGCCACGCGGAAGCGCGCCGGGCCCAGGCGGCTGGTGACGATCTTGGCCTTGTCGTCGAGCAGGCTGACCCAGGGCGCGGCGTCCTGGTCGGCCTTTTCGGTCAGGCTCACGGTGATCGAATAGCCTTTCACCGGGTAGACATTGACCCGGTCGCCGAAGCCGCTGGCAATCGCGCGGGACATCACGCCGCCGCAGACGATGACCTTGTCGAAGGTCTCGACCTGCTCCGGATGCAGGCTGCCATCCAGTGTCGGTTCGGTCGAGCGCGTGACGAGGGTCACATCGTTCCCGCCGGCGGCGGTCGAGAGGATCTCGGTCGAGAAGCGCAAGGAAACGCCCTGCTTTTCGCAGGCGCGGGCGAGGCCGACCGTGAATTTGTGGATGTCGCCGGTGAAATCCGACGGGGTGTAGAACCCGCCGTAATACTCACCGCGCAGGGCTGGCTCGATGGATCTGATCTCCGACGGCGTCACGGCGCGGCGCTCGAGCCCGCCTTTGGCGAGCAGGGCACTGACGCGGGCGGCGGCGTCGAAATCCTTCTTCGTCTCGTAGAAATGCAGGATGCCACGGGTCTCGCAGTCGAAATCGATGCCTTCGGCCTCGGCCATGGCCTTCAGATAGGCACGGGCCTCGATGGCGAGGCGGGCGGTGGTGACGGTGTTCTGCTCGTATTTCGGGATCGAGGCGATGAATTCGCCCATCCAGGAGATCTTGTGCCAGGAGGGCGTCGGATTGACGAGCAGCGGCGCGCCGGGCTCCATCATCCATTTGATGCCCTTGAGCACCGTGGCCCAGCTGTTCCAGACCTCGGCATTCGAGGCCGAGAGCTGGCCGCCATTGGCGAAGGAGGTCTCCATCGCCGCATAGGGCTGGCGATCGAAGACGGTGACGCGGCAGCCGCGCTTCATCAGGCTGTAGGCAGTGGTGATGCCGGTAATGCCGGCGCCGATCACGGCGACGGTTTCAGGACGGGAAACAGACATGACAATGGCTCCTTGAGCCCGCGCACACGGCGCGAGGCGGAGCCCCCTCTGTCATTGGCCTGAGAGCATCACCGGCCCTGTTTATCAGGGCAGCGGCTTACACCATCGGCGGGAGCGGCTGCTCCACTTTTCAGAGTCGAAACGGTTGCGCGGTCTTGGGGCCTGAGAGTTTCCGGGGCGGTTGCTCCTTCGGCGTCAGCCGGCGGACCGGCTGAACTCTTCCGCAGGCGGATGCCTAGCAGACCCGGCGCCGCCGTCAAGGATCTTTGCCGGCATTGCCGCTCCGGCGGGCTGGCGTGCGACGATGCCGGGGCTCTGCGGGACAGGCCGTGACCATCCGCGCGGGTTCCGGGGGCCTACCGGCCTGGCGTTACGGCAGGCGCGGGCAGAAGCGCTGCCGGAGCACCTCGATGATCGCGCGGGTCGCATCATCGGCGATCGAGTAGAACACGTTCTTGCCCTGCCGGCGGCCGATGACCAGCCGTTCGCCCCGCAGCACCGCGAGTTGCTGGCTGACCGCCGGTCCCCGCAGCGCCAGCCGCCGGGCAATCTCGCTCATGGCCAGTTCACCCTGCTGCAGAAGGCAGAGGATCTCCAGCCGCCCGGCATGGCCCATCGCCCGCATCAACGCTGCGGCATCGGCGGAACCCGGCATCAAGGGCGACGGGATGGTCATCGGCATTCCTGTCAAATTCAATGTTGCATATATATTGAATATAGAATATGTAGGATCCTGTCAAACCTTTCCAAGGAGCGTTCCATGCAGGTCGAAAACGCAGTCATGGCCTTTGCCGGCCTCATGATCATGGCTTCCGTCGCGCTGGCCCATTTCGTCTCGCCCTGGTTCCTGCTGCTGACGGTCTTTGTCGGTGCGAACCTGTTCCAGACGGCCTTTACCGGGTTCTGCCCGGCCGCGATCATCCTGAAGAAGCTCGGCCTCAAGGCCGGCAGCGTCTTCCGTTGAGCGGGAAGGCGCCCCGGATGCCTTTCCGTCGTACCCTGCTTATCGCAAGCCTGCTGGGCCTCGCCGCGGCGCCGCTTGTCGCGGCCGAGCTGGCGCTGGTGCCGACGCGCATGGTCGAGACAAAGGCCGTCGTGGGCCGGATCGAGGCGAGGGATGTCATTCCCGCGCGCCCGCGCATCGGGGGCACGCTGGTGCGCCTTTCGGTTTCGGAGGGCGACCGCATTGTCGAGGGCCAGTCCATTGCCAGCGTCGTCGATGACAAGATCGCCCTGCAATTGCGGTCCGCGGAAGCGCGGATCCGGGCGCTGGGTTCGGAGCAGGGCAATATCCAGAGCGAGTTCGATCGTGCGCGCACGCTCCTCGAGCGTGGCGCCGGCACGCAGCAGCGCGTCGACACGCTCCGGACCCAGCTTGACGTCATCCGCAACCAGATCAGTGCGGCGGAAGCCGACAAGGCGGTGATCATCCAGCAGGCCACCGAGGGCGAGGTTCTTGCGCCTGTTGCGGGCCGGGTGCTGAAAGTGCCCGTGACGCGGGGCGCCGTGGTGATGCCGGGCGAGCAGATCGCCCTGATCGCCGGCGGCGGGCTCTTCCTCCGCCTGGCCTTGCCGGAACGCCATGCGCCGCTTCTGCGGGTCGGGGCGGGTGTCCCGATCACGCTCGAAAGCGGCACGCGCACCGAGGGCAGGCTCGTGAAGGTGTTTCCGCAGATCGAGAATGGCCGCGTCATCGCGGATGTCGAACTGGCCAATCTCGATGATTTTTTCGTCGGCGCCCGCGTGCTGGCCGAAATGCCGGTCGGGGAGAGGACCGCGCTTCTCGTGCCGAAGGCGGCGGTGACGACCCGCTCCGGCCTTGATTTCGTGACCGTGCAGGGCCCGTCCGGCGCCCGGGCCATGGTGGTGGTGACGGGCGGCGAGCAGGCCACCCCGAACGGCCCGATGATCGAGATCCTCTCGGGCCTGAAGGCCGGCGACCGCGTGGTGACGCCATGAAGCCTGCTTCTCCGGGCCTTGCAGGCCTCCTCACCCGCGCCTTCATCGCGTCCCCGCTCACGCCGCTTTTCCTCGTGGCCGCGCTGGCGCTCGGGCTCGTCGCGCTCGGCGCCCTCCCGCGCGAGGAAGAGCCGCAGATCTCGGTGCCGATGGTGGATATCCATCTCCGGGCTGACGGATTATCCGCCGAGGATGCGGTCAAGCTGGTGACGGAACCGCTCGAGACGATCGTCAAGTCGATTGCCGGCGTCGAGCATGTCTACAGCCAGACGCGGGACAATGGCGCCATGGTCACGGCCCGCTTCGTCGTCGGAACGCCTTCCGATGCCGCCATCCTGCGCGTGCATGAGAAGATCCGGGCCAATCTGGACCGGATTCCCGTCGGCATTCCCGAGCCTCTGGTGGTAGGGCGCGGCATTGACGATGTGGCCATCGTTGTCCTGACACTCACCCCGAAACCCGAGGCGGCCCCTCGCTGGACCGCCAATGACCTGACCCGCGTCCTGCGCGAGCTGCGGGTTGCCATCGCGCGGGTGGAGAATGTCGGGCTGACCTATCTCGTCGGCGAGCAGCCCGAGGAGATCCGCATCGCGCCGGATCCGCACCGGCTCGCCAAGGCCGGCCTGACCCTCCAGGCGCTGGCTGCGCGGATCGAAGGCGCGAACCGTGCCTTTCCGGCAGGGCAGATCCGCGAGAACGGCCAGCAGATCGCGCTCATGGCGGGACAGACGCTGGCCACGATCGAGGAGATCCGCAATCTCACGGTCACCACGCGGGACGGAAGGCCGGTCTATGTCCGCGATGTGGCGGAGGTGGCCCTCGCCACGGATACGCGGGAGACCCGCGTCGCCCATCTCGCGCGGAAGCCCGATGGTTCCTTCGATCGCGCCCCGGCGGTCTCGCTCGCGATCGCGAAACGCGCGGGCGCCAATGCGGTGACGATCGCCCAAGCGGCGATTGCCGCTGCCGAATCCCTGCGGGGCAGCGTGATCCCGGCCGATCTCGACCTTCATGTCACGCGCAATTATGGCGAGACGGCCAAGGAAAAGGCCAATGAACTGCTGTTCCATCTCGGCCTCGCGACCTTGTCCATCGTCGCGCTGGTCTGGCTCGCGATCGGCCGGCGCGAGGCCATGGTGGTGGCGATCGTCATCCCCGTCACGATCCTGCTCACGCTCTTTGCCGCGTGGATCATGGGCTACACGCTGAACCGCGTGAGCCTGTTCGCGCTGATCTTCTCCATCGGCATCCTGGTCGACGATGCCATCGTCGTGATCGAGAATATCGCCCGCCACTGGGCCATGGGCGATGGCCGCAACCGCGCGGAAGCGGCGGTGGATGCCGTGGCGGAAGTGGGCAATCCCACCATCGTGGCCACGCTGACGGTCGTCGCCGCCCTGCTGCCCATGCTTTTCGTTTCGGGCCTGATGGGCCCGTATATGAGCCCCATTCCCGCCAATGCCTCGGCGGCGATGATCTTCTCGTTCTTTGTTGCGGTGATGGTCACGCCCTGGCTGATGATGAAGTTCGGCGCGTCGCATCATGCGCCCGTTGGCGATGGCCATGCCGAGGGCGGCCGGCTCGGCGCGCTCTATTCCCGCATGGCCGCACCGATCCTCGCGACCAGACGCAAGGCCTGGATCTTCCTGCTGATGGTCGGGATTGCGACGCTCGGATCACTGGCGCTCTTCTATACCCAGCATGTCACCGTGAAGCTGCTGCCCTTCGACGACAAACCCGAACTGGCGGTACAGCTCGACCTGCCGCGCGGTGCCTCCGTGGAGGAAACCGACCGCATCCTCCAGCAGATCGCCGAGGCCATCCGCCCGGTGGCGGAGGTGGCGAGCCTGCAGAGCCATGCAGGGACGGCGGCGCCGTTCAACTTCAACGGGCTCGTGCGCCATTCCTACCTGCGTTCCGAGCCGCAGATGGGCGATCTGCAAGTCAACCTGAAGCCCAGATCCGAACGGAACCGCGCCAGCCATGCCCTTGCGCTGGATCTGCGCATGCGGATCATGCAGGCCGGACTGCCGGATGGCGCCCGCGTGAAAGTGGTCGAACCGCCGCCGGGCCCGCCGGTTCTCGCAACCCTGCTCGCCGAGATCTACGGCCCCGACCCGGAAACGCGCCGCGCCGTGGCGGTGAAGCTCGGCGAGATCTTCCGGAGCGTGCCCTTCATCGTCGATGTGGATGACAGTTTCGGCATTCGTGCGGAACAGCGCCGCCTTGCCATCGCCGAGGACCAGCTCGAGTTCTTCAGGGTCGAGCAGCGCGACATCTACGAGACGATCCGCCTCTATTATGGCGGGCAGGTCGTGGGTTACTCGCATCGCGGCCAGGGTCGGCAGCCCATTCCCATCCGGCTCGGGCTCGGCAAGGCCGGCATGGTGCTTGACGAGCAGGCGCTCGCCATTCCCGTCCCGGCCAACCTGCTGCCGGGGGATCGATCCACGGTCGAACTGGGCGATGTGACGCGCATTGTCACCGAATCCGCCTCCTTCCCGGTCTTCCGGCGCAATGGCCGCCCGGCCGAGATGGTGACGGCCGAACTGGCCGGCAGCTTCGAGGCGCCGCTCTACGGGATGCTCGCCGTCCAGCGCGCCATCGACAGGGCGGATTGGGGCAGCCTGCCGAAGCCCGCCATCCGCCTGCATGGCCAGCCGGATGATCTCTCCAGGCCGGTCCTGCTCTGGGAAGGCGAATGGGAAGTCACCTGGGTCACGTTCCGCGACATGGGTGCGGCTTTCGCCGTGGCGCTGCTCGCCATCTATATCCTCGTCGTCGCCCAGTTCGGCTCGTTCAAGGTGCCGCTGGTGATCCTGACGCCCATCCCGCTCACCTTCATCGGCATCCTCTTCGGGCATTGGGCTTTCGGGGCGCCGTTCTCGGCCACATCCATGATCGGCTTCATCGCCCTGGCCGGGATCATCGTGCGGAACTCGATCCTGCTGGTGGATTTCATCCGCCATGCCCGACGGCCGGATGTTCCCCTGGTCGAAACGCTGCTCGAAGCCGGAGCGATCCGCTTCAAGCCCATCCTGCTGACCGCGCTGGCGGCGATGATCGGGGCGATCACGATCCTGACCGACCCGATCTTCCAGGGGCTGGCGATCTCTCTCCTGTTCGGGCTTGCCTCCTCGACCTTGCTGACGGTGCTGGTCATCCCCGCCATCTATCTCGTGCTGCGGGGGCCGAAAGCGGCATGACCGGACCATCCGTCCGGGACGGGCCGCCGGCCTTTCAGGGGCGGGAACGACGCGCTCGCGCCGAAATCCGTACCGGCTAGCGCCCGGTCTCGACGGCCAGCTTGAGAAACCAGTCGCGCACCCGCTTCGCGCTCGGGGCGAGGGGCGGGCCCTTCGGCGTGACAAGGTGATAGCTGAAGCTGGTCGGGTAGGATTGGCCGAATGGATTGACAAGGGCGCCGGAGGCGAGTTCGCCCCGGACCAGCCATTCGGCGAAGAGCGAGATCCCGAGGCCGTTGATCGTCGAGCTCAGCTGGAAATGCCGGTCCTCGAGCGTCATGCTCGGCTGTTCGGCGCGCAGGCTGGTTCCGCATCGTTCCATCCATTCCGCCCACATCCGCTTGTCATCGACATGCAGAAGCGTGCAGCGATGGACATCCGAGGGCTGCGCGATGGCCAGCCGCGCCTTGTAATCCGGACTGCAGACGGCCACCAGCCGTTCGTCCCACAGCCGGACGGCATGGAATTTCGACCAGCCGCCGCGGCCCCACTGGATGCCGAAATCGGCGAAGCTGCGCGGGTCCGGGAAATCGACAAAGGAATTGTTGTGGTTGAGCAGCACGACCTCCACATCCGGGCAGGATTGCTGGAGGCGGCTGATATGGGCCGAGACCAGCCGGCTGGCGAACATCGGCACAAGGGCAACCCGCACGACCGACTGGCGCTGCGCGACCCTTTCGATCCCCTTGCCGATCTGGCGGAGTCCGGCATCGACATGGCTGGCCAGCTGCGCCCCGTCCTCGGTCAGTTCAAGCCCGTGGGCCGTGCGCCGGAAAAGAACGACGCCGAGATCCGCTTCGAGTTTCTTGATATGGTAGCTGACGGAGCTCTGGGTGCTGCCGGAATGATGGGCCGCTTTCGTCACGCTGCCAAAACGTGCAACGCTGTCAAAGACATAGATCGAATTGATATTCCGGATCCGGACCATCGGCGGCCTTGCAGGCTTCTGTTCTGGCGCCAGAGTATCATCGAAAAATTGAATATCTAGCGCAAATCTTTGCGTTACCCCTCGCGCGTCGGCCCCGCTTAGACTTCTGCCGAAATCGCCTCGGGTGGAAACGCATCATGGCCGATACGATCCTTCGCGTGGAAACGCTCTCCAAGAGCTTCGGCGGTGTCAGGGCCGTCCGGGACCTTTCCTTCGCGGTTTCCGCCGGCGAGATCCTCGGGCTGATCGGGCCGAACGGATCGGGCAAATCGACCACGGTCAATGTCCTGTCTGGCGTGTTCCCTCCGACGGCGGGTTCCATCCTGCTGGGCGGCGAGGCCATCGAAGCCCTGCCCGAAGCGCGGCGCGTCGCGATGGGCCTCAGCCGCACCTTCCAGACGGCACGGGTCTTTCCGGAATTCACGGTCCGGCAGCATGTCGCGATGGGCTGCCACACGATCCGCGAGATCAATCCCTTTGCCTCGATCCTGCCCTTCGGCGCCTGGCGGCGCGAACAGGCGGATATCAACCGGCAGGTGGATGACGTGCTCCATCTCTGCGCGCTGCACAAGGTCGCGGAACGCGCGGTCGCCAGCCTTTCTTCCGGCCAGCAGCGCTTCCTGATGATTGCCACGGCCCTGGCGGCCCGCCCGCGGATCCTGCTCGTCGACGAGCCGGCCGCCGGGCTTGTCGAACACGAGCGGCAGGAACTGGCCGAGCTGATCCGCGGCATCCGCCAGCGGGGCATCGCGGTGGTGATCATCGAGCATCACATGGCGCTGATCATGGCCCTGTGCGACCGCATCGTCGTGCTGAATTTCGGGGCGAAGATCGCCGAGGGGAGCCCGGCCGAGATCCGCGCCAACCCTGCCGTCATCGATGCCTATCTCGGCGAGGCGGCCTGACATGCTGAATGTCCGCGATCTCAAGGTCAGCTATGGCGGTATCGAGGTGGTGCATGGCGTCAGCCTGGATGTCGCTGCAGGGGAATGCGTGGCGCTGATCGGCGCGAACGGGGCCGGAAAATCCTCGACGCTCAAGGCGATCTGCGGTCTCGTGCCGGCATCGGGCGGCGCGATTTCCTTCGAAGGCCGCGACATCACCCGGGCGAGCGGCCATGCGATTGTCCGCGCCGGCATCACCATGTGCCCGGAAGGCCGGCAGGTCTTCCCGCAGATGAGCGTGATCCAGAACCTCCGGATGGGGGCCTATACCCGGAACGATCCGGAACAGGAGGCCGATCTCTCGCGCATGATGGACATGTTCCCCATCCTGCGGGAACGGCAATCCCAGGCTGCGGGGAAACTCTCCGGCGGCGAGCAGGAGATGCTCGCGATCGCGCGGGCGCTGATGGCCCGGCCGCGGATATGCCTGTTCGACGAGCCCTCTCTCGGCCTGGCCCCGAAGATCGTCGCCAGCGTGTTCGAGACCCTCGCCCGGATCAAGGCGATGGGCATGACGATCCTGCTGGTCGAGCAGAATTCCATGATGGCTCTGGGCCTTGCGGACCGGGCCTACCTTTTCGAAGCCGGGCGGATCGTGATGGAAGGCGCCGCCAAAGACCTCAAGAACCACCCGGATGTGATGCGTGCCTATCTCGGTCACTGACCGACAAGAAACAAAACGGAGGAAACCATGCCCAATCACAAGTTTACGCGTGCCTGCGCCGCTCTGGCGATGACCCTTGTCGCCGGGGCCTCCCTGGCGGCGGAAAAGAAGCTGACCGTCGGGGTTGCCGATGCCCTCACCGGGGGCGGCGCCGTCTACGGCCTGCCGCAGGCCAATGCCGTCAAGATGGCGGCCGAGGAGATCAACGCGGCCGGCGGCATCAAGGTCGGTCCGGATGTCTACAAGATCGATGTCATCGCCTATGATGACAAGGCCAACCCGACCGAAGCCACGAATGCCGTGCGCAAGCTGATCGACCGGGACGGCGTGAAATACATCCTCGGCTTCTGCTGCTCGGGCTCGACCAGCGCGGTCGCGTCCTTCATCGGCAACGAGAAGGCCGTGATGCTGGTCGGCAATGCCGCCGAACGCTCGATCACGACCAAGAAGATCCCCAATCTCGTCCGCACGCGTCCGCCGGCGGATTATACCGGCCAGGCGGCCGGTACCTTCATCGCGCGGAAGGGCCAGAAGCGCATCGCCGTGCTCGGTGCGCTCGATGTCGGCTTCTATGCCCAGTATGTCGATTCCGTCGAACGCGAGATCAAGAAGACCGGCGGCGAGATCATCGCCCGCGAGGTCTTCTCGCTCAAGGATCGCGACATGACCCCGCAGCTGACGAAGATCCGCGGGCTCAACCCCGATGCCATCCTCGTCGTCGGCTATGTCGAGCCCGCCGCCTTCGTCTATCGCCAGGCAGTCGAGCTGGGCATGAACATTCCGCGCTACGGCTTCACCAGCGGCAGCGAGGAACAGTTCCTGCGCGTCACGACCTCGGAACAGATGGAAGGTGTCTGGGATCTCCGGCCCACCGAGCTGACGCTGCTTTCCGCCAGCAAGAACGGCATCGCCTACCATGCGAACTACACCAAGAAGTACAATGCCTCGCCTTCGCCCAGCTCGCCCTACGCCTATGACCAGCTCTATGCCCTGAAGGCGGCGATCGAGGCCGCCGGCACGGTGGACAATACGGAAGCCGTCGCCAAGGCGCTGCGCAATCTCGCCGTTCCGCCGCAGGTGGTCATGCAGTATCAGCCGGTCGACGGAAAGATGTTCGACGTCAACGGGCAAGCCTACACCTCCAACGGTGCCTTCCAGTGGCAGAAGGGCAAATGGGTCTTCGTCGAGGATCTTCCGTCGGATTCGAAGGCCTATTCGCAGTTCCTCAGCACGCTGAACTGACGGATCGGGCAGGCCGATGCTGATCGAAATCCTCCAGCAGACGATCAACGGTCTGGCGATCGGCGGCGTCTATGTGCTGATCGCCCTCGGCCTGACCACCGTTTTCGGCATTCTCGGGATTGCCCATTTTGCCCATGGCTCGATCTCGATGTCGGGTGGCTATCTCACCTATTTCCTGGTGACCGCGCAGGGTATGCCGGTGCTGGCGGCGATCCCGGTCGCGCTGGCTTCCGGCATCCTGCTCGGGCTGCTGGTCGAGATGCTCGCCTATCGCCCCGTTCGGAATGCCAACCACATCAACGCCTTCATTGTTGCCCTCGGCCTCACCATGATGGTCGAGGGCCTCAATCTCCAGCTGTTCGGCCATGAGCAGGTCGTCATTCCGACCGGGTTGAGCCGCGTCTTCCGGCTGGGCGGGATCACCGTTCCGGAATTGCGGCTCTACGTGATCGTCGCCGCCATCGTCCTCGTGATCGCGATGATGATCTTCGTCGAGCGGACAAAGACCGGGCAGGCCATCCGCGCCGTTGCCGAGAACCGCGACGCGGCCATCCTGATGGGGGTCAATGTCCGGACCATTCCGCTGATCGTGTTCGGCATGTCGACCGCGCTCGGCGTGGCGGCCGGCATCATGGTCGGCGCCTTGTTCGCCATCGCCCCGGGCATCGGCGAAGGGCTGGTCGTCAAGGGCTTTGCCGTGCTGATCCTCGGCGGCCTCGGCTCGTTTCCCGGCGCCATCCTCGGCGGAACCGTGCTCGGGATCACCGAATCCATCGCCGCGGGCTTCATCTCCTCGGCCTACAAGGATGTCATTGCCTTCGTGGTGATGATCCTCGTCCTCCTGATCCGGCCGCAGGGCCTGCTGGGGCGCGCGCCATGAAAAGGTTCCTTCCCCTTCTTCCCTGGTTGCTTGCCCTGGCGGTGCTGGCTCTGCTGCCGCAGCTGCTGACGGTGAAATACTATCTCCATCTCAGCATTCTCGCCCTGATCTGGGTGGTTGTCGCGCAGGGGCAGAATCTGATCCAGGGCTTTACCGGCTATGTCTCGATCGTGCAGGCCGGCTTCATGGGGATCGGCGCCTATGGCTCCACCCTGATCGGGCTTCATTTCCAATGGCCGCTCTGGGCCACCATCGCCATGGCCCCGCTGATCACGGCCCTGTTTGCCCTGGCGACCGGCTATCCGAGCCTCCGCGTCAAGGGCCATTACTTCGCCATTGTCACGCTGGCCTTCAACCTGATCATCGTGATTGTCCTGGTGAACTATTCCGAGCTGACCAAGGGCGAGGCCGGGATTTCCAACATTCCGAAGCCCTGGGGCGGAAGCCGCGAGGCCTTCTACTATCTTGCGCTCGTGCTGGCGGCCTCGCTGACGCTGCTCGCCGCGCTGATCAGCCGCTCGCGCGTCGGGGAGATCCTGCTCGCCATCCGCCAGAACGAGGATCTCGTCGCGGCGGTCGGCATCGCGGCCTGGAAATACAAGCTCTTCGCCTTCGTGGTCTCGGCCATGTATGCCGGGCTCGGCGGCGCGCTCTATGCCCATTTCCAGGGCTTCATCAACCCCGAGATCTTCGGTGTCGCCCAGTCGCTCGATGCCATTCTCGCGGTCATCCTCGGTGGATCGGGCACGATTGCCGGGCCGGCCATCGGGGCCTTCCTCGTTGTCTTCCTGCCGGAACTGCTGCGCTTCGCGGACAGTTTCCGGCTGATCCTCTACGGCCTGATCCTCGTGCTGGCGACGATCTTCATGCCGATCGGCATTGTCGGGATCGCCAAGGCCGCCTTTGCCCGGATCATGCGCCGGGAGGCCCGCCATGGCGGATGAGGCCACCGGACTTTTCCTTGCCGGTGTCCGGGCTTTCGCGCGGGATGTGGTTGCCCCCGAGGCGCCGGCATGGGCGCGGGGCCGGGCGGTGGATCCGGCCATCTTCACGCGCGCGGCCGGGATCGGCCTGACGCGGATCGAGGTGCCGGCCGCGTTTGGCGGGCTCGCCCTCGGGTTCCGGGCCAAGGTCGAGGCCTGCGCCATCCTTGCGGCGGTGGATTTCGGCCTCGCCATGGCGCTGGTCAACACGCATAACGTGGCCAAGCGCATCGCCCTCTCGGCCCCGGAGGCGCTGGCGCAAAGCCTGCTTCCGGACCTGCTGGCCGGCAGGGCCAGTGCCTGCACCGCGCTGACCGAGCCCGGCGCCGGTTCGGATGCTGCCGCCATGCAATGCCGGGCCGAAAGGGCAACCGGCGGCTGGGTGCTCGAGGGCGAGAAGAGCTGGATCGTCAATGCCCGCCATGCCCGGCATTCGATTGTCTATGCACAAGGTGCTGAACCGGGCCAGGGCGCGGGCATCGCCGCCTTCCTGGTCGACCTGACCGATCCGGCCTGCGAACCCTATGCGATGGATTCCGCCTTGTCGCAGACCAGCATCGGCACGGGCGGGTTCCGGCTGAACCGCTGCTTCGTTCCGGAATCGCGCCTCCTGCTGCCGGCCGGGACGGCGTTCAAGGCCATTCTCGAGGAGATCAACGGCGCGCGGATCTATGTCGCGGCGATGAACTGCGCGATGGTCTCGGCGGCCCTGCGGATTGTCCAGGCCTATGGCGAAACACGCCAGACCTTCGGCAAACCGTTGAACCAGCATGCCAGCTGGCGCGAGAAGCTGGCGGCATGCGCGACGGCGCTCGCGGCGGCCTGGGCCCTTGTCGAGGCCGCTCTCGCCGCCACGGAAGCGGGTGGTGATGTCCGGTATCTCGCTGCCGCGGCCAAGGTGAATGCGGTCGGCCTTGCCCAGCGCGAATTGCCGGCCCTCCTGCATGCCATGGGGGCCGAGGGCCTGCGCGAAACCTATCCCTTCGCGCGCCATGTCGGCGCCGCCCAGATCGCCGCGCTGACGGATGGCAGCACCGCCATGCTGCTGGACCGGCTCGGGCGCTGGGATCCGACACCCATCAACTTGTGAAATCGGGAAGGGACCGGCGCATGCGCGTTTTCCAGATCGACGGGGGCTGGAGCTTCGACCACCTGACCGTGGCCGAGCGACCGGAACCGGTTCCGCAGGCAGGGCAGGTCCTGATCCGCATGCAGGCAGCCTCGCTCAATGCGCGCGACCTGATCGTCCCCCTGCGCGGTTATGGCCGGGCGACCGGGGAACTGCCGCTGATTCCGGTTTCGGACGGAGTCGGCACCGTGATCGGCCTCGGCGAGGGCGTGACGCGGGTGAAGATCGGCGATCGGGTCTGCCCGACCTATTTCCAGGGCTGGATCGCGGGCGAGCCTTCGGCCGAGCGCTTCGCCACCGCCCTTGGCGGGCCGCTGGACGGCGTCATGGCCGATCGCGTCTGCCTGTCGGAAGACGGCGTGGTCCGCGTTCCGGATTACCTGACGCACGAAGAAGCGGCCACCTTGCCCTGCGCCGCCGTGACCGCCTGGAGCGCCATCTCGATCCATGCGGCCACGCGACCCGGCGACCATGTGCTGATCCAGGGGACGGGGGGCGTCGCCCTGTTCGCGCTCGCCTTCGCCAAGCTGCATGGCGCCCGCGTGACCGTGATTTCCTCCAGCGATGCCAAGCTGGAGCAGGCGAGGGCACTCGGTGCCGATGCGACGATCAACTACCGGACGGTTCCGGAATGGTCACGCCCCGCCCGGGACATTGCCGCCGATCGGGGCGGCTTCGACACGATCGTCGAACTGGGCGGAGAGGCCACGCTTGGCCAGTCGATCAAGTGCATCCGCATCGGCGGAACCATCGCGCTGATCGGCGTTCTTTCCGGCCTCGCACCGGCCTTGCCGCTCGGCGCCATCGTGACGCGCCAGGTCCGGTTGCAGGGTGTCACGGTCGGCCATCGCGACGGGTTCGAGGCGATGCTGAGGGCCATGGCGCAGCACCAGCTCCGCCCGGTCATCGGGAAGACATTCGCTTTCGCCGATCTCAAGGCCGCACTCGACGAGACGGCGAGGCCTTCCGGGATCGGCAAGACCATCATCCGGTTCGACGCCCATGACAGCTGATCTTCCGCCCTTCCATCCGCGTCGCCATGCGCTGGAGCGACCCGGCGACATCGCCTTCCGGATCAGCACGAGCGGCGAGTCTGTCACGTTCGGGCAGCTCGAGGCACGGGCGAACCAGGCCGCGCATGTGTTCCGTGACCTCGGGCTCCGGCGCGGCGACCATATCGTCATGCTGATGGAGAACCGCCGCGAATTCCTCGAGATCTGCTTCGCGGCCGACCGGACGGGGCTCTATTACACAACCGCCAGCACCCATCTGGCCAATGACGAGATCCAGCATATCATCGAGGATTGCGGCGCATCGCTGGTGCTGGTTTCGGATGCCCTGGTCGACCGGATCCAGAGCTTCGCCACGGCCCTTCGGCACCGATGCCCCATCATGGTGATCGGGCAGGGCGAGGCGGGCATGCCGGATTTCGCCGCCCTGGCCGCAAGCGCCCCGACCACGCCGATCGCCGATGAATCACAAGGGCTCGACATGCTCTATTCGTCGGGCACGACAGGGCGGCCCAAGGGCGTGAAATGGGCCTTGCCCGACCAGCCGGTCGGTGCCCCGTCCATGCTGATCGAGCTTCTCTCGGGCTTGTTCGGCTATGGCCCGGGAACCCGCTATCTCTGCCCGGCGCCGCTCTATCATGCCGCGCCGCTGCGGCACACGATGGTGACCATCCGAACCGGCGGTTCGGCGGTGATCATGCCGAAATTCGATGCGGAAACCGCCCTTTCCCTGATCGAATCCGAGCGGATCACCCATAGCCAATGGGTGCCGACCATGTTCGTCCGGCTGCTGAAACTGCCGGAAGAGACGCGCCGGCGCTATGCGCTCGGCTCCATGACAATGGCGGTTCATGCTGCCGCGCCCTGTCCTGTGGATGTCAAGCACCGGATGATCGAATGGTGGGGGCCGATCATCCACGAATACTATGCCGGCACCGAGAATAACGGTTTCACTGCCCTGACGACCGAGGAATGGCTCGGGCATGTCGGTTCGGTCGGGCGCGCCAAGCTCGGCGTCATCCATATCTGCGACGAGACCGGCGCGGAATTGCCGGTCGGCGCCGAGGGCGAGGTCTTTTTCGAAAACGGCCACCAGTTCGAGTACCATAATGACCCCGCCAAGACCCGATCGAGCCGGAACGCGCGGGGCTGGACAAGCCTTGGCGATATCGGGCGCCTCGACGAGGAGGGCTATCTTTACCTGACGGACCGCAAGTCCTTTGTCATCATTTCCGGCGGCGTTAACATCTATCCGCAGGAGGTCGAGAACCTGCTCCTGCAGCATGAGGCCGTCCTCGATGCTGCCGTCATCGGCATTCCGAACGAGGAATTCGGCGAGGAGGTCAAGGCGGTGGTCCAGCTCGTCGACGGGCAGGAACCGAACGAGGATCTCTCGAGCGAACTCGTCGCGTTCTGCCGGAAGCGGCTTTCGGCCATCAAATGCCCGCGAACCGTTGATTTCCGGAAGGAATTTCCCCGTTCGCCCACGGGCAAACTGCTGAAGCGCCAGATCCGGGACGATTACCGGCGCGGGAATGCCAAGGGTGCGTGACCCTCCATGATCGTCCGGGGACGATCATGGGTCGGGCGCCCGTTATGTTGCGCCTTCCGGATGCCGGCACCCAAGCAGCCCCTCCGGAGCGGCTTCTTCAGGGCGCAGCGCCCATCATGCCGGGCAGGGCGCGCCACGCGAAACCGAGCGCCCCGCAGAGCGCGAGCGTCGGGATCATGCCCAGCTTGAACCGGAAGAGCGCGAGAACCGCGACCAGCGACAGCAGGGCAGCGGCAGGATCGAGGCTCGTCACATCCGGCCAGGCCATGTCGAGCGGGCCCGCCCGCAACGTGCTCACCCGTGCGAACAGGGTATGAAGGCCGAACCAGACGGCGAGATTGAGGATCACCCCGACAACCGAGGCCGTCACGGCCGTCAGGGCTGCCGAGATCGCCCGGTTGCCGGAGAGGCGCTCGATATGGGGGGCGCCGAGGAAGATCCAGAGGAAACAGGGCACGAAGGTCACCCAGGTGGTAAGGGTCGCGCCAAGCAGCCCGGCTGCCAGGGGCGAGAGCAGGCCGGGATCGCGGAAGGCGGCGAGGAAGCCGACATAGACCAGCACGAGGATCAAGGGCCCGGGCGTGGTTTCGGCCAAAGCGAGCCCGTCCAGCATTTCGCCGGGCTTCAGCCATTGGTAGGTCTCGACCGCCTGCTGGGCCACATAGGCCAATACGGCATAGGCACCACCGAAGGTGACGACCGCCATTTTCGAGAAGAAGGCCGCGATCGGCATGAAGACGCTACCCCAGCCGAAGAGGAGCCCCGCCAGCAGCACCGGCGTGATCCAGAGCGCGCCGCAGATGGCGATCACCTTGACCGCCCTCAACCAGCCGAGATCCGTCTTCGGGGGGGCGGTATCGAGGATCCGATCGATCGGCGCATCGCTTTTCCCGCCGCCATGGCCGCCGGCGGCGAAGAGGTCGGGCCTGACGCGCGAGCCCAGCCATCCGATCAGTCCGGCGGCCAGCACGATCAGCGGAAAGGGCGCGTTGAAGGCGAAAATCGCCACGAAAGAGAGCCCCGCCAGGGCGATCATCGCCTGGTTTTTCAGCGCGCGCCTGCCGACGCGGATGACCGCCTCGATCACCACGGCCAGGACGGCTGCCTTGAGCCCGAAGAACAACGCGCCGAGCCAGGCGGTGTTCTGGAACAGGGCATAGGCTGTGGACAGGGCCAGGATGACGAGGAATCCCGGCAGGACGAAGAGCGTCCCCGCGACGATTCCGCCGCGGAGCCCGTGCAGCAGCCAGCCGATATAGATGGCCAGCTGCTGGGCCTCGGGTCCGGGCAGGAGCATGCAATAGTTGAGGGCGCCGAGAAAGCGCTTCTCGGAGACCCAGCGCCTCTCCTCGACGAGCATGCGATGCATGAGCGCGATCTGGCCGGCGGGACCGCCGAAGCTCAGCAGCCCGATCCTTGCCCAGACCGCGAGCGCCTCGCGGAAGGTCGGGGGCTCCGCGAAGGCCGGTGTTCCGGACGGGGAAACATCTTGAGCGGGAGCATCGGTCATGGTCACGCCTTCCTGCCGGGGTTGGGCCAGTTATGGGTTTCTTCCGTTCCGTCCCTGCACCAGCGGTACATGGCATCATAGAGCAGCATGGCGGCATCGAGCTGGGCAAGGTCGTCGCTGAACATGCGGGAAAGCCCGAGGGAGGCTGCAAGGAAACCGGCGGCCTGTGGCGCAAGGTCAGGCCGGGCCGTATCCGCTGCCCGGACAATCACCGCAAGCCTTTCGAGCGCGGGCGAGGACAGTCCGAATTCCGCCAGCATCGTATCGAAGGTGCAGGTATGCTCCGCGCTGCCAACCGGCCCGCGATGGCTCCAGAACACGCCATCGACATCGAAGGGCATCGCGCCGAAGCGATCGGCCACGGCTTCCACTTCGGAAGCCGCGACATAGAGGAACACGGCGCCGGGATCGACAAAGCGACGGATCAGCCAGGGGCAGGCGATGCGGTCGATTTTCGGCCGGGCCCGGGTCACCCAGAGGGAGCGCCCCTGCGCATCACGGCGAAGGGCATCGCCTTCCTTGAGCAGAAGCTGGCTGGCGGTGATCCATGCCTCGAAGCCCCCCTCCAGGGAAACGGCATCGGCCCCGGCATGGCGCAGCAGGGCGGCAACGCCCTGGCTGAGCTTGAGACCCTTCTGGCAGGAGACAGCGACACGCTTGCCGGCATAAGCCGGCGCCCATTCCTGGCAGGTGCGGAAGGCGCGCCGCGATGAACCGGGGATCATGCGCGGATCAACCGCGAAATCCTCGTCAATGCGGACATCGATCACGACCGGTGTTTCCGGTGTGCCGATCAGGCGGGCGAGTTGGGAAACCGTGATTTCGGTTGGCAGGGCCATGAGCGTCCATCCCTTTTCCTGCGGGGACATTGGACGCGAATGTTGGGCCTCGGCCTCACGGGGTCTTCGCGGATAACCCCTTGCGCAACGGGGTATGACAATGAGGGATGACCGTCAAGCCTTTGCCGCGGGCGGGCACGGCCGGGCGCTTCGTGCCTTCGGGGCGAGGGGCCTGTCGGCCGAGTGCAGCAAGACAAGGCCGTCGTTGCGGCCGGAGGTGCCCGGACGGATGAGGTCGATCATGCCCCGCCCGCCATCGACCGGTTCGAGGATGATCCCTTGGAGCCGTACCGGCGGGGTCAGGGCAATGCCCCTCGCGGTGCCCCCTGGTCGCGGCTTTCGGGGCCGACACGCATGCCGGAAATCCTGGCCCTGGCCAGCGCCCGCTGGCAGATCGGGCAGGGCAGGGACGTGGCGAAGATCACCGCGCCGGACAGGTCCTCGCGGCCTGTCTGGCGCTGGGCATCCCACAGGGCCACGCGCTCGGCATGGGCATCCGGGTTCCGGTCCGTGATCACGCGGCTCGGGCCGATTCCGATGATCCGGCCATCCAGCACGATGACGGCACCATAGGGCTGGTCTCCGGCTGCGACAGCGGCATCGCGCTGGCGGGCTGCGGCGGCGGCAAAGACTTCATTCTGCGCCTGTGCCTCTTGCGGCCGATCGAACAGCCCGAACAGGCAGGCCGTGGCTGCCAGCCCTTGCCGACGCGTCAGGGGCGGAACCCGTGCCATGACCATCTCCCTTGCCGGTCGATCATGCCTTTACCGGGGCGAAAGGCAAGCACAGCAGCCATTCCCGTCCATGCGGTCCGGCGCGAGCATGTCTTCGCGGATGATGGCTATGTCGGCCCGGGCTATGGCCGCCGGCGCCCGGCATGGTCGATGCCCTGACCCTGCTGGCGCGGACGGAGGCATCCTCCTCGATCCGGTCTATAGCGGCAAGGCCATGGCCGGGATGATCGACCATATCCGCAAGGGCACGTTCGCCAGCAACGAGGACATTGTCTTCCTGCATACCGGCGGCTCGACAGCCCTTTCCGGCTACAAGCAGCCTTTCCTCAAGGCATGAAGCTCCGGGTCCTTCGACCCGCATCATCTCGTCTCTTGCCCGGGGCTTGGTTGCGGGCCGGACGCTGATGGTTGCGACGATGCAGATGGCAGATGCGAACTGCCGGGCCAGAGTGACAGCGCGTGTAAACGCCGTTGAAGTCCTTCGGACGAATGAAGACGCATTTGGTGCCGGATGAGGGGATCGAACCCCCGACCTTCGGTTTACAAAACCGCTGCACTACCGCTGTGCTAATCCGGCTCGGCTCCTCCTATTCCCGATTTGGCCCGCGCTGGCAACGTCTTTGCGCGCGCGAGGAGTGGCGGCCGGCGGTTTCTGCGGCGCATCGACAGTGCCGGCCCTGCCGTGTGCGGCACCCGGACCTGCCGCTTGAGGCCTCGAGACGTCGCGGTCGGGCGTAAAACGCGGGGCTTGCCCATCGGTTGCAACCAAAGACTCCCGACCTTCGTCTATCAGCCGAATTGCCCGCTGGGGTTAAGATCTCGTGAAGCCTATAGACGGCGCAGTGGGGGCGCATGGCCGCCGCTTCAATGACAACATCGAACCGGGTCGCCTGCATCAGCAAGACCCCGCCAGTTCCGGCTCGTCCGGGGCAGGGCGGCTTTTTGCCTGACCGGCCCTGAATTCGATGCCGCACAAGTTCAGGAGAACGCCCATGGCACAGGCACAAGCCGTCCAGGCCGGTCGCGACGTCCGGCCGATGACGAAGGAAGAGAAGAAGGTCATCCTGGCCTCTTCGCTCGGTACCGTTTTCGAATGGTATGATTTCTACCTCTACGGCGCGCTGGCCGTCATGATCGGCGCGCAGTTCTTCTCGTCCTTCGACCAGTCGACGCGGAATGTCTTCGCGCTGCTGGCGTTCGCGGCGGGCTTCCTCGTGCGCCCGTTCGGCGCGCTGTTCTTCGGCCGCCTCGGCGATCTGATCGGCCGCAAGCAGACCTTCCTCGTCACCATCCTGATCATGGGCATCTCGACCTTCGCGGTCGGCCTGCTGCCGTCCTATTCGACGATCGGCTGGGTTGCTCCGGTCATCCTGATCGCGCTTCGCATGCTGCAGGGCCTCGCGCTTGGCGGTGAATATGGCGGCGCGGCCGTCTATGTCGCCGAACACGCGCCGGTCGGCCGCCGCGGCTTCTACACCTCGTGGATCCAGACCACGGCGACGCTCGGCCTGCTGCTCTCGCTGGTCGTCATCCTGTCGCTGCGCCTGTATCTCGGCGAGAAGGACTTCGCCGATTACGGCTGGCGCATTCCCTTCCTCGGCTCGATCTTCCTCCTCGGCATCTCGGTCTGGATCCGCCTGCAGATGCAGGAAAGCCCGGCCTTCAAGAAGATGAAGGAAGAAGGCACCCAGTCCAAGGCGCCGCTCTCGGAAGCCTTCGGCGAGTGGAAGAACCTCAAGGTCGTGATCATCGCGCTGCTCGGCCTCGTCGCCGGCCAGGCCGTGGTCTGGTATACCGGCCAGTTCTATGCCCTGTTCTTCCTGCAGAGCATCCTGAAGGTCGACCTGTTCACCGCCAACGTGCTGGTGGCCTGGTCGCTCATCCTCGGTACCGGCGGCTTCATCTTCTTCGGCTCGCTGTCGGACCGGATTGGCCGCAAGCCGGTCATCCTCGGCGGCTGCCTCGTGGCGGCGCTCACCTTCTTCCCGCTCTTCCAGGCGATGACGCAGGTGGCCAACCCGAAGCTCGACCAGGCGATCAAGACCATCAAGGTGCAGGTCGTTGCCGACCCCGCCTCGTGCGGCAACGTGATCGACCCTGTCGGCATCCGCACCTTCACCGCGCCGTGCGACGTGGCCCGCGTGGCCCTGGCCCGCGCCGCCGTGAAGTATGACTTCACCCCGGCCCCGGCCGGCAGCACGGCCAAGGTTGTGGTGGCAGGCAAGGACGTGGCGATCGCCGCGACCATCCCGGCCAACATCACGGCCCTGACGGCGGCGGCTGTCGAGGCGGGCTATCCGAAGGCGGGCGATCCCTCCATCGTCAAGCTCAACGGCGTCATCCCGGCTTCCATGCAGGCCTGGAGCGTGATCGCCATCCTCACGGTCATGGTGCTCTACGTGACGGCCGTCTATGGCCCGATCGCGGCGGCGCTGGTCGAGTTCTTCCCGACCCGCATCCGCTACACCGCGATGTCGCTGCCCTACCATATCGGCAATGGCTGGTTCGGCGGCTTCCTGCCCCCGACCTCCTTCGCGATGGTCGCGGCAACCGGCGATATCTATTACGGCCTCTGGTATCCGGTCGTCGTGGCGCTCGGCACCTTCGTGATCGGCCTGTTCTTCGTGAAGGAAACCAAGGACCGCGACATCTACACGGTCGAGAACCGCTAAGGGTTCGACAACCCCAGGGTTGTCCCTCCCGACGACCTTCCCTGGAACCCCGCCGGAAACGGCGGGGTTTCTCGTTTGCGGCAGGCAAGGAGAACGGATAGTTGCAAGGAGAACGGATACTTGCCGGCCCCTCGCGGGGATGCCGGCAGGGCGAAGCCTCAGCTGCCCTTCAGCCCGCGCGAGACCGCATAGAGGCTGATCGCGGCGGCATTCGAGACATTGAGGCTCCGGATGGCGCCGGGCAGGTCCAGCCGGGCCAGATGGTTGCACAGCGTGCGCGTCGACTGGCGCAGGCCCTTGCCCTCGGCCCCGAGCACCAGGACGAGCGGCATGCGCAGCGGCAGGTCGTGGAATTCCTCCGGGGCTTCGGAGTCGAGCCCGACCAGCAGGAACCCTTCCTCCTGCAGGCTCGCCAGCGCCCGGCCGAGATTGGTCACCCCGACGATGGGCACATGCTCGAGCGCGCCGGATGCCGCCTTGGCGAGGACGCCGCTGACATCCGGGCTGTTCCGGAAGGTCGTGAGCAGCGCGCCCACGCCGAAGGCGGCGGCGCTGCGCAGGATCGCGCCGACATTGTGCGGATCCGTCACCTGGTCGAGCGCGACGATGATCCGGTCCTGCGGCATCGCCTCGAGCCGCAGCAGGGGCAGGCGGAAAGTTTCGAGATAGACGCCCTGGTGCACGGCGTCGGGCGGCAGCAGGGCGTTGATCGCGTCCGGCTTAACCACTTCCGCCTGGATCGGCAGCGTCAGGTCCTCGCTGAGGCGCAGCAGGCCGTTCTCCGTGGCGAGCAGGCGATGATGTTTGCGGGCCGGGTTGGCCAGGGCCTCATGGACGCTGTGGATGCCGTAGAGCACATCGCAATCCTCGGGCGGACGCGGCTTTTCCTTCTTCGGCTTGGCCACGAAGCGGGACTTGTCCTTGAACCGCTTCGGTGCCGCAGTTTCGCCGCCCGCAGCCGGGGCCGATCGCTTGCCTTCATCCTTCTGGCCGCCATGCCGATAGGGGGATTTCATGTCCTGTCCTTCCCCGGGAGCCCCGGATTCCGCCTGTGGCCTGCCGGGATAGGCGTTTCGCGCCGGCTTGTCGATTGCCGGCCGCGCAGCACCCGCTGGCGCAGCCTCCACCTCGCCAAATTAATGACGGACAGGCCGCTTTCTTTCGTTGACAGGCCGGGGCGGCTTGATCATAACGCGGCCTCGCGCTCCGGAAACCCGGTATCGCGTTCGTGGGGGAATGTCCCGAGCGGCAAAGGGGGCGGACTGTAAATCCGCTGGCTAAGCCTTCGCAGGTTCGAGTCCTGCTTCCCCCACCACTCTTTTTTCATCCTTATTTTTCAATGACTTAGAGGTCAGTTTTTGGCCTCTGCGTCCCCAGTGCGTACCCCAGCTGCGTACCCCAGGACAGTCTGGAAACCGCCAACCCGCGCTTTGACTTTCCCATCTGAACATTAGACTTTGCTAATCGGCGGATTGGCGAGGCGAATGGTGATGATTGCAGACGGACTTCGGCGCGTGCTTTTGGAGTATGGCGCGGCTCGCGGTGAACCCTTTACCGGTCATCCGCTAGCGAACTTCATTCGGTCAACATTGCCGAAGGGCCTGATAGAGGCGCTACAAGCCCAGCAGCCCAACCTTACGGTCACTGGGAGCCCGGGGCAGGGGCAATGGGCGGATGTTCCCTGGCTCGCGGTCTTTGATGCCTCTGAGACCGATACTGCCCAAAGGGGCATTTATGCGGTCTATCTTTTCAACGTTCCCGCCGGCACAGTTGCTCTCTCGCTCAATCAAGGCACCACAGCCGTTCGCCGGGAGTTTGGGGCAACGGCCCCGGAGGCTTTACTCGGGCGATCCAAAGAGGCCAGGCTGAAGCTAAGAGACTGGATGCCGCGGTTTCCGATCGGCGCGATTGATCTGGGCTCTTCGCGTCAACTCCCAAAGGATTACGAAGCGGGCCATATCCTCGGGGTTACCTATTCGCTTTCGCAATGGCCGGACGAGAAGTCGATTCTGAGCGACCTCACAGACATGGTCCGGGCCTATCGAGCGCTTCTTTTCCGTGGACCTCCCGTTGATCTAGTTGAGGAAGCCCCCAAAGAGCAGGGCGGCGAAGTCCTCGAAATGCGCCAATATGGGCGCCACCTTCGGATCGAGAGAAACCCAACCGCCGCGAAGAAAGCAAAACGCCTCCACGGCACAACATGCCGGGCTTGTGGTCTTGATTTCGCGAAGCGTTACGGCGCCCTCGGAGAAGGGTTTATCGAGGCACATCATCTGCGCCCGCTTCATGCTCTTGAGGAGGGCAAGCCGACGGCTCTCGATATCGAAAAGGACTTCACTGTCCTTTGCAGCAACTGCCACCGCATGATTCACCGAATGGTTGACCCATCCGACCTCAAGGGTTTGCGCAAGATCCTCAGGGCGCAACGGGAACTCATCAAGGCGGCAAAGGCCGGACCGTAATCCCGGCAGCGCAGGTCACTGCGTGCAAATCACGATGTTCACGGCATCGCGGATTTTGGCGATGATCTCATGGGCCTCGGGGGTCTTATCCATCGGCTCCGGTCGGGTGACGCCTATGCCATGGCGGCGGAGGTACAGCTCTGCCAATTGGGGCTGGATGGCGAAATTGACGGATTGCGGCACGTCACCCACCGCTGACGCGACCTTCATGGCATTAAGCTTGGAGGTCACTACGCCAAGGACCGCGCCGCGCTTGCTCACCAAGGGGCCGCCAGAATTCCCCGGCTGGATTGCCGCTGTGAACTGAAGGAAGCGCGAGTCTCCCCCCATGCCGGCGAGTGAGGAAACGTCCCCCTTCGTCACGTTCAAGCCGTTCTGGAGGATGGTCTGGAGCGGATAGCCAAGGGCAATCACCTCTTCGCCCAAGCGGGGGCCGATTTCGGAAAAGGCGAGTGGCTTCGCCGGAACAGCGGCGTCGACTTTCAGAAGCGCGAGGTCATTGGTTGCGTCCCGATCGATCAGCCGGGCGTTGCCAAACATGCCGACGCTGACTTGCCGGCAGGATTCCACGACATGGGCATTCGTCAGGAAATGGCCGGAGGATGAGACGAGGAAGCCGCTACCGGTCGTGATGTTGCCCTTCGGCGGTTCACTCGGCCCGCCTACCCCAGATGGTGACTGAGATTGGACTGGAGGCGCTGCTGCGATGCTGGGGGCTGGAGCGGGGGCGGGCGCGGGAGGTCCGCCAAAGCGGGCACTGAAGCTCCCCCAGTCCATGCGGCTCTCGGCAACGCTCCTTGTGCTGGAGTCGGGCTTGAAGTCGCTGGACATGGCCGTGGTCAGGCGACCAAAGACCTGTTGTAGGTTCGCATGATAGCTGATGGCAAACCCCCGGATATCCTCGCCCCAGCTATGGGCACGGACGTAGAAGTGCTTGCCGTCTTCCTTTCCGGTGACGACGAACCAATCGCCTCGGAAGACCGAGTACTCAACAGAGCGGCCAGCCTTGCGCGTATGGATGCGATAAAGGTCTGCCAAACTCCGCTCGGCCAGCGGAATGCGGATCGTGACCATATCCACCTCGCCGTTGCTGGAGGCGAATTGCGTCCCTCGGCGAAGGTTGGTGACTTGGGACACGAACTTGCCCGGGAGCCCAATCGTTGCCCCGGTCGCGGGGTCATGGTGGAGCCGATAGCCGAATGCGCTTTCGATCCGATCGGCTTCCGCGGAAAGCCGGCGCAGCTGCTCACGCGTCATGATGCCGTTAGGCACCTGGTTGATGCTCCGCTGAAAGCTCCGAACAGCGTCGATGGATCGACCACCGAAATTGCCATCCGCGATACCGACATAATGATCAGTCCAGATCAGCCCGCGCTGGAGCCAAACCCGAATCTCCAGATCAAGCGAGGAATAGAACTCATGGAGGCGGCGATCATCCTCCTGGGCATGAACTGGCAAGGCCACCCAAGCTGAAACCAGAATGAAGATCACAGAAAGAAGCTTGCGCATCAGCCACCTCACTCACGCTTAAAGAGAGGTTAACATCGTGAGTTTTGAAACGGAAGGCGCTATAGTGCTCGTACTGCAGGCAGTGCCTTGTCTTTTTCAGACCTCTCGACACCGTTTGCCACAACGGTATTGTCGGGAAGCAATTGTTTCATGCGGTGGGCTGGTGATGAACGGACGTCTAGGCATTTTGTTCGCATCCCTAGCCTTCGCCATGTGCTTTTTCCCTTGCCAAGGCTTTGCGGTCCAGCCGGGAGAATGGCAGGTCGTTCGAGTGGCACCCGACGATACGTTGAACATCAGGAAATGGCCGGGAACCACCGCATCTGACATCGTTCACCGCCTGGCGCCGGGGACGCGGGGTATCCGGATTGTGGAATGTGTCTTTGATGGTATTCCCGATTCCGTCTGGTCGCGGCTTGATGCCTTCACAAAGGGGCGAACGTCAGCCAAAACGTGGTGCTTCATCATGCTTTCTGTTTCGGGAAACATCGTCTTTGGCTGGGTGAATGCGTCATATTTGGAGCGCGTCAACAATCCCGAGCCACAAGCGCCATCGGGACGGACACGCAATTTCTGAACAGGCCGCCTTTTTCGATGCATCGGTCCGTGCAAAATTGCTGGGCGGTTCGGTCCGCTAAATGTGGCGAAGCGGGGGATTAAAGAGGCGGAAGCCTTTGCATCATGCTGGCCTTGCTTTGAAGCAGCTAAGGCCATTCCTACTCTCCCTCCCTCTCCCCCTGTCCTGCCTCGGATAGAGCTTTGGGGGGCATTGCGCTATCTGAGGTCTCCCCAAGTCGGTCCGGTTGAGCACAGCCTTAAGCCCCGCCTCGTGCTGGCCTGATGCCGTGGTCGGGGCCTGAGGAGAGGATTGAAGGCAGGCTTGAGGTTGGTGCTCAGAGTGATCGGGGTGCAAGAGGGGACTGGAAGGGGAGCGGGCTTTGAGATGGCTTTAGGGGCGCTAGGCGGCTCTGGGAGCTTCAAGGGTTCCCTCCAAGCCGGGGCATAGAGCCGACAGGGCGAGGATTGATCCACTCGCTCCACCTTCCGCTCGAAGCCCGTCCTTAAAGCGTCGTAGGCCGAGAGCCAACCAGCCTAGAGGAAGACACTGGAGGCCTTTAGCAGACAGCTAAGCGCCTATTCCTTTTGTATATCATAGCCGTAGTTGATGGAGACTGCCGCGCGAGACTTCTCGATGCAGCGCTCTAAGGCAGCTTGAAGCAGCATCTTCGCCCTCTCCGCTTGGGATCGGGGGACGAGAACACTGTCATGGAGCGGCAGGGCGGGAATGCCTTCTTCGTGAAGGTACCCTAGCGCCACAATCAGGGCGGAACTCTCTTGGAACATCAGGTGGAACCCGATGCCCGTTCCGAAGAGATGCGCAATGGGGCGATGCCGCTCCTCCAGCAGGGCACAAGCCTCCTTGAAGGCCGGCGGCTTGTCGAACGCTTCGCGGCAATCGCGCGGCCATGCCTTCAGGCGGCCCTTGGCGAAGAGCTGGGCATTGAGCAGCTGCTTCCAACCCTTCCGGTTCTGGCCATCGCCTTCAAGGTCATAAAGGTCACGTTCAGGCGGAGCGATGCGGGCCTTGTGATAGGCGAGGTGCGGGAAGAGCTGCTCGAAATCCACATTGGCGATAGCCTCGCCTTCGGGGTGATCCTTGGAGGAAAGGCGCAGATGCCTGAAGCGCATCTCGCGAGGCATCGTCTCCCAGAAGCCATCGAAGAGCCGCCCGCCATCATACCAGCTCCCATTGTTGAAGATGCGCCTGAGGGCTCGCCTTGTCGGATCAACCGGCAGGCCATCGTGATCAAGCAGCGGTTCGCCTGAAGGCCGCTCAAGGATGATCGGCAGAGCCTCTAGGCGCTTGTTGAGGCGGATGACCTCATTGCGCATCGTCCGAAGCCGGTCGGTGTCGCAATAGTCAATTTGGCTGGCATCGCCTTCGGCATCCTTGGCGCTCTTCAGGATCAGCACCTCGCGCGGCGGCAGGCGAGTGAAGCTCTCCCATGTGAGCGAAGAAACGGGGACGTGTTCTTCAAAAGCGGGGAGGGGAAGGACAAGTGAAGCTTGGCGATTTTGTCCAACGCGGTAGCCGCGCTGAGCATCGTCAATCAGCCCGACCTGAGGATGGGCCATGATCGTGAGCGTCTCGACAAAGGCAGAGCCATAGACCTCCGGCTTATAGCGGCTCTTCCCGC
Source organism: Hyphomicrobiales bacterium (assembly GCA_027484605.1). Classification (GTDB taxonomy): domain Bacteria; phylum Pseudomonadota; class Alphaproteobacteria; order Rhizobiales; family Beijerinckiaceae; genus Rhabdaerophilum. Next base: position 41,367 of record JAIXSR010000034.1, on the reverse strand, counting down.
GCATCAGGTTGTTATCGCGCGGCATGGCCATAGGGCGGCCCGGAGCGGCCATCAGCAGCCAAGCGAGGTTGCAGGCAAGCGCCTCTAGAGCGAGTAGGAAGGCCGTTCTCTGTGCCGGGCTACGTCGCCTCACCCTGAGACCGCATTGCCGTTCCTGGGCCTCCAGATAGCCCGCAAGGGCCTTGATGCTGGCCTTGAGCGCGGGCGATGCCGCTCGCTTCTGCGGATCAAAGAGGATATCTCGCGGCCCAGCCTGAAGCTTCCGGCCTCGCGGTAGGGGCGAAGGGGCTTCGACCTGTGCTGACGCTCCCCCTGCCGCCTGATCAGCCGCTTGAGTGATCCGCCTTGTCACGCTTCAGGCCCTTTCGTCTGGCGCTTCCAGAGCGGCTCCCAGCCCGGCAGATGCGAGACATGGAGGCCATAGCGCTCTTGCTTGGCCGCGAGGATCGGCTCTAAGGCGATGTCGCTCACGTTGCCGGCGCATTCCTCGATGGCCTCTCCCATGACGCGAAGCACGAGGCCCGAGGATTTCGGGTATACGTCCATCCGCACTGGCACCACGCCTCTGCCGGTATCGAACTCCCAGCTTTTGTGCGTTCCCGAGGCCAGCCGGTGAAGGGCCTTTGCGACCTGAACATTTTTGAACTCACGGACCCGGTGGCTCCCGCGATCATCCTCGATCAGGGCTGAGACCGCGAGGTAAATCGCCAAGACCCGCTCCGCCTCAACGCCGGCCTCGCGAAGCCGTGCAAAGGCAACCTTGGCCCTGTCCGCTGCCGGCCAGCGCTTGATGTTCTGCGCCATCTCCGCCCGGCCTGCATTCGCGAGGAGGCCTTCAAGCCAAGCCAGAGCCATCGCGACGGTGGGATGCTGGCGATGGTTCCGCAGCCAGCCCTTCGCGACGGTGACGTATGGCTTCAGCTCTGCCGCGCGATAGGTCGGGCACCAGTGCGAGCCGTGCCGCGCCTTGAACTGCACATGGTAGCGGCAATGATGCTCCGCAAAGCCGGTCCCGGCTGCTTTTGCCGTGGTGCGTCCACAGCCGGGGATGGTGCATGAAGAGTGCCCCGGGGGATGAACCCCTGGGGCTTCAAGGCTATTGCCTGCCTTATGCAGCACGCTCCAAGCTTTCCTGCTTTCGACGCTCATTGGCCTTCTTCTTCAAGGCTTCGATAGTTAGTCCATCAATCGACTTCCGATCACGGACTAGCTTTACCGTGACCTTCAGGCCCTTCTCGCGGATCGTGTCAGATATCCTTTTGAGAATATCCAGATTGGCGGGGATTGAGCCATCGGCCTTTCGCCAACCGTTCGCCTCCCAACCAGCGAGGTCATTTTGAAGGAGATAGGCCGTGTTTTCGTCAACGGTGCAGATCTCCAAGGCAGCTCCATAAGGTACTGCCTCAAGAGCGCCAACTACAGCGGCGTGATGCGCCCTCGGCGACGTGCTTCCATCCCTGCTCACGAAAATGGCCTCATACTTGATGTCCGGCCCTTCCATCTGAATGACTGACACAGCTGCTGCAGACAGGTCAGTGCGGGAGCCGCTACCGCTGATATGCGCGGTGAAATTGCCCGATTTCGCAAAATGCGGCGGCTTTGGTTGGTAGTTCCAATGATTGTTCATTGGTCTCCTTGCATTAGAACTCGGTCGGATTGACCGCGACGCGCATAAATCAGAAGTATGAGGCGTCGTCAACTACAAATTAAAAAATTTCTCTTCGGAATAAGCATTATGGAATTACGTATCGGTCTTGTTCGTATTTTGATGGGTGGTTTTGACTATCATATGCCCTCTGATATTTCCCCTGAACTTCCCTCTGATCTTCCCCCTGAACCTCCATCCTGAACCTCCATCCTGAACTTCCTACTGGTCTTCCCTCCGGTCTTCCCTCCGGTCTTCCCTCTGGGCTACCTTGAGTTCTATCTTAGTTTCTGTCTTGGGGTCGTTGATTGGGCATTACCTCGATCACAGCTAAAGGGTTGTTTGATGTGGGGGTCGGTGTGCGGTTGCTAGTGCTCTACTTGCGGCCTCCACATGGTTTCCTGGATTGCCCCTTAGGTTGGGGTAGGCGCTCACTGTTGGATGCCCCAGGTGGCTCAATGTCTGCACACACTTGGAGACGGATCTCCCTGGAGTGCTAAGCCGAGTGCATTTGGCCGTCTCCCCTAGGGCTTGAGCATTGCAGGGCGGTCCGCACTCTGACATTGGAGCGCTAAGCTAAAATGCAAGCAGTGCAGCACAGTGCGGACGTTAACCCGACGGCGTTTTTCCTGGGGTTGCCAGCTCGTCTATGGCTGGGCCTGTGTTCCAGCTATCGCTCGGTAAACACTTCCTCTGCCTATCCCAAGTACCCTTGCGATCTCGGTGGGCGTCTTGCCATCCATGTGGAGCCTTCGGGCTTCCTCTGCCTTCAATGACGCAGTAGGCGCTCTACCTCTGTATTTCCCCGCGGCTTTTGCCTTGGCGATGCCCTCGCGTTGTCGTTCCAACATCATTTCGCGTTCGAACTGCGCAAAGGAGGAAAAGATATTCAGCATGAGCCGCCCGGCCGCTCCCCCTGTATCCACCGCATCTCCACCTAGGTTCAGTACCCGTAGCCGAACGCCTTTCTCGTCCAGCCTCCGAACGATCTCCCACAAGTGAACGTTTGACCGCGCTAGCCGGTCCAGCTTCGAGACAACAAGCGTGTCGCCCTCTCGGCAAAACTCCAAAGCGGTTTCCAGTTGAGCCCTCGGTTCAACTGACGATACTCTCTCTTGGAATATCTTCTCGCATCCCGCGCTGGCCAGCTCGCGGAGTTGAGCCTCGAATCCGGCAATCTGTTCAAAGGTGGATGTTCTCGCATACCCAATCAGCATCGTCAGTTCTCGCAGTGTCCAATTAACTCCTAAACATTGTGAGTCGTGAGCGTCCAAAAAGCAATACCATTCATTTGGGCGCAATCAAACCGCGTGATGGACGCGCCCAATGGGGCTAGGTCTATTGGGCACCTTAGAGCGCAAGCAAAGATCTTTGACATCCCTGCGAGATGGAGCGCTGCACGGCGAAAAAGCGCGGCAAGGGGCGGGGGGCAGGGACATTTACACGTAACTAACGATGGGAAGGCACTCAGGCGAGTGACCTCTCGCCGTGAACAACCCTTGTCCCATTTCGCCAAATGACCTCGAAGCCATTAGTGTCGCAGATCTGGAGATTTTACGTCTGCGCCGCAAGCCGTGAGTTAAGCTGAGATCGAGAACAGAACGCGATGGCCTTGCGAAACCACCCACCGGCTTTAAAGGAGCGACCCATGTGCAGCCGAACTACGCGGCAAGATTGCTCTATCTATCTATGAGGTGATATAATATGGCTATTATTTAACGACTGCAGTTTCCGGAGCGGTACTCATCTAATGATCCTTAAAAGAATTTCCGTTGTAGGTCTATCTGGCCGATCGGGTGAAGTCAGCTATGACTTGAATCCCGACCTAAATATTTTGACGGGGCGTAACGGATCCGGAAAAACAACAATAATGAAACTTGCTTGGTTCATTATGAGCGGCAATATTATTCATGCATTACGTGAGATTGTATTCAAGTCCTGTACTATAGAAACAGATCTTTATACGTGTACTGTAATAAGGACAGGAAGTGTATTTTGCCGAGTTTTTTTTGATAGAAATGGGGAGTCTTTTAAATTCGAAGATGATGGAAGCGATGACGGTGATGAGTCCTTTAACGAGTCAGCTGAAGATCAGGTAAAGCCATATCTTATAGAGCTTGGCAGCTCAATTTTCTTTCCAACTTTTCGTCGAATTGAGGGCGGATTTTCGCTGCGAACCGAGAGCACGCCTCGCTCCAGGGGGCCATCTTGGGCCACCGGGAGCAAAGATGTAGATGATGTCATCTCGTCTATTTCGCGGACTTTGACCAATAGGGAGCACATATTCGTATCAGCAATTTCTACTCAAGATATTGTTGGGTTGCTATTGAGGCGTTATGCCTCTTTTTCTGAGGAAATAAACAATTTTCAGCAGGAAGTTACACGAAGCGTAATTGAAACAATCAAACAATACCAAAGCTCAACGAACTCGGCAGCAAAGGCCAATTCCGTACTCTCTACAACGCGGGCTGAGATTGAGAAAATTGAGGAATTTACGAAGAAAACAATGAAGCCTCTCGATGCTATTCGAGCGCTTGTCGAGACACTGTTCCATCATTCTGGAATTTCTTTTGGCAGAAGATTAAGTTTTGGAGATGCCGCAGCTGCGGTGAACAGTGACAAACTCTCCGCTGGTGAAAAGCAGATGTTAAGTTTTATTTGTTATAATGCGTTTTTCTCTAATTCTGTTATATTAATCGACGAGCCAGAATTGAGCCTTCACGTTGATTGGCAAAGACAATTGTATGCTATTCTGCAATCCCAAAACTCTAGCAATCAATTTATTTTTGCGACTCACTCCCCATTTATTTACAGCAAGTACCCCGAAAAAGAAATTGTTATCGGCCTAGATCGGGGTGATTAAATATGGTTCACAAAAACGCAAGGCCGACTACTGAGGAATTGTTTGAAGTATTAAAAAGGACTAGCCTTCCTACCGTGCTGGTGGAGGGCCCAAACGATATTATATTCTATAGAAAAATGGAAGAAGATTTAAAAGATATTGGTGTCGACGTGTTGCCTGCAGGCAATAAAACCTCTGTTTTGGAAATCCAACGGAGGGTGCGGGCGCATAAATTAAAGATTCCTTGCGCATTTGTTGTTGATAAGGATTTGTGGGTTCACACTGGAATTCCTGAAGATGAACAATTAAAGGAAATAATCACAACCGACGGGTATTCTATCGAAAACGACTTATTTAATGATGGTGATCTGATTAGTATTTTAGATGAAAACGAAAGAAAGGCCTTTTTTACTGAGCTAAAAAAGTTTTGTGGCTGGTATGCGATAGCAGTTTACAAGCACCTTAACGGCCAATCGAGTGAATTTCGAACTCATCCTGGAAAAGTATTAGATGACGAAGAATTTTATAAAAGTTCAATAGTCTTAAATCCAGGTGAGGACTTTCCCACTGATTTTTTTGACGAAATTTTTTTAGAATTTGGACGTATTTTGCGCGGGAAGTCTCTGCTTGCTATCTTAACTCGGCAGCTATCTCGTCAGGGAAGGTCTGTTAAATTTAGCAAACTGCAACTTTTGGTTATTGCTGCTTCTCGAAAAGGTGAAAATTATAAACGCATTTGCGCTTCTGTTCGCATTAAAATATCGATGTCACAAGAATTTTGAATCATTCAGCGGATAACATAGAATGTAGTTCATTTGATCTGCTACCGCCAAACTGGACCGTTTTTGGTTAGAGTTTTCCGTGCCATTGTCCCATGGCTGGGAGGAGCGGAAAACCATGAAGGCGAGCAAGTTTTCGGAAGCCCAGAAGGCGTTCATTTTGAAGCAAGGGGCGGATGGCGTGCCCGTGGCGGATATCTGCCGGAAGGCAGGGATCGGCCAGGCGACGTACTTCAACTGGAAGAAGAAGTACGAAGGTCTGCTGCCGACCGAGATGCGGCGCTTGAAGCTGCTCGAGGATGAGAACAGCAAATTACGAAAGCTGGTCGCGGACCTCTCCCTTGGCAAGGAGATGCTCCAGGACGTCATTCGCTGAAAAATCTGAGGCCTGATCGCCAGCGCAAGCTTGTCGATGTGATCTGTGTGGAATGGGATGTGTCGATCCGGAGGGCCTGCGAGGCTCTTGAGGTCGAGCGCTCCACCTGCCACTACCGGTCGCGGCGCCTCGATCAGGCCGGCCTTGAATCCTGGATCAAGGAGATCTGCTCAACCTGCGTGCGGTACCGATATTGACGCGTCCACGTTGTTCTCCGACGTGAGGGTTGGGTTATCAATCGGAAGAAGGTCCGTTGGATTTACAATGAGCTGGGTCTTCAATTGCGCAACAAGACGCCAAAGCGACGTGTTAAGGCGAAGCTCCGCGATGACCGGGCGCCAGCAGTTCGGCCGAACGAGGTCGGGGCGATGGACTTCGTTCATGACCAGCTGGCGACGGGGAAGAAGATCAGGGTCCTCACCGTCGTCGACACATTCAGCCGGTTCTCTCCGATTGTCGATCCGCGGTTCAGCTACCGTGCAGAGAATGTCATCCGTGCTGACCTGAGTCTGCAAGTTGATAAGTAGCTAGACTAGCTTGGAGAACAGCTGTGGCAATTGCGCGGGTGGCATGGGGGGAATCCGCCGCCGTTGGCACGTGGGTAGCCTCTCGCATGTATGACCCCTCGCGAAAGGTCGCCCGGCTCCTTATAGCTTCACGCTCTCCGGCAATCTCACCGCCTCCACGCACTCCGTGAGCTGCTCCCGCGAGGGTCCCCCAGAGTAGAGCCCCAAGGTCATGCCCTGCCGCTTGTGGCCCACAACGCTGGCGATGATATGCGGGGCGATGCCCGCCTGTTCAGCCTTCGTGATGAACCAGCGGCGGAACGAGTGGAACGTGACGCGGGAGCTTCGTTTGCCCGCCACCCGGTCATCAATCCCCAAGCCCTTACGGTAGGTCCCGAAGCGCTGCACGGCCGGGTTGGAGCGATGCCGTTCGGAGCCGGGAGGCGGGGGCGGGAGTTCGGGGAAGAGGTCTTCCTCCTCGCCCTTGCCCTCAGTCAGGTTGATGATTGTTGGCAGCAGGGCGGAGTGGATTGGCACAAGTCGGTGGCCGGCCTCGCGCTTCTGGGGTTTGAAGCGGAACATGCCATCCTTGGTATCCCTCACCTTGAGGCTGGCAATCGCGTCGATCCTCGCCCCCGTGAGTGCGGCAATCTGCATGAGCGGGCCCAGATAGCCCGTAGGCTTGCCATTGAGGAGCTTCAGGACCTCCTCGTCGGTAAAGGCGCGTTCGGCTTCGTCCTCCGCCTGCCGGGCCTTCGGTAGCGACTTCTCGCGCCATGGGTTGGCCTCAAGGTAGCCCTTCTTGATCATCCAGCGCCAATAGGCCGAGAGCGAGGAGACATACTTGTTCACGGTCTTCCGCGCCTTGCCGGGGAACAGGGCCTCACTGACAAAGCGCCCGGCCGTACGCGGATCTATGGCCTCGATAAAGGGGGAGATGGCAGCCTTCCGGCACCATTCTGCCAGCATCTCCAAGGCGCGGAGATCATCGGCCTTGACGCCGGCCGAACGAAGGTTCTCAGCATGGAAGGCATTGAGATAGGCATCAAGCGGCGTTGCGAGGCCCTGCGCCATATCGGCAAACTGCTTGGCTTGCTGGGCGCGGTGCGGATCAAGGATGGGATGCTCCTCGTTCCCGAATCTTTCAACCGCCACCGGCTTCCCCGCAATCTGCTCCGCCCGGATGGCCAGCGCATATCTCAAGGTCTCTGCTTCGTTATCGGTGCGGGCCTTTGCGAGCGCCTCCCGGTACTGCGTTGCTTCTTGGCGAAGAGGGTCAGTGGCACGGCCTCTGCGGGCCTCGTCGATCTGGCGCTTCAGTTCGGCCACGATGGGCCATTTCAAGGCTTCAGCGGTGGTGAGGCTATCGGTTCCCAGAGGGCGTTTCAGCTTCGTGCCAAGCAGGGGATGGAGATCTCGCGGCACCGAGACGACAACGCGATATTGCCCGCGATGGAGTTCGAGAAACTGACTTTTGCGGGGCATGAATCACCTCCAAGTCCCCGCTGCGTACCCCATTTGCGTACCCCAAACAAGCTGGTAAGGCATTGAAATCGTTTGATATCATAGGCTTGAGGGGGGTGCTCAACAGGGTCCTGCTTCCCCCACCACTCCCCTCCTGGCCTTCCCGTCCTTCCCGCTAGCGGCTGAGATTGTTGATCCGGCCGGCGCCGCGCACCCGCACGAGCAGGTTCCTGACGCCGCGCATGGCCGGGTAGGCGAGGCGGGCGATGGCAGGCTTGCGGAAGAGGGCGGCATTCATCCGGTTGAACCAGCCCTGGCCCGAGCCGAGCAGCGCCATCATCTGCAGGGCATCGGCACCGTGATAGAACTGGCCGCCAAAGGCGAGAACCATGCCCTCGTCCAGATCGAGGCCGCGGCGGTTGATCTCGTGCACGAGCGGGTGCGCGCCTTCGCTCCGGGCATCGACCAGATGCAGGGTGCCGACGGCCTTCCGGATCCGCAGGGCCTGCGCGGCGCGCGTGCAGAGCGGGCATTCGCCGTCATAGACGAACCAGACATCGCTGCGTGTATCGTCGGAGGGCACAAGGGCGTTCATCAAAAACCGTTCCGCAGGCCAATTCCTAATGCCAGAGGGTAGGCCAACAATTCGTCCGGTCAACCAGAGGCTCGGAAGTCTATGATTTTAATATGTTTTTGAGATTGTGGAAATCCGCGATAGGCGAAAAACCGCGCTATCCGGCGCAAGTTTTGTTTACAGATGTATTTTATATCAATTCTCGTCAAATTTTACACAAGGCGGGAAACTGACCGTGTCAGGGTGGCGTGGCGTTCGCATGTATCTGGCCATGATGGTTGCTTCCATCGCCACGATGATGTTCGGTTCCATCCTGATTTCCAATATGACGATCCGCCAGATCCTGTCGAAGGAGGCGGTGGAACAGACGGAAAGCTTCATCTCTTTCCTTGTCGCATCAACCGATGCGCTGCCGGAATTCCTCGCCGGTGACCTGCCGACAACGCGGACGACGAGTTTTCTCGCCAACACACCCCGGGTCGGGACGCTGTTCCGCTATGCGCTCCATGATCGGGAAGGCGCGGGCCGCTTCGAATCGGATGCGCTCGATTTCGGGCTGGCGACGACCGGCGCCCTCCAGGTGCCGGGGCCGTCGGTCGAGCAATGGCTGGCCAGCCGCCAGCCGGTTGTCGAGATCCGCTTTTCCGAGGCGGGCGGAGAGCAGGATGTCATTTCCACCGTCACCATGCCGATCGTGATCGGGGGGAATGCGGTCGGCGTCGCTGTCGCCTCGATCAGCCAGAGCCTGACCTACCAGCATCATTCGCGTCAGATCCGCGACCTCTCCCTGAAGATCGGCGGCATGTCGGCGCTGGTCTTTGCCCTGCCGCTGCTCTCTGCCCTCTGGCAGATGCGCATGCGCCAGAAGGCAGACCGGAAGATCGCGCGGATGGCGCAATATGATGCGCTGACCGGCCTGCTGAACCGCTTTGCCTTCACCAACCGGATCGAGGCCATGATCCTCCGGAAGGAGGCGTTCTACATCCATCTCGTCGATCTCGACCGGTTCAAGCAGGTCAATGACGTCCGGGGCCACGGAATCGGCGACCTGCTCCTCCAGGAAGTCGGAAGCCGGATCCTTCAGGCCGCCGGGCCGAAGGCGATCGTGGCCCGCCTCGGCGGCGACGAATTCGCCGTCGTGCATGCCCGGTCGCAGGCGCCGGAATGCGATCCGCGATCAATCGCCGATGCCATCGTGGCGGAACTCTCGCGGCCTTTCCTGCTCGAGGGCTACCATATCGAGATCGGCGGCTCCGTCGGCTCGGCCGAGGCACCGGTCGACGGCGATACCCTGCGTGACATCCTGCGGGCGGCCGATACGGCGCTCTATGCCGCCAAGAATGGCGGCCGCAGCCAGGCCGTCATGTTCACCGCCCCGATGGACGAGGCGCGGCTGGCCCGGCTGGCCCTCGAGGCGCGGTTGCGGGAGGCTGTCGATCTCGGCCAGTTCGAACTGAATTTCCAGCCGCTCTTCGAGGCTTCCACCAGCGAGATCTGCGGTTTCGAGGCACTGCTCCGGCTGAAAGACCCGCAAGGCGAACCAATCCCGCCGCTCAGCTTCATTCCCATCGCGGAATCGATCGGCCTGATCGAGGCGCTGGGCGACTGGGCCCTTTTCGCCGCCTGCAGAGAGGCCCGGAACTGGCCGGCGCATTTCCGGGTCTCCGTCAATATCTCGACGATCCAGTTCCGCAGCGGCGCCCTGCCGGACCGGGTCCGGACCGCTCTGGACGAGGCCGGGCTGGAACCGCATCGGCTCTGCCTCGAGATCACCGAAGGCACGCTGATCAAGGAAACCGACCAGGTCATGCAGCAATTGCGGCAGCTGCGCGAATGGGGCGTGAAGATCGCGCTCGATGATTTCGGTACCGGCTATTCCAGCCTGAGCTATCTCTCCTCGCTGCCGCTCGACGTGCTGAAGATCGACAAGGCGCTTGTCCGCAACCTCACCAGCCCGGCCAATCCCTCCTGGGAGATCACCAAGGCGATCATCGGGCTGGGCCGCGCGCTCAACCTGACCGTGACGGTGGAAGGCGTGGAGACCGAGGCGCAGCGTGTCCTGCTCCTTGCATTGGGTTGCACCCATATGCAGGGATTCTTGCTCGGGCGGCCGGCTCCGGCCTCGGAGATCCGGACATTGTTCCCGCCGGATGGCCCGCAAGGCCAGGGCGGCGACGATGGTCCGCCCCGGTCCCGGAACCGGCTGGCCGAAGCGTCGGCGGCAGCGCCCGCCCTGGCATGGGAATTCCAGAAATGAACCGGCGGAAACCCGCGCCGGGCAGCGGCCGGCCAGGCCTGGCCGCTCTCCTGCTCGCGATCGGCGTGCTGCTTCTGCCCGGGCTGGCTCATGCCCAGCCCGCGGGCGGGACAGCCCGTCCGCGCATAGGGCTTGTCACCTCCCTTTCCGGCCAGAGCGCCTATATCGGGACGGATATCCGCGACGGCTTCCTGATGGCGCTGTCGATTGCCGGCAAGGCCCATGGCCGGGAGATCGCCGAGGTCCTCGTCCGGGATGATGCGATCGTGCCCGAGAAAGGCCTCGCCCAGGCGCGCGACCTGCTGCGGAACGAGGGTGTGCGGCTCTTCACCGGGGTGGTCTCGACGAATATCGCGGTGCTGGTCGTGCCGGAGCTGCTTCAGGCCGGGGCGCTGTTCGTCAGCCCGAATGCGGCGCCGAAGGACCTGTCGGGCCGCACCTGCCATCCGCGCTATTTCGTCACCTCCTATCATAACGACAGCATGCCGGAGATCGCCGCGAAATTCGCTGCCGGCCGGGGGTTCCGCCGGGCCTATCTCATCTCGGCCAGTTTCCAGGCCGGACTCGATGCAGTCGAGAGTTTCCGGCAGCATTTCGGCGGACAGATCGTCGGCGAGAGCATCGCGCATTTCGGGCAGGTCGATTTCAGCCAGGACTTGCAGAAGATCCGCGAGGCAAGGCCGGATGTCATCCTGCAATTCCTGCCCGGCAGCATCGGCGTGGCCTTCCTGCGGGGCTTCCATGAGGCCAGGCTGTCAGAGCAGATCGCCGTGGTGCTGCCCTCCAGCGCGCTTGACCACCGGATGCTTGCCGTTGCCGGTTCCTCGGCTGCGGGGCTGTTCGTCACCGCGCACTGGAACCGCGATTTCGGCAATCCCGCCAACCGGCGCTTCGTCCAGGAATGGCAGAGCCGCTACAACCGGGTGCCGACCCTCTATGCCATGCAGGGCTTCGATGCCGGGCAGGCATTGGCGGCGGCCATCCTCCGGGCCGGCGGGCAGACGGATGATCCGGAGATCATTGCCCGCCATCTCGGCGAGGTCGAGATTGCCTCGCCGCGCGGGATGTTCCGCTTCGGCCGCAACCGGCACCCCGTGCAGGATTGGTGGCTTCTCTCGGTGAAGCGCGATCCGCAGGGGCAATACCAGCTTGTCACCGACCGCCGGATCGCCGAGGGGCATGCGGACAGCTTCGCTGGGGATTGCCCGGCGCCCTGAAATCGGGGCGTCCCGGCCTCAGCGCACGGCTTCCGTGCCTTCGCGGATGACGGCCTCGGTCAGGCCGGGATGGCAGTCCTCGATGAAGCGATAGGCGAAGCCGCGCAGGAAGCGGCCGCGCTTGAGCGCAATATGCGAGGTCATTTCCTCGAAGAGATGGCTGCTTTCGAGCAGGGTCAGCCCGGTATCGCGCGCGGGCTCGAAGACCTGCGCCGCAACGATCCCGATCCCGAGGCCCAGCTCGACATAGGCCTTGATGACATCGGCATCGATGGCCTCCATCACGATGGACGGGCGTTCGCCGGCGGCTTCGAAGGCGCGGTCGATGGCCGGCCGGCCGGTAAAGCCCTGATGATAGGTGATGAGCGGATAGGCCGCGATGGAAGCGAGGCTCAGCGGACCGGCCGATTCCAGCGGATGGCCCCTGGGCACGACCACCGCATGGTGCCAGCGGTAATAGGGAAAGGCGACCAGTTCCGGCACGCGGCCGATGGTCTCGGTGGCGATGCCGATATCGGCGCGCCCCTCGACAAGCATGGACGCGATTTCCGGCGGGCTTGACTGGTGCAGCACCAGCTGGACATTCGGAAACCGCGTGCGGAAGCCGGCGACAACGCGCGGCAGGGCATAGCGCGCCTGCATATGGGTGGTGGCAATGGTCAGCTGCCCGTGATCGGCCTGCGCCATCTGCTCGGCGATGCGCTTGATGTTGCCGGCATCGGTCAGGATCCGCTCGGCCATCGCCACGATCTCGCGGCCGGGCTCCGTCAGGTCGAGCAGGCGTTTGCCGCGCCGCACGAAGAGCGCGACGCCGAGTTCGTCCTCGAGATCCTTGATGTGCTTCGACACCCCGGATTGCGAGGTGGCGAGGTGATGCGCCACCTCGGTCAGGTTGAAGCGGCGCCGCACGGTTTCGCGGATGATCCGCAATTGCTGGAAATTCATCGTCCCTTCCGTCCGGTACGCCCTGCGCCGGTTCCGCCACTATGCCGTGCGCAGGCCAAAAGCCAAAGCCTCAGCGCAGGGTCGACATCTCGGCGCAGCGGCGGCTGATCGCCTCGACGCGGGAACGCTGGCTGTCATTGAGCTGGTCGCGCAGCAGGCTGGCCCAGAGGCCCTCGCTGCGGGTGGCGTCGACGGCGCATTGGCAGAGGCGGGTGCAGGTGGGCGCATCGGCGCCGTTGGCCTCGCATTGCGCGCGGCAGGCGGCGAGGAAGGGCCGCGCCTCCGGATCGGGCTGCTTCACCGCCACCAGTGCGACAAGCCAGAGGGTGCCGAAGAGCAGCGGCTGGTGGAGGAGATAGACCAGCAGGCTGCGCCGGCCAGCCATCACCAGCAGCCGGCCGGGCCGGGTCGCGGGTTCGGGGCCGGCAAAGCGCGTCCAGTCGACGAGGCGCGCCAGCGCGACACCCAGCAGCAGGAAGCCGAACCACGGGAAGAGCGGCACGAAATCGGTCGAGTTGGGCAGGCGGTCGCCGAGGCCGATCCAGATCAGGGCCGGCGCTGCCATGGCCGGGCTCTGCACGAGGAAGGGCAGCAGCCAGACCGCGCCTGCGGCCAGCAGGGTGAGCCAGAAGGGCAGGCGCAGGAAGGGCAGGGCGAGCACGCTGCCGAGCGCGATGGCATGGAGGATGCCGAAAAAGACGAAGGCATCGGGGAAGACGAGCCAGGTTCCGCCGGTGACGAGCAGGGCTGCCCCCGCGACCCGTGCGAGCCGCCGGAGGAATTTCGCCCGGTCGAACGCTTGCCCATGGGCGAGGACCAGCCCGACCCCGGCGAGGATCAGGAAGCTCGCGGCGATGAGCCGGGCAAAGCTGGTCCAGAGCAGGGTATCGCGGATGGCGGGGTCGATCAGCCCGAGAAAGGAAAGGTCCCAGACGAAATGGTAGACCACCATGGCCGCGAGGGCGATGCCGCGGGCCTTGTCGAGGAAGGGCAGGCGCGGTGCGGGGCTGGCGGGCATCTGCGGGTCCATCCGGTCGGCGTTGCCCCCTGCTTTCGCGCCAACCGGATGGCCGGGTCAAGCCCGCGCGATGTCGCCCTCAGCCCGTTCGCCCCCGCGCATGGGACAGGGCGGTCATCACGCCGCGCAGCTCCGCGAGGCCGCGGAGCCGGCCGATGAACGGGTAGCCGGGATGGCTGGCCCGTCCGATATCGTCGAGGATCTCGTGACCATGATCCGGGCGCATCGGGATTTCGGCGAAATCCTCGCCGGCCGCGCGCCGGCGGGCCTCCTCGTCGAGCAGGGCGGCGATCAGGGCGACCATGTCGGTATCGCCGCCCAGATGCTCGGCCTCCATGAAGGAGCCGTCCGGGTCCTTCTTCACGTTGCGCAGATGCGCGAACCAGATCCGGCTGGCGAATTGCCGGGCGATGGCCGGCACGTCATTGGCCGGGTTGGCACCCAGCGAGCCGGAGCAGAGTGTCAGGCCATTGGCCGGGGAATCGACCATGGCGAGGATATCGGCGAGATCCCCGGCGCAGGATACGATGCGCGGCAGGCCGAAGACCGGACGGGGTGGATCATCCGGATGGATGCAGAGCCGCATGCCGAGATCCTCGGCTGCCGGCACCACCGCCTCGAGGAAGCGGCGCAGGTTGCCCTGCAATTCGCCATGGCCGATGCCGCGATAGCGGTCGAGCATGCGGCGCAGGCCGGGAATGTCGTAGCGGTCATAGGCGCCGGGCAGGCCGGCCATGATGTTGGCGAGGAGGCGGGCCTTGTCGCTTTCCGAGGCGGCTTCATGCCAGGCCTTTGCGCGGGCGAGCACATCGGCGCTGCAGCCCTCGTCGGCGCCGGGCCGGCCGAGCATCAGCCAGTCGAAGGCGACATATTCATGCAGGTTGAAGCGGAGCGCCCTTGCGCCACCGGGCAGTTCCGCATCCATCTGGGTGCGGGTCCAGTCCAGCACGGGCATGAAATTGTAGCAGATCGTCCGGATCCCGGCCGCCGCGAGATTCCTCAGGGAGTCCCGGTAATGGGCGAAAAGCGGTTCGAGCGGGCCCTCGCCGATGCGGATCCGCTCGTGCACGGGCAGGCTCTCGACCACGGCCCAGTGCAGGCCGAAGCCGGGGGCTGCCACCTCGGCCTGCCGCTTCGCGATTTCCTCGGGGCTCCAGATCTCGCCATAGGGGATATGGTGCAGCGAGGTGACGATGCCTGTCGCCCCGGCCTGCCTTGCGGCGGCAAGCGTGACGGCATCGCCCGGGCCGAACCAGCGCCAGCTTTGCAACATCGCCCCGTTCCTCCCGTTACATCAGCAGGTTGGGGAGGAACAGCACGACGCCGGGCATGAAGACCAGCAGCATGATCACGAAGCAGATCATCGCGATGAAGGGCAGGCACTCGACCGTGTATTCCTCCATCGACGTATCGAGGATGGAGCAGCAGGCGAACATGGCCGGCCCCACCGGCGGCGTCATCGAGCCGAGGGTGACGACTGACATCATGACGATGCCGAAATGCACGGGGTCGACACCGAGCTTGGTGATGATGGGCACGAAGATCGGCGTCAGCAGCAGCACCATCACCGTGCTTTCGAGCGCCGTGCCGAGGATGAGCAGCAGGAGCAGGATCAGCAGGACGATCACGGTGGGGTTGCTCGACAGGCTAAGCATCCATTGCGCCATGGCCTGCGGGGTCTGCTCGAAGATGATCGCATAGCCGAGCGGGCCGGACATCAGGATGACGAACATGATGATGCCGACATCGAGCACCCCTTCGGACAGGGCTTCCTCGAAGCCCTTCCAGGTCAGTTCCTTGTGCAGCACAGCGCCGATGACGACGGCGTAGAAGACGGCGAAGGCGCCGATCTCGGACGGGGTGAAGACGCCGGCGCGGATGCCGACCAGCAGGGCGACCGGGAAGAGCAGCGCCCATTTGGCATCGACGACGGCCCGCCAGACCTCGCGTGCCTTCGGCTTTTCGGCCGCCGCCGGCTGGTAGCCGCGCTTGCGGGAAATGTACCAGACCACGGCCATCAGCCCGACCATCATCATCAGGCCCGGAATGATTCCGGCGAGGAAGAGCCGGCCGATCGAGACATTGCCGATATAGCCGTAGAGGATCAGCCCGAGGCTGGGCGGGATCGTCGCGGTGATCAGCGAGCCGACCGCGATGGCCGAGCAGGTGAAACCCTTCGAATAGCCGCGGCGGATCATTTCCGGGCCGAGCATCCGGGCTTCCATCGCGGCATCGGCGACGGCAGAGCCGGAAATCCCGCCCATCATGGTGGAGAGCAGGATGCAGACCTGGGCGAGCCCGCCCGACATCCAGCTCACCAGCACGTTCGAGCAAGCGATCAGGCGCTGGGTGATGCCGGTCTTGTTCATCATGTGGCCGGCCAGCACGAAGAAGGGCACGGCGAGCAGGGGGAAGCTCTGCGATTGCGTGGCGATCTGCTGGACGGCGATGCTGACCGGCACCGTGCCGCTGAGCAGGAAGAAGCTGAAGCCGGAAATGCCGATGGCCAGCGAGACCGGCATGCCGAGAAACATCAGCGCGAAGAAGAGGACGGTGATGAGCAGCATGGCCGTTATCCGAGCTGGCTATGCGCGCGTTCGAGATCGTTCGGCTTTTCCGGGAAGAAGACGAAGGACCGGTCGCGGAACGAGCGGAAGACGTGGAGGATGATCTCGAGGCTCATCAGGAAGCTGCCGACGGGGATCGCGATGGTCACCCAGGCATAGGAGATGCCGCTGTCGCCGTAGACGCGCTGCCAGTTCAGCATGGTGAGCTTGTAGCCCGAGATCGCGAGGGTGATCAGGAAGCCGAGGATCAACGCGGCATTGAACAGTTCCAGCAGCCAGCGCGGGGTGCGCGGCAGCCATTTCACCGCATAGTCGACCGCCATATGCGCCTTGAGCCGCATCGCGCGGGTGGCGCCGAAGACGCAGAGCCAGACGAAGAGCAACTGTGCCATGTCATCCGACCAGATGACGGGATGGCCGATCGTGCGCGAGACCGCCGCGATCAGGACCAGGACCGTGATCGCGGCGAGCAGGAATTTCGACACGATATCTTCCAACCGCACATACCATGCCGGCATGACGCCCCCCTTGCGGAAATCCGGTGATTTCCGTGTTTTCAAAACCCGATGGAAAGGGCCGGGCCGCGGAATGCCGCCCGGCCTGAACCGCGCTTACTTCAGCAGCGCCTCGACCTTGGTGCGGAGTTCTCCGTAGCCGAGCTTGTCATAGACGCCCTTGGTCGCCTCGATGAAGGGCGTGCGGTCGACTTCCGCCACCGTCATGCCCTTCGCCTTGAAGTCGGCCTCGAATTTCGAGAGCGATTCCTCGGTGGCGCGGGAGGCGAAATCGCCGGCAGCGAGGGATTCCTCGCGCAGGATCTTCTGCAGGTCAGCCGGCAGCTTGTCGAACCAGGCGCCGCTGGTGACGATGCCGGTGATCAGGTTGAAATGGCTCGTCTTGGTGAGATGCTTCGTCACCTCGTAGAGCCGCGCGCCATGGGTGGCCGGATGCTGCGCCTCGGCGGCGTCGATCACCTTCTGCTGGAGGGCCGGATAGACCTCGCCCCAGCCCATCGCGGTCGGGGTGGCGCCCATGGCGCGGATCGTCTCCATCCAGACGGGCGCGCCGGGCGTGCGCATGCGGATGCCGGCGAGATCGGCTGGGACCTTGATCGGCTTGTTGGTCAGGAGATGGCGGTCACCCTGCCACCAGTTGAACGAGAGAACCTGATGGCCGGACGTGGCCTTCAGCTTGGCTTCCCATTCGGCGAAAAGCGGCGAGGTCACGACCTTGCGGATGCCGTCGAAGCCCGAGGCGAGATAGGGCGCGCTGAGAATGCCGAATTCCTTGACGAAGACGGCGAGGCGGCCGCCATCGACCACGACGGCGACATTCGCGCCGGCGCGGGCCTGTTCGAGCACGTCCTCGTCCTTGCCGAGCTGCGAGCCCGGGAAGATGCGAATCGTCAGCGTGCCCTTCGAGCGTTCCGCCACCTTGTCGCGCATGCGCTCGAGGCCCTTGTAGATCGGGTCCTCGGTGGAGAGGGCGGTATTGATGTTGAGCTGATGCTGGGCCGAGGCCGTGGCCGTCAGCCCGAGGAATGCGAGGGTCGCCGCCGCCAGGGCAACGGTGCCGCGGCGCGAAAAGGTGGAACCTTCTGCCTTCACCATGGTGTTTTCCTTCCCGTTTTCTGGTTGTCCCACCCTGCACCTTCATGCTTGAGGTATGGCACCATACCGGTATAGTGCACATTCCGTAGCCGACCGCAAGGGTGCGCGCTACCTGCAGTGCGGGGGAGGGAAGCGATGCCAGGACTGAACGAGAGTGCCGCGCTCCGGCTGGCCGAGCCGATCGTGCCGCAGATCATCAACCGGTTGCGGCAGGCCATCATCGAGCTGAAGCTCGAGCCGGGGCAGCCGCTTTCGGAAAAGGAGATCGCGCTGCTTTACGGGGTCAGCCGGCAGCCGGTCCGGGAAGCCTTCATCAAGCTGGCCGAGGCCGGTCTCGTGCAGGTGCTGCCGAGCCGCGGTACCTATGTGACGAAGATTTCGGTCAAGGAAGTGCTCAATGCCCGCTTCGTGCGCGAGGCGATCGAATGCGCCGTGGTGCGCGAGGCGGCGGGGCGGATCGACGCGGCGGGGCTCGACCGGCTCACGGCGCTGATCGCTGGCCAGGTGCAGGCCGCGAACCGGCTCGACAATGTGG
Organism: Hyphomicrobiales bacterium; assembly: GCA_027484605.1. GTDB lineage: Bacteria > Pseudomonadota > Alphaproteobacteria > Rhizobiales > Beijerinckiaceae > Rhabdaerophilum. The sequence continues at coordinate 23,032 of JAIXSR010000034.1, read as the reverse complement.
CCTTCACCGAACTCGACGAGGCGTTCCACCGCGCCATCGCGGATTGCGTGGATTGCGACTATGCCGTCCGCGTGGTCGAGGCTGCCCGCACCCAGACCGATCGGGTCCGTCATCTCAGCCTGCCCGAGGCCTCGCCCTACCCCGTGCTGATCGAGCAGCATCGCCAGATTGTCGCGGCCCTGCGGGCGCGTGACCCGGTCGCGGCCGAGGCCGCGATGCGGCTCCATGTGCGCGAGATCCTCTCGGCCATCCCGCGGCTGGCCGCAGCCCATCCGGCCTATTTCGAGGACCAGGGCAGCCTGCCGCTGCCCTGATTGCCGGCCTATTTCGAGGACCAGGGCACCCTGCCGCTGCCCTGATTGCCGGCATTGATCGCCGGGTCGAACTGATGCACTGATTTCAGCAATCAGGCATCAGAAGGGCCGGCTTTCATGCGGATCGACTTTCTCGGGCTGGAAGCCTTTCTCAGCATCGCCGAGCGCGGCAGCTTCCATGGTGCTGCGGCCCATCTCAACCTGTCGCAGACCGCGCTGTCACACCGGATGCGCAAGCTCGAGGACGATCTCGGCATCAAGCTCTTCACCCGCACCACGCGGCAGGTGACGCTGACGCCGGCGGGCCTCGAATTGCTTCCGCGTGCCCGGCAGATGATCGATGCGCTGGCCGCGTCCTATGATGCCCTGCGCCGGCAGGGGCGCGAGCGGCAGGCACGGCTGACCATCGGCTGCCTGCCGACCATCGCCACCTATTACCTGCCGCCGATCCTGCAGGAATTCTCCGCCACCTATCCGGATATCACGGTGCATATCCAGGATGCGGCGGCCGGGCAGATCGCGGATTTCGTGCAGAAGGGCGAGGCGGAATTCGGCATCACGATCATCTCGGCCAATCGCTGGGATCTCGACATGCGGCCCCTGCTGCGCGAGCCCTATGTGCTGCTCTGCCAGGCGACGCATCCGCTCGCGGCGCGGGTGCAGGTCAGCTGGGCCGAACTCGAGGGCGTGCCGCTGGTGCGGATCAGCCCGCAGGCCGCGAACCGGGCGATCATCGACGATGCGCTCGGCTCGCGGCGCGAATTCATGACCTGGCGCTACGAGGTCCAGCATGTGGCCACAGCCGTCAGCCTGGTCACGGCCGGCGTGGCGCTGACCGTGGTGCCGCGCCTCGCGATCGACCTTGCCGGCGCGCCGGGCCTGAAGGCGGTGCCGATCGTCAATCCCAGCGTCTCGCGCATTGTCGGGGTGGTCAGCAACCGCGCCAACCCGCTCTCGCCGGCAGGCGAATACCTGCTGAAGCTGGTGGCCCAGAGGTTCCGCCGCGATGGCGAGGCGACGGCGCCACCGCTTGTGCATGAGATTCACTAAAGCCTCCAAAACAATCACTGGATTCATTGAACGCTTCCCCGCAGGAATGGCGTGCAGGCTGGGGCTTTCCCTGCCGGGCCGGCACAGGCCGGGCGGCGGTTCTCCCTGCGAACAAATGCGGCCGCGACCCCGGGAATGCGGGAAGTGGCCCGGTGCGGCGGGGCGGGCCCTTGCCAGAGCGGCCTGGCGGCTCGACATTCGCCGGGCATTTCCGTCTCCGGCCCTGGCCGAGGCGGATGAAGGACAACAAGGCCGGCATTCGACCGGCCGGGAATGATGGGATGGACATGCGCGAACAGATCGTGCTGATGCCGGGGCTCCTCTGCGATGGCAGCGTTTTCACGCACCAGATCGCGGCCTTGTCGCGCCATGCCGATGTGAAGGTGGCGGATTTCCTCGGCCAGGATTCCATCGAGGGCATGGCCCGGCATGCGCTGGGGCTGTTCGAGGGGCCGGTCTCGCTTGTCGGGTTCTCGATGGGCGGGCGCGCGGCCTTCCAGGCCATCCGCCTGCAGCCGGAGCGCGTCCGGCGCCTCTGCCTGATGGATACCGGCGCGACGCCGGCCCGCGAGAACGAGCCCGAGATGCGCAAGCCGCTGATCGATCTCGCCCATGCCGAAGGCATGGGCGCGCTGGCGGCACGCTGGCTGCCGCCCATGCTCCATGCCGATCGCGAGCAGGATCCCGCGCTGATCGGCCCGCTGACCGCCATGGTGAAACGCGCCACGCCGGACCAGCATGAAGCCCAGATCCGCGCCTTGCTCTCGCGGCCCGATGCGCGGCCGGTTCTGGCGGGGATACGCTGCCCGGTGCTGGTCATGGTCGGCCGCCAGGATCGCTGGAGCACCCTGGCCCAGCACGAGGAACTGGCGGCGGCCATTCCCGGGGCGGAACTCGCGGTGATCGAGGATGCCGGGCATTTCGTTTCGGTCGAGCGGCCGGAAGCGGTGACGCGGGTGCTCATGGCCTGGTTCGGCTTCGACCGGGCGGAGGCGGCGTGATGGAAGACCGCATCCCCGAAACCCCGCTTTTCGACCGCTCCCGCCAGCTGCGCGGCTATCGCCTCAACAAGATGGCGATGGGGCTCGTCGATCCGGCCAATCGCGAGGCCTTCCGGAAGGATGAGGAAGCCTATCTCGACCGGTTCGGCCTCTCCGCCGAGGAGAAGCGGGCGGTGATGGCGCGGGATTGGCAGGACATGGTCCGGCTGGGCGGCAACGTCTTTTATATCCTCAAGATTTCGGCGATTTCGCCGGCCCGGATGACCGAGATCGGCGCCCATCAGGCCGGGATGGATCACGAGACCTTCCTCCGCGAGCGGCTGGGCAAGAAGCCGGCAGGAGGCCCGTGAGATGCCGGGCAGTGACATGACGGGAGTGTGCGCATGGCGAAGCTGATCGGCGGGCTCGGTTCCTCGCATGTGCCGTCGATCGGCGCGGCGATGGACAAGGGCCTGACCCAGACCGATGACTGGAAACCCTTCTTCGACGGGATCGGGCCCGGCCGTGACTGGGTCGTGGCCAACAAGCCCGATGTCGCGGTGGTGGTGTTCAACGATCACGGCAATTCCTTCTTCCTCGACAAGGTCCCGACCTTCGCGATCGGCTGCGCCGGGCGCTATGACCCGATCGACGAGGGCTGGGGCCCGCGCGCCATTCCGTCCTTCGAGGGCCATGCCGAGCTGGGCTGGCACATCATCGACCGGATGGTCGAGAACCGGTTCGATCCGATGATCGTGCAGGAGATCGAGGTCGATCACGGCATCCAGGTGCCGATGGAGCTGTTCTTCGGCAAGCCGGACAAGGCCTGGCCGGTCAGGGTCGTGCCGGTCTTCGTCAATGTCATCCAGTATCCGATCCCGTTGCCGAGCCGTTGCTACGAACTCGGCCAGGTGCTGCGCCGGGCGATCGAGAGCTTCCCCGGCGACGAACGCGTGGTGGTCATCGGTACCGGCGGCCTTTCGCACCAGTTGCAGGGCGCGCGGGCGGGTTTCACCAATCCCGAGGCGGATCGCGAGTTCCTGCGCGATATCGCGGCCAATCCGGGCCGGCTGGCGGCGCTGAGCCGCGAGGATTACGTGCGGCTCTTCGGCAGCGAGGGGGCGGAACTGATGATGTGGCTCGTCATGCGCGGGGCGATGGACCCCGAGGTGGTGGTACGGCACAGCCATTATTACGTGCCCGCCTCGATGACCGGTGCCGGCATGCTGGTGCTCGAGAACAGGGCGGCGTGACATGCACTGGCTGATGATCTGCCGCCATCATCCGGGCAAGGATGCCGAGCGCGCCGCGATCCGCGACCGGCATCGCGCGCATGTGCTCAGCGGGGGCGGGCGGGTGCGCGTGCTGATCGGCTCGGCGCTCACGGCCGATGACGGGCAATCCCCGCTCGGAAATTTCGGCGTCATCGAGGCGCGGAGCCGCGAGGATGTCATCGCCTTCGCCGAGGCGGATCCCTATGCCCAGGCCGGGATCGTCGCGGATATCGCGGTGACGGCCCTCGCCACGACATTCCAGGCGCACCGGATCGATCCGATGACGCCGGTAACGGCCGCAAGCGGCTGACAACCCAAGACAATCCGGTGCCGGGCGAAACCGGTACCGGGCAAAGACGTTCCAAGGGAGGACAACATGAGCAGACGGAATTTCCTGAAGGCAGGCGCGGTGGCGATGGGCCTCGCGCTGATGGCGGGCACGGCCCTGGCGCAGGACGCGATCAAGATCGGGCTGATCCTGCCGATGACCGGCCCCTTCACCTCGACCGGCAAGCAGATCGCCGCCGCAGCCCAGCTCTACATGGCGCAGAAGGGCACGACGATCGCCGGCAAGAAGGTCGAGCTGATCATCAAGGACGATACCGGCGTCGCCGATGTCACGCGCCGCATCGCGCAGGAACTCATCGTCAACGACAAGGTGACGGCGATTGCCGGTTTCGGCCTCACGCCGCTGGCCCTGGCCACCGCGCCGCTGGCCACGCAATCCAAGACACCGATGGTCGTGATGTCGGCGGCGACGGGGATCATCACCGAGCGCTCGCCCTTCATCGTCCGCACCAGCCAGGTCGTGCCGCAGATTGCCGGCCCGTTCGGCGAATGGGTGGCCAAGCAGGGCATGAAGCGCGTCGTCACCGTGGTGACGGATTACGGCCCGGGCCATGACGTCGAGAAGTGGTTCTCGGATGTGTTCAAGGCCAATGGCGGTCAGGTGGAGAATCTCCGCGTGCCGCTGGCCAACCCCGATTTCTCGCCGTTCCTGCAGAAGGTGGCGGATTCGAAACCGGATGCGCTGCTCGTCTTCGTGCCGTCGGGCGTCGGCTCGCAATTCATGAAGCAGTTCGTCGAGCGTGGCCTCGACAAGAGCGGCATCAAGCTGATCGGCACCGGCGACGTGACCGATGACGACATTCTCAACACGATCGGCGATGTCGCGCTTGGCGTGGTGACGGCGCATCACTATTCCGCCGCCCATGACAGCCCGGAGAACAAGGCCTTCGTCGAAGCCTTCAAGAAGGCCAATAACGGCCTGCGCCCGAACTTCATGGCCGTCGGCGGCTATGACGGCATGCATGCCCTCTATGAAGGCCTGAAGAAGACCAATGGCGCCGGCGGCGAAGCCCTTGTCGAGGCCATGAAGGGCCTGGCCTGGAACAGCCCGCGCGGCCCGATGTCGATCGACAAGGACACCCGCGACATCATCCAGAACGTCTATATCCGCAAGGTCGAGAAGGTCGGCAACGAGCTCTTCAACATCGAGTTCGCCACCATCCCGAACGTCAAGGATCCGTCCAAGGCCAAGTAAGCGGCCAAGGACCGGCTTCCATCACCGGGCGCCCATACGGCGCCCGGTTCCTTGCCTTCAGGGCGCCAGCACGGCGCCCGGTTCTTGCGCATCCCGGGGGATCTCGCGTGCTGACCATCCTGTTTGACGGCATTGCCTATGGCATGGTGCTGTTCGTCCTGGCCTGCGGCCTGTCGATCACGCTCGGCCTGATGAATTTCGTCAATCTGGCGCATGGCGTCTTCGCCATGGTCGGGGGCTATGTCACCGCGATCCTGATGAACCGTCTCGGCGTGCCGTTCCTGCTCACGCTGCCTTTCGCCTTCCTCGTGCCGGCTGCTCTGGGGCTTGTGATGGAGCGGACGCTCTACCAGCGGCTCTACGCCCGCAACCATCTCGACCAGGTGCTCTTCACGATTGGGCTCGTCTTCATGGCCATTGCCGCCGTGGATTACGTTATGGGTTCGCAGCCGCAGCTCATCCAGCTGCCGTCCTGGCTGCGGGGCCGGGTCGATGTGTTCGGCGTGCAGGTCGGGCTCTATCGCAGCTTCATCATCGCGGTCTGCAGTGTGCTGGTTGTGGCCCTGCAGCTCATCCTGACGCGGACGCGGTTCGGCTCGCAGCTCCGGGCCGCGGTGGATGACCCGCGCGTGGCGCGCGGCCTCGGGATCAACACCGCCCTGGTCTTCGCGGTGACCTTCGCCTTCGGCTCCGGCCTGGCCGGCCTTGGCGGGGCGCTGGGAGCGGAGATCCTCGGGCTCGATCCGACCTTCCCGCTGAAATTCCTGATCTATTTCATGATCGTGGTCACGGTCGGCGGCACGAGCAGCCTGACGGGGCCGTTCTTTGCCTCGCTTCTGCTCGGCATCGCCGATGTGGCCGGGAAATACTATGTGCCGAGCCTCGGCGCCTTCGTGATCTACACCGTGATGATCGTGGTGCTGGTCTTCCGCCCGCAAGGGCTGTTCGTCAAAGCCCGATAACGGAACCGGACCGATGCCAGGCACACCCACCGAAATCGCGACGCGCCACCTCGCCGAGACAAGCCGCTGGAAGCCGCTGGAATTCGCGTTCTGGCTGGTGGCCTTCGGCGCGATCTGGCTGCTGCCGAGCCATCACCTCATCCTCAACGAGATCATCATCACGGCGCTCTTCGCGATGTCGCTTGACCTGATCCTCGGCTATGCCGGCATCGCCTCGCTCGGCCATGCCGCGTTTTTCGGCTTCGGCGCCTATTTCGCCGGGATCTTCGCCATCCGGGTGATCGGCGACCCGCTGACCGGGCTGATCCTCGCCACCCTGGCCTCCGGCGCGCTGGGCTTCATCACGAGCTTCCTCGTCCTGCGCGGAGTGGATCTTGCCCGGCTGATGGTGACGCTCGGCGTCGCGCTCGTCCTCGGCGAGATCGCGAACAAGATGACCTGGCTGACCGGCGGTGCGGATGGCCTGCAGGGCGTGATGATGGGCCCCGTGCTGGGCCTGTTCGAGTTCGACCTCTATGGCCGCACGGCCTATGTCTATTCGCTGGTCGTCACGTTCCTGCTGTTCCTGCTGGCGCGGCGGATCGTCGTCTCGCCTTTCGGCCTGTCGCTGCGGACGATCCGCGACAACCCGCTCCGGGCGCGGGCGATCGGCATTCCCGTCAACCGGCGGCTGATCGCGGTCTATACGCTGGCGGCGGCCTATGCCGGCGCGGCGGGGGCGCTGCTGGCGCAGACAACGCAGTTCGTCTCGCTCGATGTGATTGCCCTGCACCGCTCGGCCGATGTGCTGCTGATGCTGGTGATCGGCGGCACGGGCTATCTCTATGGCGGTTTTGCCGGGGCCATCGTGTTCAAGGTCCTCCAGGACGTGATCTCGAACTGGACGCCGCAATACTGGACCTTCTGGATCGGGCTGATCCTCGTCATCCTCGTGCTGATCGGGCGCGAACGCATGAACCACCGGGTCGCGGTGCTCTGGGCCCGGCTGCGGGGCAAGCCCGAGCCGCGGCCGCGCACGATTGTCGGGGGGCATTGAGATGAGCGCCGCCCTCGAGACTGTCGGCCTGGAGAAGCGCTTCGGCGGCATCGTCGCCACCGACAATGTGAGCTTCCGCCTCGAGCCGGGTGCCCGCCATGCCCTGATCGGGCCGAACGGGGCCGGCAAGACCACCTTCGTCAACCTGCTGACGGGCGTGCTGCAGCCGAGTGCCGGGACGATCCGCCTGCATGGCGAGGACATTTCCGCCATGCCGCCGGAACGGCGCGTCAAGCGCGGGCTGGTGCGCACCTTCCAGATCAACCAGCTCTTCGCCGGCATGACGCCGCTGGAGAGCCTGGGCGTCGCGGTCTCGGAGCGGATGGGCCATGGCTACGAATTCTGGCGTCCGGCCGGCTCCAAATCGGTTGTGATCGACGAGATCGTCGAGATCGCCACCCGGTTCAAGCTGGTCGATGTGCTGGAGGAGCGGACCGCGAGCCTGCCCTATGGCAAGCAGCGCCTGCTGGAAATCGCGCTGGCCTTTGCCTGCCAGCCGCGCGTGCTGCTGCTGGACGAGCCGGCGGCCGGCGTGCCGGAGGCCGAGCGGCATGACCTGCTGGCCACTGTCGCCGCCCTGCCGCGCGATGTCTCGGTGCTGCTGATCGAGCATGACATGGACCTCGTCTTCTCCTTCGCCGAGCGCATCTCGGTGCTGGTGAACGGCGCGCTGTTCACCGAGGGCACGGTGTCGGAAATCGCCAATGATCCGCGTGTCCGGGCGGTCTATCTCGGGGAGAGCCTCGATGGCTGAGCCGCTTCTCCAGCTTGCGCAGCTCTCCGCCGGCTATGGCCTGGCGCGGGTGATCAACGATGTCAGCCTGACGCTGGAGGCCGGCCGCTCGCTGGCCGTGCTCGGCCGCAACGGCACGGGCAAGACCACGCTGCTCAACACGATCATCGGGGCAACACGCCATCTCGGCGGGACGATCCGCTTCGAGGGGCGCGACATCACGAAGCTCCGCTCCGACCTCCGGGCACGTGGCGGGATCGGCTGGGTGCCGCAGGAGCGGAACATCTTCAAGTCGCTGACGGTGGAGGAGAATCTCACCGCCGTCGCCTTGCCGGGCCCCTGGGATGTCGAGGCGGTCTATCGCATGTTCCCGCGGCTCAAGGAGCGGCGCGGCAATATGGGCAACCAGCTTTCCGGCGGCGAGCAGCAGATGCTGGCCGTGGCGCGGGCGCTGGTGCTGAACCCCAGGCTCATTCTGCTCGACGAGCCGACCGAGGGTCTTGCGCCGATCATCATCGAGGAATTGCTGGCCGCGCTGAAGCGCATCACCCGGGACGAGGGGCTTTCGGCCATCATCGTCGAGCAGCATGCCCAGAAGATCCTCGGCGTCACCGATGCGGCGATCATCCTCGATCGCGGCGCCATCGTGCACCAATCCTCGAGTGCCAGCCTGATCGCCGATCCGGCCCCGCTCGAAACCCATCTCGGCGTCACCGGCAGGAAAGCCGGTGCGCGCGCCCATTCCTGAAACCTCCCGGAGGATATCATGACTGCAAGACCGCCATTCCGCGCCGACCAGGTCGGCTCGCTGCTGCGCCCGGCCGCGCTCAGGAAAGCCCGCGAGGAGCGCGCCGCCGGCACGCTCGGCGCCGAGGGGCTCAAGGCGATCGAGGATCGCGAGATCAAGGCGCTGATCGCCAAGCAGGAAGCGGTTGGCCTCAAGGGCGTGACCGATGGCGAGTTCCGCCGCGCCTTCTGGCATTTCGACTTCCTCGAGCAGCTCGACGGCGTCGCCTCCGTCGAGGCGGATTCCGGCATGAATTTCAAGGGCGGGGTCGGCATTGCCAAGGCCCTGCGCATCACCGGCAAGGTCGGGTTTTCCGGCCATCCGATGATCGAGCATTTCACCTTCCTCAAGGCGAATACCCGCGCCACGCCGAAAATGACCATTCCGGGCCCGTCGATGCTGCATTATCGCGGTGGCCGCAAGATGATGAATCCCGGCATCTATGCCGATATGGATGCGTTCTATGCCGATGTCGGCGCGGCCTATGGCAAGGCGGTCGGCGCCTTCTACGATGCCGGCTGCCGCTACCTGCAGCTCGACGACATCTCCTTCGCCTATCTGTGCGATCCCAACCAGCGCGAGATGCTGCGCGGGCGCGGCGATGATCCGGAGAAGCAGCCGGATATCTATGCCGGCATGGTGCGCAAGGCGCTCGAGAACAAGCCGGCCGATCTTGCCATCACCATGCATCTCTGCCGCGGCAATTTCCGCTCGACCTTCATCGCTTCCGGCGGCTACGAGCCGGTGGCCGAGGTGCTGTTCAATGCCATGCCGGTCGATGGCTACTTCATGGAATGGGACAGCGACCGCGCCGGCGGCTTCGAGCCCCTGCGCTTCCTGCCGAAGGGCAAGCATGTCGTGCTCGGCCTTGTCACCTCGAAGACCGGCGTGCTGGAAGCGAAGGACGATATCCGCCGCCGCATCGACGAGGCGTCGAAATTCGTCTCGCTCGACCAGCTCTGCCTCTCGCCGCAATGCGGCTTCGCCTCGACCGAGGAAGGCAACACGCTGGCCGAGGACGAGCAGTGGAAGAAGCTCGAGATGATCGTCGAGCTGGCCGCCGAGGTCTGGAAGGACGCGTAAGGGGCGCCGCCCCGCCTCTCCCCGCCGGGGAGAGGCCGACGGCGCATCGCGCCGGCGGGTGAGGGGCCTCAGAGCACGTCCGGCCGGAAATCCGTATCGAGCGTGAGCGTGCCGTTGGCGCGGGACACGCAGGCGCAGAGCCGGCGGTTCCCGGCCTTTTCGTGATCGGAGAAGAACACGTCGCGATGGTCGATCAGGCCGTCAATCGCGAGGACATCCATCGCGCAGAGGCCGCATTCGCCCTTCCGGCAATCATGGATCACGTCGATCCCCGCCTCTTCCAGCGTGTCGAGCAGGGTGCGGTTGCGCGGAACGACCAGTTCCAGATTGTGCCGGGGCAGCCGGACGGTGAAAGCCTCGGCGGCGAGATGGCCGGATGTGCCGAAGGTCTCCCAGCGCAGATCGGCCATCGGCCGCCCGGCGGTGCTCCAGGCCCGGCGCGCATCCTCGAGCATCGGCATCGGGCCGCAGAGCGCGCAGAGCGCATCCGGCCCGAGCGCGGCAAAGGCGGCGGTGAAATCGATCCGCCGGCCGGATTCCGAGAGGAAAATCTCGAGGTCGTCGCCGAGAAGGGCACGCAGCTGGTGCAGATAGGCGAGATCCTCCGTTTTGCGGGCGGCATAGAGCAGCCGGACCCGGCTGCCGCGCCGGCGCATCAGCCCGGCCATGCCGACCAGCGGCGTGATGCCGATGCCGCCGGCGACGAGCAGGTATTCGCGCCGGCAGAAGCCGATCTCGAAAGCGGTTTTCGGCTGGGTGATGGCGAGGCGGGCGCCGGGCGCGAGGCTCCAGAGATAGGCCGAGCCGCCGCGGCTGTCGGGCCGGCGTTTCACCGCGATGCGGTAATGATCGCCGCCGGGCTCGCCGACCAGCGAATAGGAGCGCGTTTCCGGCAGGCCGCCCAGGGTGAGGCCGAGATCGATATGCGCGCCGGGCAGGAAGCTCTGGCAGCCGGCAGCGGGGACGATCTGGAATTCGCGGATATCCGGCGTGAGGTCGTTCACGGCACGCAGGGTGGCTTCCTGCCAGGTCAGGGCAAAGCGCATCGTGCTCTCCTCAGGCCGGGCGGAGGCGGATCAGCGCGCCGCCTGCCACCTGCGCCATGGCCTGCCGCGAACGGGCAGCATGGGCGAGGTTCCGGCTGGCGAGCCGGGAATGCTCGCGCATCAGCGCCTCGGCCCGCGCGCCCTCGCGCTGGATGATCGCCTCGACCACGGCATGGTGCTGGTCCTGCGCAAGGGTGAGGATGCGCCGGGCCTCCTCGGTCTGGGCCTGGGCCATGACGAAGGCACTGGGCGAGGCGAAGGGCAGGGCCATGACGCGCTCGATCTGGCGCTCGATGACCCGGCTCCCGGCGAGCCCGGTGATCTCGCGGTGCCATTCGGCATTGAGCGCGATATAGCGCTCGAAGACATCCGGCGCGCCGAGCGGGCCGGCTACCACCGCATCGAGCCGGGCAAGCAGGTCGCGCAGGGTCCGGGCGGCAAGCGCGCTGATGCCCCTCTCGGCCGCGAGGCGGGCGGCAAGGCCTTCCAATGTGCCGCGCAGCTCGATGGAATCGCGCACATCCTGCTCGCTGAAGGCCCGTGCCGCGAAACCGCCCGAGGGGATCGGCTCGACAAGGCCCTCCTCGGCAAGGTGGGTCAGCGCTGCGCGGACCGGCGTCCGCGAGACGCCGATCCGCTCGACGATCGCCAGTTCGGAGAGACGGGCGCCGGGTGCGATCTCGCCGGACAGGAGCAGTTCCCGCAGGGCGAGCTGGGCGCGGACGCTCTGCGAATGGCCGCGATCCTCGCGCGGGCGGGCGGTTTCGATCGCGGCTTCGGGGAGGGCGGTTCCGGTCATCGGCTCACTCCGCTGCCTGCGGCACGGGCTGTTCCGCGCCGATCATCCGGTCGATCAGGCGGCGGGCCCACATCGACCCGGAATCGATGTTGAGATTGTAGAAGATCCGGCCGGGATTCTCGTCGATGGCCTGCTGCTGCGCCTCGAGAATGGCCTCGTCCTCGCGGAAGATGCTGCTGACCCCCTCGCAGAGCTGGGTCGTCAGCGCCTGGTCATGGCGGCGGTAATTTCGGGCAAAAGCCCAGAAATAATGGCAGGTCCGGTCGGTTTCCGGGGTGATCGTGTTCAGCACCATGCCGTTGACGCCCTGGCTGCGATCGCCCTCCGGCGCGCCTGTCCCGGTGGGGGCGACGCCGACATCGATCACGATCGTGGCCGGCGCCTCGAAGCGGATGATCTGCCAGCGATCGACAGTGCCGGGCTTGCCCAGCTGGCTGCGCCAGAAGGGCGGCGGCTCGATATCGATCATCCAGCGGGTCACGGTGGCGGTGCGGTCACCATGGGTGGTGACGAAGGGCGCCTCGGCGACGGCGGCATTGCCGATCGAGGAGCCATGCACGAAGGTCTCGTGGGTCAGGTCCATCAGGTTGTCGATCACCAGGCGATAGTCGCAGCGGGCATGGATCAGCTTGCCATCGCCCTCCCAGTCCGGATCCCGGTTCCAGTGCAGGTCCGGGATCTTCGCCGGATCGGCCAGGGCCGGGTCGCCCGGCCAGATCCAGAGGAAGCGGTGCTTCTCCGCGACAGGGTAGGCGCGGACGCAGGCGCTGGGATTGATCGTTTCCTGCGAGGGCATGAAGGTGCAGCGACCCTGCGGGTTGAAGACCAGCCCGTGATAGGCGCAGACCACCTCGTCGCCGCGCAGATGCCCGCGCGAGAGCGGCACCAGCCGGTGCCAGCAGGCATCGGCCAAGGCCACCGGCGCGCCGGCCTCGGTGCGGTAAAGGACGATCTTCTTCCCGCAGATCGTGCGGGGGAGGAGCGCGCGCTTGACCTCGACATCCCAGGCAGCGGCATACCAGGCATTCAGGGGGAACGAGGCGGTCATGGCGCGTTTCCTGTGTTCAAGTTGTATACAGAGACAACTAGAACAGGCCTTGGGATTCCGCAATGTGGCCGTTGCGAACAAGTTTTCTGATTCTTCAGTATACAAAATGATGGAGATCGAGCGTGGTGGCACTCAGAGGCGGGAGATCCGCGGCCCGGCCGGGCGGGGCTCTTCCGGCGGCGTCGTGTCCTGCCGGCGCTGCTGGTGCGATTTCAGCTTGTGGCCGATCTCGACGATGGAGCGGATGGCGGGGAGGAGGTCATGGCCCAGTTCGGTCAGGGCATATTCCACCGAGGGCGGGGATGTCGGCAGCACGGTGCGGCTGGCGACGCCGCTTTCCTCGAGTTCGCGCAGGCGCTGGGTCAGGACCTTGGAGGAAATGCCGGTCATGTCGGCGCGAAGTTCCGAGAAGCGCCGCGGCCCGCCGGAGAGATACCAGATGATGTGCGGCGTCCATGCGCCGCCGATCAGCGACAGGCAGGCCGTCAGCGGGCAATTCGGCAAGGGGGCAGCCACCTTGTTCTTGCGCATCCTGAGGGCCATCGAAGTCTCCTTGTTACCTGTGGGTTACCTGATATTGCCAGTTACCACAAGTAATCCGATTTCCAAAGGTAACCAGAGCAGCTAAGGAAAGCGCCATCCCATCCCGTCAAGGAGACCGCTGATGAAACTCTATTTCTCGCCCGGCGCCTGCTCGCTCTCGCCCCATATCGTGATCAACGAGCTGAACCTTCCGGTCACGCTCCAGCGTGTCGACACCAAGACCAAGATGCTGGCCGGTGGTGGCGACTACTACGCCATCAACCCGAAGGGCCAGGTGCCGGTGCTTGAACTGGATGACGGCACGCGGATCACCGAAGGGGCGGCGATCGTCCAGTTCCTCGCCGACCGGGAAGGGGCGCGCGAACTCGCGCCGCAGGCGGGCACGATGGCGCGCGCCCGGGTTCAGGAAATCCTGAACTTCGTCGCTTCGGAGCTGCACAAGGCCTTCGTCCCGCTCTTCGTGCCGACCAGTTCCGACGCGGAGAAGGAGGCTGCCCGCAAGGCCGTGGCCAAGCATCTCGACCATGTCGAATCGCTCTTCGCCGATGGCCGCGACCATGTGACCAGCGCCGCCTTCACCGTGGCCGATGCCTATCTCTTCGTGGTGGCCAACTGGACGAATTTCGTCGGCATCCCGCTCGAGACCTGGCCGCGCCTGAAGGCCTTCATGGGCCGTGTCGCCGCCCGCCCGGCCGTGCAGGCGGCGCTCAAGGCGGAAGGCCTCGCCTGAGGTTCATCCGCCGGCCTGCCGGGAGCGTAAGTCCGGCGGGAGATCATGATGACCACGTCACGCCATTTCGAGCCCGGCCGCGCGGCCGGGCTTCTTCGCCTCCGGGCCTTCCTGCCTTCGGCCGGCCGGGATTACGCCAATCGCCGCAACAGCGATTTCGGGCCCGACCGGCGGGACAATGTCTCGGGGCTCTCGCCCTATCTGCGCCATCGGCTCGTCACCGAACAGGACGTGCTCGAGGGCGTGCTCGGCCGCCATTCACCGGCAGCCGCCGAGAAATTCATCCAGGAAGTGCTCTGGCGCGCCTATTTCAAGGGCCATCTCGAAACACGCCCGGAGATCTGGCGCCGCTATCGCGAGGCGCTGGCGGGGCAGGTGGCGGCGCTGGGCGAGAAAGGCGGGTTCCGCAAGGCCTATGAGGCCGCCCTGGCCGGAAGGACCGGGATCGACGCCTTCGATGCCTGGATCGCCGAGCTGGAGGAGACCGGCTATCTCCACAACCATGCCCGGATGTGGTTCGCCTCGATCTGGATCTTCACCCTGCGCCTGCCCTGGGAACTGGGGGCGGATTACATGATCCGGCACCTGCTGGATGGCGACCCGGCCTCGAATACCTGCTCGTGGCGCTGGGTGGGCGGGCTGCATACACGCGGCAAGACCTATCTCGCCCGGGCCGACAACATTGCCGGCTTCACGGGCGGGCGTTTCTCGCCGCGCGGCCTCGCGAAGGAGGCGCCGGCGCTCGACGAACCGCCGCTGCCGGCCGCTCAGCGCCTGCGCGCGCCTTTGGCCGGCCCGGGGGGCGGGCCGGCCGGGCTGCTGCTGACGGAAGAGGATCTCCATTCCGAGAGCCTTCTTCCGGAGGGCGTTTCGCCTTTGGCCATTGCCGGCGCCAGCGCTGTCGAGGGCCGCTCGCCGCTGCCGGTTTCCGAGGGGGTGAAGGCCTTCACCGAGGCGGCTCTGGCGGACGGGCTCGCCCGGGCCGCGCAGCATCGGGGCGTCGCGGCGACGCGGCTCCCCAGCCTGACCGCGATCGCCCTCGGCGACTGGGCGCGGCGGCATGGCCTCACGCGGATCGTCACGGCCTATGCGCCGGTCGGCCCGGTGGCGGAAGCGCTGGCGGAGGCCGCGCCGGTTCTGGCGCGGCAGGGTATCGCGCTCGTGGAAATCCGCCGGCCCCATGACGAGGCCTGCTGGCCGCATGCGACGCGCGGCTTCTTCGCGCTCAAGGAGAGGATTCCCCAGATCTTCGAAACGCTTGGCCTTGGCACTCCCCAGGGCGACCTGTTCGGTTCCGACACCTGAGCCGGTCTGTCATTCCTGCGAACAAACGCCGTGACGGGCGAACCCGGCTTGCATGCCGCGCGGGTCCATTGTTTAAACGACGGCGGAAAAGGCCGAGGCGTCGCCAACAAGACGCCCGGCATCAAGGAGGAAACGATGCGTCTTTCGATTCTCGCCACGCTGGCGGCTGCCGCGCTTTCGGCTGCCCCGGTCGCTGCCCAGGAAAAGGTGAAGCTGATCAACGTGATCGAGCTTTCCGGCGCCGGTGCGACCGCAGGCACCAATTTCAAGAACGGCGTCGATCTCGCCGTGGCGGATATCAACGCCAAGGGCGGCATTCTCGGCCGCCAGATCGAGATCGTCCATTACGACACCCAGACCAATCCGGGGAATACCCGCGCGGCCGTGCAGCGTGCCATCGACGAAGGCACCTATGCCGTGCTCGGCCCGGTCTTCTCCGGCCCGATCGGCGCCTCGATGCAGATCTCGCAGCGTGCGGAAGTCGCCCAGATCGTCGGCGGCGAGGCGGCGGGCTTCACCCGGCAGGGCAATCCCTACATCTTCCGGACCTCGCTGAGCCAGGCGGCGGCGATGCCGAAGATCGCGGCCTATATGAAGAATTCCCTCAAGGCGAACAGCGTCGCCGTGGTCTGGGTCAACAATGATTTCGGCAAGGGCGGCCGCGACCAGATCCTGCCGGAACTCGAAAAGCTCGGCATCAAGGTTGCGGTCGATGTGGCGACCGAGCAGGGCCAGGCCGATTTCGCCGCCGATGCGATCAAGGTCAAGAACGCCAATGCCGATGCGGTCTTCGTCTATCTCAACGAGGAGGAAAGCGCGCGCTTCCTCCGCGCCGCCAAGCAGCAGGGCGTCAACAAGCCGATGGTCGGTGAGACGACGCTGCTCGGCGCGAAGGTGATCGAGCTTGCCGGCGATGCCGCGAACGGCGCCAAGGGCCATGTCGGCCTCTCGGTCGATGCGCCGGTCCCGGCCTTCCAGGAATTCGGCAAGAAGTTCCAGGCGAAGTTCAACTATGCCTCCGACCATAACGGCCTGAAGGGCTATATGGCGGTGTATATGGTGAAGTGGGGCACCGAGAAGCAGAAGAAATTCGACAAGAAGGGTCTTGCCGATACGCTGCGCGGCGCCACGATCAAGCCGTCGGAAGAGCCGGGCATCCTGATCGAGACGACGATCGAGGCGAATGGCGATCTCGACCGGATCAGCTTCCTCGCGGAAGTGAAGGACGGCAAGCAGGTCATCACCGAGACGCTGCCGAAGCTCAAGCCGTAAAGGCTGGCGGGCGGAGAGGGTTCCCTTTCTCCCCCCGATCCCGTGCCCTGTCGCCGGCCGCCTCGCCCGCCCGGGAAGAGGAGGGCCCGGCATGGTCACGCGGCAGCCGGAGCCCCTGCGGGCGCGGCTCCGGTTGCCCTTCCTTGTCGATCAGGAGAAACCGATGGCGGAATTCCTGGCCTATCTCATTGCCGGGCTTGCGACCGGCGCGATCTACGCGCTGGCGGCCATCGGCTTCACTTTGGTCTGGCAGACCTCGCAGACCATCAATTTCGCGCAGGGCGAATTCGTGATGCTGCCGGCCATCCTCGTGCTGGCCTCGGCGCAGTTCCTCGGCCTGCCGATGGCCATGGCCGTGCTGGTCGGGATTGTCGCCTTCATCCTGCTGTTCGGATTCGGCTTCAAGAAGGTGATCGTCGATCCGATGATCCGGCATGGCGTGCTGCCGCTGGCCATTGCCACGATGGCGCTCTCCATCGTGATGAAGGAAGGGGCGAAGGACGGCTTCTCGGCCGAGGCGCAGCGCTTTCCCTCGTTCCTGCCGGCGGAGACGATCACCTTTGCGGGGATATCGATCTCGCTGCAGCATGTCGCGATCATCGTGGTGGCCTGCCTCGCCATTCTCGGGCTGCAATGGTTCGTCACCGGCACAAGGCTGGGCCGGCAGATGCAGGCCACGGCGCAGAACCCGAATGTCGCGCTGATCCTCGGCATTCCGGTGGCGCAGATGGTGATGCTGACCTTCCTGATCAATGCCGGCCTCGCCGCCCTGGCCTCGGTGCTGATCTCGCCGATCTATCTGGCCAAATTCTCGAATGGCGAGGTGATCGGCCTCTTCGCCTTCATCGCTGCGATTGTCGGCGGGTTCAACCAGGTGCGCGGGGCGCTGGCCGGCGGGCTGATCGTCGGCGTGATCGACAGCCTCGCCGCGGCCTATATCTCGACCTCCTACCGGCTGGCCGTGCCGCTGGTGCTGCTGGTCGTCATCATCCTCGTCAAGCCGGAAGGCCTGTTCGGCCGGCCGGAGGAGCGCCGCGTATGAGCAGCCTCGCTTCCGCCACCACCCCGTCCCGCGGGCTGATGCGCCGTATCGACGGCGTGTTCCTCACCCTTGTCCTCGGCGCGGCGATCCTGTGGTTCGTGCCCATCGGCATGGGCCGCTACGGCACCTATGTGCTGAGCCTCTGGATGGTGATGAGCATCGCGGTGATGGGGCTCAACCTCACGCTCGGCTATGCCGGGCTGAAAAGCCTCGCGCAGGCGGCCTTCATGGGCATCGGCGCCTATACGACCGCGCTGCTGACAACCAAGCTCGGGCTGAACTGGTATGCCTCCTTCCTGCTCTCCGGCGCCGGCTGCTTCGCGCTCGGGCTGGTGCTGGGCTTCCCGGCCCTGCGGGTCAAGGCGCATTACCTCGCCTTTGTCACGCTCGCCTTTTCCACCCTGGTCTGGCTGGTCCTGCGCAACGAGCAATGGCTGACCGGCGGCGTTTTCGGCCTCTCGAACATTCCCCGGCCGACCTTTTTCGGCCTGAAGACCGATGGCGCGCTGGCCTTCCACCGCTTCACGCTGGTGATCACGCTGATCCTCGCGCTGGCCCTGTGGTGGATGATCCGCAGCCCCTGGGGGCGGGCCTTCCTTGCCTTGCGCGAGAACCCGATCCGCGCCGCCTCGCTGGGCGTCAATATCCGCACCTATACCCTGCTCGCCTTCGCGATCGGCTCGGCCTATGCCGGTTTCGCGGGCGCGCTCTATGCGCCGCTGGTGGAGTTCATCGATCCCTCGCCCTTCGCGCTCTCGGCCTCGTTCTTCCTGCTGCTGATGGTGGTGGCGGGCGGCTCCGGCTACCAGCTCGGGCCCTTTGTCGGGGCCCTGCTCGGCGTGGTGCTGCCGGAATGGCTGCGCTTCACCGGCGGCATCTATCTCATCGTCTTTGCAAGCATCGTCGTGATGCTGCTGATCGCCTGCCCGCAGGGCGTGATCGGCCTGGTCGAGCGCGGCTGGCTGGCCTTGCGCCGTCCGGGCAAGGGAGGCGCGGCATGAGGACGGTTCTCGAGGTCGAGGGGCTCAAGAAGCATTTCGGCGGCATCCGCGCCGTGGACGGCGTGAGTTTCGCGGTGGAGGAAGGCGAGATCCTCGGGATCATCGGCCCGAATGGCTGTGGCAAGTCCACCCTGTTCAACTGCATTCTCGGGCAGCTCTCGCCCACGGAAGGACGGGTGAAGCTCGATGGCGAGGAGGTGACCGGCCTCGCCCCCGAAGCGCTGAACCGGCGCGGGGTCAGCCGCACGTTCCAGTTGCTTCAGGTCTTCCCCGAACTGACCGTGCGGGAAAACCTGATCCTGGCCGGGCAGGAGCATCAGGGCAGCATGCTCGCGCGGCTGCTCGGCCCGCGGGATGCGGGGCTCGGCGCGGCGGCGGAGCGGATGATCGGCTTCTTCCGGCTCCAGCATCTGGCCGATGCCCGGGCCGGCGGGCTCTCCTATGGCCAGCAGAAGCTGCTCGACGCCGCCATGGCCTTCATGGCCGGGCCGCGCCTCGTCCTGCTCGACGAGCCGGCCGGCGGGGTCAACCTCACCATGCTGGGCGACCTGAAGGAGCGGCTCCGGGCGATGAATGCAGAAGCCGGCGCGACCTTCGTGGTGATCGAGCACAATATGGATTTCGTGATGAGCCTGTGCAGCCGCGTCGTGGTGATGGCGGAGGGGCGGGTGCTGGCCATCGGCACGCCGGCGGAGATCCGGGCCAATCCGGCCGTGATCGATGCCTATCTCGGACATTGAGCGGGGAGGCAGCATGCGGGACACGATCCTCACCCTCGACGGCGTGGTCGGCGGCTATGGCCGCATCACCATCCTCAACGGCACCAGCTTTTCGGTGCGGCGCGGCACGCTGACCACGGTGATCGGCCCGAACGGAGCCGGCAAATCCACCGTGTTCAAGGCGATTTTCGGCCTCCTGAACCTCCGGGCCGGCCATATCCGTTTCGACGGCACCGAGATCACCGGCTGGACGCCGCGCCGGCTGCTCGAGGCGGGGATTGTCTATGTGCCGCAGGGCCGGAACATCTTCCCCGAACTCTCGGTGCGGCACAATCTCGAACTCGGGGCCGTTGCTGCCGGGCCGGAGATCCGCGACATGCCGGCGCGGATCGAGGCGGCGCTCGACCGTTTCCCCATCCTGCGCCAGAAGGCCGACATGCAGGCATCGACCCTGTCCGGCGGGCAGCAGAAGCAGCTCGAGATCGTGCGCGGCCTGCTGCTCGACCCGAAGCTGATCCTGATCGACGAGCCGTCGATCGGGCTCTCGCCGCTGATGGTCAAGGAGACCTTCTCCATCCTCACCGGCCTGCGCGACCGGGGTGTCACCATCCTCATGGTCGAACAGAATGCCCGGTCCGCGCTGGAGATTTCCGATGATGCGCTGGTGCTCGAACTCGGCCAGACGCGGATGAGCGCGCCGGCCCGGCAGGTGCTGAACGATCCGCGCGTGGCGCAATTGTTCCTCGGCGGCGCGATCGACCCGGCCGCGTGATGCGCTCAGGCGGGCTGCAACGCCTCGGCGGCAGCTGGCCGGTTGAGCGCAGCTAAGGACCGGCCGGAGGCGATCAACTCGGCGACGAGCCGGGTGGCCTCGAAACCCGCGCCATCGCGCTGGGCGCTGGCCTCGATCGCGGTCTGGATCACCCGCAGGCCGCGGGCATCGGCTTCCTGCATGGGGCCGCCGCGCCAGGCCGGAAAGCCATGGCCATGGACCATGAGCAGGTCGATCTCGGCGGGCCGGGCCACGATGCCGGCCTCGATCATCCGGCAGCCCTCATTGACCATGGCCGCGAGCACGCGCAGCTGGATCGCATCCGCCGAGAAGGCCTGCCGCCGGCGCCCGCTCGAGGCGGCATGGGCGCGGATCAAGGCGTCGATCTCGGGATCCGGCTCGCGCTGGCCGTTGCGGTAGCGATACCATCCCTTGCCGACCTTCTGGCCAAAATGCCCGCGCTCGCAGAGGCGGTCGAGAATGGGCACGTCGCGTTCGCCGGGCTGCCGGGTTTCGGCCATCCGCTTGCGGCGGGCCCAGGCAATGTCGAGGCCGGCGAGATCCTGCGCGGCGAAGGGGCCGATCGGCAGGCCGAAGGCCTCGAGCGCGCGGTCGATCTCGGCAGGCAGGGCGCCTTCCTCCAGCAGGAAATCGCATTGCGCCCGGAACCGCGTGACGATCCGGCTGCCGACCAGCCCTTCCGTCGCGAGGCAGGGAATGGCCATGCGATCGATCCGGTCGAGCAGGGCGTGGGCGGTGGCCAGGGTTTCCGGCCGGGTCTGGCGGGTGCGGCCGAGTTCGACGATCCGCATGGCCGGGGCAGGGGCGAGGAAATGCATCGCCATGTAGCGGCCGGGATGGGAAAGCTGCCCGGCAATGGCGGCATGGTCGATCATGGGCGAGGCGCTGGCCAGCAGGGCCTGCGGCGGCAGGATCTCCTCCAGCCGTTCGAACAGGTCGCGCTTGAGGGCGAGGTCGTCGAAGATTGCCTCGATCACAAGGTCGCAGCCGGCCAGCGCAGCAGGATCGCCCTGGAAGGAGAGCCGGCCGGCAATCTCGTGCCTCGCCGATTCGGGCACGCGGCCGGAGCGGATGCCACGGGCGATCAGGGAGGCGACCCGTTCCCGCGCGGCCTGAAGCCCACCTTCGGCCGTCTCGACCAGCGTGACGGCGAGGCCGCGTTCGGCCAGGATGGCGGCGATGCCGGTTGCGGCTGAACCCGAGCCGACAAGACCGATGCGCGCGATGCTCCCGGGCTTGATCTCGGCGAGTTCCGGCCGCTTGCGCAGGGCGCGTTCGGCGAAAAACAGGTGCCGCAGGGCGCGGGACTGGTCGGAAGCCGTGAGTTCGAGGAAGGCCCGCCTTTCGGCGGCGCTGCCGATCGCGAAGGGGGTGGTGAGTGTCTGGCCGACGAGCTCGATCGCCCGTTGCGGCGCGATCCGCTGCCGGGCCTCGCGCCGGACGCGCTCGACCATCGCCTCCCAGGCCGCGGGCTCGGGCGGGTTGGGCGCTCGCAGGGAAAGCCGGGGCTGCATCTTGCCGATCAGGGCGCGCGCGGCCTTCAGGGCGGCCTCGCGGATATCGCCATCGGTGACCTCGTCGCAGAGCCCGAGGCCGAAGGCTTCCATGGCATCGACAAGACGGCCCGAGGCAATGAGATCCAGAGCGGCGGGCAGGCCGATCAGCCGGGGCAGGCGCTGGGTGCCGCCGGCGCCCGGGACGAGCCCGAGGCGGATATCCGGCAGGCCGACCCGCGCATGCCTTCCCATGACGCGGCGATGCGCGGCCAGCCCGATCTCGCAGCCGGCCCCGAGCGCGTTGCCATGCCAGGCGACGATAACGGGCTTGGACGCCGCCTCGATCCGGTCCACCACCTCGGCAATGCCGGGATCCCTGGGCTTCTGGCCCAATTCAGTGAGGTCTATGCCGGTGACGAAGGTCTTTCCGCGCGCCAAGATCACCATGGCGCCGATCTCGGGCTCGGAATCCGCCCGCGCGACATGATCTGCCAGCGCGCGACGGATCGGCTGGGACATCGCATTCACCGGCGGGTTGTCGATCTCAAGGATCGCGACCCGGTCGATGTTGGTTCGGTGCACCTGTCCGCCCATCGCCCCCAGACCTTGGCCCCCAGACCTTGGCGTCCGCACAGGATGTGCTCCATCACCATGGCTCCGGATTCGGCGCGCGTCCATCGATGATGCAACAATTAGCAGTTACAATCTTTTGTGAGCGGCGGCAGATCCCCATGACCTCCCCCTGCGGCACGCTGTCGCAGGCCGGGGCGTTCTATTTTGCAGTGCACAATAGTTGACTCTCACAAGAATAAAAGTCGCCACAGCAAGTGCCGCAAGACCTGTCGAGTTGGGTATAGTTGACGCGCTCCACATGGGCAGGGTCTGTTTGCACTGCACAAGACATCGGCCTTCGTGCATTTGCACTGCCGGAGCCCCCTTTTCCTCTTGGTCATTAGACCTAGGTAGGGGGAGCCGGGGGGTGTTTAACAGGTTATTCATAATCCCGGGCAGGTGCGTCTTCGGGGGCGCGCCGGTTCTCATGCCGGCTGCGGCCGGTTCCAGGGAAGAGAAACAAGGGGAGGTGGCGGAATGACGCCAGATACCGAGCAACATTGGGCTCGAACAAAGTCCCTCATGATCCTCATGATGGGATTGTGGGCCTTTTTCAGCTTCTTCATCCATATGTTCGTCGTGCAACTGAATGCCATCAAGATCGCCGGGTTTCCGCTCGGCTTCTACATGGCCTCTCAGGGCTCCATCGTCATTTTCGTGATCATGCTGTTCTGGTTCGCCAAGGCGCAGGACAAGATCGATCGCGAAACCGGCGTCGCCGAAGACGACTGAGGAGGGCAACATGGCAAACGCATCGGCCGACAAGGGCGGCTTCCTCAACAATCTCGGGCGCATCTATGCGCTCTATACCGGCGGGTTCTTCGGCTTCATCTTCCTCGTGGGCATCCTCGAGCAGCTCGGTGT
>JAIXSR010000164.1 GCA_027484605.1 Hyphomicrobiales bacterium | reverse complement strand
GGCGACCTTTTCCAAGAAGCCGGTCTTCGGGTATCTCGGCATGGCCTATGCGATGGTGGCGATCGGCTTTGTCGGCTTCATCGTGTGGGCGCACCACATGTACACGACCGGGATCAGCCTCGCCGCCCAGCAGTATTTCGTGGCGGCCACGATGGTCATCGCCGTGCCGACAGGCGTGAAGATCTTCTCCTGGATCGCGACGATGTGGGGTGGTTCGATCCAGTTCCGGCCGCCCATGGTCTGGGCGATCGGCTTCATCTTCCTCTTCACGGTCGGCGGCGTGACCGGCGTGGTCCTCGCCAATGCCGGTGTCGATCGCGTCCTGCACGACACCTACTATGTCGTGGCGCATTTCCATTACGTGCTGTCGCTGGGTGCCGTCTTCGCGATCTTCGCGGGCTGGTATTACTGGTTCCCGAAAATGTTCGGCTATGTGATCCCGGACTGGATCGGCAACCTCCATTTCGCGATCGCCTTCATCGGGGCCAATGTGCTGTTCTTCCCGCAGCATTTCCTGGGCCTGGCCGGCATGCCGCGCCGCTATGTCGACTATCCGGATGCCTATGCCGGCTGGAACTACATCTCGTCGCTCGGTTCCTACATCTTCGCCTTCGGTCTGATCGTGTTCTTCTACGGGATCTGGTACGCCTTCTCGAAGAAGATCAAGGCCGGCGACAATCCCTGGGGTGAAGGCGCGACGACGCTGGAATGGACCCTGTCCTCCCCGCCGCCGTTCCACCAGTTCGAGACGCTGCCGCGCATCACCGGCAGCAACCATTGATCCGCATTCCGGAGGCCGGGAAACCGGCCTCCGGAACGCTATCGGCAAGGGGCCTTCCGGGCCCGTTCCCGATGGCGTCCGGCCAGCCGGCCGGCGGTATCTTTCCCTTCCAGAGCAGGGCGATTGCGTGAGTGACCTTGGTGCAGACATCCGGCGCGAGACGCTGATCTCGAATGCGGATCCGATGGATTTCCTGTCGCTGCTGAAGCCGCGGGTGATGTCGCTCGTCGTCTTCACGGCCCTGGTCGGGATGGTGCTGGCGCCGGGCGCAATCCATCCGGTGATCGGCCTGATCGCTGTTTTCGCGATTGCCGTCGGTGCCGGCGCGTCGGGCGCGCTCAACATGTGGTACGATGCCGATATCGATGCCGTGATGGGCCGGACCGCCAAAAGGCCGATTCCCTCGGGCCGCGTGCAGCCGGGCGAGGCGCTGAACTTCGGGATGATCCTCTCGGTCCTGTCGGTGATGGTTCTCGGCCTGGCGACCAACTGGGTAGCGGGCGGCCTGCTGGCCTTCACGATCTTCTTCTACGTCGTGATCTACACGATGGGCCTGAAGCGGCGCACGGCGCAGAACATCGTGATCGGCGGCGCTGCCGGGGCCCTTCCGCCCGTGGTCGGCTGGGCGGCCGTGACCGGCGGGGTCGCGCTCGAGCCGATGATCCTGTTCTCGATCATCTTCCTCTGGACGCCGCCGCATTTCTGGGCGCTGGCCATTGTCCGCAAGGATGATTACGCCCGCGCCGGCGTGCCGATGCTGCCGAATGTCGCCAGCGACCGCAGCACCCGTCTGCAGATCCTGCTCTATTCGCTGCTGCTGATCCCCTTCGGCATCACGCCGTTCTTCATGGGCTTCGGTGGCTGGCTCTACGGTGCCACGGCGCTGATCGGCGGGCTGACGATGGTCTGGTGGTCGGTCGGCATCCTGCGGGCCGATGGCGAAGACAGGCTCCGCAAGGCCTGCTGGTCGCTGTTCGGCGGCTCGATTATCTATCTCTTCGCGGTCTTCGCGGCGCTGCTCATCGAATGGGCCGGCGGTCTTGCCTGGGCCCTGCTGCGTGGAGGACTCGCATGAGCGCACCGCAGGAAACCGAGGGCCTGCGCCTGACTGACGAGGAAAAGGCCCGACGCGCGCGCCGCAACAAGGCGATTGCCTTCGGTGTGGCCGGCCTCTGCCTTCTGTTCTACGTGATCACCGTCTTCAAGATGGGTCCCGCCATCCTTTCCCGGCCGATGTGACATGAACGAGCGCCCGCTTCCCGCCCCTGTTGTGATCGACCCCGCCCGGAACCGCCGGGTGGCCGCTTATGTCGTGACCGGCTTCTGCGTGATGCTCGGCGCGTCCTTCGCGGCTGTGCCGCTTTATGATCTTTTCTGCCGGGTGACGGGCTATGGCGGCACGACGATGGTGGCGAGCCGCGCGCCGGACCGCGTGACAGAGCGGGTCTTCAAGATCCGGTTCGATGCGAATGTCGCCGCCGGGCTGAACTGGCGCTTCGAACCGGAAGTGCCCGAAATCACGATCCGGGCCGGCGAGGTCAAGACCGTCGGCTACACGCTGCGCAATCCGGGGCAGATGCCGACGACGGGCATTGCCAGCTACAATGTGACGCCCGACCAGACCGGCGCCTATTTCAACAAGATCGCCTGCTTCTGCTTCACCGAGCAGACATTGCAGCCGGGCGAGGCGCGAACCGAGGAAGTGGTGTTTTTCGTGGATCCCGAGATCTCGAAGAACCGCGAACTCGACGGCATCCGAACGATCACCTTGTCATACACGTTTTTTCCGTCCAAAAACCCGGCCAAGCCTGTGGCTGATGCTGGACAGCTGACGGCACCTTCCGCTTCGGCGGGGGGTTCCGTATCGAAATAGGAAGGGGGGCCCGTTTCCATGGCCGACGCACACGCCAAGAACCACGATTATCACATTCTTCCGCCGAGCCCCTGGCCCTTCATCGGGTCTGTTTCGGCCTTCATCTGCGCGGTCGGCGCGGTGATGTGGATGAAGAAGATGCCGATCGGTGGCCTCCAGGCCGGCAGCCTGCTCTTCTTCGCCGGTTTCATCGGCGTGCTCTACACGATGTTCGGCTGGTGGCGCGATGTGGTGAACGAGGCGGAAACGGGAGACCATACCCGCGTCGTGCAGATGCATCACCGCTACGGCATGATCATGTTCATCGCGTCGGAAGTGATGTTCTTCGTGGCCTGGTTCTGGGCCTATTTCGACATTGCCTTCTTCACGAACGAGGCGATCCAGTACCAGCGGACCGAGTTGACCGGCGGGCAATGGCCCCCGAAGGGCATCGCGGTGTTCAACCCGTGGGAATTGCCGCTGTTCAACACGCTGATCCTGCTGACATCGGGCACCACGGTGACCTGGGCGCATCATGCGATGCTCCATGGTGACCGCCAGGGCGTGCGGCAGGGCCTCTGGCTGACCGTGCTGCTCGGCGCCTTCTTCTCCCTGGTGCAGGTCTATGAGTACAGCCATGCCGCCTTCAAGTTCTCGGGCCATATCTACGGCGCGACCTTCTTCATGGCGACGGGCTTCCATGGCTTCCATGTCCTTATCGGCACGATCTTCCTCGCGGTCTGCCTGATGCGCGTCTACAAGGGGCACTTCACCCCGAAGCAGCATCTCGGCTTCGAATTCGCGGCCTGGTACTGGCATTTCGTGGACGTGGTGTGGCTGTTCCTCTTCGCCGCCATCTATGTCTGGGGCTCGAACTGGGGCGCCGCGGCAGCCGCCGCCCATTGAGAATGAGCAAAGGGCGGCCCGGGGCCGCCCTTTCCGATTCGAGGGGACTCGCATGGAGTATCATGGCCCGGAAGCCGATCCGGTTTCAGCCGGTCTTGGCGGACGCTGCCCCCGCTGCGGCGAGGGGCGGCTGTTCGAGGCTTTCCTGAGCATCGCCCCCTCATGCCGTGCCTGCGGGCTGGACTACCGATTCGCGGATGCGGGGGATGGCCCTGCTGTCTTCGTGATCCTGATCGCCGGTTTTCTCGTGGTCGGCCTGCTGCTCTGGACGGAAATCCATTACGAACCGCCGGTCTGGGTGCATCTCGTGATCTTCCTGCCGATGACCCTGATCGTCTGCCTCGGCTTGCTGCGCCCGCTCAAGGGGGTGCTGGTCGCGCTGCAATATCGCAACCGTGCCGAACAGGGCCGGCTCTCGGACAAGCCATGAGCCTGCGCCTCAAGGGCTTCCTCGCCTTCATCGCCGCGATCACCCTTTTCCAGGCCGGGCTGGGCTTCTGGCAATGGCAACGCCTTGGCGAGAAGCAAGCCTTCATTTCCGGTATTGCCGCGGCTGCACAGGCGCCCCCGAAGGCACTCGGCGAGGCCCGCCTCTGGGATCGGGTGACCGTGACCGGGCGCTTCGCCCATGAGCGGACCAGCTATGTCCGGACATCGAGGCCGGAACCGAAGCCCGGCCCGAAAACCGGCCGCGCCCTGCAGGGCAGCGGTTTCGGCGTCTTCGTCATGACGCCCTTCATCACCCGGCTCTGCGCGGCGGACGGGAAATGCGCGCTGGTCAACATCTACGTCAATCGCGGCTTCCTCCCCACCCGGGCCGATGGCCGCCTGCCGCCCTTCGACCGCCCGACCGAGCCGGTGACGCTGACCGGCTTCCTGCGCCCCGACGAGACCCCGGGCCTGTTTCCTCCGCATAACGATCCGCAGCGGCAGGTCTGGTTTTTCCGCAGCACCGGGGAAATGGCAAGGCAGACCGGGCTGCCCGGCGCCGAGACGGCCGAGGGCGCCAGCGCAGCCTATGCGCGCTTCATCGACCTGCAGGCCGCGCCGGATGCCGTGGATCCGCCGCATGGCGTCGAGGTCGAGGCCTTCCTGGCCGCGATCCCGAACAATCACTTCCAGTATGCGCTGACCTGGTGGGGCCTCGCCCTGACCAATGTGGTCGGGCTGACATTTTTTCTTGCATCGCGCCGCCGCCGCGGCACAAGTGCGCTCTGAGTATCTTCGCCTGCGGACGGGCCTGTCATGCGCTATATCTCCACCCGGGGCGAGGCCCCTGCCCTTTCCTTCGCCGATTGCCTGCTGGCGGGCCTGGCCCGTGACGGCGGCCTCTACCTGCCGGAAACCTGGCCGAGCCTGACGGCAGACGAGATCGCCGCCTATGCGGGCCAGGGCTTCGATGCGGTGGCCTTCGACGTGATCCGCCGGTTCACCGGCGGCACCATCCCCGATGCGGTGCTGCGGCAGGCGACGCGGGAAGCCTATGCCACCTTCGCGCATCCGGCCGTGACCCCGCTGGCGCAGATCGGGCCGAACCGGTTCGTGCTCGAGCTGTTCCATGGGCCGACCCTGGCCTTCAAGGACGTGGCCATGCAGCTGCTTGCGCGGCTGATGGACCATGCGCTGGCCAGCAGCGGCCGGCGGGCAACGATCGTGGGGGCGACTTCGGGCGATACCGGTGGCGCGGCAATCGAGGCATTCCGCGCCTCGAAGCGGGCGGATGTGTTCGTGCTCTTCCCGGATGGCCGCGTCTCCGATGTGCAGCGCCGGATGATGACGACGCCGACCGAGCCACATCTGCATGCGATCACGATTCCCGGCACGTTCGATGATTGCCAGAACCTGGTGAAGGCGCTTTTCAACCACCATGCCTTCCGGGATTCGGTGCAGCTCTCGGGCGTCAACTCGATCAACTGGGCGCGCGTGGTGGCGCAGGTCACCTATTATTTCGTGGCGGCGGTCGCGCTCGGTGCCCCGCACCGGAAAGTGGCCTTCACCGTGCCCACAGGGAATTTCGGCGACATCTTCGCCGGCTTCGTTGCCCGGAAGATGGGCCTGCCGATCGAGCAGCTCGTCATCGCCACCAATATCAACGATATCCTCACCCGGACGCTGGAGACCGGGCGCTACGAGATGGCCGGCGTGGCGGCCACCTCCTCGCCCTCGATGGATATCCAGATCTCGTCGAATTTCGAGCGCCTGCTGTTCGAGGCATCGGGGCGGGATGCCACCGCCGTGCGGCAGATGATGGCCGGCCTGAAGCAGAGCGGTTCCTTCACCCTGCCTCCGGACGTGCTGACAGCGATCCGCGCGGATTTCTCGGCCTTCCGGGCGGATGAGGGCGAAGTCGCGGAAGCGATCCGGACAACCCGCGACGAGGCGGGCTATGTCGTCGACCCGCATACGGCGACCGGGATCGTGGCGGCCTCCAAGGCCGGGCTCGACCCCGCCGTGCCGATGGTCGTGCTGGCCACAGCCGCGCCGGCGAAATTCCCCGACACGATGCGGGCTGTTGCGGGGATCGAAGCGCCGCTGCCGGCCCGGCTGGGCCGGCTGATGACCGATCCGGAGCGGATGTCGCCCGTGGCGAATGACAGTACGGCGCTCGAATCCTTCATCCGGAGCCATCGACGGGATTCCTGACCGTGATCGGATTTCTTGCCAGCCTGACCGGCGGGGTACCCCACGAGATCCTGACCCTCGAATTCGGCGGCCTGCGGCTTCGCCCGCCCCAGCCATCCGACTTTGCCCCCTGGGCCGAATTGCGGCAGGCCTCGCGGCCCTTCCTGCAGCCCTGGGAGCCGGCCTGGCCGGCCGATGACCTGAGCCAGACGGCTTTCCGCCGCAGGCTTGCCCGGTACCGGCAGGAAATCCGTTCGGACAGCGCCTATCCGTTCTTTCTGGTCGACCGGCAGAGCGACGCCATCCTCGGCGGGATCACGCTGGCGCATGTCCGCCGACGGGCGGCGCAATCCGCGACCCTGGGCTACTGGATGGGCGCACCGCATGCCGGCAAGGGCCACATGACCGAGGCAGTGAAGGCCTTGTCGCGGCACGCTTTCTTCCGGCTGGGCCTCGAAAGGCTCGAGGCGGCCTGCCTGCCTGACAACGGGGCTTCGGTCCGTGTTCTTGAAAAAGCCGGATTTCGCCGCGAGGGCTACGCACGCGGATATCTGTCGATCGCGGGGGCGCGGCGCGACCATGTGCTGTTCGCCCGGCTGAAATCGGATCCCACGCCAGAATAACCGGGGAATCATCGTGTCCGAGCGCTCTCGTCGCTTGCCCCCCGGCAGGCGATGATGTTTGAACAGGAAGACAATTGAAGGGCTTGCATCAGGTGATCCGCACCGACACCCCATCCATGCTGCCATCATTGCCCCGGCCGGCCTGGCGGGCCGCTTCCGTTCGTTCGTGATGTCGATGATGGCGTGGTCCTGTCCTGCGTCGTGCCCGGATCGTGGCCCAGGCCTCTGGCCGCGCCTCGTGCTGCTGGTCGGCCTTTTGCTGGCTGCGACGGGGCAGGCCCGGGCGCTCGAGGCGATCCGCGTCGTGCCGCAGGCCGAGGCGATCGATCTGCTGCCGGCCGTGCAGGCGCAGGAATCGCGCGATGACCGGATCGAGATCCAGACCGCCCGGGATGCCAATGGCATTGTCCGGCGCATCGAGGTGCAGGCGCGCGAGCCAGGCTCCCGCCCGCGCTGGATCGCCTTCGCGCTGGCCAACGAAACGAACGAGCAGATCGAGCGGCTGCTGGTGGCGCCGCGCTTCAAGATGGCCGGCTCGGGCGTCTTCTGGCCCGATCTCGCGGCTTCGCGCATCGAGGCGATCACGGCCAGCCATGGCTACCGGCCGGAGCGCGAGGAAGCGACCGAGGCCGATCTCTTCCTGATCACGCTGGATCCCGGTTCGGTCGTGACCTTCGTGGCCGAATTGCGCGGCAACCGCCTGCCCGAACTGACCTTGTGGGATCCGGATTCCTACAAGGACAAGCTCAATTCGCTGACGCTCTATCGCGGCATCGTCACCGGAATCGCGGCCCTGCTGGCGATCTTCCTGACAATCGTGCTGGCCCTGCGCGCAGCCCTCATCTTCCCGGCGGCCGCCGCCCTGGCCTGGGCGGTGCTGGTCTATCTCGGCATCGATTTCGGCTTTGTCGGCCGGTTCTTCGGCGTCCGGCCGGAGATCGAGAACATCTACCGGGCCGGCGCCGAGGCCGTGCTGGGCGGAACCCTGCTGGTCTTCCTCTTCGCCTATCTCAACCTCAACCGCTGGCATGCGCGCTACGCGCATATCACCGTCGTCTGGCTGGTGCTGATCGGCGCCCTGATCGCGCTGGCAAGCATCGATCCGGCCGTGGCGGCAGGCATCGCGCGGATCTCCATCGCCGCCATTGCGATCATCGGCTTCGTGCTGGTGCTGTTCCTCGCGCTCCAGCGCTATGACCGCGCGACGATGCTGGTGCCGACCTGGTTCCTTCTGCTCGTCTGGGTGATTGCCGCCGGCCTCGTCGTCAATGGCCAGATCGTCAACGACATCGCGACGCCGGCGCTTCTGGGCGGCCTCGTCCTCATCGTGCTGCTGATCGGCTTCACCGTGATGCAGAATGTCTTCACATCCAGTGCCGTCGCGACCGGAGCCGTCCCGGATGCCGAACGCAAGGCGCTGGCCTTCGTGGGTGGCGGCGATCTCGTCTTCGACTGGGATGTGAGCGACGACCATCTCCATGTCAGCCCCGATCTCGAGGCGCATCTCGGCCTCGAACGCGGGGAGCTGGAAGGCCGGGCCTCGGCGCTGCTGGACGTGATCCACCATGTCGACCGCGATCGCTACCGCACGATCCTCAATGCGCTGATCGAGCAGCGCCGCGGCCGGATCGCACAGGATCTCCGCCTCGTCGCGCGGGATGGCTCGGTGCTCTGGTACCGGCTGAAGGCGCGGCCCGTGGTGAACCGCGAGGGCGAGGTGGTGCGCGTCGTCGGCACGATGACCGATGTCACCTCGATCCATCTCGCGCAGGAGCGGCTGCTCCATGACGCGATCCATGATCACCTGACCGGCCTGCCCAATCGCCGGCTCCTGCTCGACCGGCTGGAATCCGCGCTTGTCGGGATGCGCTCCGCCGGGCCGGGCATGGTCAAGCCGAGCATGATCATTGTCGATGTCGACCGGTTCAAGCAGATCAACGAACAGATCGGCTTCAATGCCGGCGACATGGTGCTGCTGACGATTGCCCGCCGCCTGGCGCGGGTGGTCAAGGCCGGCGACACGCTGGCCCGGCTCGCAGGTGACAGTTTCGGCCTCGTCGTGGTCTCGGAGCAGGACCCGCAGCGGATCATGGCCCTGGCGGATCTCGTGCGCCGCGCGGTCTCCACGCCGATCACCCATGGCGAAAGGCAGATCTATCTCACCGGCTCTGTGGGCATTGCGTTTGTCGACGATGCGACCATGGTCGACCGCGAGGCGTTCGTCCGCAACGCGGAACTCGCGGCGATCCATGCCAAGCGGACGGGGCGCGACCGGATCGAGGTCTATCGGGCCTCGATGCGCTCGACCCCGCAGGACAAGCTGACCCTCGCGGCGGATCTGCGCCGGGCCATCGAGCGCAAGGAACTCGAGGTGCAGTTCCAGCCGATCGTGCGGCTGGAGGACCGGGCGATTGCCGGGTTCGAGGCGCTCGTCCGCTGGAACCATCCGCGCCTCGGCCGGCTGCCGCCCTCGGAATTCATCGCGATCGCCGAGGAGACCGGCACGATCATCGAGCTCGGCCTGTTCGTGCTGGAAACGACCGCGCGGGAATTGATGCTCTGGCAGCAGAACCTCGTGGTCGACCCGCCGATCTTCGCCAGCGTCAATGTTTCCAGCCGGCAACTGATCCGCAACGACCTGCTTCAGGACGTACGCAACGTCCTGATCCGCTATCCGGTCCAGCCCGGTTCGCTCAAGCTGGAGATCACCGAGACACTGGTGATGGAAAACCCGGAATATGCCGCGCAGATGCTCCAGAAGATCAAGGAACTGGGGGCCGGGCTGGCGCTGGATGATTTCGGCACCGGCTTCTCCTCGCTTTCCTACCTGCAGCGCTTCCCCTTCGACACGCTGAAGATCGACCAGAGCTTCGTCCGGCATGACGATACGGGCAAGCGGCCGCTGATCCTGCGGTCGATTGTCAGCCTCGCCCATGATCTCGGCATGACCATCGTGGCCGAAGGTGCCGAGACCGAAGCCGATACGGTGGAATTGTTCCAGCTCGGCTGCGAATTCGCGCAGGGCTATGTGTTCGGGCCGGCCATCAATCTCGAGCAGACGCGCCGCCTGATCGGCATCACGGCCTGACCGGGCCGCAGGCCAGGGTTTCAGGCATGGCCGGCATCGGCCGACAGGAAGGCGGGGTCAATGCCGAGATGGCGCAGGGCCCGGTCATATTTGGCCTCGTGATCCGCGCCGAAGACCAGATCGAAATCGATCGGGCCATGCAGCCAGGTATTCTGCTGGATCTCGCGTTCGAGCTGCCCCGCGCCCCAGCTCGCATAGCCGAGGGCGAGGATCGCGCTTTCCGGCCCTTCGCCGCGCGCGATCATGCGCAGCATGTCGACCGTGATGGTCAGGCCGATCTTTTCGGCGATGGGCAGGGTGGAATCCTCGATCACGCAATCGGTCGAATGCAGCACGAAGCCGCGGGTCGTCTCGACCGGCCCGCCCGCCAGCACAGCGACGCGCTCGGCACGGCGCGGCAGCCGGATGGCCTGATCGCGGGCGATGATGTCGAGCTGCACCAGCAGATCCGGAAAGCCGATATTGCGCGCCTGCCGGTTGACCACGATTCCCATGGCGCCTTCCGTGGAATGGGCACAGAGATAGATGACCGTCCGGGCGAAGCGCTCGTCCGGCATGCCTGGCATCGCGATCAGCATCTGGCCGTCGAGAAAGCCGGGCGCGGCATTTCGGCGAAGGTTTTCGAGGTTCATGCCCCAAGATTTGCAAGCCTTGCCCCGATTGCCAAGGGGGTTTTCCGCCGCATCCATCTGCCTTCACGGGAATGTTCATGGGTCTTGAAGGGGCGGCGATGCATAAGGATCACATGATGCGTTTGCTGAGCTTCTGTTTTGGCCTGGTTTTCCTGCTCACCCTGCCGGTGCTGGTGCATGCGGCAGGCGGGAAAGCTTCGCCCTGGATCGACTTCCGCGAGGCGCGGATCCGGCTGGTCGTGCCGGCCGCACCGCCGGCGCCGGGCGTGATCGGCGCGGTCGAGATCCGCCTTGCGCCGGATTACAAGACCTACTGGCGCAGCGTGGGCGATTCGGGTGTGCCGCCGCAGGCCGATTTCGCCGCCAGCCAGGGTTATGCCGGGCTCGCCCTCGATTTTCCCTTCCCCAAGGCTTTCGATGACGGGGCCGGCGGAAAGGCCTGGGGTTATGTCCAGCAGGTGATGCTGCCGATCCGTGGCAGCCGCGCAGGCGAGAAGGGCCGGCTTGCGCTGAAGCTCGATTTCGCCGTCTGCGGCACGATGTGCATTCCCCTGCATGGTGAACTCGCGCTGGATGCGGGCACCGCTCGACCGCTCGAGCCGGCCGATCTCGACAGGCTGGCGCAGTTCCTCCGCATGGTTCCGGAAAAGGCAGCCGAGCCGGCGAGCCTCCTGGCCCGGGGCGGCACGGCTGATGCGCCGGTTTTCACCGTGAGCGTCGCCCATTCCGGCGATCCCGCCCTTCTCTCGGCCTTTGCCGAGGCCGAGGGCTTCCTCGAGACGAAGTCCATTGCCGCGCATGGCCCCGGCCGCGTGGCCATCACGCTGGCAGGACAGCCTGCGCCGGGCAAGGGCGGGAAGTTCGGACCCGTGCGGCTGACCTTCGGCACGCGGGAGGTTCCGCGCGAGATCATGCTGAACCTCGACGACGGCGCGGTTCGGCCTTAAATAGGCGTGGCTGCCCGGCGCCGGGTGGCACGCGCTCACTCTGTTTCAGGATATCGCCATGCCTATCGCCGTCGGAGACCGCCTTCCGGATCTAACCCTGCGTACGATGACCGAAACCGGCCCGAAGCCGGTCACGACCGCCGATGTGTTCGGCGGCAAGACCATGGTTCTGTTCGGCGTGCCGGGCGCCTTCACGCCCACCTGCCACAAGACGCATCTGCCCGGCTTCCTCAAGGAAGCGGAAGCCTTCAAGGCCAAGGGCGTGGCGGGCATTGCCGTCGTCTCGGTCAATGATCCCTTCGTCATGGCCATGTGGGCCAAGGAAACCGGCGGCGAGGGCGTGATCACCTTCCTGGCGGATGGCAATGCCGAATTCGCCAAGGCGACCGGGCTCGATGTCGACCTGTCGGTGGCCGGCCTGGGCGTGCGCTGCCGCCGCTTCTCGATGCTGGTCGAGGACGGGGTTGTCTCGAAGATCAATATCGAGGAATCGCCCGGCAAGGCCGAGCTCAGCTCCGCCGAAACGCTGATCTGCCAGCTCTGAGAGCCGGAAGGGCGCGGGTCAGGAGGCCTGCGCCCGCATCGCGGCAATGGCGGCGCGGGCGAGCTCATCCGCCCGCTCGTTCATTTCATGGCCGGCATGGCCCTTGACCCAGCGCCATTCCACCTGATGGCGCTGGATGGCTGAATCCAGCTGCTGCCAGAGATCGACATTCTTGACCGGCTTCCTGTCGGCCGTCTTCCAGCCATTGCGCTTCCAGCCGAAGATCCAGCCGGTGATCCCGCCCTTCACATACTGGCTGTCGGTGGTCAGCACCACACGGCAGGGGCGCTTTAGCGCCTCCAGAGCCGAAATGGCGGCCTGAAGCTCCATGCGGTTGTTGGTCGTGTCCGGTGCGGCTCCGGACAATTCGCGCAGGGTCTCGCCATAACGCAGGATCGCGCCCCAGCCGCCCGGGCCGGGATTGCCCGAACAGGCGCCGTCGGTCCAGATCTCGACGCGGGCGCCGGCTTCCTTCTCGGCGCTCATTCGATCAGCCCGTAGGCCGTGGCGGATTGCACGCCCTGATGGAAACGCAGCTTCTTCCAGTATTCCATCGGATCGAGCGGCCGGACCAGCGCCCCGGGCGGAACATTGAGCCAGTCGACAAGGCGCGTCAGCAGGAAGCGCAGGGCCGAGCCGCGGCAGAGGATCGGAAGGGCATCGATCTCGACGCGGTTCAGCGCGCGGCGGCCGCGATAGCCCGCGATCATTGCCCGCCCCTTGGTAAGGTTGAACGAGAAATCCGGCTCGAAGCACCAGGAATTCAGGCAGATGGCGAGGTCATAGGCCAGCGCGTCGCGGGCGGCGAAATAGAAGTCGATCACACCGGAGAGCTGGTCGCCGACGAAGAGCACGTTGTTGGGGAAGAGATCGGCATGGATGATGCCGGCCTCGAGCGTGCGCGGCCAATGCGTCTCGAGGAAATCCAGCTCGTTGCGGATGGCGACGGCCAGCCCGGACGCCACCTCGTCGGCCCGGGCACCGGCCTGTTCGAGCAGCGGCCGCCAGCCGGAAACAGACAGGGCATTCTCGCGGCTGAGGGTGAAGCCGCGCGCCGCCTCGTGCAGGGCGGCCAGCGTCGTGCCCAAAGCCTGGCAATGGGCGACGTTCGGCCGGCGATAGGAGACGCCCTCGAGGAAGGTGACAATGGCGGCCGGCCGCCCCGCGAGAACGCGCAGGGCCTTGCCGTCATGGGCCTTGACCGGGAGCGGGCAATTGATGCCGCGATCGGCCAGATGCCCCATCAGGCCGAGGAAGAACGGAAGGTCCTCCGGCTTCACGCGCTTCTCGTAGAGCGTGAGGATGAAGCGGCCGCGACCTGTCTCGATCAGGAAGTTCGAATTCTCGACCCCCTCGGCAATGCCCTTGAAGCTCAGCAACGGGCCGAGATCATAGGCCGCGAGGAACTCGGTGAGTTCCTCCGCGCTGACATCGGTATAGACGGCCATGGCCCCGCGCCTCCCTTGCCGGCCCGGCACCGCTTTTGCGCGTGACGAAGCCCCGGGCCGGTGATACGCCTCTGCCGGAGCCGCCGTCAAATCCCTCCCGACGGCAAGAAGGGCCGGACCACCACCATGCTGTGGGCAATCTTCACGCTGCTTGCCGCCGCCTCGCAAACCCTCCGCAATGCCCTGCAGCGCGACCTCACGCAGAAGCTCGGCGTGGTCGGCGCAACGCATGTGCGCTTCCTGTTCGGCGCGCCCTTCGCGCTGGTATTCCTCGCCCTGATGATGCTGGGCACCGGCGATGCCGTGCCGGCGATTCCCGTCTCCGCCCTGCCGGCTGTCGCGATCGCGGCGCTGGCACAGATCGGTGCGACGGGCCTCATGCTCGCCGCAATGACCTCGAAATCCTTCGTTGTGACCACTGCCTATACCAAGACCGAGCCGGTGCTGGTCGCGATTTTCGGGCTGGTCTTCCTCGGCGAGCACCTGTCGGCCGGCATGGTCCTGGCGATTGCCGTGGCGACAGCCGGGGTGGTCCTCACGGCCTGGCCGAAGGAGGGCATGGCAGAAGGCTCCTGGGGCGCGCTGGCTTTGGGGCTGTTCTCGGCCGCGATGTTCGCCATTTCCGCCATTGCCTTCCGGGCTGCGATCCATGCCCTGCCTTCGGGCGGGTTCGGCATCCGCGCCTCGACCGTGCTGGCGCTGGGGCTGGTCTTCCAGGCGCTGGTGCTTTCGGCCTGGCTCGCCGCCACCAACCGGGCTGCACTGGCGGCGATCGTCAGGCTCTGGCGCCCCTCGCTGCTCGCGGGCTTCATGGGGGCCTTCGCCTCGCAATTCTGGTTCCTCGGCTTCGCGCTGGCCAGCGCGGCCCAGGTGCGCACGCTCGCGCTGGTCGAGGTGTTCTTCGCGCGGCTCGTCTCGGGCAAGATGTTCTCCGAAGTCCCGACCCGCCGGGAAGGCCTCGGCCTCGTGCTGATCGTGGCGGGCGTCGCGCTGCTGCTCAGCCTGTCGCGCTAGCGCGAACGGCGATCAGGCCGCATCGGGCCGCAGCACCTTCGGCAGCGGGAAGAACACGCTTTCATCGGCGGTCGAGACGGTCTCCACCTCGATCGTATAGCGCTCGGCGAAGGCATCGATGATCTCCTCGACCAGCACTTCCGGCGCCGAGGCCCCCGCCGTGATGCCGAGCGTGCGAAGGCCGCCGAACAGTGTCCAGTCGATATCCTCCGCCCGGAGGACCAGCCGGGCGACATGGCAGCCCGCCCGCTCGGCCACCTCGCGCAGGCGCTGCGAGTTCGAGGAATTCGGCGAGCCGACCACGATCATCGCATCGACATCCGGCGCGACATGCTTGACCGCTTCCTGACGGTTGGTGGTGGCGTAGCAGATATCTTCCTTGTGCGGTGCCGCGATGCCGGGAAACCGGGCCTTCAGCGCAGCGACCACGGCGGCGGTATCGTCAACCGAGAGGGTCGTCTGCGTGACGAAAGCCAGCGGCTGGTCATCGGGCAGGACCAGGGTGGCGACGTCGTCGACTGTCTCGACCAGCAGGACAGCGCCTTCGGGCAACTGCCCCATCGTGCCGACAACCTCGGGATGGCCGGCATGGCCGACCAGGATGACGCGCCGGCCGCGCTTGAAATGGATTTCCGCCTCGCGATGCACCTTCGTGACCAGCGGGCAGGTCGCGTCGATCGCGAAGAAATTGCGCATCTCCGCTTCCACCGGGACGGCTTTCGGCACGCCATGGGCGGAGAAGATCACCGGCGCCTCGGTATCGGGGATCTCCGACAATTCATCGACGAAGATCGCGCCCTTGCGCTTCAGGCCCTCGACCACATAGCGGTTATGGACGATCTCGTGGCGCACATAGACCGGCGCGCCGAATTTCCGCAAAGCTTCCTCGACCGCATCGATCGCACGGACAACGCCGGCGCAGAAGCCGCGCGGTGCGCAGAGGCGGATCAGGAGGGCAGGCTTTTCGGCAGGGGCCATGCGGCGCGTTTCCCGGAACGGATTCTCCTCCGGTTCTGGCGCGCAAGCCCGACAAGGTCAAGCTTCCGGAGTTACCTTTCATGAAGGACGATTCGGCAAAGCGCCCCGATTTCCGATGGTTATCGGCATTTAACCACCCTCTTTAGGGGTTTGGCGCCCCTCCCGGCGGTACCTTCCGGACATGATCGGGGGCACAGAATTCTCCGACAGGGATCGCGTCAACCATGAGAACGAGCCATCACGTCGATGGACCGGGCAGCGAAGTGCTGTCCGGTCCCGACGCCCGCCCCACCTTCGTGGCCAATGACAATCTGGCACCGGCCGCGCCGGCGCCCGGCGAGGCTGTCGGCCTCGTCCTGGCCATGCTGACCGGCCCGGGCGACGAGCCCTTTGCCGCGCTGCAGCTTCTGGACCAGCGCGGCGAACGGACCAATTCGCTCCTGCTGGCCTATGACGATCTCGACCTGATCGCGCTCTGGCGCGGGCTGGGCCGGGATCTCGGCCTGCCGCTCTATCTGTTCGATGCGGAAAACGGCCTGCAGCAGGTCACCGCACGGCCGGGCGAGATTTCCTATCCGCGCCGGAGCGGCTCTCCGCTTTCGGGCCGAAGGACACGTACGGCCCAGCGGCGCATGGTACCCCTGAACCGCCTGGCGGACCGGAGCGGCAAGGGCTCGCGCCAGAACGACCGGAAGCGGTGAATTCAGACGAGGCGCGCCCACAGGGTGTCGAGCATCAGCCCACCGAAGAGCAGCAGGCCGGCATCGCGGTTGGCGCGGAACAGGCGCAAGGCCTGGACCGGATCATCGCGTTTCAGGATGATGACCTGCCAGCCGAGATGGGCGGCGAAGGCCGCGAGCCCGAGCCAGCCAGGCACGCCCGACCCGACCTGCACCATCGCCATCCCGACAAGAACCAGCGTGAGCGCGAACATGGCCGCAATGAAGAGCCGGACCCGCGCGCCATAGGCTCGCGCGGTCGAGCCGATCCCGACAATCGCGTCGTCCTCGATATCCTGCAGGGCGTAGATCGTGTCATAGCCGACAACCCAGGCGATGGCGCCGGCATAGAGCCACAAGGCCGGGGCCGGCAACGCGCCGAGATGGACGGCAAAGCCCATCAGCGCACCCCAGGCAAAGGCAAGGCCGAGGACCAGTTGCGGATGATTGGTGAAGCGCTTCATGAAGGGATAGACCACGACCGGCGCCAGCGAGAGGAAGCCCATCGCGATGGCGAAGGTGTTGAATTGCAGCAGGACAACGAGACCGACCAGCGCCTGCAGCGCCAGAAAGGCGAAAGCCTCCCGCGTTTTGACCTGGCCCGAGGGCAAGGGCCGGTCGCGCGTGCGGGCGACACGGGCATCGAGATCGCGGTCGGTGATGTCGTTCCAGGTCGAGCCGGCGCCGCGCATCGCGACAGCACCGATCAGGAACAGCAGCAGCGTCAGCAGGTTCGGCCAGCCGCCGGCGAGGCGGGCGGCAAGGGCCTCGCTCCACCAGCAGGGCAACAGGAGAAGCCACCAGCCGATCGGCCGGTCGAGCCGCGCCATCCGCGCGAAGGGGCGCGCCCTGCCGGGCAGGCGTTCGACAAGGCTACGGGGAACCGCGTCCGGCGTTGCGCCGGGCGCAGGGCCGCTCACAGCGCGCCCTTGGGCAACTGGACACCGCTACCGGGAGCCGGGCCCCGCGGCGCGCCGGCGCCCTGGGCCCGGGCTTCGGCTTCCTTCTTCGCAGCCGTGCAGACCTGGCCACGCGCCTTCACGCCCTGCTGGGTGTTCTTGCGGAAATCCTCGACGAAAGGTTCCGGAAGCGAGCACCATTGCTGGTTGTCTTCCATCCATTTCAGCATCTCGGCTTCGGCCTTGACCAACTGGCCGAACACGCCGCAGGCCTGCTGGGCGGAAGGCCGCTTCTTCTGGAAACCATTGATCTTGTTGATCACCTCGAGGCGGGCCGCACCGTATTTGTCGAGTTCGGCCTGACAGCTTGGCGTCAGGGCCATGGCCGGGGCCGCCAAGACGGCAAGACCGGAAGCCATAACGAGACCGTGCAGGAAACGCTTCATTTCAGACTACCCCTCGCCCCTGGCAACAATGCCAATGGCCTGTTTTTTGGCGGATGATCGATGGTCATCTTGGGCAAAAAATCAAGGCGATTTTTAGAAGCGAAGGGCTTAGGACTTGAATTCAGACCGATTTTTGCCCGCAAGAGTTCCGGATGGCCCGTTACGATTTCGCAACCCATCGCCTGCATGTCCCGGCAGAGCTCGCCCCCGATGCCGTCGTGCCGCTGGAGCCGGGAGCGCTCAACTACCTGCTGAATGTCCTGCGGATGGACGAGGGCGCGCGCCTGCTCGTGTTCAACGGGCGCGACGGGGAATGGGAAGCGACGGTGCGGAAGCCGCCGCGCAAGACCGCCGTGCTGGCGCTGCAGCGGCAGACGCGCCCGCAGGAGACGGCGGGCCGGATCCGCTATGCCTTCGCGCCGCTGAAATCGGCGCGGCTCGACTATCTCGTCCAGAAGGCCGTGGAGATGGGCGCTGCCCGGCTCACGCCGGTCCTGACGCAGCGGACCCAGCTCCACCGGCTGAAAGATGAAAAGCTGCACGCCAACATCATCGAGGCGGCCGAACAATGCGGCATTCTCGCCCTGCCCGAACTGGAACCGGAGATCCGGCTGGA
The DNA here is from genome assembly GCA_027484605.1 of Hyphomicrobiales bacterium. GTDB lineage: Bacteria > Pseudomonadota > Alphaproteobacteria > Rhizobiales > Beijerinckiaceae > Rhabdaerophilum. The sequence continues at coordinate 20,088 of JAIXSR010000164.1, read as the reverse complement.
CCGGTTCCTGGCGGGACTGCCGGCCGGGGAGACGCTGGTCTTCTGCGACGAGGATGCGGAGATCGCCGATCCGGTCCTCGCCCTCGGCCGGCGACGGCCGGCGGCGGGGATCACGGTGCTGATCGGCCCCGAAGGCGGCTTCACGGCCGAGGAGCGCGCGCTCGCGCTTGCGCATCCCGGCCTTGTCCGGCTCTCGCTGGGGCCGCGGATCCTGCGCGCCGATACGGCAGGCGTGGCCGTCCTCGCGCTTGTCCAGAGCGTGTATGGCGACTGGACCGGTTCGCCTGTCAATGAAATGTGACGGCACCGTCATCGTGGTGCCATTGTCGGACCGCCCGGCGATGCCTATACAGAGCGCAACATGAGCGTCATGGCGCTCCCGCTTGAACGGCTTCCGAGGTATTTATGGCGCGCGATACAGTGGATTTGACCCCTGTCGAAGGGCGCGACGCGCTTGTCGCCTGGTTCGAACAGGGCAACAAGCCCGAATCCGCCTTCCGGATCGGGACGGAACACGAGAAATTCCCGTTTTATACCAAAGATCTGTCGCCTGTTCCCTATGATGGCGGCAAGGGGATCCGCGCCCTGCTCGAGGGCATGCAGGGCCTGCTCGGCTGGGAGCCGATCCTCGAGGATGACCATCCGATCGGCCTGTTCGACGTGACCGGCGGCGGGGCGATCAGCCTCGAACCGGGCGGCCAGTTCGAATTGTCCGGCGCCCCGCTGGAAACCCTGCACCAGACCGCCGGCGAGACAGCGGCCCATCTCGCCCAGCTCAAGCAGATCGCCGATCCCTTCGGCATCCGCTTCCTTGCGCTTGGCATGTCGCCGGTCTGGAGCCGCGCCGGGACGCCGGTCATGCCGAAATCGCGCTACACGATCATGCGGAACTACATGCCGAAGGTCGGCTCGCTCGGGCTCGACATGATGTTCCGCACCTCGACCGTGCAGGTGAATCTCGACTTTGCCTCGGAAGCGGACATGGTCCGGAAGCTGCGCGTCAGCCTGGCTCTGCAGCCGGTCGCAACTGCGCTCTTCGCCAATTCGCCCTTCACGGAAGGCCGGCCCAACGGCTTCCAGTCCATGCGCTCGGAAATCTGGCGCGATACCGACAATGCCCGCGCAGGGATGCTGCCCTTCGCCTTCGAGGACGGGTTCGGCTTCGAGCGTTATGTCGATTACGCGCTCGATGTGCCGATGTATTTCGTCAAGCGCGGCGATACCTATCACGATGTCACCGGCCAATCCTTCCGCGACCTGCTTGAAGGCCGGCTGCCAGGCCTGCCGGGTGTGCGCGCGACGACCTCCGACTGGGCCAACCATCTCTCGACGATCTTCCCGGAAGTGCGGCTGAAGCGCTATCTCGAGATGCGCGGCGCCGATGTGGGCTCGCTGCCGGTCATCACCGCCCTTTCCGCTTTCTGGGTCGGCCTGTTCTATGACAGGGCGAGCCTGGATGCCGCCTGGGACCTTGTGCGGGGCTGGAATGCCGGCGAGCGCCAGGCCCTGCGCGATGCCGTTCCCAAGGCCGGCCTCGGCGCGGCGATTGCCGGCCGCACGGTGCTGGAGATCGCGCGCGATGTGGTCGCCCTGTCGCGGGCCGGTCTGGCGCGTCGGGCACGGCTCGACCGCGAGGGCCGCGACGAGACAATCCATCTCGCGCCGCTGGAAGGGATCCTGGCCGCCGGGAAAAACCAGGCGGAGATCCTGCTCGAGCAGTATCATGGCCCGTGGAAGGGCTCGGTGCTGCCTGTCTTCGACACAAACGCCTATTGATCCAGGTTTACCCGGATCTCGACCTCGCGCTCCACGAACCGCCATTCGGCCGTCTCGCGCAGCCGGCCCAGCATCGCGTCGAACCGGCTTTCCTCGCCGGGGGCGAATTCGAACCATGTCAGGAAATCGAAGGGCTCGCCGAGATCGCGGCTGTGATGCAGGCGGCGGGCCACGGCCGGCAGGTAATCCATCCCGATCCGGATGTGGCGTGACTGTTCCTCGAAGATCGCGCGGCGTTCGTCCTGTGCCAGCGCCCACCAGGCCGCATTCTTGCGGATGGGGATGAGCGCGGCGCGGCGGGAACCGGGCCGGCCGAGGCCTTCCTGCCGGGTTGCAAGCTCGGTCATTTCGCTCCGGTGGGTGTAGCGCGCATTCGAGACGGTGCCACGCAACCGCCAGGCAATCGAACCGGCAGGGGCTAGCGGGGCTGCACCGATGGCCAGGCGCGACGCGGGCGGCAGGGCCTCGCCGAAGACAGGGACGATGCGGTCTATCATCCAGGCGCCCTGCCCGCCCGCAGCGAATTCAACGGTCAGCGGTATGGTCATGCCCGGTCCTCCCTCGAAAGGGAGCCAGCAAGCGCGATGCCAGCCCTATTCGGCTGCCAGCATGGCGTTCCTGCTCTCGATGGAGAGATTGTCGAGGCTCTGGATGATGTGATCGGCCAGGGCGTTGGACACGTGATCGCGCGAGGCGGCATTGCGGACAAGCGCGATCTGCACGCTGGGCAGATCGGGGAAGCCATCGGCCTCCGTCAGGACGCGCATGCCGGCCCGGACGGCGCTTTCCGGCAGGACACTGACCGAGAGGCCGGCCAGCACGACCGCGCCGACCGCTGCCGAGTTCCAGCTCGTATAGAGGATCCGGTGCGGCACGTTGCGGCGCTTGAGCCGCGTCACTGCCGCCTCGCGCCAGTTGCAGGTATCGCGCCCCAGCGCCAGCGGAACCGGCCGTGCCTCATGGGTGCAATGGCGCTGCGAGGTGACCCAGAGCAGGCGTTCCTCGCGGATGATCTCGCCGACGGCGCGCTTGTCGGAATGGGTGATGATGGCCATGTCCAGTTCCATCGACTGGAGATTGGCGATGAGGCAGGGCGTCGGCTCGCAGACGACGAGCACCTCGATGCCGGGATTCGACGCCGTGAAACGTGCCAGAATCTGAGGCAGGTAGCGCTCGGCATAATCATCCGGCACGCCCAGCTTCACGCGGCCCGTCAGCCGCTCGCCACGGAAGGAGGCCACGGCCTCGTCATTGAGGCGGATCATCCGGTAGGCATAATCGAGCAGGCGCGCGCCATCCTCGGTCAATCGGGCCGTCCGGCCCTCCTTCTCGAACAGATCACGGCCGATCCGTTCCTCCAGCCGGCGGATCTGCATCGAGACCGCGCTCTGCGTCTTGTGGACGATCTCGGCCGCCCGGGTGAAGGAGCCGGTCTCGGCAATGGCGATCAGGGTGCGGAGATGGTCATTGTCGAGGACCGGCAGCATGGGGAACCCCCTCCCGCTTGATGATGGAACCTGGCTCGCAGGCCGCGAAAACTGGCAAAATCGTCTCATTCGAATTCTTGATGATTAGATAAAAAACATTCGTTTCTGAAATGCAAGGGAGTCTTGTATAAAATTCTTGTCCATCGGAGAGACGGTTCCCGAATCCTCGGCAACCCGGCCACCTCTCCAGCATCGAGAAGATGCCCAACCGCGAAAGGAACATGTCATGGCCATCGTCCCGGGTTTTATCACCGCTCTGCTGCTCTCCGCGGTCAAGGGTGTGGTTCAACTCCACACGGCCATGGCCAACCGTCGCGCGGCCAAGGAACTGCTCAACTGGGATTCCCGGTCGCTGAAAGACATCGGCCTCACCCGAGGCGATGTTCGAGGAGCGCTTGCTGAATCGCTCGTGGCGGATCCCACCCTTTCCCTTTCCCTGATCGCAGCCGGACGTGACACCACGCCCCGGCGGGATGGCGCGGTCCGCCCTTCGCCTGTCCAGGCGGGGGCGGTCAGCAAAGACCGGCTCGGCATTCTCCCCTCCGCCGAGCCGGCGCTTTGCGCCTGACGCCCTGAAGCGATCGACTGGGGCCTGCCGACCGTCTCCCCCGATCCAGGCAGGCCCATTCTCTCTTCGAGTCCGGCCGTCCCTCCCCTCCAAAGGCCGGAACGAAAAAACCGCCCGGTTGCCATGCAACCGGGCGGTTCCTTTTCAGGCCATGGGGAAAGCGCGCCCCGTGCCGGTCCTGCAAACGCGGATTACCCCGCCTGGCCATCCCGCGGGCGGGAGAACTGGCTGAACATCTCCTGCCAGGCATCCATCTGGGTGGACTGGACATGCTTGCCCGTCTCGAACATGCCCTTGAGCATTTCCAGCCCGGCACCGAGCGGATCGGCCTGCGGCGGCGGCTCCGGCGGGCGGCCACCATTCATCATGGTGCTGAGGATGTTGCCGAACATGCCGCCGAGGCCGCCCTGCTGCTGGGGCTGCTGGCCGCCGAACATGCCGCCCAGCACATTGCCGAAGACATTGCCGGGATTTTGCTGGTTCATGCCCTGTCCGAACATCCCGCCGAGCATCCCGCCGAGGCCGCCCTGTGCCGCGCCGCCCTGCATCATCTGGCCGAGGATGCCGCCGAGCCCGGAACTGGCCGCGCCCTTGAACAGGCCGCCCATGACCATGGCAGCAATGACCGGCAGCATCTGCTGCATCATCGTGGCGGGAAGGCCGGCAAACTGGGCGGCCTGCTGCGCGATGGCCTGCGTCATTTCCGGACCGCCGAACATCGAGCCAAGGGCGTTCTGGCCCTCGTTCTCGAGATGATCCGGAATGCCATCGCCATCCGAATCATAGAATTGCGCGCTGTTCTGCGACTGGCCGAGCGTGGAAAGGATGTTCTGCCAGCCCTCGATCGACTGGGCCTGCTGCTGGAGGCCGAGGGAAATCGCGGGGAGCACGGCCTCGACCGCCTGCTGGGCCTGCTGCGGACCGATGCCGAACTGGCTGGCGAGATTCTGGTAGGCGTTGCCGCCCTGTGCGCCCTGCATGATTTCAAACAGATTGATCATGGTTCTTCCCCTTGTCTCGCCTCGGGAAAGCCTAGCCTGTCATTTCCGCGCCCGCAATGCGCCCGCAGGTTCAGGACGGACTTGTCCCGGCCTCGCGCCGTTCGATGCCGCCGATCGCGCGGAAGACCACGAGGACAGCGGCGACGCCGAAGACCAGCGAACCGGCGACAAGGCCGGCAATGGCCCCCTCGACGCCGCCCCATTGCGCGCCCAGCCAGGCCAGGGGCACGGTTCCGAGCGTCGCCCGGCCCCAGTTGAAGGCCGTGGAATAAAGCGGGAAACCGAGATTGTTGAAGGCGGCATTGGCCACGAGGACAAGCCCGATGAAGACCCAGGCGAGCCCGCCGACCAGGCAGAAATAGGCAACATAGCGCGCCGTGGCCCCCTCGACGCCGAAGAACATCGGGATCTGGTTGCGCAGAAGAATGAGAATCAGCCAGGCCGCGAGCGTGTAGAGGCCGCAGAAGACGAAGGCGTCCCGCATCGCCATGCGGAGGCGGTCAAAACGCCGGGCGCCGAGATTCTGGCCAAGGATCGGCCCAACCGAGCCGGACAGGGCGAAGACCGCCCCGAACGCCACCGGGACCAGCCGGTCGAGAATGGCGTTGGCCGCAATCGCCTCCGCCCCGAACGGTGCGAGGATGCGGAGATAGAGCAGCCCGCCGATCGGCGTGGCGATATTGGTGAGGATCGCCGGCACGGCAATACCGAAGAAGCCGTTCCAGTCGCGCCCGATCGCGGACCAGCTCGGCCGGTCGAGCATCCGGTGCACACGGACGACGCCCTGGAGGCCGACAAGGGTGAAGACCACCCGGGAAATGACGGTGGCCCAGGCGGCGCCGTCGGTGCCGAGCCCGGCCACGAAGATCAGCAGCGGATCGGTAACAGCCGTGACGAGCCCGCCATACAAGGTGACCTGCATCGCCCGGCGGGCATCACCGACGGCGCGGAGAAGGCCGGACAGCATCATGCCCGTGGCCATGAGGATATTTGCCGGCAACGTGATCAGCAGGTAGCGATGCGCGACATCGCGGGGCACGCCTTTCGCACCGAGCAGGTCGAGCACTTGCGGCAGGATGGCCATCAGCAGCAGCGAGACGACAATCCCGACGAGATTGGCCAGGACGAGCGCGTTGGTCGCGACCCGGCGCGAGGCGGCGGGATCGCCGCTGCCGATCGCTCGGGAAACCAGCGCGGTGCCGGCGATCATCGAGCCGATATTGACGGAAATGGCGACGAACAGGACGGTCGTTGCATAGCCGACGCCGGCCGTCAGTTCGTCATTGTCGAGCCGCGAGACATAGAAGAGCGACAGGAAATCGACGAGGAAGATGGCCATCAACCCGATTGCGCCGGTCACGGTCATCTCGATGACATGGCGCATGGTCGAGCCCTGCGTGAACCGCGCCTGAGGGGCGCCGCCGGACGGTGCGTTCACGAGGATTCTCCGGTCACGCCCTCACCGAGGGCCGCCGGCGCGGCCGGCTTCGGCCGGGCGGTCAGGTCACGGCCCTTGCGCTTCGGCTCGGAGAGCGGCTCGGGCGCGAGGGTGGCGCCGATCAACAGGTCCGTGCCGCCGAGAATGCCCTCATCGCGCTGGCGCAGCAGGCGCTGGACATCCCGCCGCCGGATATCCGCACGGATCGCCTCGGATTCATCCTCGGACAGGCCGAGCGCCATCAGGGCGGTACGGCCGAAACTCAGCGCGCCCTCGAAGGTCTCGCGGATCGGGTTCCGGACGCCCCGTTCCATCAGGTCGAGGGCGTGGACGCGGTCATAGGCGCGCACGATCAATCGGGCCTGCGGGAAGGCGCGGCTGGCCATCTCCACGATGGTGGAGGCGGCTTCCCGGTCATCGATGCAGATCGCGATGACCGCCGCCTTCTCGGCGCCGGCCGCGCGCAGGACATCGAGGCGGCGGCCGTCGCCGTAATAGACCTTGAAGCCGAACCGGCCCGCCGCGCGGATCCGGTCGATATTGCGGTCGATGACGGTGACGTTCCGCTCGGCCGCGAGCAGCATCTGGTTGGCGACCTGCCCGAAACGGCCAAAGCCGATGACCAGCACCTCGCCGCCGGCACCGTCGAAATCCTCGGCCATGTCCTCGTCGGGCTTCTGCCTGTCGGCGAGCCGCGCAAGAGCCGGCTCGGCCAGCTTCACCAGAACCGGTCCGAGGAACATCGTGATCGCGGCGATAGCCGCATAGAGCGTGGCCTCGCGCAGGGCGACAAAGCCGAGGGTCCCGGCCAGCGGAATGATGACGAAGGCGAATTCCCCGATCGTCGAGAGCAGCACGGAGGCCCGGACGGCGTCCGGGACCGGCAGGCGATAGAAGCGCAGCAGGGCGAAGGTCAGCACGCCCTTGAGCGCCATGACCAGCACGGCCATGCCGAGCACGAAGGCGAGGCTGCCCATGACGACCTGCCCGTCGATGCTCATGCCCACGCTCATGAAGAACAGGCCGAGGAGAAGGCCGCGGAAAGGCTCGATATCGGCCTCGAGCTGGTGGCGGAAATGGCTCTCGGCCAGCATCAGCCCGGCAACGAAGGCACCGAGTGCGGCCGAAAGGCCGACGGCATGCATGGCTTCGGCCGCGCCCAGCACAACCAGAAGGGCGGCGGCGGTCATCACCTCGCGGGCATCGGCGCGGGCCAGCAGGCGGAAGAAGGGATTGAGGAGGTAGCGCCCGGCGAGGACAAGCGCGAGCAGGGCACCGAAGGCCAGCGCGATATCCGGCAGGTGCTTGCCCATGCCGCCGCCCCCGCCGGGAAGGCCGGTCAGCAACGGCATCAGGGCGATGAAGGGCACGATGGCCATGTCCTGGAAGAGCAGGACGGCGAAACTCTTCTGGCCATAGGCCGTCGCCAGCGCACCGCGTTCGTTCAGCACCTGCAGGGCAATGGCCGTGGCCGAGAGGGCGAAGGCGAAGGCTACCGCCAGCAGGCCGGCGCCGCGCAGCCCGATCAGGTAGAGGCCGGCGGCGATGACAAGGCCGGTGACCAGCACCTGCAGCAGGCCAAGGCCGAGAATGTCGCGCCGCATCGAGACGAGCTTCGAGGGCTTGAGTTCGAGCCCGATCACGAACAGGAACATCACGATGCCGAGTTCGGCCACGGTGCGCAGGGCATCGGGCGAGCGGAACAGCCCGAGGCCGGAAGGCCCGATCACGATCCCGGCCAGCAGATAGCCCAGCACGGCAGACAGGCCGGCAAAGCGGAGTAGCGGCACGGCAGCAACGGCCGCACCGAGAAAGACAAGCGTAGAGGTCGTGGCGCTGGCTGCGCTGGGATCGGCCATGGGCGCGGGACTCCGGGAGAACCATCGGCCTCGGCCGATCTGGATGCTCTCCCCAATGTAAGGGTGTGTTCCGGAATTGCGATACACCGAGGAAGGCTCTATCCCAAGCATCAATCAAGTTTGCTTGATGCAATCGACGCGGAACCAAGGAAGGGCCGTCACGCCATGGAATCCCTGATGAAGATCGGCGAGGGCCGCGAGATCGGCGTCGCCGCCACCTATATCGCCCTGCTGATCCTGCTCGGCTTCGCGCTAGCCGTCCGGGTTGTCGCGGTCCGGCGCTCGCAGAAAATCGGCATTGGCGATGGCGATGACCGGCAATTGATGAAGCGGATCCGCTGCCACGGCAATTTTAGCGAATATGCGCCGCTGCTGATCGCGATCCTGATCCTCCTGCCGCTGCTGGGCGCCAAGGACTGGGTGATCCATCTCGCCGGGGCCGCCGCCGTCACCGGCCGGATCCTGCATGCGATCGGGCTCAGCCAGACATCCGGCATCAGCTTCGGGCGGATGGCCGGGATGATCCTGACCTTCACGACGCTGGTCCTCGGCGCGCTGGCGCTGCTCTGGCTGGCCTGGGCCTGACGCGGATGACCGAATCGCTCCTGCCGGACCTGCCCGCCCTGCATCGCCACCTGCTGGCGGTGATCGGCGAGGCCACCGCCATCGCGCTGGCGGATTATCGGCCCGGGCAGCGCACTTCGGCCGAGATCATCTGGAAGGATGGCGGATCGCCGGTCACCGGGGCCGATCTCGCTGTCGATGCCTTTCTTGCCGGGGCGCTGCCGCGCGGCATGCCCCTCGCCTATCATTCCGAGGAGCGCCCGGACAGCTGGCAGGGCGCGGCGCAGGCAGCCTATGTGGTCGATCCGATCGATGGCACGCGCGATTTCATGGAAGGTGGCCAGGCCTGGTGCATCGTTGTCGGGGTGGTGGCGGGCGGCATGCCGGTAGCCGGGGTCCTGGCCGTGCCGGCGCGGCAGGAGGTCTTCTCGGCCTATCGCGGCGGCGGGGCCTGGCTCAACGGCCAGCCGCTGGGAGCGATCCGCCCGACCGGCGGCCGGCTGCGCACGACGGGCCCGCGCAGCATCCTCGAACTCCTGTCCGACCAGCTTCGCCAGCCGCTCGAACCGGCACCGGCCGTGCCTGCCCTCGCCCACCGGCTGCTTGCGCCGGTCAAGGGGCAGGCCGATCTGGCACTGGCCCGCGGCGGCGGCCATGACTGGGACATCGCGGCCTCCCATGCCATCCTCGCCGAATGCGGCGGTACCCTGGCGCGGATCGACGGAAGGCCCCTCGCCTATGATCTTGCCGGCGCCACACATCCCCCGCTGATGGCCGGGCATGGCATGCTGGTCGACAAAATCCGGTCAACACTCTTGACTGGCCGGGCCTGATTGGGGATCGAAGGCGGCAGGATTCTCCGCTGCCGCGCCGGCCCGTCCCGTGCCCGATGGCAGCATGCAGGCAGGAAAGCATCATGGCCCAGGAAACCAGCGGAAAGCAGCTTCTCCATCTCGTCTTCGGCGGCGAACTGGAAGCCATCGACAGCATGACATTCCGTGATCTGACCAGGCTCGACATTGTCGGCATCTTCCCCGACTACAAGAGCGCCCATGTCGCCTGGAAGGCCAAGGCCCAGGCGACGGTCGACAATGCGCAGATGCGCTATTTCATCGTGCACATGCATCGTCTGCTCGACCCCGATACCGCCGCCTGATGTTCCGGGCAATCGGGCGTTCCCGCGCCTTCCAGGGGGCCATCGGCTCGCTGATGGCGGCCTACCTGACCTTCGTCAAACGCACCAACCGGCTGATCTTCCTGCCGGACGAGCCGGTGCGCGCGGTGGACCGGCACAGCCCGGTCATCATCACGTTCTGGCACGGCCAGCACCTGATGCAGACCTTCTTCCGGCGCCCGGCGGATCGTTGCTACGTGATGATCTCGCGGCATGGCGATGGCGAGATCAATGCGGTGGCGGTGGAAAAGCTCGGCATGCTGGTCGTGCGCGGCTCGGGCGCCCAGCGCAAGGACCAGGTCCGCAAGCGCGGCGGCATCCAGGCGCTGCGCCAGATGCTGGCGCTGCTGGCGGCGGGCGATCATGTCTCCATGACGGCGGATGTTCCGAAAGTGTCCCGCGTGGCGGGTGAGGGCATCATCACGCTGGCGCAGCTTTCGGGCCGGCCGATCGTGCCGATTGCCGTGGTCTGCTCGCGCCGGTTCGATTTCCGGTCCTGGGATTCGGCCTCGCTGGGGCTGCCCTTCGGCCGCACGGCCATCGTCACCGGAGCGGTGATCGAAGTGCCCAGGGATGCCGATGCGAAGACCCGTGAACAACATCGCCAGGCGCTGGAAGAGGAACTCGACCGCATCTATGCGCTCGGCTACGCTGCCCTGGGCTCGCGTGATCCGGGGGCGGACCGTGCGGATGTTCTGGCCGCCCGGGCCGAACGGCGCAAGCAGGCCGCCAGTGAACCTGTCGAGCGCGGTTGAGGCAGAATATGTCCCGAGTGGTCTCTCCGGCTCCCGGCGCACGGCGCAGGCCGTTTTCGCTGCATGTCTACCGGGCGCTTTCAGCGCTGGTCTCGCCGGCCCTGCCCCTGCTGCTGCGCCGTCGCCTTGCGCAGGGCAAGGAAGATGCGGCGCGCCTGCATGAGCGGCTGGGCCGGCCGGAAACGCCGCGCCCGGCGGGAAGGCTCGTCTGGATCCATGCCGCCAGCGTCGGCGAGATGATGGCGATCCTGCCGCTGGTGGGCCGGCTCGATGCCGAGGGGCACACGGCGCTGGTGACGACGGGCACGCTGACCTCGGCCCAGCTGGCCGCCGAGCGCCTTCCGGCGCGCAGCCTCCATCAGTTCGTGCCGATGGATGGGCCGGCGGCAGCGCGGCGCTTTCTCGATCACTGGCAGCCGGATCTCGCGATTTTCTGTGAAAGCGAGATCTGGCCCAATCTCGTGATGGAGACCCGCGCGCGCGGGATCCCGATGGGCTGGGTCAATGCGCGGATGTCGGCCCGCTCTTTCGCGCGCTGGCAGCGCATGCCTGCCGCCGCAGGGGCGCTGCTCGGCGGGCTGGCCTTCTGCTTCGCGCAGAGCGCGGCCGATGCCGAGCGCTTTGCCGCCCTGGGTGCGCCGGCGGTGATGGCAGGCAACCTGAAATTCGATGTACCGCCCCTGCCGCTCGACCAGGGCGATCTCGAGACGCTGCGCCAGCGGATCGACAATCGCCCGGTGCTTCTGGCCGCCTCGACCCATCCGGGCGAGGAGATGATGGTGCTCGAGGCCGCGGCGATGATCCGCGACCAGGTGGCCGAATTGCTGACCATCCTCGTCCCGCGCCATCCCGAGCGCGGACGGGATATCGCCGATATGGCCGCCAGCGGGGGCATGCGGTCGCTGCTGCGCAGCGCCGGGCAGCAGCCGGACGACATGACCACGGTCTATATCGCCGATACGCTCGGCGAACTCGGACTGTTCTATGCACTCGCACAGGTGGTTTTCGTCGGCGGCTCGCTGGTGCCGATCGGCGGGCACAACCCGATCGAGCCCGCCAAGTTCGGCGTGCCGATCCTCCATGGACCGGACACGACCAATTTCGCCGAGATCTACGCCCAGATGGACAGGGACAATGCGGCGATCCGGATCGATGGCGTCTCCGCGCTTGGCCGGAATGCCGCCCGGCTGATGCGCCAGCCGGACGAGCGCGAGGCCCTTGGCCAGCAGGCGCGGACCTTCGTCGCCGCGCATGAGGGGGCCCTGGATCGCTGCTGGGCGGTCATCGCTCCGCTCATCGCCGGAAAGGGCAGCGGCCGATGATGCGCCAGCCGGCTTTCTGGTCGCGAGACGGAAACCGGCTCTGGCGGGCGGTCCTTGCGCCTTTCGGCTGGATCTATGGCGCGCTGACGCTCCGCCGCCTGCGGCGGCCCGGCTGGCGGGCGCCGGTGCCGGTGGTCTCGATCGGCAATTTCACCGTGGGCGGCGGCGGCAAGACGCCGACCACCCTCGCCCTCGCGGCAGCACTCAAGACCCGGGGCGAACGGCCCTTCCTTCTCTCGCGCGGCTATGGCGGGCAGCTGGCCGGACCGATCCTTGTCGAGCCGGGGCTGCACCAGGCACGGGATGTGGGCGACGAGCCGCTCCTGCTGGCCGCCATTGCGCCGACCGTCGTTGCGCGCGACCGGCGGCAGGGCGCTGAAGCCGCGCTTGCCGCCGGGGCGACCTGCCTCCTTCTCGATGATGCCTTGCAGAACCCCGCCCTGATGAAGGATATCTCGCTCGCGGTCATCGATGCCGCCTTCGGCTTCGGCAATGGCGCCTGCCTGCCGGCCGGGCCGCTGCGCGCGCCGGTCCGGGCCATGGCTGTTTCGGTCCATGCGGTGCTGCTGGTCGGCGACGGGCCGATTCCGGACGAACTGCCGCCGGGCCTGCCGCTGTTCCGGGCACAGCTGGTCCCGGCCGGAGAATGGACCGCGCTGATCGGCCGGAAGGTGCTGGCCTATTGCGGGCTCGCGCGCCCCGGGAAATTCCTTGCCACGCTGGAATCCGCCGGGATCACGGTGGCTGAAATGGCGGAATTCCCGGATCATCATGCCTTCACGCCGGCCGAGGCCGATGCGCTTCTCCGGCGGGCGGAAGCCGGCGGGCTCGTTCTGGTGACGACGGAAAAGGATGCCGCTCGGCTGACCGGCGATCCGGCCTTGCGGGCGCTCGCGGCGGCGAGCCAGGTGGTGACGGTCCGGCTGGAACCCGAGCCGGCTTTCCTCGACTGGTTCTACCGGGCCTTCGATTCGGCGCGCAGCCGCGCCAGCACGGCATCCGGCCCGGCATAGGCCTCCTGCCGCTCGGCGCTCCAGTAGCGCAGGTCCTCCAGCGGAATCGGTGCGCCGGTCACGCCGCAGCGGACGAAAGTGCCCTGCCGCAGGATGCGGTAATCGCTGTCGGAATATTCCAGCTGGGCTTCCGTCCCCAGGGAAGGGCTGGCGGTCCCGGATGCGAGTTTGACCATCAGGCGCTCTCCGTTGATGCCGAGGTCATAATGTGTCGCGGCATGGCCTTCAACCCTCCCCGGTCCGGATGACGTGCAGTCAGAACAGCGTTCCCTGTCCGCCACCCGGACTGGCTTTCTTCTGCGGGCGGGGCAGAACCGGGCCGCCGCCGCCCGTTACGGCGTCGATCCGGCCATCCGCGAATTCGATCGAGACAGCCTGCCCGGCCTCCAGCCCCTCACGGCGGCTCAGGATTCGCTCCTCCTGCCGGATCACGGCATAACCGCGGGCCAGTACACGTTTATAGCCAAGGGATTCCAGCAGCTTGGCCTGCGCGAGGAAGGCGGATTTCCGGGCCAGACGCTGGACCTCGAGCGCATGCGGAAGCCGCCGAGCCAGCGAGGCGAGGCTTTCCTTCCGGCGCGCGAGTTCGCGTTCCTCGCGCTGGCGTGTGGTCAGCATGGCCTGGCGGAGCCTCTGGCCGAGCTGGGCAAGCCGCTGCCGGCGTTCGGCCGGCTGGCGCTGCCCGATGCCGCGCAGCCGCTCGCCGAGGCCGGCAATGCGCTCGCGGAACCGGGCCAGCCGCGCCTCGGGTTTCTGGGCCCCGAGCCGCCGTGCCAGATTGGCAAGAACGACATTGCGCCTGTCCCGGGCGGAGCGGAGGGCATTGTCGAGCCTGAGGATCGCGCGGTCGAGCCGCTGGGCCGGGTTCTCGAGCAGGCGCTCGGCCGAGCCCATCGCCCGGGCGAGATTGGCGAGATCCCGCCGGCGCCGGTCCTGCCCCCTGGCCATCGAGCCGGCCAGCCGGGCGGCACGATCCCGCAGATCGGCCAGCAGGTCGGCCCGGACGGGCACGACCATCTCGGCGGCCGCTGTCGGGGTGGGCGCACGGATATCCGCGACGAGATCGAGCAGGGTCCAGTCCGTCTCGTGGCCGATGGCCGAGACCAGCGGAATCGTGCTCTCGGCGGCGGCCCGCACCACGACTTCCTCGTTGAAGCTCCAGAGATCCTCCAGCGATCCGCCCCCTCGTGCGACAACCAGCACATCGGGGCGGGGAAGCTCATCCTCCTCGCCGATGGCGTTGAAGCCACGGATCCCGGCGGCCACCTCGGCCGCGCTGCCCTCGCCCTGAACCCGGACCGGCCAGACCAGCACCGTGCAGGGGAAGCGGTCCGAAAGGCGGTGGATCATGTCGCGAATCACCGCGCCGGTCGGGGAGGTCACGATGCCGATGACCTGCGGCAGAAAGGGCAGCGGCCGCTTGCGCGCGGCATCGAACAAACCCTCGCCCTGCAATTTGCGGCGGCGCTCCTCCAGCAGAGCCATCAGCGCACCCACGCCGGCGGGCTCCATCTGCTCGATGATGATCTGGTGGCTTGACTTGCCCGGGAAGGTGGTGATCCGCCCGATCGCCACCACTTCGAGCCCGTCCTCGGGGCGGAACTTGATCCGCGAGAAGACGCCCTTCCAGATCACGGCATCGATCTTCGCGTTCTGGTCCTTCAGCGAGAAATACACATGGCCGGAGGAATGCGGCCCGCGATAGCCGGAAATCTCGCCGCGCAGACGCACCTGTCCGAAGGCATCCTCGATGGTGCGCTTGAGGGCGCCGGCCAGTTCGGAGACTGACAATTCGGGCGTGTTGGTGACAGGCTGATCCATGCGCCGAGTGTAGAGATCGGGCGCGAGGGATGCTACAGGCCTGTTGTATTGCGGGACGGGGTTATCCGCAGCCGGTTCGATCAGAGGTTTGTCATGAAGGTTCTTCTCCTCGGCAGCGGCGGGCGCGAGCATGCGCTGGCCCGGGCCCTTTCCCGTTCGCCCTCGCTGACGCGGCTCCTCATCCTGCCCGGCAATGACGGCATGGCCCATGAGGGGCAGCGGGTGACGGACATCGCACTCGCCGATCACGCCGCGATTCTCGCCTTCTGCCGGCAGGAGGCGATCGATCTCGTGGTGGTCGGCCCGGAAGCGCCCCTGGTGGCCGGGCTGGCGGATGACCTTGCCGCTGCCGGCTTTGCCGTTTTCGGCCCCTCGAAAGCCGCTGCCCAGCTCGAGGGTTCGAAGGATTTCACCAAATCCGTCTGCAACGCCGCCGGCATCCCGACGGCTGCCTATGCGACCTTCACCGACCATGCCGGCGCCCTCGCCTATCTCCGCGCGAAAGGCGCGCCGATCGTGGTGAAATATGACGGGCTGATGGCCGGCAAGGGCGTCACCGTCGCGGCCAGCCTGTCGGAGGCGGAAGAAGCCATCGCCGCGCTCTATGCCAATGAACCCGCCGCCAAGGTGGTGATCGAGGAGATGATGGAGGGCGAGGAAGCCAGCTATTTCTGCCTGATCGACGGGGAAACCGTGGTGCCGTTCGGTTCGGCACAGGATCACAAGCGCGTCTTCGACAATGACAGGGGCCCGAATACCGGTGGCATGGGCGCCTATTCGCCCGCGCCGGTCTTCACTGCGGCGCTGGAGGCGGAAACACTGGCGCGGATCGTCCGCCCCACGGCGCTCGAGATGGTGAAGCGCGGGATGGCCTATCGCGGCGTGCTCTTCGCCGGGCTGATGCTCACAGCCGAAGGCCCGAAACTCATCGAGTACAATTGCCGCTTCGGCGATCCCGAATGCCAGGCCCTGATGCTGCGCTTCGAGGGGGATCTCGTCCAGGTGCTTGCCGCCGCCGCAAGGGGCAAGCTGGCGAGCGTGCAGGTGGCCCTGCAGCCGGCGCATGCCGTCGGCATCGTCATGGCGGCGAAGGGCTATCCCGGCGATTATGCCAGGGGCAGTGTCATCCGGGGTCTCGACAAGGCGGCAGCGCTGCCCGGCGTCACGATCTTCCATGCCGGCACGAAACATGTCGATGGTGCGGTGACCAGCCATGGCGGCCGGGTCCTCACGGTCTGCGCCACGGGCAACAGCCTTCTCGACGCGCGGAACCGGGCCTATGCTGCCGTGGCGGCCATTGACTGGCCGGAAGGGTTCTGCCGCCGTGACATCGCCGCGCGCGGGCTTGCCCGGCTCGGCCAGGCGTGAGGGATATGCGCGAATGAGCGATCTGGCGGATCTGTTTCCCGGCTTTGAAAGCCACTATTTCCCGACGCGCGAGGGCCAGATCTTTGCCCGGGTCGGCGGCAAGGGGCCACCGCTCGTGCTGCTGCATGGCTTCCCGCAGACCCATGTCATCTGGCACAGGATGGCGCCGGATCTCGCGAAGACCCATCAGGTCATCGCAATGGATCTGCGCGGCTATGGCTGGTCGACCGCCCCGCGCGGCGGCCCGCCGCACGAGACCTATTCGAAACGGGCCATGGCCGAGGATGTGCTGGCGGTGATCGACCGGCTCGGCCATACCCGCTTCGGCCTGGTCGGGCATGACCGGGGGGCGCGGGTGAGCTACCGGCTGGCGCTGGATCATCCCGGCCGGCTCACGCATCTCGCCCTGCTCGACATCATTCCCACCCTCGCCATGTGGGAGCGGATGGATGCCCGGCGGGCGATGCAGGTCTATCACTGGAGCTTCCTGGCCCAGCCGGCACCGATGCCGGAAGGCCTGATCGCCAGGGCGCCGACGGAATGGCTGGAGCATACGCTCGCGAGCTGGACAGCCGCGAAGGACCTTTCCGCCTTCGACAGCCGCGCGTTGCGGCATTACCGGGCCTTCTTCAACGATCCCTCGCGGATCCATGCCTGCTGCGAGGATTATCGTGCCGGGGCCGGGCCGGACATGGACCATGACGAGGCAAGCCGGGCGGCCGGTGCGCGCATTGATTGCCCCGTCCTCGTGCTCTGGGGCGAGGTGGGCATCCCCGCTGCCGGGTCCTCGCCGCTCGAGGCGTGGAAGGACTTCGCCCCCCATGCCAGGGGCGCACCGGTCCGGGCCGGCCATTTCCTGCCGGAGGAAAACCCGCTGGATACGCTGGCTGCGCTGAAGGCATTCCTCGGATGAAGGGCCGCAAGCGCAAGCCGAAGATCGGGCTGGTGCTCGGCTCCGGCGGGGCGCGCGGCCTCGCGCATATCGTCGTGCTCGAAACGCTCGACCGGCTGAAGCTGAAGCCGGTCGAGATCGCCGGCACCTCGATCGGCGCGATCCTTGGCGCGGCCTATGCCGCCGGGGTCAGCGGCGCGGAATTGCGCGCCCATGCGATCCGCGACTTCAAGAACCGCACCGATGTGATGACGCGCCTGTTCCAGACGCGGGTCGGCCGCTTCGTGGACCTGTTCCAGCAGGGCCTCGCCAACCCGGTGCTGGTCGATGGCGAAGGCATTCTCGAGCGCTTCCTGCCGCGCCCGCTGCCGGAGACCTTCGAGGACCTGTCGATCCCGCTTTCGGTGATCGCCGCGGATTTCCACCGCCTGGACCGGGTGGTCTTCACCGAGGGCCAGCTCCGCCCGGCTGTCGCCGCCTCGATGGCCATTCCCGGCCTTGTGCGGCCGGTGGTCTATCGCGACCGCGTGATGGTCGATGGCGGTGCCGTCGACCCGCTGCCGGTCCGGGCGATTTCCGGCGAAGCCGATCTCATCATCGCGGTCGATGTGTCCCGGGCCGCTGCCCGCGAGGAAAGCGAGCGGATCCCGAATGCGGTCGAAACAGGGTTCCGGGTCTTTGACCTGATGCAGGCCGCTCTGGCCGATGCCCAGGCGAGCGAGAACAGCCGGCCGATCTACCGGCTCAAGGCGCCGGTCGAGGGCTTCAACGCGCTGGATTTCTTCTCGGCCAAGGGCATCCTCACAGCGTCCGAAGGGCTGGCCGGCGCCGTGGAGGCGATTATCGAGCAAGCCTCGGCGAAATAGCGGCTTTATCTGCGCTCCCGGAAGAAGGCGCGGAGCATTTCCGCCGCCTCCTGCTCACGGATACCGGAATAGAGTTCCGGGGCATGGTGGCAGGTCGGCCGGGCATAGAGCCGTGGTCCGTTCTCCACCGCCCCGCCCTTGGGGTCCGCTGCCGCATAATAGAGCCGGCGGATCCGCGCGAAGGAGATCGCCGTGGCACACATCGGACAGGGCTCGAGCGTCACGTAAAGATCGGCGCCGACGAGCCTTTCGCTGCCGATCCGGGCGCAGGCCGCACGGATGGCGAGCATCTCGGCATGGGCGGTGGGATCATGGCATTCCCGCATCCGGTTGCCGGCCCGGGCCAGAAGCACGCCCTCGCGCAGGATGGCGGCGCCGATCGGCACCTCGCCCCGCGCAGCCGCAGCCTGCGCTTCCTCGAAGGCGATGTCGAAGCCGTTCAGGCCCTGCTCCTTGCTCATGGCGGGGTTGCTTTCCGCTTCCTGTCCTGCGGTTTGCGAATAAAGTTGCGGCTGGCCCTCGCAACAGGCGGTCGATCCTGATATGAGCGCGACATGTCTGACAGCGATAATGAGAAACGTCGCGGTGGCAAGCCCCGCGACACCCGCCCGCGCGCCGATCGTTCCGGCGATTCCCCGCGTCCCCCGCGACCGAAGGGCGAATTCCGCCCGCGGCAGGACCGCGACGCGCCGGCCGGCGACAGCCGCCCGAAGCGCTCCTTCCGGCCCCGCGATGATCAGGGCGGCGAGGAACGCAGCTTCCGGCCGCGCCCGCCGAGGGATGGCGCGCCTGCCGGTGACCGCCCCTTCAAGCCGCGCGCCCCGCGCCGCGATGACCAGGGCGGCGAGGAGCGCAGCTTCCGCCCCCGCCCGCCGAGGGATGGCGCCCCGAGCGGCGACCGCCCCTTCAAGCCCCGCGCCCCGCGCCGGGATGACGATTCGAATGCCCCGAGCGGTTTCGCGCCCGAAGGCGAGCGTATTGCCCGGGTGATGGCGCGGGCGGGCCTCTGCTCGCGCCGCGATGCGGAAGTCTGGATCGAGGAAGGCCGCGTCAGCGTCAATGGCCGGGTGATTGACAGCCCCGCTCTGGACGTGACCGACCGCGACCGCATCCTTGTCGATGGCAAGCCCCTGCCCGAGCGCGAGCGTACGCGGCTCTGGCTCTACAACAAGCCGCGCGGCCTCGTGACAACGGCCAGCGATCCGGAAGGACGGCCGACCGTTTTCGACAATCTCCCGTCGGAACTGCCGCGCGTTGTTTCCGTCGGACGGCTCGATATCAATACCGAAGGCCTGATGCTGCTCACCAATGATGGCGGGCTGGCACGTGTTCTGGCCCTGCCCGAAACCGGCTGGCTGCGGCGCTATCGCGTGCGCGTGCATGGCGATGTCGACCAGTCCATGCTCGACCCCCTGCGCGAGGGCATCTCGCTCGACGGGATCGATTACGGCCCGATCGTCGCCACGCTGGAACGCGAGGTGGGAGACAATGCCTGGCTGGTGATGGATCTGCGGGAAGGCAAGAACCGCGAGATCAAGCGGGTGCTGGAGCACATCAACCTGCAGGTGAACCGGCTGATCCGCGTCTCGTTCGGGCCGTTCCAGCTCGAGGATCTCGGCGAGGGTGCGATCGAGGAAGTGCGGACCAAGACCCTGCGCGACCAGCTCGGCGACCGGCTGACGGCTGAAGCCGGCGCCTATTTCGACGGGCCGCGCCGCGAAAGTGGGGCCGACCGCGAGGCGATGCTGCAGGACGAGCCGGTGCGCAAGCGTTTCGACCGGCGCAAGCCGGGCGAGAAGCGCGAACTGGCGCTTTCGGGGGCCGCGAAGGATCTCAAGCTCGAGCGCGAGCGCGTCGAGGACCGGCGCGGCCGGACCGTCAAGGTCGAGCGGATCGTCAAGAAGGATCTGCCGCCGGAAGAACCGCCTCGGATCATCCGCGAGGAACGCGATGAACGGCGCCCGCGCCGCGATTTCGGGGACCGGCCCTTCCGGTCGCGCGATGGTGCCGGCGGTGGTGATCGCCCCTTCAAGCCGCGTGCCCCGCGCCGCGATGATCAGGGTGGCGAGGAGCGCAGCTTCCGCCCGCGCCGCGGCGAGGAGGCTCCCGCTCCGGCAATGGCTGGCCGTCCACGAGAATCCGATCCCGATCCGTGACATCGAGCGCAGGGCTGTCGATCACCCG
>JAIXSR010000051.1 GCA_027484605.1 Hyphomicrobiales bacterium | reverse complement strand
ATTCTGTTTCTCGGCACCGCGCCGGCCATTTGCCGAGACCGGGCCTCGCAGACAGGCTGCGACGTCCGGAGATCCGACATCTCCCCGGCCTTGCTTATTGCCGGACCGCCCCCCCGGTCCCGGCCAGCCCTCAGCTCCCGACCGCCTGCAGCCCCAACTGGGCCGCGATCGGCGGCCGCCGGCGATGCACCAGCTCGCCATGCGCCAGGTAGTCCGCCTCCTCGATCGTCGATAGCCGTCCGAGGATGGGATTGCGGTGTGGGTAGCGGCCGAAGCGGGCGATCACCGCCCGGTGGCGGCGCGCCTGGTCGGCCGAGAAACGATAGAGCGGCCGCAGATCCTCCCGCGCCGACCAGGCCAGCACCTCCGCCATCGCGCCGACGCGGATCAGCCGCTCCCGCAGGTCCGGCCCCTCGGCATGGGCAAGCGGCAGGAAGAAGAAGGTCTTCTCCCAGGGATGCTCAAGCTCGTCATACTGGCCATTGCGGAGGCCCTCCTCGGCCAGCTGCAGCGCGTCCGGATCCCCGGCATAGGCCTGCGGCGTCCCGGCGAAATGGCCGCGCGGCGCCTGGTCGAGCAGCAGGATCAGGGCGAGCCGCCCCTGCGCCGTCTTGCCCCAGGCATCCAGATGCCCGGCCTGCGCCGCCGCGGCGAGATCGGCCGGCAGCACCGGGGCTGCGCCGCCGAACCAGCTCTCGAAGACCTGGTGATGCGTCGCGGTATCGGCCTGCTCCAGCCCGGACGGGAACCAGGTGTCGAGGACCAGGCGAATCGCCTCATGCGCGGACATCGCGGAACATCCTGAATGGATTATCGTAGGCCATGAGGCTGCCGGGGGCGCTGGGGACCGTCTGTGCGGTAACGCACAATCCGCTTTTCGCGAGTTGGACCCCATTCGCGCACGCGGCATTGCGGGACGCCGCCGGGGCCGGCACACTCGGTCGCCCGACCAAGGAAACAGGAGAGCCGGTCCATGCATGATGTCGTGATCCGCGGGGGCACCATCGTCGATGGCACCGGCGCGCCTGCCTTCACCGGCGATGTCGCGCTCGATGGCGACCGCATCGCCCAGGTCGGCGGCAAGGCCGGGCCGGGGAAGCGCGAAGTCCAGGCGGAGGGCCGCCTCGTCACCCCCGGCTGGGTCGATGTGCATACCCATTACGACGGCCAGGCGACCTGGGATCCGGTGCTCGCGCCCTCCTCCTGGCACGGCGCCACCACCATCCTGTTTGGCAATTGCGGCGTCGGCTTCGCCCCGGTGAAGAAGGCCCACCACCAGGCGCTGATCGACCTGATGGAGGGTGTCGAGGACATCCCTGGCATCGCCCTGGCCGAGGGGCTGAAATGGGACTGGGAGAGCTTCCCGGAATATCTCGACGCGCTGTCCCGCCTGCCGCGCACCATCGACGTCGCCGCGCAGATCGCGCATCACCCGCTGCGCGTCTATGCGATGGGCGAGCGCGCCATCAACCGCGAGCTGGCGACCCCTGGGGAGATCGACCTCATGGCGCGGCTGACCGAGGAAGCGCTGAAGGCCGGCGCCTTCGGCTTCACCACCAGCCGCACTGACCAGCACAAGACCCCGGCCGGCGACCTCGTCCCCGGCCGCTATGCGGACCATGAGGAACTGATCGCCATCGGCCGCGCCATGGGCCGGGCCGGCCGCGGCGCCTTCGGCATGCTGTCGGACTTCGAGGACGAGGCCGCCGATTTCGCCTGGATGAACCAGGTCGCCAAGGACTCCAAACGGCCGGTCTGGTTCCTGCTGACCGACCGCAGCTACGACCCGCAGCGCTGGCGCCGGCTGATGGACGGCGTCCGCGCCTCCCGGGCCGCCGGCCTACCGCTCTCGGCCCAGGTCGCCGGGCGGCCGGTCGGGCTGATCCTCGGCCTCACCACCTCGCTCAACCCCTTTGCGCTGCGCGAGAGCTTCGCCGAGCTGTCTCGCCTGTCGCCCGCCGAGCAATTGGCCCGGCTGCGCGACCCGGCGGTCCGGGCGCAGATCCTGTCCGAGGAAGCCTCGCCCCGGCTGCTGGAGGTGCTGCCGCCGCTGTCGCGGCAGATCGCCACCCGCTGGGACCGCATGTACGACCTCGGCGGCAAGCCGGACTACGAGCCGCCGCCGGAGCGCAGCATCGCCGCCCTGGCGGCCAAGACCAACCAGAGCCCGCAGGAATACTGCTATGACTTCCTGACCGGCGGCGATGGCGGGCGGATGCTGTACTTCCCCGTCACCAACTACGTCGCCGGCGACCTGGAGGTGGTGCGGGAGATGATCATGGACCCGCATACCGTGCTCGGCCTCTCGGATGGCGGGGCGCATTGCGGGGTGATCTGCGATGCCTCGCTGAACACCACCATGCTGACCCATTGGGTGCGCGACCGCGCGCGCGGGCCGCGCCTGCCGCTGGAATTCGTCATCAAGCGGCAGACCTCGGAGACCGCCGATTTCTTCGGCTTCCACGACCGCGGCAGGCTGACAGTGGGCAAGAAGGCCGATGTCAACGTCATCGATTTCGAGGCCCTGGCGCCGCACCACCCGGAGATGAT
>JAIXSR010000033.1 GCA_027484605.1 Hyphomicrobiales bacterium | reverse complement strand
GGCGGAGGAGGTCTCGACCAGCAGCGGCACCTTGTACTCCACCAGCTTCGGCATGATCGCCAAAGTGAAGGTGGAGGACCAGGCGCCGATCAGCACCGGCACCTTGTCGCTCAAGACCAGTTTCTCGACCGAGGCCACGGCCTCCCGCGGGTTGGACTTGTTGTCCTCGAGGATGAGCTGGATCGGCCGGCCGAGCACGCCGCCGGCGCGGTTCAGCACCTCGGTCGCGATCTTCGCGCCATTGGCGACGTAATTGCCCGAAGCGGCGACGGCGCCGGTCAGCGGCTGGGTCATGCCGATCTTGATCGGGTCGGCGGCGCGGCCGGGGCGGGCCAGGGCCGGCAAAGCGAGGCTGGCGAGCAGGACGGAACGGCGGTTGGGCATGCGGGATACCTCGGCTCGGCACGGCCCGGCGCGTGCGGACCTTGTCGGGAGCGGCGGTAAGCAAGGCGGGTGCCACCCCTGGAACGGCTGCTGCCGGCCCGCTCGGCGCTCGGTCGCCCGCGCTTTGGGCGGCGATTGACCAGGAAATGTGCGTGCAGCCACCTATTCCCGCTGCCCTGGCGGGCCCGGGCCATGGCATGCTGCTTGCCACCCCTTCTCCGACGCCCGGAGCCCGCCCCATGTCCGAACAGACCAAGCCCTTCGACCTGATCCTGCGTGGTGGCCATGTGATCGACCCGGCGCAGGGGCTGGACGGCATGATGGATATCGCGGTGACCGATGGCCGCATCGCCGCCATCGGCCAGGCCATCCCCGGCCCGGCGACCACGGTGACCGATGTTTCCGGCAAGCTGGTGCTGCCGGGGATGATCGACACCCATGCGCATGTCTTCCGCTACGTCACCGGCCGCTTCGGCCTGGATGCGGACATGGTCGGCGTGCGCTCGGGCGTGACCACGCTGGTCGACCAGGGCGGGCCCTCGGTGCTGACCTTCCCGGCCTTCCGCGAGTATATCGCCAAGCCCGCCGCCAGCCGCGTGCTCGCCTTCATCTCCGCCTATATGGTCGGCGGGCTGGAGGGGCACTACTACCCCGAACTCTACGGCCCCGACTGCATCGCGGTGGCGGACACCATCCGCGCCGGCCAGGCGAATGCCGATCTGGTCCGTGGCGTGAAGGGCCATGCCGAGATCGCCGGCTTCACCCGCTGGGGCAATGCGGCGATGCGCAAGGCGGCCGAGATCGCGCGTGGGCTCGACCGGCCGCTCTATATCCATTTCGGCCAGCTCTGGCCCATGCCCGGCGAGGGCACCCCCTACGACCCCGACGCCATCCTGCCGGAGATGCTGGAGATCATGCGCCCTGGCGACGTGCTGGCGCATCCCTTCACCCGGCATCCCGGCGGCTTCGTCGACCGGCACGGCGCGCTGCATCCGGTGGTGCGGGAGGCGCTGGCGCGCGGGCTGAAGGTGGATGTGGGGCATGGCTCCCATTTCTCCTTCCGCATGGCGCGGCTGGTGATCGATGCCGGGGTGGTGCCGGACACGCTCGGCGCCGACATGCACGGCTACAACACCACTCTGCCGAAGCCGCGCGGCACGCCGGAGGCGCATCCGGACGATGCGGAGAACCATCTGTTTGCGGGGAAGCAGAATTTCTCCCTGGCCTCGGCCATGACCAGCATGCTGGCGCTGGGCCTGCGGCTCGACCAGGTGGTGCCGATGGTCAGCACGCATTGCGCCGCCATGCTGCGGATGCAGGACGAGATCGGCGCGCTGCGCCTGGGCGCGGAGGCCGATATCAGCGTGCTGCACGACGAGCGCGGCCGCTTCCGGCTGGAGGACAACGAGGGCACCGTCGTGACCGCCGAGCGCTTCCTGCGCCCGGCCTTCTGCCTGCGCGCCGGCCGGCGCTTCGATGCGGATTCCGAGGTGCTGCCGCGGCCCATCCTCGCCGAGGCGGCGTGAGCGCGCCCGATGCGCGGAGCGCCGCAGGCGGCGGCGCGCTGAATCGGCCGCGCCAGGATGGCAAGGGCGTCGGCGCGTCGCTCCGCCGCAAGGAGGATGCACGCTTCCTGCACGGGCGTGGCCGCTATGTCGGCGATATCCGCCCAGCCGGTACGCTGGAGGTCGCTTTCCTGCGCAGCCCGGTGGGGCATGCGCGGCTGCTCGGCGTGGCGAAGCCCGTGGGCGCCGAGCATCGCGTCTTCACCGCCGGGGACCTGCAGGAGATCGGCCCGATCCGCGCCAATTCCGCCCTGCCCGGCTTCCGGCATTCGGAGCAGCCGGCGCTGGCACGGGAGAAGCTGCGCCATGTCGGCGAGCCGATCGCCGCCTGCGTGGCGCCGACGCGGGCCGAGGCCGAAGACCTCGTCGCCGCCTGCGAATTGGAATTCGAGGCGCTGCCCGCCATCGCCGACATGCTCCTGGCCCGCGCCCCCGGCGCGCCGCTGATCCACGCGCATTGGCCGGACAATGCCTTCCTGGAGACGCGGCGGGAGGAGGATCTCTCCGACCTCGATGCCGTCGCCGCCGCCAAGGTGGTGCGGGTGCTGCGCACCGC
>JAIXSR010000132.1 GCA_027484605.1 Hyphomicrobiales bacterium | reverse complement strand
TTCCGTCAAGCGTTCCAGCGCGACTCGATCGCCGATGTCGAAGCGCTGCGTCGGCTTCCTGCCCTGCCCGATACGCGGCTCGAAGTGACGCGCATTGCCGAAAATCTCCGGGCCCGCCCGCAGGATGTGTTGCTCGGCGCCGCAGCCAGCGAGACTGCCGTCAAAAAGCACCCGCTTGGCGACGCGCGGATCCTGCTCTTCGCGACGCACGGACTGGTCGCCGGTGCGCTTCACGGCTCGACTGAACCTGGGCTCGTGCTTTCGCCTCCGGTCCAGGGCACGGCACAGGATGACGGCCTGCTCACGGCTTCCGAGATTGGCGCGCTGAGACTCGACGCGGATCTCGTGATCCTCTCGGCGTGCAACACCGCGACGTCGGACGGGCGGCCGCGATCGGAAGGCCTGTCCGGTCTCGCGCGGGCTTTCCTCGGAGCCGGCGCGCGCAGCGTCGTGGCGACGCATTGGGCCATTCCCTCGCAGCCCACTGTCGAGATCACAACCCGGATGATCGCTGCGCGCCAGGCAGACGCCAATCAGGATTGGGGACGGGCGCTGCAGGGCGCCATGCTGGCCATGGTCGACGAGGTTGGCGGCGTAGAGAACGCGCATCCCGCCAATTGGGGCGCGTTCATTGCCATCGGGCTCGATTCCCGCCGCTGACGATTATCGTCCAACGACGATGAAAGGTGCCCAGGCAACGGGATGCTGGCTTTCCGGAGCGCCGGAATTTGCCAGCATCGACCGCATCGCTTTGCGCATCGCGACAGGGGGCGGGGCACCGGCGGCCGAAGCTTCCGCAAACCCGGCCATCAACTCGCTTGTTGGCCCGGACAGCACAGACCAATGCGAGACGAGAAGCGAGCGCGCTCCTGCCGTGATAAAAGCCCGGGCTAGCCCGGAGAGCCCCTCGGCATTGGGTCGTCCATCCGAGGCGGCGGTGTTGCAGGCCGAAAGGATCACCAGATCCGCAGCCAGATCCAGCGCACCGATTTCCGTCGCGGTCAGAAGGCCGTCATCCTCACCATCCGGTCGCTCCGGCGGTGTCAGCGCGATGCCGGGTTCGGCAACGCCCTGCAGTTCATTGGCCACCACGGCATGCGTGGCAAAATGCAGGATCCGGTATTGGGCAAGCCTCTCGCGCTTGATCCGCTGCTCCGTTGCATCCGGGCCAAGCAGGAGCATGGCCTTGTTTCCCGGAAAGCGACGCGAAACCTGCTCGATCTCGTCACGCGAAGCGGGAAGCGAGGGGAGCGCCATCACGGATCGGGCACGCTCGCCGGGATCGAGACGCCCGAGGCCGCGTGTCGGCAGAGTCGCATCTGGCGGGCCGAGGCGTGGATCGCCGATGCCGAGATAGGCGATATCGGTCCGATTGGCCTTGGCTCCGGGCAAGGCCAAGGCACGGATCCCGGGCAGATGGGAAAGGCCGAACCGCTCGATCAGGTAGCGGGGGCGATCGCTCTCCTCGCTTTCAACCAGCGCGGCAAAGGGCAGGCTTTCCAAGGGGCCGTCGAGCACCAAAGTGAGGTCCTCCACGCCACCGAGAAGGGGGAGGAGAGGCTGGATGAGCGCATCATGCAGCCGGCGGGCTTCTGCTGTTCGAAAGCGCGGCAACACGGAATCTCCCCGGACCACCGTGACACCTTCCCGGAACAGCCGGAGCGAATCCTCGATCCCGGCGCGCGGCAGGTTTGCCTTGACCAGCCCGGCCCGGTCCCGGGTCGCCACGAAGAACAGGACCTCATCCCGGGTTGTCGCGGAGACGACCAGCGCCTCGCCGGGGCGGAGCAGGCCCTGCGCATCAGCCAGCGGCAACGGGTCGAGGCCTTCATCGGACATGGCTTTGGGGAATCGCCGGGCGAGGGTCTGGTTGATCCTCTCCTGGTCTTCGAGGGCCGATTTCAGGGCCGCTGACACGCGCAGCCTTGCGGCATCGTCTTCTGTGGCCTGGAACTGCCGGCCAAGGATTTCGACGCGCTCGCTTGCATCCTGACGCTGACGCAGGCCGGCCGCGAGGGCAGGGTCCTGCGCGGCAAGACGGCTCGAGAGGCGCGCGGCCGCAACGGTGGCCCCCGTCGCGCGCCTGAGCTGGATAGCGTTGAAGGCTCCGGAGAGAATGGCAGCGTCGACAGGCTTGCCCGGCTGCTCGACAAGACGGACCGTCGCCGCAAGATGAAGATCCAACGCCTCGCGGAAGCGGCTTGATTCACGGACCTGGTCGAGCGCGGCACCGCTCGCCCGGAGGCGCGCCGCAATCATCCGGGTCATCTCCGCAGCTGCTCTCGCTGCGCCTTCGATATCACCCATCTCCATCCGGAGCCGCGCGAGGTCGAGCTGCTCGAAAACCGCTTCGGGTCGATGAACAGCGTCGCTGACGAGGTCGACCTTGTTCGGGTCTTTCTCAGCCTGGTCCGGAGCCAAGTCGATATACACTTTTGCGATGGCCAATTCGCCAACGGCCCGCCAGAACAGGCCCGTCCGCCGCCAGTTTTCCTGCTGCTCGTCCATCGAGAAGATAGAATTGCCTGCGCAGAGCGGTCGGAAGATGCGGTCCAGCGTAGCCTTGGCGCCGGCGACGTTCGGTACCCTGCCTGCCAGCCGTTCGGTCGCGACGTAGCGGAGCATATCCTTGCTCCCGAAATCACAATCTCCCTGGGCATCCAATCCGGGCGGCAAGGCGGCGAGAATTCCGGCATAATCCTTCGCCAGCAGCCGACCGGCCGCTGCGCCGAGACTGTCCTGCCCGGTATCGCCGGCAATCGCGGTCTCCAAGGCGGCCAGAAGCCAAGCGGGCACCTCGCGTCCATCGACCAGCGCATCGTGGACGATCCCGGGCAGGAACGTGCCGATCGCTCCGCTCCCGGTTCTGACGCGATCAAAGAGGGCCTGATCGGAGAAGAGCGCCGCCGCTTGCAGCACGGAAAACTCGAAGCCGTGCGGCAACGGAGCGCCATTGTTTCCCCGCCGGGGCTGGAGATTGGCGGGTATCACCCGCCCGGCCAGCGCGAGGATCGCCGCCCGGGCCGGGGCGCGGCTTTCCGGCGGCAGGCGCAAGGTCAGTTCGATCACCCGACGGAGATGGTCCAGGGCCGTTCCGGGTACTGGAAGATTGGCGGCCTCGGCGAGCAGCCGTCCGGCGGCTTCGGCATCGCCTTCGTCAGCTGCATTGCGTGCAAGGATAAAAAGGGCGCTGGCACGTTCGCCAGGGCTCACCTGTGCGGCGGGAAAGCGGTAGGCGAGGATCCGGGCCAATTCGGTCGCGCGGGTGCGGCTGCCTGCCGAGGCATGGAATTCCGCGGCCAGCGCGAGATCGGATGCGCGGCCCCAACCGCCCGCTCGTTGCTGCGGCGTTGACGGGCGCAAACCCGGCAGGCGTGCCAGCAGGGCCGCCGCACCGCGTGGATTTTTCCCCCAGGATCCACCAAGCCAGCGGAAACGGGCAAGCCGCGCAACGAGATCGGCCGCCACCAGATTCTCGCCTGCATTGGCCCAGATCGTGGAGTTGCCCCGCAGCAAAGGCAGGATCGATTGCAATTGCGCGGGCGTGCCGACCTCGGCCAAAGCCGCAACAAGATCTTCGATCATGCCCTCGCCCGCGCGAGCCGGCTCGCCGGGATTATCCCGGATATGTCTGCGGATATGCGACAGCAGGAGGGTTGCCATTCCGGGCCGTGGCAGGACGAATGTGTCCATGTCGGCAAGGTTCGGTGACCAATCGAACCCGCAACCAGATTGCACGGCCGCGAGTGCGCTCTGGAAGGACCGGCTTGCCAGCTCGCGGGCTTCCCGCTCCCGTCCGGTCTGTTTGAGCTGATTTGCGAGCGCGAACTCGACTTCGTGGAATCGGGTGCAGCGGCTGCGGCCGCTTTCGGCTGCCAACGCGGCATGCTGGACCACGGCCTCGAAGCCGGGAATGCGGGAACTGTTAGGAGAATCGGCCAGTTCCAGTGCGCCGCTCCGCTTGGACCATTGGGCGAGCAAGGCGGCTTCGGCCTCGGTGATTTTTCTGCTCGCAAGCAGCTTCAACGCGGTCATCAGGGTGGGCGTGACGCGGTCACGCGCCGCGATGGGGTTTTGCGCCAGCGCTTCGGCAAGCCGGTCGACGGCCTGGGCGTAGGCCAGGTCGATGCGCCGGTCCTGCCCGAGATGGGCGGCAAGGATCGGAACCGCGGCTGAGAGAGCACGGATCTTCATCGGCTGGTCCGTCCGGGCCTCGCCGAGATCAGAAAGGAGCAACCCGATCTGCAGGGATCGCGGGCCAGCGCCCATGACCTTCTCATAATAGGTGATCATGCGCTCCAGCGTTGTTGCGATCTGGCTACGCCGTTCCAGGTTGAGGTTGACCGGATTGGAGAGCTGGAGCTGGAAACCCTGGTGGTCCTGGTCAAGCGCAAGGAAAGCAGAACCCCGGATTTTCGGCGGCTCCAGGACCTGAGGCACGGGGGAGGGGGCGCGAGTTGCCGGTGCCCTTGGTGTGGCCTGCATGGGGCTCTCGGCGGCGAGCCGCCCTGCCGGCAGGCACAGCCCAATCCCAAGGGTCGCAAGAAGGACGAGCCGGGTAGTGAGCAGCTTCTTGTGACCCATAGGCTGTTCCTTT
>JAIXSR010000161.1 GCA_027484605.1 Hyphomicrobiales bacterium | reverse complement strand
GCCATCATGTTCTACAACAAGGACGCCTTCCGCCGCGCGGGCCTGAACCCCGATGTGGCGCCCAAGACCTGGGCCGAGATGCGCGCCGCCGCCACCCGCCTGCGGGCCGCCGGCGTGGAAATCCCCGTCACCACCGCCTGGCCGACCTGGACGCAGGTGGAGCAGTTCAGCGCCATTCACAACACGCCGCTGGCCACGCTCGACAACGGCTTCGGCGGCCTGAACGCCGAGCTGCGGATCAACAATCCGCTGATGGTGCGCCACATCAACACCCTCATGGAGATGGGCCGCGAGAACACCTTCCGCTGGGGCGGCCGCGATGGCGCGGGCGATGCGCTCTTCGCCAATGGCTCCTCGGGGATGATCTTCGCCTCCTCCGGCGCGCGCGCCCGCTTCGTGCGCGAGCTGCCGGGCGGCCTCGCCAACCTCGGTGCGGCCATGCTGCCCTATTACGACGATGTGCAGGGCGCGCCGATCAACTCCATCATCGGTGGCGCCGCCTTCTGGGCGATGAATCGCGGCCCGAACGCCGCCCGCTCGGCCGATGAGAATCGCGGCATCGCTGAGTTCTTCGCCTTCCTGGCGCAGACCCGCGTGGTGGCGAACTGGCACACGGCGACGGGCTTCCTCCCCGTCACCAAGGCCGCCTTCGAGCAGGTGAAGGCGACAGGCTTCTACACGCAGAACCCGGGCGCCGACATTCCGATCGAGCAGCTGCTGCGCGGCGGCGGACAGATGACGGGCAATAGCCGCGGCATCCGCCTCGGTGGCTTCGTCGAGATCCGCACCGCGATGCAGGAGGAGATGGAGCGCGCGCTGCAAGGCCAGCAGACGGCGCAGCAGGCGATGGACAATTCCGTGACGCGCGGCAATGTAGTGCTGCGGAACTTCGAGCGCACCAATCGCGGCTACGTTGGGGGGCTCTGCCCCTCAAACTCCCCGGCAAGAACCTCAGGTTCTTGCATCTCCGATGAGTTAGGGTGCAGGGAACTGGTTCACTGCTGGGTGGGTGTGGGAGGGCAAAGCCCTCCCACGAAACGGAGTGCGATGAAAAAGGTCTACTTCAAGGGCATCGCCCTCCCCTACCTCCTCCTCCTGCCGCAGATCATCGTCACTGGCCTCTTCTTCTTCTGGCCGGCGGCCCAGGCCGTGCGGCAATCCTTCCTGCGCGAGGATGCCTTCGGCCTCTCCAGCCAATTCGTCGGCTTCGAGAATTTCACCGATGTGCTGAGCGACCCGACCTGGCTGGATTCGGCCTTCCGGACGCTGATCTTCTCCAGCTCGGTCGCCGTGCTGGCGCTGGGCGCGGCGCTGTTCCTCGCGGTGCAGGCGGACAAGCACATTCGCGGCGCTGACACCTACAAGACGCTGCTGATCTGGCCCTATGCCGTGGCGCCGGCCATCGCAGCCGTGCTGTGGCTCTTCATGTTCCACCCGAATATCGGCATTTTCGGCAGGGCGCTGAACGCCATGGGCGTGCCCTGGGACTACAAGCTGAACGGCAACCAGGCGATGCTGCTGATCATCTTCGCGGCCGCCTGGAAGCAGGTGAGCTACAACTTCATCTTCTTCCTGGCGGGGCTGCAGAGCATTCCGAAATCCGTGCTGGAAGCCGCCGCGATTGACGGCGCGGGGCCGATGCGCCGCTTCTGGACAGTGGTGTTTCCGCTGCTCTCGCCCACTGCCTTCTTCCTGCTGGTGGTGAA
The DNA here is from genome assembly GCA_027484605.1 of Hyphomicrobiales bacterium. Classification (GTDB taxonomy): domain Bacteria; phylum Pseudomonadota; class Alphaproteobacteria; order Rhizobiales; family Beijerinckiaceae; genus Rhabdaerophilum. The sequence goes on along the minus strand of JAIXSR010000161.1, from coordinate 2,753 downwards.
CCTCGTCTACGCCTTCTTCGACACCTTCGGCATCATCCACTCGCTGACCCAGGGCGGGCCCGGCAAGGCCACGGAAACCCTGATCTACCGCGTCTATACCGATGGCGTGATGAACCTGAATTTCGGCTCAAGCGCCGCACAGAGCGTGATCCTGATGATCCTGGTGATGGTGCTGACGATGGTGCAGTTCCGCTATGTCGAGCGGAAGGTGCATTACTGATGCGTATAAAAATTCGGCGCTCTATTATTGCAATTATGATTATTTGGTTGATTTCATCGATATTTTGGAATTTTACCTCGATATCGCACGTAATTCAGGCGCCCGATTTCATTCCCGACGCGTGCTTCAACGGAGGATTTTTTTGGGCTGCCTTTCCTCGTCATTGCGAGATAGTGCGACTAGGAAGTTTCGTTTTTTTGCCACCAATATTTCTCGAATTAATTTTCCGGTTGGCTCGATGGATATTGAAATGATTGAATTTTTTCTATATCGGACATCGATTAATGTTGGCTGAGACCAAACATCCAATCGGCTCAACGAGCAGCAGCCAACTGCTGGTTGGACGCACCGCCAACGAACTCGCCGACCGCACCCGCCGCCGCCAGCGGCGCGAGGCCTTTGTCACGCATCTGTGCCTCGTGCTCGGCGTGCTCATCTTCGCCTTCCCGATCTACCTCACGATCATCGGCTCCACACATGACGTGAACACCATCGGCCGCGGCGATGTCCCGCTGCTGCCCGGCGCCGAGGCAGGGGCGAATTACGCCCAGGCCTGGGGCGTGGGCGGCGGGCGCTTCATGGGCGTACCGGCGGGGGTCATGCTGTTCAACAGCATCATCATGGCGATGTGCGTGGCCGTGGGCAAAATCGCCATCTCGCTGACCTCGGCCTATGCGGTGGTGTTCTTCCGCTTCCCGCTGCGCATGATGTTCTTCTGGCTGATCTTCATCACGCTCATGCTGCCGGTCGAGGTCCGCATCATCCCCACCATCCAGGTGATGGTGGATCTGAACATGACCAACTCCTACCAGGGGCTGATCATCCCGCTCATCGCCAGCGCGACGGCGACGCTGCTGTTCCGGCAATTCTTCCTGACCATCCCCGATGAATATGTGGAAGCCGCGAAGATCGACGGCGCGGGGCCGATCCGCTTCTTCCTGGACGTGATCCTGCCGCTCAGCCGCACCAACATCGCGGCGCTTTTCGTGATCCTCTTCATCTATGGCTGGAACCAGTATCTCTGGCCGCTGCTGATCGTGAATGACCGCAGCATGGAGACCATCGTCGTCGGCCTCACCAAGATGATCGGCGGCGGCGATGCGCAGAATGAATGGAATGTGATCATGGCGACCGCCGTGCTGGCCCTGCTGCCGCCGGTTGCCGTTGTGGTGCTCATGCAGAGATGGTTCGTGAAGGGCCTGACGGAGACGGAGAAGTAATGGCCACCCTCACGCTCAAGCAGGTCAAGAAGTCCTTTGGCCCCACCGCCGTGCTGCATGGCGTGGACCTCGATGTCCGCGATGGCGAGATGATCGTCATCGTTGGCGCCTCGGGCTGCGGCAAATCCACCCTGCTGCGCATCGTGGCCGGCCTCGAGACCGCCACCTCCGGCGATGTGATCATTGACGGGCAGAACGTGACCCCGCTGGAGCCGGCCGACCGCGACGTGGCGATGGTGTTCCAGAACTACGCGCTCTACCCGCATATGAGCGTGTTCCAGAACATGGCCTATGGGCTGAAGATCCGCGGCATGCCGAAGGACCAGATCGTGAAGCGCGTGGATGAGGCGGCGAAGCTGCTGGGCATCGGCGCGCTGCTGGAACGCAAGCCCCGCCAGCTTTCCGGCGGGCAGCGGCAGCGCGTGGCGATGGGCCGCGCCATCGTGCGCAACCCCAAGCTCTTCCTGTTCGACGAGCCGCTCTCCAACCTCGACGCAAAACTGCGCGTGCAGATGCGCGCCGAAATCCGGCAACTCCAGAAGCGGCTGAACGTGACGAGCCTCTTCGTCACGCATGACCAGGTGGAGGCGATGACGCTGGGCGACTGCCTGGTGGTGATGCATGCGGGCCATGCCGCGCAGATCGCCACACCCATGGAAATCTGGGAAAAGCCCGCCGATACCTATGTTGCCGGCTTCATTGGCAGCCCCTCCATGAACCTCCTGCCCGCCACGCTGCTGGAAGGGGGCGGCGCCGCGCAGTTGGAGGGCAGCGGCTTGATCCTGCCGTTCGCCGACGGCGCACGTGCAGGTTCCGCTGGCCGGAAGCTCACTATCGGCATCCGGCCCGAGCATCTGCGCATCGGCCAGGGAGGCCTCGATGTGATGGTGGATCTGGTGGAGCCGCTAGGCGGTGAGAGCGTGCTGCATGGTAAGCTCGCCGACGGCACGCCGCTCACCGCGCGGCTGCAGGGTGCCACCTATAGCGACGGCCCGATGGGCGTGATCCTGCCGCTGGAATTGTTGCACGTCTTTGACGGCGAAACCGGCAAGAGGATTGAAGCCGGGACGTAAAATCCCCAATCTCCCGCGCAATCAAACGGGAGACCACGTTCCATGCTTCGCCGTCAGGTCCTGGCGCTTTCCGCCCTGGCTACGCCTGCCCTCGCCCCATCCGCCCAAGCCCAGACCGCCACGGACTGGCCGAGCGCGCCCGTGCGCTTCATCGTGCCCTTCGCCGCCGGCGGCCCGACCGACATTCCCGCGCGCATGATCGCCGAGGAAATGTCCAGGGCACTGCCCAACCGCATCGTG
>JAIXSR010000124.1 GCA_027484605.1 Hyphomicrobiales bacterium | reverse complement strand
GTGGGGTAGGGCGGCTGGGACGTGCTGGCGCGGATTGCCAGACGGCCTGAACGCCAGAGAGCATACAGCAGGCCGTTTGCGGCACGCCCGTGGCAGCTCCAGACGAAAGGTGCAGCAGGGTCAGCTTGGCGCCAGCTTGGCATGGATCCCAAGCCGGTAAGACCGTTGGCGATAAAATTATCTTGCAAAAAACGGAAAAGCCGCGCCGGTTGGCGTTTGCCCTGCGGACGGGCGACCAGCCGCTTCGGCGCCGAGGACAGAGCACCCAATTGCCCTGCCACGCGCAGGGGTTGCGGTAAATGCAAAATCTGTTGATTTTTTTTCGCAAAATCGTTATCAACAGGTGCCTGCAGCGATTTGTCATCGCGCCGCGGCAGATGCGCCTTCTTATTCCTCAGCCCGGCAGGTCGAATGCTCCACGAATCCACCGAGGTCAGGACGGTCGCATCGCCCATCCGCTTGCGGCGGCGTGGCTACTCGCTTCTCACGCTGGAAATCGCCGACCTTCCGCCGATCGAACTGGCCCGGATCCTGGCCGAGAAGATCGAATGCTCCCCAGGGTTCTTCTGGCAATTGCCGGTCATCCTCGATCTCTCCGCGCTGCCGGCCCAGGCCACCAGCAAGGTCGGCGTGGTCATCGAGACGGTCCGCTCCATGGGGCTCGCCCCGGCGGGCTTCCTGGCGCAGCGGCCCGATATCCGGAAAGCCGCCCTGGCCGCCGGATTGGGATCGGCCGCCGAGGATACGGATACCGATGGCGGAGGCGATGATGTGCCCCGCCGGCCGGCGCTGATCGTCAACGAGCCGGTACGCTCCGGCCAAAGGATCTACGCCGCCGGCGCCGATCTCGTGGTGCTGCGCAGCGTCTCGGCTGGCGCCGAACTCCTCGCCGATGGCTGCATCCACGTCTATGGCGCGCTGCGCGGTTCGGCTTTTGCGGGCGTGAGCGACGATCCGCTTGCCCGTATATTTGCGAAAAACATGTACGCAGAAAAGGTCGCCATCGCCGGCCTGTTTCTCAATGCCAAGGAGTATCCCGAGGACCCGGCCGGTCGCCCAAGCCAGGTCCAGATCACCGACGGCATGCTGCGTCTCGAACCGTTGCCCTAGACCTCGACGGCAACACCCCAGGGAGAATCCCTAGATGCCTGCTACTGTTATCACCGTCACTTCTGGCAAGGGTGGTGTCGGCAAGACCACGACGACCGCCGCTTTCGGTGCGGCCCTGGCCGCCCGGGGCAAGCGGGTCTGCCTGGTCGATTTCGATGTTGGGCTGCGCAACCTCGATCTTGTCCTCGGCATCGAAAAGCGCGTCGTCTTCGACTTCCTGCATGTTGCCAGCGGCAAGGCGAAATTGTCGCAGGCGCTGATCCGCGACAAGCGGATCGACACTCTCTATGTGCTGGCGACCTCCCAGACGCATGAGAAGGATGCGCTGAGCTACGACGACGTCGAGCGCGTGATGGCCATGCTGCGCGAAGAGTTCGACTACGTGATCTGCGACAGCCCGGCCGGCATCGAGCATGGTGCCATGCTGGCTCTGTACCACGCCGACCACGCGCTCGTCGTCTGCAATGCCGAGATCAGCTCGATCCGCGATGCCGATCGCATCCTCGGTTTCATCGCCTCGAAGTCGAAGCGGGCCGAGGAAGGGCGCGATCCGGTGCAGGAGCACCTGCTGGTCACCCGCTACGACAAGGAGCGGGTGGAGGCCGGGGAAATGCTGCCGGTCTCGACGATCCGCGAGATCCTCTCGGCCGAACTGCTCGGCATCGTGCCAGAAAGCCGTGCGGTGCTGAAATGTTCCAATGCCGGCCTGCCGGCCAGCTTCGACCCGACCTCCGATGTCGGCCGCGCCTACAACGATGCGGTGTCCGGCTTCCTTGGCGAGGCACCGGCCGGCCCCAAGGTGGCAGCAGAAGCCCTGTCGCAACGCGGCTTCCTCCGGCGTCTGTTCCGGCGCGGCTGAGGCCTAAAGGAATCCCACCATGAATCTGATCCATCACCTGCGACAGCGGCGTCAGTCGGCCCATCTGATGGGCATCCGACTGCGGGCCCAGGTCGCCGCCGATCGGGCGGCCATCCAGGGCGACAATATCGCGGAACGCGTCCAGGAGGCCTGCCTGCGCGAGATCCGCAAGCTCGCCCGCGGCAGCCATGTGCGGGTGAAGATCGGCACCTCGCCGCATCTGCATCTGCGTGAGGTCGATATCGACCTTACGCCGGGTCGCTGAACGCCTGCGCACGGCCTAATCCGATACGTCATATCGGTACCGCCGTGTGGGACAGGGCCAGGCCCCGCCGCACCCTGTCGAGCCGATGCCTCACGCCGGCATCCTGGGCCTCGCTGATCTGCCGCCGCCTTCCGCTCGGCCGCTCCCGGGCGCAGCCGCAATGACGGCTGGACGATCCTGGCCGATGTGACGGTGTTCATCTCCGAGGCGGAGCTGGGAGTCAGGAGCGGTCCCCGAGACGCAGCGTCGCGGGCGCAAGCCAGACCTCGCCCCCTGGGCCGCGGACGGGCGCTTCCTGCCAAGCGATAGGCGCCATCGGCAGCCCTGATCGAACCCGTGCCATGCTGGGAGCGACTGGCACCGGCGCTGGCTGTGGCAAGGCGACATCCCCCGGACGGCTGGCGGTTTGTTCACCCATGCGCCGTCCCGCCTGACGTAACCTGCCCATCCGGACCCTTGGCGCCGCCGCGGTCCGGCAACGGCAAGGCGCCTGGCCAGGGCCAGGATGGGGAGGACGGCATGAAAAGACGCGAATTCCATATCCTGGGCAGTGGCCTGGCGCTTGGCCTCGCCGCGCCCGTCGCCCTGCGGGCGCAGCCGAAGCGCAGCCTGGCCTTCGTGGTCAATGTCTCGGCCGATTTCTGGACCATCGCCCGGCGCGGGATCGAGAAGGCGAACCGCGAGCATCCCGAATTCGACATGGAGATGATCATCCCCGCCCAGGCCAGCGCCGCCGAGCAGCGCCGCATCCTGGACGAGTTGCTGGCGCGCAAGGTCGCCGGCGTCGCCATCTCCGCCATCAACCCGGCCAGCCAGACCGAGGTGCTGAACCGCGTCGCCGCGCAATCCGTGCTCTTCACCACGGATAGCGACGCACCGGCCAGCAACCGCCTAGTCTATATCGGCACCGACAACGTCGCCGCCGGCCGCCGCGCCGGCGAGCAGATGAAGCAGGCCATGCCGCAGGGCGGCCGCGCCATGCTCTTCGTCGGCACCATGGATGCCGACAATGCGCGCGAACGCGTCCAGGGCATCCGCGAGGCGCTGCAGGGCGGCAATATCGAGATCGTCGATGTCCGCACCGACGAGAGCGACTTCGCCCGCGCCCGCCGCAATGCCGAGGATGCGCTGGCGCGCGAGCGCAACCTCGGGATGATGGTCGGCCTCTGGGCCTACAATACGCCGCAAATCTACCAGGCGGTGCGCGAGGCGGGACGCCAGGGCCAGGTGAAGGTGGTCGGCTTCGACGAGGATGCGCTGACCCTGCGCGGCGTTGCCGACGGCACCATCCATTCCACCGTCGTGCAGCAGCCCTATGAATTCGGCTACCAGTCGATGAAGGGCCTGGTCC
>JAIXSR010000050.1 GCA_027484605.1 Hyphomicrobiales bacterium | reverse complement strand
GTTTCATTTTACATGAAGAGAATGCGTCCGGAGCTTGAAACGCATATCCAGATGCTGTGCGGGCTCGAAGTCATCTTCTTCATAACAGAGCCCGATGCACGGCATTTCGCAGGCAAGGTTCTCGATTTTTCCGAAGAACAGGGGTTTTTCCTGCGCGCACCCTGACGTGAGCAGCCCACCCCTCACGGGATCGGCGGCACCACCCGGTCATAGGCCAGATGGATGGAGGTATCCTCGCTCACCTGGCGGTGGACGAGACCATCCTCGATCCCGATCCAGATGAGCGTTCGGACCGGCTTGTCCGACGCACCGGGCAGGCCGCGCGGCGGCGTCATCATGTATTCATAGACCTTGGCCCGGACGCCCGAGGGCAGGGCCTCCGACCGCACCTCCCGGCAATCCGTGATCGAGGACAAAGCGAGGATCTGGTTGAGCATGCCCTTCCGGCCGCCGGCCTTCAGGCGCATCCGCGTCCAGCGGTCATTGATGCGCATATAGACGGTCTCGCCGATGACGACGCCCTCCATCCGCTCGCCGGTCCGGCCGAGTTCAACCACCTGGCGGTAGCCGGGCACGCTGGCCACCGCATTGAAGCCGTTCTGGATGGCATCGCAGGCGGCGGGATTCGCCAAAGCCGGCATGACGGCGCAGAACAGGCCGGCACCAAGGCCGAGGGCAATCCGGACAAACGCGTTCGACTTCATGTGGACATCCCCTGCAATCCCCCATTCCATACCGGACGGCTCGCGCTGCCAATGTGCGATTGCGCACCTTCCGACGGGCGCGCTTGCAACGAAATGTTGCGCCGCCTCCTGACATCGGCCTGTCGCATCCCTACCTTACGCGCGACCTGCCGGGCCCGATGGCTCCGGCGGGCAGAAGAGGAAACGATCCATGTCCGATACCGACCAGCTCCGGGCCCAGGCCCATCTGCCCTCGATCCAGCTCGACAAGGCTGCCGTCGACCGGGCGCGGCAGGAGCTCAATATCGAGGATCGCTCCCAGATCGTGACCTATGGCGATGCCGCCCAGCGGCAGGTCTCGGATTTCGCCGACCGCATCCTCGCCGAGACGCGCAACAAGGAAATGGGCAAGACCGGCGAATTGCTCTCGGACATTCTCGCCAAGGCCCGCGGGCTCGATCCCGCGGCGATCGGCAAGCTCAACTGGTTCCAGCGCCTGTTCACCAGCATGGAGGCCCGTGTGCGCCGCTTCAAGGAGCGGTTCGAGGATGTGGCCGGGCAGGTCGACCGCGTGACGATCGAGCTGGATCGCCACAAGGAGACGCTCCGCAGCGACATCGCCATGCTGGACGAGCTGCACGAGCAGACCAAGACCGCCATTGCGGAGCTGGATGTCTATATCGAGGCCGGCAAGGCCTATGGCGAGGAATTCCGCAAGGGCCGGCTGACCGAGCTGAAGGCCGAGGCCGACGCCAAGGCGAACACGACCGAGGGGCTGATGGCCGCGCAATCCTATCAGGATGCGCTTCAGGCTCTGGACCGGCTGGAAAAGCGCGTGATGTATCTCCAGCAGGCGCGCCAGATCGGCTTCCAGCAATTGCCGCAGATCCGCATCGTGCAGGCCGGCGACGAAACCCTGATCGAGAACCTGCAGGCCACGACCCAGCTCACCATCCCGGTCTGGAAGCAGAAGATGATCCTCCTGCTCGGCCTCTCGCGCCAGAATTCCGCGCTCGAAATGCAGAAGACCGTCACCGACGCCACCAACGAGATGCTGAAGCAGGCCTCGGAAATGATGAAGACGCAGGCCATAGAGATCGAGCGGCAGTCGCAGCGCGGCATCATCGATATCGAGACGCTCGAAAAGACCAACCGCGACCTGATCGACACGATCACCGGCGTGCTGAAAGTGCAGGATGAGGGCCGTCGCAAGCGCGTCGAGGTCGAGCGCAAGCTCGGCGAGATGACGCAGGAGCTGAAGAAGCAGCTCAGCGCCCGGCCGAATATCTGAGCCGCGTCATGACGGAAAAGGGGGTGATGCGGGCCGCGCTCTGCGCGCGGTACGGCGATGCGGCTGCCGTGGCCATGCAGGAGGTTCCCCGCCCCGTGCCGGGAGCGGGCGAGGTATTGGTGCGGATTCAGGCGAGCACGCTGGATTCCGCCGACCGCCGCATCCGCGCGCTCGACATGCCGCCCGGCTTCGGGCCGATGGCACGGCTCGCCTTCGGCTTTCGCCGGCCGCGCCAGCCGATCTTCGGAACCACCCTGGCGGGAACCGTCGAGGCCATCGGGCCGGGCGTCACCCGCTTCCAGCCTGGCGAGGCCGTGGTCGCCAGCACCGGCGCCGCGCAGGGATGCCATGCCGAATACCGCGTGATCTCCGAGCGCAAGGCCATCGTGGCGAAGCCGGAAGCCCTCGGGTTCGAGGCCGCGGCCGCCGTGATTTTCGGAGGCATGACCGCCCGGTTCTTCCTCGAGGAGAAGGCCCAGGTCACCAAGGGGCAATCGGTGCTGGTGATCGGCGCCGGCGGTGCCGTGGGCATCGCGGCCGTGCAATTCGCCCGGGCGGCCGGAGCGCGTGTCACGGCCTGCTGCAGCTCGGGCAAGGCGAACTGGGTTCTCGCCCAGGGGGCTGATGCCGTGATCGATTACCGCGCGGCCGGATGGCCCGAAGCTCATCATGCCGCCTTCGACATGGTGATCGACACGGTCGGCGCGGTGCCGGCCCGGCAGGCTGCCCGGCTGGCGCGGGAGGGCGGGACGCTCGTCGTCGTCTCCGCGTCACTCCGCGACCTGCTGGCCCTCCCCACGCTCAAGGCCCGGACCGGCCGTGTTGTCGTGGGCGGCATGGTGCCGGATCATCCCGAGGGGCTGGCCAGGGTCATGGCGCATGCCGAGGCGCGGCGGCTCCGCCCCGCCATCGGCGCGCGCTTCCCGTTGGAGCGGATCGCCGAGGCCCATGCCCTGATCGATGCCGGCCACAAGGCCGGCAGCATCGTCATCACGATGGGGCCGGCCGATCTTTCCGCGCCATCCTGATCACAGGAAAGCAGGGCAGGGCCGGTTTCGTGCAAGAAAACGGGTTCCGCACCCTCCGTTCCTGTTCTAGAAGCCAAGCCGGACGATACGGGAATCGACGGCAAAGGAGCAGGCCATGGCAGACGCACTCAGGATCGGCATTGCCGGGCTCGGGACGGTCGGCGCCGCCACCATCCGCATTCTCGCCAATTCCGCGAACGAGCTGGCCGGCCGAGCCGGCCGGCCCATCGTGGTGACCGCCGTCAGCGCGCGCGACCGCAGCAAGGATCGCGGCATCGACCTCTCGGGCATCCGCTGGTTCGACGATCCCGTCGAGATGGCCTGCCGGATCGATCTCGACGTGATCGTCGAGCTGATGGGCGGCGCCGAGGGCACCGCGCGCGAGATGGTCGAGGCGGCGCTTGACCATGGCACGGCAGTGGTCACGGCCAACAAGGCTCTCCTGGCCAAGCACGGGTCCGATCTGGCGCGCCGGGCGGAAAGCCATGGCACCACCATCGCCTTCGAGGCCGCCGCAGCCGGCGGCATCCCGGTGATCAAGGCCCTGCGCGAGGCTTTGGTCGGCAACACGATCCGCCGCGTCTCGGGCATCCTCAACGGCACCTGCAACTACATTCTCAGCCGCATGGAGGCCGAGGGGCTGGATTTCCAGCAATGCCTCAAGGCCGCGCAGGAACTGGGCTATGCCGAGGCCGATCCGACCTTCGACATCGAGGGCTATGACACCGCCCACAAGCTGGCCCTGCTGACGTCCCTGGCCTTCGGAACCGAGGTCGATGGTGATGCCGTCTATGTCGAGGGCATTTCCGGCGTCACGCCGCTCGATCTCGAAATGGCCGAGGAACTCGGCTTCCGCATCAAGCTGCTCGGCGTGGCCGAACGCACGGCGGCCGGCATCGAGCAGCGTGTCCACCCGACCATGGTCTCGCGGTCGAGCCAGCTGGCCGGCGTGATGGGCGTGACCAATGCCGTCTCCATCGATGCCGATCCTGTCGGCACGGTCACGCTGGTCGGCCCCGGTGCCGGCGGCGGGGCGACGGCCTCGGCTGTGGTGGGCGATATCGTCGATCTCGCCCGCGGCAACCGCGTCGCCACATTCGGCCGGCCCTCAAGCGCGCTCGAAAAGCCGATCCGCGCGCCGATGCAGCGCCATGAGGGCGGCTATTATATCCGCCTGCAGGTGATGGACCGGCCGGGCGCCGCGGCGATCATCGCCACGCGCATGGCCGAACGCAGCATCAGCCTCGAATCCATCCTGCAGAAGGGCCGCGATGCCCGGCGCAACGCCAATGGCTCGGTGCCGGTGATCCTGATCACCTATGCCACCACGGAATTGCTGATCCGCAACGCCGTGGCCGCCATCGCCGAGGATGGCGTGCTCGACGGCCCGCCGCAGGTCATCCGCATCGAGCGGTAGCGGGAGGGTGACGAAGGCGCGCTGTCCTGCTAGAAGCCGCGCGACCTGTCCTCATGCATTCATAACCAAGAACCACAAGGCTGCCCCATGGTCGATCTCGTCGTTTCCGAAGACAAAATCATCGAACGCATCCTCACGATGGAACTCGTCCGTGTGACGGAGCGGGCGGCGGTGGCCTCGGCCAAGCTGCGCGGGCGCGGCAACGAGAAGGCGGCGGACCAGGCGGCGGTGGATGCGATGCGGCGCGAGCTGAACCGCCTGCCGATCGATGGCACCATCGTCATCGGCGAGGGCGAGCGTGACGAGGCGCCGATGCTCTTCATCGGCGAGAAGGTCGGCACCACCAAGGGCCCGAAGGTCGATATCGCGGTCGATCCGCTCGAGGGCACCACGCTCTGCGCCAAGGACATGCCGGGCTCGATCGCCGTGATGGCCATGGCCCAGGCCGGCACCCTGCTCTACGCGCCGGATGTCTACATGGACAAGATCGCCATCGGCCCGGGCTATCCCAAGGGCATCGTCGATCTCGACTCCTCGCCCGAGGACAACATCATGGCCCTCGCCAAGGCCAAGGGCGTCCCGGCCGGCGAGATCACCGCCTTGGTCATGGACCGGCCTCGCCATGCCGAACTGATCGCCCGGCTGCGGGCCATCGGCTGCTCGATCCGGCTCATCACCGATGGTGACGTGGTCGGCGTCATCCAATGCGCCGAAACCGCGAAGACCGGCATCGACATCTATCTCGGCATCGGCGGTGCGCCGGAAGGCGTGCTCGCGGCCGGCGCCCTGCGCTGCGTCGGCGGCCAGATGCAGGGCCGGCTGATCCTCGACACCCCGGAAAAGGTGGCCCGCGCCGCCACGATGGGCATCAAGGATCCGAAGAAGAAATACGAACTCAACGAGCTGGCTTCCGGCGATGTTGTCGTCGCGGCCACCGGCGTCACCGATGGCGCGCTGCTCAAGGGCGTGAAATTCTCGGGCAACATCATCGAGACCGAAACCATCGTCTATCGCTCGCTCACCGGCACGGTGCGCCGCATCTCCGGCGAGCATCGCCAGCTGGACAAGTTCCACCTGGATTGATCCGCCGGTTGCTGGACAGCGGGCTTCGTTTCGCGCATCGTCCGGCCGGAGGGGAGAGTTGAAAGGAAAGCGCTGATGTCGCTCAACATCCGTCCCCTCCTGCCCGCCGACCGTGCCCGCTGGGCGCCGCTCTGGCAGGGCTATCTCACCTTCTACAAGGCCAGCCTGCCGGCGGAAGTCACCGAGGCCACCTGGTCGCGGTTGATGGACCCGGCCGAGCCGATGCATGTCTGGGGCGCCTTCGAGGGCGAGACCCTGCTCGGCATCGTGCAATGCGTCACCCACCGCACCACCTGGAGCGTGCAGTGGAACTGCTACCTGCAGGACCTGTTCACGGTGGAAGAGGCACGCGGCAAGGGCGTGGCGCGTGCGCTGATCGAGCATGTCTACCGGGAGGCCAAGGCGATGGATTGCTACCGCGTCTACTGGCAGACGCATGAATCGAATGCCGTGGCGCAGGTGCTCTATAACAAGGTGGCGGAGCGCTCGGGCTTCATCGTCTACCGCCACAATTTCTGAGCATGGAGAACGCCGCCTATCTCGGGGTCTCGCGCTCGGTCCTCGGTCGCCGCTGGGCCGACCGGCTGGACGAGGCGGCGGCGCGCGAGGCGGAGATGATCAGCCGCCAGCTGGACGTGCCGGCCATCCTCGCCCGCCTGCTGGCGGGCCGGGGCGCCACGGTGGCGGATGCGCCCCGCCGGCTGGAGCCGCGCCTGCGTGACTGGCTGCCCGACCCCTCCACCGTGATCGATCTCGACAAGGCCGTTCTCCGGCTGGCCCGCGCGATCGAGACCGGCGAGCGCGTCGCGATCTTCGGTGATTACGATGTCGACGGCGCCTGCTCGGCAGCCCTGCTCGGCCATGCCCTTCAGCATGCCGGGCTTGATCCGCTGATCCATATCCCGGACCGGCTGACCGAGGGCTATGGCCCGAATGCCGAGGCAATCCGCCAGTTGCGCGGGCGCGGCGCAACCCTGCTCGTCTGCGTCGATTGCGGCACATCCGGCCATGCCCCGCTGGCCGAGGCCCGGGCGATCGGCATGGATGTGCTGGTCCTCGACCATCATCAGGCACCGGAAATCCTTCCGGAGGTTGAAGCGCTGGTCAATCCGAACCGGCAGGATGATCTCTCCGGCCTCGGCCATCTCTGCGCGGCGGGCGTGGTCTTCCTCGTGCTGGTCGGCCTGAACCGGCAGTTGCGCGGATCCCGCCACGCCTTGCCGGAGCTGATGAGCCAGCTCGATCTCGTTGCCCTCGCCACCGTGGCCGATGTCGTGCCGCTGACTGGCCTCAACCGGGCCTATGTGGCGCAGGGGCTGAAGATCATGCGGGCCCGCGAGCGGCCGGGCCTTGTCGCCTTGGCCGATGTCTCGCGGCTCGATGCCGAGCCCGAGGCCTGGCATCTTGGCTATCTGCTGGGGCCGCGCATCAATGCCGGCGGCCGGATCGGCGATGCCGCCCTCGGGGCGCGGCTGCTGATGAGCGGGGATCGCGAGGAATCCGCCCGGATCGCCGCCCAGCTCGACCATCTCAACCGCGAGCGGCAGGCCGTCGAGGAGGCGATGCTCGCCGAGGCCGAGGACGAGGCGATCCGTCTGGCCGGGCTCGAGGGCGAGGGCCGCGCGGTGCTCGTCGTTTCGGGCGAACGCTGGCATCCCGGGATTGTCGGCATCGTCGCCGGCCGGCTGAAGGAGCGGTTCCAGCGCCCGGCTTTCGCATTCGCACCCGGCGATCCGGGGCTGCTGACCGGATCCGGCCGCTCGATCGCCGGGGTCGATCTCGGTGCGGCGGTCCGCCGGGCGGTGGAAACCGGCCTGGCCCGCAAGGGCGGCGGCCATGCCATGGCCGCCGGCGTCACGCTCGACCAAGCCGGGCTTGCTGCCTTTGCCGGCTTTCTGGAAGAGCAGCTCGCCCGCGCGGTCGCGACCTCGCGCGAGGCGGATTTCCTGCGCCTCGATGCGGCGCTGACCGCCGAGAGCCTGACGCCGGAATTCGTGACGGAGATCCAGCGGGCCGGGCCCTTCGGACAGGGCAATCCGGAGCCGCTTTTCGCGCTGCCATCGCATGGCCTTCTCGATATCCGCGAGCTGCGCAACGGGCATTTGCGGATCACGCTGGCCAGCCAGGGCGGCGCGCGGCTCGAGGCCATGGCCTTCAGGGCCGGCGGACGCCCGCTCGGCGAGGCGCTGGCCAGTCATCGCGGCCGGAAGATCCACGCGGCGATTTCGGTCTCGCGCGATATGTGGGGTGGCAAGCCGCGGGTCAGCGCGCGGCTCGTCGATTTCGCGCCGGCGGGCTAGGTTTCCGCCCGGGCCTTCTCGCGCGCGCGGGCCTGCTCGCGCACGAAGATATAGAGCCCCGCCGCGACGATGATGGCCGAGCCGATGAAGACATGCAGGGCTGGCCAGTCGCCGAAGAAGAGATAGCCGAGCAGCACGGCCCAGACGATCAGCGTGTACTGGTAGGGCACCACAACCGCCGCCGGCGCATAGCGCAGCGCGCGGTTCACGCCCATATGGGCGAGATTGGCCACGATCCCCAGCAGCATCAGGGCCAGAAAATCGAACATGGAGGGCGGCACCCAGCGGAACGGGGCCACCAGCAGCCCGAAGAGCAAGGCGCTCGCCACCTGCCAGGAGACCAGCGTCACCTCGTTGGTGCCCGCCAGCTTCCGCGTCAGGATGTTGAGCGCGGCAAAGAGGATCGTGCCGGCAAGGGCGATCAGGGCCGGCCAGCCCATGCCGTCGCCGGTGGGGTTGACGGCGATCAGCACGCCGGCAAAGCCGAGGCCCACGGCGGTCCAGCGCCGCCAGCCCACCTGTTCCTTGAGGAACAGGACCGCCATCAGCGTCACGAAGATCGGTCCGGCGAGATAGAAGGCCACGGCATTGGCCAGCGGCAGGTAGATCACGGCCCAGTAGAAGAACGCCACCTCGGCCGTCGAGCAGAAGGCCCGGAGCACATGCAGCCAGGGCCGCTCCGGAAAGGCGACCACGCGCCAGCCGGTGCGATGGATGGCAGGGGCCAGCATCAGCGCCCCGGCAAAGGAGCGAATCAGCAGCAGCTGGGCCACCCCGTAAGTGGCCACGAGCCATTTGCCCATCACGTCGTTCAGCGAGAAGGCGAACATGGCCAGAAGCATGAAGCCGATGCCGGCAAGGGTCCGGTCAGGCGCGGAGGGAGAGGTCACGGCGGGTCGATCCTGTGGGCTGCGGAGGGCAAAACACGAAGCCGTTCCTTTCGCAAGGGCGGTGACGGCCTGCCGCCGGATTCAGCCCGAAGGTTTTTCACGAAAACTGCAATCGGGTGCTTGCCCCACCGCGCGATCCTCGCTATTAGACCGGCTCTCGCGGGCGCCCTTCGTCTATCGGTTAGGACGACAGCCTTTCACGTTGTAAAGACGGGTTCGATTCCCGTAGGGCGCGCCACGAGATTTCCCCAGCCACAACCGGTTCCTGTCAGCCCCTGATCGCGAAGCGTGCCCGCGTTTCCGTGCCGGCCTGCGCTCCGGCGAGGCGCTGGCGTTCGCTCACCAGCGCCAGGGTGCTGAAGGCGCACATCATCACGAAGACCGAGAAATGGCGTTCCACGCCGAAGCCGACAATGTAGGGCGCGGCATAGCAGGCTGCGATGAAGAGGCTGGCTCCGGCCACCGCGCGCGCCCTCCCATCGCCGCGCAGGAGCAGCAGCAGCGCCAGCCCCAGCCCGATGAACTCGATGATCCGACCCGTAATGAGCCAGAGGCTGCCGGCGAGTTCCTCGATCCGGCCGCGCTTGCGCTCGGTCATCGTGTCCTCATCCTCGAGGACATAGGGAACCAGCCTCGGCCAGGCGAGTACGGTGGCCGCCTTGACGCCGAAGGTCTTCAGGGCCGGCCCGGGATTGGCGAGGATCCACTCGATCGCCCGGGCCTTGTAGGCATCGTTCCAGGCCCATTCGTCGGGATAGCCGAAGCGCGAGACCTCGCGCGGCAGGTCGAGTGTCTCGCCGTCGCAGCGATAGATGCCGGTGAACAGAACATCGAGCCCGCAGCGCGGATAGAGCTTCAGCGTATTGGCGTTCCAGCCGCGGAACAGGTTCTCGCCATCATAGCTCGACATGAAGGAAATCCGCCCGGAAGTGGCGACGTTATGCGCGGTCCATCCGGCAGGAGCGACAAGCGCCAGGGCGAGCAGGGCCGCCGCCGCGTTGCGCCGGCCAGCGGCCAGGGCAAGCCAGATCACCACCAGCGCGACGGAGAACAGCACCAGCACCTGTGACGACTTGATCAGGTAGCTGATCGCGGCGGCGAGCACGGCTGCGGCGGCGATCCCGGCATGGAACCGGGCCGGGCCGCGCAGCAGCAGGGTCAGGACCAGCATGAGGGTGATGGCCACCACCTCGATCAGGTAGCCTTCCTCGTAATGCAGCGCGGACATGTGCTTGATCAGGTTGGGCGAGAAGGTCAGGAACGCCACGATGAGCGCCCCGAAGGCGAGGGCGGCCGGGCTGGTGAGCCGGATCTCCCGGGCGAAGAGCCGGGCGGCGAGATAGGTCAGGACGCTGAGCAGCACGACCTTGAGATAGGCCGCGATCTTGTAGCTGAGGGTGAGGCTGGTCATCCAGTACAGGAAATAGGGCACGGCGGGCATGCGCGAGGAGCGGTGGCAGCCGAAATCCTCGCAGCCGACGAACCCCTTCCCCGCATGGAGCGACTTCACATAGGCATCGATGCTGAAGCCGAGATCGAAGATCGAGCGTGCCGCCGGGACATAGATGCTCACCGCGACGAGTTTCAGCACGAAGACGAGGAGCAGCAGGGTCGCCACGCAGCGCTCCGGTGTCGAGACAAGGGGGTTCCGTGCCAGCCGGTCCTGCAATGCCGCGATCATCATGCCCTCCGCCATCCACAAGCGGCCGGATCATACAGCAGCAGGGATGGCCAAGACCTTACTGCCTTCGCCCTGGCCCGGCGGCCGCCTGTCGAGATTTTTCCCGGACCGACGCCTTTCCGCTGGCAAGGCGCGGCCGGGCTCGACTAGGCTTGCGGCGAAGGTCGGTTTGCGTGCGGAAGGGAAGGAACCATGGCGTCCAATCTGCGGATCGAGGGGTCGCGCCTGCTGGCGCGGCTGGCTTCCCTCGCGGAAATCGGCGCCACCCCGGAAGGCGGCTGCCGCCGGCTTGCCCTCACGGACGAGGACCGCGCCGGCAGGGACTGGCTGGTTGCGGAAATGCGCGGCCTTGGCCTCGATATCCGGATCGACGCGGTCGGCAACATTGTCGGCATCCTCCCCGGTGCCGAACCGGGCCCGGCGGTGATCCTCGGCTCGCATATCGATACGGTCGCGACCGGTGGCAGATATGATGGTGCGCTTGGCGTTGTTGCCGGGCTCGAGGTTCTCGCCACGCTGCGGGAGGCGGGCATCACGCCGCGCCATGCCATGGCGGTCATCGCCTTCACCAACGAGGAGGGCGCCCGGTTCCATCCGGACATGCTCGGCTCCTTCGTCTGGGGCGGCGGCCTGCCGCTGGCGGAAGCCCTCGGCCAGAAGGATTCCGACGGCGCCGTGCTGGGCACCGAACTCGCGCGGATCGGCTATGCCGGCCCGGACCGACCGGGTTTCCTCCAGGCCCGGGCGTATTTCGAACTGCATATCGAGCAGGGGCCCGTCCTCGAGCAGGAGGCGCTCCAGATCGGTGCGGTCACCGGCGTGCAGGGCATCACCTGGCTCGAATTCACGATCGGCGGCGAGCCGCGCCATGGCGGCACCACGCCGATGAGATATCGCCGGGATGCCGGTTTGCTGGCGTCGCGGATCAATGTCTTCGCGCATGAGCAGACGCAGGCCGTGCCCGATCTGCTCGCCAATATGGGCTTTGTCCGGATGCTGCCCGGCAATGTCAATGTCGTGCCCGAACAGGTGATCTGCACTCTGGACCTGCGCAACCCCGACCAGGCCCGGCTCGATGCCGCCGAACAGGCCATCCGCCATTTCGCGACCCGCGCGGCAGAGAAAGCCGGCGTGACGCTGTCCGTGCGCGATCTCGCCCGTTTTCCGCCCACGCCCTTCGACCCGGGCATGATCGGCAAGGTGGAGCAGGCTGCGGCGACGCTCGGCCTGTCCTGCCGGCGGATCATCTCCGGCGCGGGGCATGATGCGCAGATCATGGCCGGCCTCTGCCCGACGGGCATGATCTTCATCCCCTCGATCGGGGGGCTGTCCCATAACCCGAGGGAATTCTCCACCGACGCCGATCTCGTCGCCGGGGCGAATGTCCTTCTGCATGTCGCCTACGACGCCGCCATGGCGTGACAGGGAGCACCGGAATGTCGGAACTGTCGGAACTCACCGCCTCGGCGCTGGCGGAAGCCTATCGCAGCCGCCGCCTCTCGCCGGTGGAGGTGGCCCGGGACGCCCTCGGGCGGATCGAACATCATCAGGCGGCCTTCAACGCCTTCAGTCATGTGGAGCCGGACGTCACCCTCGCCATGGCTGCGGCCTCGGAAATGCGCTGGCGGGAGGGGACGCCGGTTTCCCCGCTCGATGGCGTGCCCGTGACCATCAAGGACAATATCGACGTCGCCGGCTGGCCGTCCCGCAAGGGCTCTGCCGTCGTGCCGGCCACGCCGGCCCGGCTCGATGCGCCGGCCACCGCCCGCCTGCGCGAGGCCGGCACCGTGATCCTCGGCAAGACGACCATGCCGGAATTCGGCTGGAAGGGCACCGGCGATTCCCCGCTGACCGGGATCACCCGCAATCCCTGGAACCCCGCCTGCACGACCGGTGGCTCCTCGGCCGGGGCGGCGGCTGCCGCCATTCTCGGCATCGGCCGCATCCATATCGGCACGGATGGCGCCGGCTCCGTGCGCATTCCCGCAGCCTTTACCGGGCTCGTCGGCCTGAAATCCACCTTCGGCCGGGTCGCTGCCGCACCGATCTCCGTCATGGGCGTGCTCGCCCATCTCGGACCGCTGACGCGGACGGTGGAGGAAACGGCACAGGCCATGGCCGTCATTGCCCGGCCCGACGCGCGCGACATGATGACAACCCTGCCGCCGCTCGACTGGGCCGGCAGCCTCGATGATGGCGTGCGCGGGCTGCGCATCGCCTTTTCGCCCGCCCTCGGCCAGATGGTGGAGGTCGATCCCGATATCGCGCGGCACATCGAGGCCGCAGCGCAGGTCTTCAAGGCGCTCGGCGCCAGCGTCGAGCTGGCTGATCCCGGTTTTGCCGATCCGGTCGAGGCCCTGCTGGCCCTGTGGAATGCCGGTGCGGCCCTCGCGCTGGCCGGGATGAGCGCGGATGATCGGGCCCGGATGGATCCCGGCCTCGTTGCGTCGGCGGAAGCCGGCGCCCGGATGGGCGCGGCGGAATACATCGACGCGCTCCTCTACCAGCGGAGCGCGCTGGCCGAGACCATGGCGCGGTTCCATCAGCGCTTCGACCTGCTGATCGCGCCGACCATGCCCTTGCCTGCTTTCGAGGCAGGTCGCCTCACCCCCGGGCATGGCCGCTATGGCGAGGTCTGGACGAACTGGAGCCCCTTCACCTATCCGTTCAACCTGACCCAGCAGCCGGCCATTTCCGTTCCGGCCGGGCTGACGGCCGGCGGATTGCCGGTCGGATTGCAGATCATCGGCCCGTATGGCGACGATCTGACGGTGCTGCGCGCCGCGCGGGCCTTCGAGCGGGCCAGTCCTTTCCCGAGCCTGCCGGACAGGCTGCACAATCTGTGATCACTGATGCTTGCCAGTATCGGCAATCAGTGGAACACTGTCATGCAAGGGCAATGGCTTGGCACGCAGTTTGCGACCGGGGAAACACGTTGCCACGAAAACGACCGGCACAGCAGGGTGCCGGCGGGGTGGACGCACTGGGAGTGTAGCAATGGATCGCAGGACATTCGTGAAATCGGCTGGCGGCGTGATGCTGGCGGCGGCAAGCGGCGGGCTTTCCGCGCCCGCGCTTTCGCAGGGCGCCAATGCGCGCACCCTGCGCTTCGTGCCGCAGGCCAACCTCGCCAATTTCGACCCGATCTGGGGAACGCAATATGTTGTCCGCAATGCCGCGGCGCTCGTCTGGGACACGCTCTACGGTGTCGACGAGACGCTGACGCCGAAGCGCCAGATGGTCGAGAGCGAAACCGTTTCGCCCGATGGCCTCGTCTGGACGTTCAAGCTCCGCTCGGGCATGAAATTCCATGATGGCTCGCCCGTCCTCGCGAAGGATGCCGTGCAGAGCCTGGTCCGCTGGTCGGCCCGCGACCCGATGGGCCTGATGATCCGCGCCCTCCAGAACGAGCTGGTGGCCGTCGACGACCTGACCTTCCGCTGGTCGCTGAAGAAGCCCTATCCGAAGATGCTTCTGGCGCTCGGCAAGAACAACGCGCCCTGCACCTTCATCATGCCGGAGCGCATCGCCAAGACCGATCCGTTCCAGCAGATCACCGAATATGTCGGCTCCGGCCCGATGCGCTTTGTCCGCAGCGAATGGGTCCCCGGCGCCAAGGCGGTGTTCGAGAAATTCGCCGATTACAAGCCGCGCGAGGAAAAGGCCTCCTGGCTGGCCGGCGGCAAGCGCATGATGGTCGACCGGATCGAATGGGTGATCATGCCCGACCCCGCGACGGCCTCGGCCGCCCTGCAGAACGGTGAGGTGGATTGGTGGGAAAACCCGCTTTCCGACCTGGTGCCCGTGCTCAAGGCCAACCGGAACATCAATGTCGATATCGCCGATCCTCTCGGCAATATCGGCGCGTTCCGCATGAATCATCTGCATGCGCCCTTCGACAATGTGAAGATCCGGCGCGCCGTGCTCGCGGCGATGAACCAGGAAGACTACATGCGGGCGATTGTCGGCGACGACAACAACCTCTGGAAGCCGCTTCCGGGCTTCTTCACGCCGGGCACGCCGCTCTACACCGAAGCCGGTGGCGAGATCCTCAAGATGAAGTCGCTCGACGCGGCCAAGAAGCTTCTGCAGGAAGGCGGCTACAGCAACCAGCCGGTCACCTGCGTGGTCGCGCAGGACCTCCCGGTCCTCAAGGCCATGGGCGAGGTCACGGCCGACCTGCTCAAGAAGATGGGCATGAATGTCGATTTCGTCGCCACCGACTGGGGCACGGTCGGTGCCCGCCGCGCCCAGAAGACCCCGCCGGGGCAGGGCGGCTGGAACATGTTCCATACCTGGCATGCCGGCGCGGATTGCATCAACCCGGCGCCGTACACGGCCGTGCGCGGCAGCGGCGACAAGGCCTGGTTCGGCTGGCCCAGCAGCCCGGGTGTCGAGAAGGAAGTCGAGAACTGGTTCGACGCCGCCTCGATCGATGACGAGAAGGCCGCGATCGCCCGCCTCAACAAGGCCGCGCTCGACGATGTCGTCTTCGCCCCGACGGGCTTCTTCCTGACCTATCAGGCCTGGCGGAAGAACGTCTCGGGTGTGACGAAGGGCCCGCTGCCCTTCTTCTGGGGCGTGTCCAAGGCCTGAGGCCCCCCTCGCAGGGAGCGCGGATTCCCCTTGCCCGCAAGGGCGAGGGCCGCGCTCCGGCACCTTCTCCGTCGCGAGGACATATCCCCCGATGCTTTCGTTCATCGTCCGGCGGATCATCGCGACAATTCCCGTCATGGGATTTGTCGCGCTGTTCGTCTTTTCCCTGCTGTATATCGCGCCCGGTGATCCGGCCGCGGTCATTGCCGGCGACCAGGCCAGCCCGGCCGATGTCGAGCGCATCCGGGCCGGCCTCGGCCTCGACAGGCCCTATCTCGTCCGGTTTGCCGAATGGCTCTTCCGGGTCCTGCAGGGCGATCTCGGCACCTCCATCTTCACCTCGCTGCCGGTGACGCAGCTCATCGCCCAGCGGATCGAGCCCACCGTGAGCCTCATGGTGGTGACCCTGTTCTTCGCGATCATCATCGCGGTGCCGATGGGCGTCATCGCCGCCTGGAAGGCCAATACCTGGATCGACCGCGTGGCCATGGCCTTCGCCGTCTTCGGCTTCTCGGTGCCCGTTTTCGTGGTGGGCTACCTTCTCGCCTATATCTTCGCGCTCAAGCTCGACTGGTTCCCCGTCCAGGGTTACACGCCGCTCTCGGCCGGCTTCGGCCCCTGGCTGGAAAACCTCGTCCTGCCCGCTGTCACGCTGGGCATGGTCTATATCGCACTCATCGCGCGCATCACCCGCGCCTCCATGCTCGAGGTGCTCCAGCAGGATTACATCCGCACCGCCCGCTCGAAAGGCCTTGCACAGCCGAGCATCCTCTTCATCCATGCGCTGAAGAATGCCGCCATCCCGGTCGTCACGGTGATCGGCATCGGCATCGCGCTGCTGATCGGCGGCGCCGTGGTGACGGAAAGCGTCTTCGCCATTCCCGGTCTCGGCCGCCTGACGGTCGATGCCATTCTCCGCCGCGACTATCCCGTCATCCAGGGCGTCGTGCTGATGTTCTCCTTCGTCTATGTTCTCATCAATCTCGTGGTCGACATCATCTACACCCTGCTCGACCCGCGGATCCGGTATTGAGCCATGAACCCGCCCGGTCCGCTTCCCCCCATCGATGAATCCCGCCTTGCCGTGGCGCCCGACCTGCCGGATATCCTGCCGGCCCGGAAGCCGCGCAAGGGGCTGCTCGGCCTGATCCGGAACAATCCGGCCATGGCCTTCGGGGTCTTCCTGCTCCTCGTCATGCTGTTCCTGGCCATTTTCGCGCCCTTCCTCGGCACGGTCGACCCGACCTCGCTCTCGCCCTCGCGGCGCACGCGCCTGCCTTCGGAAGCCTATTGGTTCGGCACGGACATGCTTGGCCGCGACATCTATTCCCGCGTGCTCTACGGCACGCGCGTCTCGCTCACGGTCGGCTTCTCGGTGGCCGTCCTCGCCTCGATCGCCGGGCTCGTCATCGGCCTCGTCTCCGGCATGGTCCGCTGGGCCGACAGCCTGATCATGCGGATGATCGACGGCATGATGTCGATCCCGCCGATCCTTCTCGCCATCGCGCTGATGGCCCTGACGCGGGGCTCGATGCAGAACGTCATCATCGCCATCACCGTTGCCGAGATCCCGCGTGTGGCGCGGCTGGTCCGCGGCGTGGTGCTGACCCTGCGCGAGCAGCCTTATGTCGATGGCGCCATCGCGGCCGGCACGCGGATGCCGCGGCTGATCTTCCGCCATATCCTGCCGAACACGCTGGCGCCGATGATCGTTCAGGCCACCTATATCTGCGCCAGCGCCATGATCGTCGAGGCGATCCTCTCCTTCATCGGGGCCGGAATTCCGCCGACCGTGCCGACCTGGGGCAACATCATGGCGGATGGCCGGACGCTCTGGCAGGTTCGCCCGCACATCATCGTCTTCCCCGCCATCTTCCTGTCGGTGACCGTGCTGGCGGTGAACCTTGTCGGCGACGGCCTGCGCGACGCGCTGGACCCGCGCATGGCGAAAAGGCTCTGAACATGGCCCTGCTCGAGATCGACCAGCTCCAGACGCATTTCCGCACGCCGGACGGCATCAACCGCGCCGTCGATGGCGTTTCCTTTTCCATCGAGGCAGGGCAGACGCTTGCCGTCGTCGGCGAGAGCGGCTGCGGGAAATCCGTCACCGCCATGTCCATCCTCCGCCTCATTCCCGAGCCGCCGGGCAAGATGGCCGGGCAGATCCGCTTCGAAGGGCGCAACCTGCTGGAATGCACGCCGGAAGAGATGCGCCATATCCGCGGCAACGAGATCTCGATGATCTTCCAGGAGCCGATGACCAGCCTCAATCCGGTGCTGACCATCGGGCGGCAGATCTCCGAGAGCCTGCGTCTCCATCAGGGGCTCGGCAAGGCGGAGGCCCTGGCCCAGGCGGTCGAGATGCTCAAGCTGGTCGGCATTCCCGAGCCCGGCCGCCGGGTGCATGAATATCCCCACCAGCTTTCCGGTGGCATGCGACAGCGCGTGATGATCGCCATCGCCTTGGCCTGCTCGCCGAAGCTCCTCATCGCCGACGAGCCCACAACCGCGCTCGACGTGACGATCCAGGCGCAGATCCTCGACCTGATGCGCGATCTCAAATCCCGCGTCGGCGCGGCGATCATGCTGATCACGCATGATCTCGGCGTGGTCGCCGAAGTCGCCGACCAGGTGGTTGTCATGTATGCCGGCCGCAAGGTCGAGGAAGCGCCGGTCCGCCAGCTCTTCCGGTCTCCGAAGCATCCCTACACACAGGGGCTGCTCGGTGCCGTGCCGAAGCTCGGCTCGTCGCTGGAAGGGCAGGGCATCCAGCGCCTGGCCGAGATTCCCGGCATGGTGCCCAGCCTGAAGAAGCGTATCGACGGCTGTGTCTTTGCCGGCCGTTGCCCCAAGGTCACGGATGTATGCCGACGCATCGCACCGGGGCTCGAGATGAAGGCGCCGGGGCAGATCGTCGCCTGCCATCATGCCGAACGGGAGGCGTCGGTCGCATGAACCAGCCCATTCTCGCGGTCAACGACCTCAGGAAGCATTTCCCGATCCGCGGCGGCATCCTGTCCGGTGTGACCGGCCATGTCTTCGCGGTCGACGGCGTTTCCTTCTCCATCGCCAAGGGCGAAACCCTGTCGCTTGTCGGCGAGAGCGGCTGCGGCAAGTCCACCGTCGGCAAGGCGATCCTGCGCCTATTCGACCTGACCTCCGGGCAGGTGGTCCTCGATGGCCAGCGCATCGATGATCTCTCGCCCTCGGCGCTGCGTCCGTTGCGGCAGCGCATCCAGGTGGTCTTCCAGGACCCGTTCTCCTCGCTCAACCCGCGCATGCGGGTGCGCGACATCCTGGCGGAGCCGATCACGAATTTCGGCCTGCTGAAAACCCGCACCGAGATCGATGCCCGCCTGCGGGCGCTGATGGCGAAGGTCGGCCTGCCGCCCGATGCGATCGATCGCTGGCCGCATGAATTCTCCGGTGGCCAGCGCCAGCGCATCGGCATTGCCCGGGCTCTGGCGGCCGAGCCGGATCTCATCATCTGCGACGAGGCGGTCTCTGCGCTCGACGTCTCGGTCAAGGCGCAGATCGTGAACCTGCTCTGCGACCTGCAGCAGGAGCTGGGGCTGGCCTTGCTCTTCATCAGCCACGACCTCGCGATCGTCGAGCACATGACGCATCGCGTTGCGGTGATGTATCTCGGCAAGATCGTCGAGAAGGGCCCGCGCGAGGCGATTTTCGCCAATCCGCAGCACCCCTATACCAAGGCGCTGCTTTCCGCCGTGCCTGTGCCCGATCCCGAGATCCGGCGCGAGCGGATCATCCTCCGGGGCGATGTGCCGAGCCCGATCAACCCGCCCAAAGGATGCCGCTTCAACACGCGCTGCCCCTATGCCGTCGATCGGTGCCGCAGCGAGGAGCCTGCCCTGCGCATGGTGGGCAACCAGCATGTCGCCGCCTGCCATCTCATCGAAACGGCCGGAGAGCCGTCCGGAACCGACAATGCCTGACTTCCTCCTCAACCCGCATCTCGACCGGGCCCGCCCCTACGGCCCCGAGCTGCAGGCCATTCTCTCGCTGGCGGGGGCCCGCGAGGCCCGGGCAACCATCCGCGAATGGCAGGGCTACGCACCCACTCCGCTCCGCAGCATGCCCGCCCTGGCGCGGGAGGCCGGCGTGGCCGAGATCCTCTACAAGGACGAGGGCAAGCGCTTTACCCTGCGTTCGTTCAAGGCGCTCGGCGGGGCCTATGCTGTCGACCGGCTCGTGGCCAAGAGCGGCCGCGAGGGGCTGACGGTCACCTGTGCCACCGATGGCAACCATGGCCGGGCCGTGGCCTGGGGCGCGCGTCGCGCCGGCATCCGGGCGGTGATCTATGTCCATGAAGGCGTCAGCGAGGGCCGGGCGGAGGCCATCCGCTCCTATGGCGCCGAGGTTGTCCGCGAGGGCTTCAACTACGATGCCTCGGTGCGGGCTTCGGCCGAGGCGGCCGCCCGGAATGGCTGGCAGATCGTCTCCGACACATCCTGGCCGGGCTACGAGGATGTCCCGCGTGACGTGATGCAGGGCTATGCCACGCTCGCGATGGAAGTCGAGGAGCAGGGCGGCAAGCCGACCCATGTCTTCGTGCAGGGCGGGGTCGGCGGCATCGCCGCGGCCGTGCTCTCCTATCGCTGGGAGAAATTCGGCTCAAGCCGCCCGAAAATGATCGTGGTCGAGCCGGAAAACGCCGCCTGCCTGCTTGCCAGTGCCAGGGCGGGCACGATCACCAACGTCACCGGTGATCTCGAGACGATCATCGCCGGGCTGGCCTGCGGCGAGCCTTCGATCCTCGCCTGGACGATCCTCGATCCCGGCGCCGATGCCTTCCTGACCGTCACCGACGACGATGCCGCCGCCGCGATGCGCCGGCTGGCGGAGGAGGGCGTGGTCGGCGGTGAATCCGGCGTGGCGGGGCTGGCCGGGTTCCGGCAGGTCTGCGGGCATCCGGAATGGCGGGCGGCTTTGGGGATCGACGCCACCTCCCGCATCCTGTTCTATGGCACGGAAGGCGCCACCGATCCTGCCGTCTACACGGCGATTGTCGGCCGCACGCCGGAGGAGGTCGAGGGATGAGCCGGGTTATCACCGTCGGTGCCGCGCAGCTCGGCGCCATCCAGCGCAGCGACAGCCGCTCGGCGGTCGTCGCCCGCATGGTCACGCTGATGCGCGAGGCCGCCCGCAATGGCTGCGATCTCGTCGCCTTTCCGGAACTGGCGCTGACCACCTTCTTCCCGCGCTGGTTCATGGCAGATCAGGCCGAAATCGACACGTTCTTCGAGCGCGAGATGCCCTCGAACGAGACCGCGCCGCTCTTCACTGCGGCCCGCGAACTCGGCCTCGCCTTCACGCTCGGTTTTGCCGAACTTGTGGAGGAGGCGGACCGCATCCGCCGCTTCAACACGCAGATCCTCGTCGGCAAGGACGGACGGATCCTGACGAAATACCGGAAGATCCATCTCCCCGGCCATGCCGAGCACGAGCCCTGGCGGGCCTTCCAGCATCTGGAGAAGCGCTATTTCGAGGTCGGCACCCTGTCCTGGCCGGTCGTTCGGGCAGGGGGCGACCTGCAATCCGGCCTGTTCGGCCAGATGATCTGCAATGACCGCCGCTGGCCGGAAAGCTACCGCGTCATGGGCCTGCAGGGCGTGGAAATGATCATCCTCGGCTACAACACGCCGGTCCATAACCCGCCGGCCCCGGCGCATGACCGGCTCGGCGATTTCCATAACCATCTCGTCATGCAGGCCGGCGCCTACCAGAATGCCAGCTGGGTCGTCGGCGTGGCGAAATGCGGTGTCGAGGAAGGCTGCGAGATGATCGGCGGCTCCTGCATCATCGCGCCGACGGGCGAGATCGTCGCCCAGGCGGTGACGCGCGAGGACGAGCTTGTCGTCGCCCGCTGCGATCTCGATCTTGGCCAGAGCTACAAGAATTCCACCTTCAATTTCGCGCGCCACCGCGAGCCCGCGCAATACCGGATGATCGTCGAGCGCAAGGGCGCCGTGGTTCCGGACTGACAATCGAGGTCATGGCCGGACCGGGCAGGCCATGACAATCACACCAATCCCGACAGGCGCAACCCAGGGAGGACGCCATGCATGATCTGATCCTGAAAGGCGGCCGGGTGATCGACCCGTCGCAGAAGCATGACGGCATCCTCGATGTCGCCTTCACCAACGGCAAGGTCTCCGGCTTCGGCAAGGACCTGAAGGGCGCGAAGGAAACGCGCGACGTCTCGGGCTATATCGTCACGCCCGGGCTCATCGACATGCATACCCATGTCTATTGGGGCGGCACCTCGCTCGGCATCGATGCGGATGAATTCTGCCGCATATCCGGGGTCACCACCTCGGTCGATACCGGCTCGGCCGGCCCGGGCAACTGGCCCGGCTTCCGCAAGCACGTGATCGAGCACAGCCAGGCCCGCATCCTCGCCTATCTCCATGTCAGCCATGCCGGCATCTACGGCTTCGACAGCCGCGTCATGGTGGGCGAGAGCATCGACCTCAGGATGATGAACCCGATCGCCTGCGCGGAGGTGGCGGATGCCAACCGCGATCTCATCGTCGGCATCAAGGTCCGCGTCGGCCTCCATGCCTCGGGCGAGCAGGGCACCGCGCCGCTGAACATCGCGCTGCAGGTGGCCGAGGAAGTCGGCATGCCGCTGATGTGCCATATCGACCATCCGCCGCCCTCCTATGAGGAAGTGCTGGACATGCTGCGGCCGGGCGATGTGCTGACCCATGCCTTCCGGCCCTTCCCGAACTCGCCCGCCACGGCGCAGGGCACGGTCAAGCCGGCCGTGCTCGCGGCCCGCAAGCGCGGCGTCCTGTTCGATATCGGCCATGGCAAGGGCTCCTTCGCCTTCAAGACGACGCGCGCCATGCTCGCCAACGGCTTCATGCCGGATACCATCTCTTCCGATGTCCACCAGCTCTGCATCAACGGCCCGGCTTTCGACCAGGTGACGACGATGTCGAAATTCCTCTGCCTCGGCGTCAGCCTCTACGAGGTTGTGAAGGCCTCGACCGTCAATGCCGGCATGATGCTCAGGCGCCCGGAATACGGCTCGCTCAAGGTCGGCGCTTTGGGCGATGCAACCATCCTCACGGTGCGCGAGGGCAAGTTCGACTATGTCGACGTGACCGGCGAGCACCTGATCGGCAACCAGAAGATCGTCTCCGAAGGCGTGGTGCTGAAGGGCAGATGGTGGCATCCGAAGCGCTCGAGCCGCTTTCCGAAGGTGAATGCATGACCCCCGAACAGCGCCTCGCCAGCCTCGGTCTCGTCCTGCCGCCCGTGCCCGTGCCGGTGGCCAATTACGTGCCGTATCGCTTCGCCGGAAACCTGCTCTACCTCTCGGGGCAGGGGCCCAAGCAGCCCGATGGCACCTACCGCGCCGGCCGGCTCGGCCGCGACATCTCGATCGAGGAGGCGTATCAGGAAGCGCGGCTGACCGGCCTGCAATTGCTGGCCGTGGCGAAGGCCGCTCTGGGCGATCTCTCCCGCATCGAGGCGGTGGTCAAGCTGCTCGGCATGGTCAATGCCGAACCGGATTTCGCCGATCATCCCAAGGTGATCAATGGCTGCTCCGACCTTCTGGTCGATGTCCTGGGCGATGCCGGCCGCCATGCCCGCTCGGCCGTGGGTATGGGCTCGCTGCCGAACCGCATGGCGGTGGAGATCGAGGCGATCCTGCTGGTGAAGGGCTGAGCCATGGCCGATCTGAAGACGCGCATCGCGCAGGAATTCGGCACGCCGCAACTCGTGGTCGATCTTGATGTCGTCGATCGCAACATCGCCAAGGCCCAGGCGGCCTGCGATGCGAAGGGCATCGCCAACCGCCCGCATATCAAGACGCATAAATCCGTCGAGCTGATGCAGAGACAGCTTGAGGCTGGCGCGAAGGGTATCACCTGCCAGAAGATCGGCGAGGCCGAAGCCATGGCGGCCGGCGGCGCGGAGGATATCTTCATTTCCTACAATCTCCTCGGCGAGGAGAAGATGGCGCGGCTCGCCCGGCTCATGCAGGGCGTGACCATGCGCGTTGCAGCCGACAATCCGCTGGTGGTCGAGCATCTCGGCCGGGCGGCGGCGCAGGCCGGCACCACGCTGTTCGTCCGGGTGGAAGTGGATACCGGGCGCAAGCGCGCGGGTGTCGAGACACCGGGCGAGGCCATCGCGCTGGCGCGACAGATCGTGGCAACGCCCGGCCTCGTTTTCGAGGGGTTGATGCTCTATCCGCCGGAAGACGGCGCAGCGGTGACCAATGCCTTCGTGCAGGCCGTGCGTGACGGGCTCGCGGAACACGGCATCGCCTTCGAGGCCTTGTCCTCGGGCGGAACGCCGAACCTGCTGACCCTCGGCGCCATCGAAGGGCAGACCGAGCATCGGGCCGGCACCTCGATCTTCAATGACCGGATGATGATCGCTGCCGGCTATGCCCGGCAGGAGGATTGCGCGCTGATGGTCTATACCACCGTGGTCAGCCGCGGCGGGCCGGAGCGTGGCATTCTCGATGCGGGCTCGAAGGTCTTCACCACCGATACCGGCTGGGGCCTCAAGGGCTATGGCCATTTCCTCGAGCATCCCGAGGCGGAACTGGCCCGCTTCGCCGAGGAACATGGCTTCCTTGATCTCTCCCGCTGCAACGACCGCCCGAAAGTCGGCGATATCGTCCGGGTCATCCCCAACCATGTCTGCCCGGTGGTCAATGTTGTCGGCAGCCTCGTCTTCGTCCGCGGCGACGAGATCATCGGCCGGACGGAGGTCGAGGCACGCGGCGCGCTGACCTGAGCGGCGATCAGCCGCCGGCAGGACCGCGCTCGCCCTGCGGGCCACGTTCTCCGGCCGGGCCCTGCGGCCCGGCAGGACCGCGTTCGCCGGGAACCCCTGCTGGTCCTTGCGGACCGGCGGGGCCGCGCTCACCGGCCGGACCCGCCGAACCCTGCGCCCCGGCAGTTCCCGGTGCTCCGGCAGGCCCCTGCGCCCCGGCAGGCCCCTGCGCCCCGGCAGGCCCCTGCGCCCCGGCAGGCCCCTGCGCCCCGGCAGGTCCTTGCGCCCCGGCAGGACCTTGGGCACCGGCCGGACCTTGGGCACCCGCCGGGCCGGCGGGTCCCTGCGGACCGACTGGGCCGACAACCTGGCGGGGTGTCATCAGGCTTACGGTTGCGACAGATGTCAGCAGACTCACCAGAAACATCGAAAGCAGCAGGTTATCTTGAACGAATTGCTTCAGCTTTTCCATGAACGCCCCCAATTTGGTGCTGCGTGGTCTACGCTCGTCTTTCGCCCTAGCCGTGTCTGAAGAGTGCAACAGAAAAAAGAAAATCCGGCTCGCTTTGCAGTGAGCCGGATCAATACCCGTTCGTCAACAGGATCGAAGACACGCCCGCCGGGCGTGCATCGCATCCGGAATCACTTCTTCTTCCCGTCGGCGCCGTACTGGTTGAGGAAGGCGATCAGGTTCTTGATCTGCGTTTCATCCTTCAGGCCGGGATAGACCATCTTGGTGCCTGGCGTCACGCCGCGCGGATCCTTGATGTAGACGGTGAAGTTCTCTTCGCTCCACGCCTTGTCCAGCGCCTTGTAGGCGTTGGAATAGGAATAACCCTCGACGGATCCCGCCTTGCGGCCGAAGAGACCATTCAGTTGCGGGCCGACACCGTTCTTGGCGCCTTCGCCGATCTGGTGGCAGGTGCGGCACTGGGCGAAGACCCGCCCGCCGGCCTCGGCATCCTGGGCTTTCGCCGCAACCGGCGTCAGAGCAAGCGCAGCGACCGAAAATACAAGAGCTCTCATGGCATTTCCTCGGCTTGGTTCGCGGCATTGACCCGCGATGGACAAATATACGCGGCAGGGAGGCGACTGGATGACAAATTGTCACGCCGCCCGTTTGAGTCCGACCATGGACCAGATCGAGGACAGCGCCTCCACCAGATTGCGGATATCCTCGTCCGAATGCAACGGGGTCGGGGTGATCCTCAACCGTTCCGTGCCGCGCGGCACGGTCGGATAGTTGATCGGCTGGACATAGATGTCGAACCGCTCGATCAGGTCATCGCTGAGCTTCTTGCAGAGGGTCGCATCGCCCACCATTACCGGCACGATATGGCTGGGATTCGGCATATGCGGGATCCCGGCCTCGTCGAGCGCTGCCCGGACCTGGGCCACGCGTTCCTGATGGCCCGCGCGTTCGGCATCGCTGTTCCGGAGATGCCGGATGCTGGCCAGCGCACCCGCGGCAATGGCCGGCGGCAGGGCCGTCGAGAAGATGAAGCCGGAAGCGAAGCTGCGGACGAAGTCACACATCGCGGCCGAGCCGGCAATGTAGCCGCCGAGCACGCCGAAGGCCTTGCCGAGCGTACCCTCCACGATATCGATCCGGTCACTCATCCCGTCCCGCGCGGCAATGCCTGCCCCGCCCGGGCCGTAGAGCCCGACGGAATGGACCTCGTCGATATAGGTCAGCGCACCGTAATCCTCGGCCGCCTCGACGATTTCGCGCACGGGCGCAATGTCGCCATCCATCGAATAGACGGATTCGAACAACACGAATTTCGGCACCTTCGGATCGAGCGCGCGCAGATGCCGGCGCAGGTCGTCCGGATTGTTATGCTCGAAGACAATCTTCTTCGCCCGGCTGTGCCGCATCCCCTCGATCATCGAGGCATGGTTGAGCGCATCCGAGAGGATGACGCATTCCGGCAGCTTCGAGGCGATCGTGCTGATCGCGGCCCAGTTCGACATGTAACCGGAATTGAACAGCAGTGCCGCTTCCTTGTTGTGGAGCGCGGCCAGCTCCTTCTCGATCATCACATGGTAATGGTTGGTGCCCGCGATGTTGCGCGTGCCCCCCGCGCCGGCCCCGCACGCATCGAGTGCGTCATGCATGGCGTCGATCACGTCCGGGTGCTGGCCCATGCCGAGATAGTCATTCGAGCACCAGACCGTGACCTCGCGCGGGCCGGACGGCCCATGGAACATCGCGCGGGGGAATTGCCCGGCCTTGCGTTCGAGATCGGCGAAAACACGGTAACGGCCCTCGTTGCGGAGCGAGGCCAGCTCGCGGCGAAAGAAAGTCTCGAATTTCATCGGCTGGTTCCTCCACAGACTAGGGACTTCGGCCAGGTTTCCGGTGCAACGGCAGGCGCCGTTCCAGGCTGGCTTATGGGAAGAAGCACCGGGCAGGTGGCAACCCGCTCCGCGGCTTCGGTCGGTTTCGGTGCTTCCGGCACCGGCGGACGTGAAGCGAGGCCCCAGGACCAGAGCTCGCCGAAAGGCAGGGGGATGACGAGGAACCAATGTTCCAGCACCGCAAGGGCCATCAACGCCGCGATCAGCGCATGGCCGGTGGCCTCGAAACTGCCGGGTGGCGCGGCGAGCATGCTGTGGCACAGCCAGGCTGTCACCAGTGTCGACGCCGTGACCGAGAAGGGAAACAGCCCGTTCATCGGCCGGTTCCTGAAATAGGTGGCGAGATAGGCGAGGTGCGCCGGCAGGAATTGGACCGTCACGTTCGGCACGCCGAGGAAAATGTTGAATTTGGTGCTCAGCCGCATCAGCCAGAGCACCAGGAACAGCCGGATCCCGACCTGGTTGGGCTCGTCCCAGGTGACCGCAAGGATCGCCAGGGCCGAGGCGAGGATCAGCAACTCATGATGGATCAGCGTCTGTGTCGCCGCGACGAAGCGCCCCCACCCCCGGATGCCGGGCGGCGAGGGGGTCCGGCGGCTCCCCGTGACATGGCCGAGCAGGAATCCGACCTCGTTCCAGGCCCAGACGGCCATCGCGCCGAAAAAGGCGATATAGGCGCCGGCCGGCGTGGCCATGCGCGCGCTGGCAAACAGGGCGGCAAGACCGCCCAGTCCGACCAGCGTGGCAAGGGCCATGCTCCAGCCATGGGTCGCACGCGGCAGCCCGGTCAGGAAAAGCACTGCGCCGGTGGCGAACCACCAGACGAAGAGCGTCATGACGATCGGGAGGGCGAGCGCGTCCATCGGGCGGTTCCGGTTCAGTAGCTCGGATGGAGCCGGCTGGTGGCCGGGATCTCGTTGGTCTTGACGGGCAGGAAGTAGAGCTTCGCCAGCGTCGCCGCGACCTGCGCCATGGCAGCGTAGCGCTTGATCTTGCCCATCACGCCGCCCTGCTCGTCGGCATCGGCGATCTTGTTATTGAGCATGAGCAGCCGCTCGAGGCCCGGCTGGAAGGCCGGGTGATCGATATCGAGCTCCAGCGGGAAGCACTGGCGCGAGATTTCCGACGTCACCCGGAAAACGCGCATCCCGTATTCCTTCGGATCGATGCCGAGCGCCTCGTGGAAGGCAGGCCGGGCATGGTCGCGGACATACATGGTCGAGAACACGGCGAGCAGGAAGAAGCGGATCCAGTACTTGTTGTAGCCGCGCAGCAGATGCGGGTTGGCCCGCATCAGCAGCGAGAACGCCTCTCCATGCCGGAACTCGTCATTGCACCATTCCTGGAACCACTTGAAGATCGGGTGGATCCGCAGTTCCGGATGCTTTTCGAGATGCCGGAAGATGGTGATATAGCGGGCATAGCCGATCTTCTCGGACAGGTAGGTCGCGTAGAAAATGTATTTCGGCTTGAAATAGGTGTATTTCTTCGACTTCGTCAGGAAGCCGAGATCGACACCGACACCGAAATCCTTCAGCGCGTCGTTGATGAATCCGGCATGGCGGGCTTCATCGCGGCTCATATACTTGAAGAGATCGCAGATTTCCTTGTTCTTCCCGCGCTTCTTCATTTCCGCGTAGAGGACGCAGCCCGAGAATTCGGCCGTGCAGGAGCTGATCAGGAAATCGATCATCTCCTTGCGGAGCTGCCCCTGCAGATGGGACATGTCCGGGTTCCATTCGGCATTCCGCACGAAATGGCCCTTGTTCGGGTCGCTCTTCATCTCGGCAAGCAGCGCATCCCATTCCGCACGGACGGGCGTGACATCGACCCGGTCGAGTTCGTCAAAATCGGTCGTGTAGAAACGCGGCGTCAGGACCGTGTCGGCCTGCGCCATCCGCGTGGCTTCCGTGGTGTCGATCGCCGGGGCATTGCGGACATCGAGTGTGGTGGTCGCGCTCATAGCCGGGTCCTTTCCGAGAAGCTGAATTCAAGCAGTTCCATCATTTCGAGACGGCCTGTGGCCTTGGTCCACAGCCGTTCGATCGGACCGGCGCGGACAACCGTGGCGGTCCGGCGGATTTCGGCAGTCTCGCCATAGGGCACCTTCACCGGCGAGCCATGGACGATCACCTCGTCGCCCGGAAAGATCGGGATGTTGTCATCCAGCTCGACATGGGCATGGAGGCTTTCGAAGGTATGGGACACACGGATCGTGCAGCCGACATCGAATTTGCGGGCGTGCATGTCCGGGGGGGAATGGGTTCCAAGCTGCATCGGTTTTGCTCCGTTTAGTTCTGGTTTTTCGTCATGCTAGGCGTGGAAAGTCCGGTCTGGCTTTGTCCCTGGTCAATCAGCCGGCCGACATGCTGGCTGTGGCTGGGGCCGAAACCGTCGAGTTCGATCCGCTCCCCCGAGAGCGGGTCGATGACCGCCTGGCGGCCATTGGTGCGCCGGACCAGCAGATAGGGGGCGGCCGGGTCGAGCTGCCGCATGGCGCGGTCGCGGTTGAGGCTGCGATGGATGCCGCGCATGAAGCCGCTTCCATCGGTGGGGAGATGCTCGATCACCCTGTCATCGGGAAGCCGCCGGATAAGCATGCTGCCATCCTGCTGGCCATCGAAGCGGATCGAGACCTCGGCGATAACGGGCGGCATCGGTGCCGGCCCGTTGACCGATTTCTGGTAACGGCCGATCCCGGCCGAGACCAAGGCAAGGGCCATCAGGCCACCGGCTCCGGCCAGGAACCATCCCGGGAAAACCGAACCTTTTGCCACCTGTGCCATCGTCGTCTCCTGTCTCAGCGGGCGGCCGATGCGAGGGACGACCCCTCGATCAGCGGCGTGTCCGGCAACGGCACGGGGCGTGCCGCCGGCGGCATCAGGCTCGTCTCGCCTTCCGGATTGGCTGCCTTGAGGGCATTGGCCAAAACGGCGGCGACCGCGTCGAGATCCGCGATGGCGCGGAAGCTCGGCTCCGGCTTGCTCAGATGCCAGGGCCGGGCATGCGGCCAGAGCACCAGCGCGTTGAGGCCGCTTTTCTCGCCCATCGCCAGGCTGATATCGCCGGAACCATCCGCCCAGCGGCGGGCCGAGGCGCCCTCGATGCAGGCGAAGGGGAGGTTGAACGTCATCGGCAGGGCCACGCCGAACCGCATCACGACGCGCTTCGAGGTGATGCTGTAGACGCTCGATCGCGCGACCATCCAGGCGACGAGCGCCAGCAGGCCGATGGCGAGCAGGGCGGCAAGGGTGATCGGCACGATGGAGCGGAACACCATCGGCCAGCCACCGCCGACCCACCAGGTGCTGAAAGCGGTCCAGCCGATCAGCACACCGAAATAGGCCGAGACGAAGCGCAGGTGGAAGCCGCGCCAGGCGAGGACCTTCCAGTCGGGCGCTCCCTGCCAGAGCAGGGTTTCGCCCTCCGGAAGCCGGGCGGGAAGGCCCCGCACCGGCTCTACGGCGAAATCGTCGTGATTACTCATATCAGCGGCTCCGCACGGTCCGGCGTCGCATAGAGGGTACCCGAGCCGTAATAGGCGCAGATCTTGTCCTCTTCGAGCAGGGTCACGATATCCGGCTTGGCCGTGCCGGGGACATTCTCGAATTGCGCACCGGTAATCGCATCCACGACCACGCGGCCCGGCCAGGTCTTGACCACCGAGAAGGTTATCGGCAGCAGGACGCGGCGCTTGCCCTTGGCCGTTTCGACCTCGAGATAGCGGGCGAGGGCTTCCGAGCGGTCGACCCAGATATCGACGACGTTGCCGCCGATTGCGCCGTCACAGCCGACCACCGGCATGCCGCGGGGATCAGGATCGCGCGAGGCTGTGGTGTAGCTGGTGGCGACGCGCATCGGCACGATTCGCGGCGTCATATGGGTGGTCAGGTCCGGCTTGTCGGCGCGTTCGGCCCAGGAGCCCGGCCCGATGCAATCATTCAGCGGAACGGTATTGTTGGGCTCGATCGGGGCACCCGGGACTCTCGAGATGGCCTTGCCCGGAACAGGGCGGGCATCCGGCATCCCATCCGGGGCGATCTTGGTCGACCCGTCGGGCAGAAGGAAGGTTTTTGCCGGCGGGTAGAACATGAGGCTCTTCAGCCGGAACTTGCCGGGCTGCGTGGCTTCCTCGACCGGGTAGCCT
This sequence comes from Hyphomicrobiales bacterium, assembly GCA_027484605.1. Classification (GTDB taxonomy): domain Bacteria; phylum Pseudomonadota; class Alphaproteobacteria; order Rhizobiales; family Beijerinckiaceae; genus Rhabdaerophilum. Next base: position 32,116 of record JAIXSR010000050.1, on the reverse strand, counting down.
TCGCGCTGGGCTTCGCGCTGCAGGTAGTAGATCAGCCCGGCAAAGAAGATCCAGAACATGTACAGCGAGACGATCGCGAGATCGTAATGGTTGGCGAAACTTTGTGGCTCCATGGGATGTCCTCCTCGAAGCGGGGGTTAACTGGGGAACTCGGCAAGACGCAGTCGGGTCGAGCCCCTTTCCTCGCGGCTGAACCGTGTGCGGACCAGCGGCCCGAGCGCGACAAGCGTCGAGAAAAGAAGCAGGATTTCGATGTGGTAGACGAAGCCATAGGCGGCGGAGGGTGAGGTGACCGCCGCCCCGAGCGAGCCCGCCTTGCCCAGCATGGCAATGCTGTCGCGGACGATCCCGCCCAAGGCGATGGCGAGGCCGGCGCAACTGGCCTGCACGGCACCCCAGGCGCCGAGCGCGAGGCCGGTCAGGCCGCCGGTTTCCAGCGACATCGCGGCCATCAGCGTGCTGACGGCGAAGAGTCCGGCGCCGAAGCCGATCAGGCAAACTCCGGCCTGGAACAGGATCGGCGATTGCAGCGCGCCGGCAAAGATCACCATGGGGAAGGCCACCAGCCCGGCCAGCACGCCGAATGCCGCCAGCCGGCAGGGATGGAGCCCGAGGGCCAGCCAGCGCGCCGCCAGCGCGAACGCCACCAGCGAGCCCGCACCGAGGAGGGCCGTCAGCATCGTCGTCGCGCTGACCGACAGCCCCAGCACCTCGGCGCCGTACGGCTCGAGGATGATGTCCTGCATGTTGAACCCGGCCGTGCCGAAGCCGACCGCCACGAGGAAGCGCCTCGCCGGCCTGTTGGCGGCGAACAGCGCCCAGGCCTCGCGGAAGCTCGGCTTTGTTTCGGTCCTGGGCGGCGGCGCGCGGCGCGCCTCCTGCTTCCAGAGCGCGACCACATTGAGGATGAAGGTCGCCACCGCCGCGCCCTGGACCACCTGGATCAGGCGCACCGGGCTGAAATCGGCCAGGAACAGCGAGAACACATAGCCGCTGACGATCGTGCCGATCAGGAACACGACATACATCAGCGCGACGACACGGGGCCGCTGATCCTCGGCGGCGAGGTCGGTGGCGAGGGCAAGCCCGGCCGTCTGCGTCGTGTGCAGGCCCGTGCCGGCCAGCAGGAAGGCGAGGGCGGCCGCGACCTGACCGACCCAGGCGGGTGCGTTATGGTCGGTGCCGAGCAGGAGAACCGCGAAGGGCATGATGGCCAGCCCGCTGAACTGCAGCAGCGTGCCGGTCCAGACATAGGGCACGCGCCTCAGGCCGAAGGCGGAGCGATGCGTGTCCGACCGGAACCCGACCAGCGCCCGGAAGGGCGCAGCCAGGAAGGGGATCGCCACCATAACCGCGACAAGCGAGGCGGAGACGCTCAGCTCGACGATCATCACCCGGTTGAGCGTGCCGAGCAGCAGCACCGTTGCCATACCTACCGAAACCTGGAACAGCGCCAGCCGCAACAGCCGCCCGAGTGGAAGCTCCGGCGTGGCGGCGTCGGCGAAGGGAAGATAGCGGGAATCGATCCGCTTCAGCTGTTCCAGGATCAGGCGGTTGAGGTTGATCATGCATGGCCCTCCGCCGGAGCGATGCGCAAGGCTTCGGAAATGTAGAAACCCCGCGATACGCGGTGGGTTTCCCGGATCTTCCGGCCAGCCAGCGGCAGGTGACGGGTCATTTCCCGGCCGAGCCGCGCCGCGCTGACCGGCACGATGGCCGGCGCGCGGTCGCCGCGCGGGAAGAACCGTCCGGCCATGTGCATGGCCGTGAGCAGCGGGGTCTTGGGTGCCACGGTGACCAGCATCGGGCCGGCAACCCGCTCGACCAGGCCGGCCAGCGCGCGGGCAATATCCGGCGTGTCGTAATGGATCAGCGAATCCATCGCCACCATGCCGTCGAACCGGCCGAGCGCCGGATCGAGCATGTCGCCGACCCGGAATTCGATCGATCCGCCACCGAGATCGCGCGGGCTGCGCTCCTGGGCCAGTGCGATCAGCGTGGCGGAAATGTCGATCGCCACGACTTCGGCTCCGCGCCGCGCGGCTTCCACCGACAGCGCCCCGGTGCCGCAGCCGGCATCCAGCAGCCGGTAGCCTTTCATGTCCTCGGGCAGCCAGTCGAGCAGGCGCTGGCGCATCGAATCCCGCCCCGCCCGCACCGTGGCACGGATTCCGCTGACCGGGGCATCCGAGGTCAACCGGGCCCAGGCATCGGCCGCGGTGCGGTCGAAATAGGTCTCGAGTTCACCCTTGCGCTTGTCGTAGGTGGTGCTGGCCATCATTCATATCCCAGGAAGTCGAAGATCTCCCGGTCCTTCATGGGCCGGGCATCCAGTTCGTCCGTGCCGGCCCAGAGCGTCTCGGCCAGCTGCATGTATTCCGCCCGGACGGCATTGAGCTCGGGCGTGTCGTCCATCTCGAACATCGTCGATTTCTTGAGGCGTGACCGGCGGATGGCATCAACATCGCGGAAATGCGCGAGGCGCTTCAAACCCGTCGCGGCATTGAACCGGTCGATCTCGTCCGTGCCGGCGCTCCGGTTGGCGATCACGCCGCCGACGCGCACGTCATAGTTCTTCGACTTGGCCTTGATGGCCGCGACGATGCGGTTCATCGCGAAGATCGAGTCGAAATCGTTCGCGGTCACGATGACCGCCCGTTCGGCATGCTGGAGCGGCGCGGCAAAGCCACCGCAGACCACGTCGCCGAGCACGTCGAAGATCACGACATCCGTATCGTCGAGCAGGTGATGCTCCTTCAGGAGCTTCACCGTCTGGCCGACGACATAGCCGCCGCAACCGGTGCCCGCCGGCGGACCGCCCGCCTCGACACACATCACCCCGTTATAGCCCTCGAAGACGAAATCCTCGACGCGGAGCTCTTCGGAATGGAAATTCACGGTTTCCAGAACGTCGATCACCGTGGGGATCAGGCGCTTGGTCAGCGTGAAGGTGGAATCGTGCTTGGGATCGCACCCGATCTGGAGCACGCGCTTGCCCAGTTTCGAGAAGGCGACCGAGAGATTGGACGAGGTCGTGCTCTTGCCGATGCCGCCCTTGCCATAGACCGCGAAGACCTTCGCTGTCTCGATCTGGGTCGTCGGGTCGAGATGGACCTGGACGCTGCCATCGCCGTCGCCGGCGCCCCTTTCGGGGCGGTCCTTCAGGGTGGGATGGCGGTAAAGTAATGTCATGCTGCGACCTCCATGCCGACCCCTTCGATCCGATCCTCGAGCGTCTCTTCCGCGTTCCTGAGCGCGTCGAGAGTCTCGGCATCGGGTTGCCAGTAATTGCGTTCATGCGCCTCGATCAGGCGCTGCGCGACCTTCGCCGCGGCGACCGGGTTCAGTTCGGCCATGCGCTCGCGCATTTCCGGATCCAGAACGAAGGTCGCGGTGATCTGCTTGTAGACCCAGGGCGCCACCTGGCCGGTCGTGGCCGACCAGCCCATCGTGTTGCGGACATGCTCCTCGATCTGGCGCACGCCCTCATAGCCATGCTTGAGCATGCCCTCGTACCATTTCGGGTTGAGCACGCGGGACCGGGCCTCGAGCGCGACCTGCTCGCCGAGCGTCCGGACAAGGCCGTCGCCGCGGGTCTGGTCGCCGATATAGACCGGAACAGAAGCCCCGCCGCGCGCGCGGCTGGCCGCCTTGCTGATCCCGCCCAGCGTATCGAAATACTGGTCGAGGCTGGTGACACCCACTTCGACCGATTCGAGGTTCTGGTAGGTCAGCTCGACACGGCTGAGCATGGAGTTGAGCAGGGCCGGCTGGGCGTTCGGGTTGCCCTGGCGGCCATAGGCGAAGCATTTGCGGCGGGAATAGGTTTCCGCCAGCTCATCCTCTTCCTGCCATTTCCCGTTCTCGACCAGATGGTTGACGTTGGAGCCATAGGCGCCGTCGGCATTCGAGAAGACGCGCAAGGCGGCGGTCTCGAGGTCACAGCCATGCTCGGCCTGATAGGCGAGGGCATGGGCCCGGATGAAGTTGAGATGCTCCGGTTCCTCGGCGCTCGCCGCGAGATAGGCGGCTTCGGCCAGAAGGCGCGTCTGGAGCGGCAGCAGGTCGCGGAAGATGCCGGACAGCGTCATCATCACGTCGATCCGCGGCCGGCCGAGCGTCTCGAGCGGGATCAGCTGCGCGCCCACAAGGCGGCCATAGCCGTCGAAGCGGGGCTCGGCGCCCATCAGGGCCAGCGCCTGGGCGATGGGTCCGCCCTCGGTCTTCACATTGTCGGCGCCCCAGAGCACGAGCGCCACCTTGTGCGGCAGGCCATGCCCTTCGGCAGCGTGGCGGGCGAGCAGCTTCTCCGCCTGCCGCGCGCCGTCGAGCCGGGCATAGGCGCTCGGGATACGGAACGGATCGAAGCTGTGGAGGTTGCGCCCGGTCGGCAGCACCGACGGCGTGCGCAGCACATCCCCACCCTGGGCCGGTGAGATGAAGCGGCCTTCGAGCGCCTGCAGGATCGCCGGCAATTCGGAATCGGCCGACAGGAACCCGTTCGCCCGCGAGAGCTTGGCGAAACTGGCGGCCTCGTTGGCATTCTCGGCATCCGGCAGGTCGCCGTCGGCCAGCTTTTCGAGGGCTGCGCGGCTGGGATGCCAGCCATCGCCGGCATCCGCCATGGCAGCCAGCATCTCGATCCGCGCCTCGCGTTCCATCGGCTCGCCGACGACATGCAGCCCATGCGGGATCAGGGCATATTCGAGTTCGAGCACCTTCTCGCCGAGCTGGCGGATCTCGGCCTCGTGGTTGTCCTGCCAGAGCGGCTCGGCCGGAACGAGATCGACTGCCGCTGCCTGGCTCTGGATGAGTTCGGCCAGCGCGCCGCGATCGGCTTCGGGGCCGCCATGCAGGCTGCGCCAGCGATCGATCGAGGCCTTCAGGTCGAGCAGGCCGCGATAGAGCCCGGCATGCGCGACCGGCGGGGTGAGATAGCTCAGCAGCGTCGCCGCCGAACGGCGCTTGGCCAGCGCCCCTTCGGAGGGGTTGTTCGAGGCATAGAGATAGACATTCGGCAGGTCGCCGATCAGCCGGTCGGGCCAGGACGAGCCGGAAAGGCCGGTCTGCTTGCCGGGCATGAATTCGAGCGCGCCATGCGTCCCGAAATGCAGCACGGCATTCGCGCCGAAATCCTCGCGCAGCCAGCGATAGAAGGCCGAGAAGGCATGGGTCGGCGCGAAGCCCTTCTCGAAGAGCAGGCGCATCGGATCGCCTTCATAGCCGAAAGAGGGCTGGACGCCGACAAAGACATCGCCGAACCGTGCGCCCAGCACGAACAGGCTGGCGCCGTCGGTCTGGTGGCGTCCCGGCGCCGGGCCCCATTGCTTCTCGATCTCGTTCAGCCAGGTCTCGCGGCGGACATGGTCGGAAAGCGGGATCCGGTGATGGACATTCGCCGGCGCGCAGAAGCGGCTGGCATTGCCCTCGACAATCGCCTTGCGGAGCGTGTCGACGCTGTCCGGCATCTCGACGCGGTAGCCCGCATCGGCAAGGCCGCGCAGCGTGTTGAAGAGCGATTCGAACACGCCGAGATAGGCTGCCGTACCGGTATTGCCGGCATTGGGCGGGAAGTTGAAGATCACGATCCCGACCTTGCGCGCCTCGCGGCGGGTCTGCCGCAGGGTGACCAGCCTGTCGATCCGCGCTGCGAGCATGTCGGCGCGGTCCGGGCAGGATTGCATCGGCCGGTCGTCGCTGGCGCCCTCGAAACGGCAATTCCGCGCGCAGCCCGTGCAGGCGCCGGCGGAAGGATCGGCCCGGCCCCCGAAGACGATGGAACCGGTCGCGCCGTCAAGTTCCGGGATGGCGACCATGATGGTGGCCTCGACCGGCAGCAGCCCGCGATCCGAGGCGCCCCATTCCTGCAGCGACTGGAACTCGACGGCATGGGCGGCGATATACGGCACGTCGAGCCGGCGCAGCATGGCTTCGGCCGCTTCCGCATCGTTATAGGCCGGGCCGCCGACCAGCGAGAAGCCGGTCAGCGAGACCATGGCATCGATCCGGCACTGGCCGTCCCGCATGAAATACTGCTCGATCGCCGGGCGGGCATCGAGGCCGCTGGCAAAGGCCGGGATCACCCGGTAGCCGCGCGCCTCGATGGCGGCGATCACGCCGTCATAATGCGCGGTATTGCCGGCCAGCAGATACGAACGCATCACCAGCAGCCCGACCACGCCCTTGGCATCGCGGCGCTCGGGAAGCGATTCCGCCTTCTCGCCGATGCGGCCCGGCATGGCCGGGTGATAGATGCCGGTATCCGGATATTCCATCGGCAGAGCCGGCTTCAGGCTGTTCCGGTAGGCCTGGCGCGGACCGGCGGCATAGCGGTTGATCAGGAACCGCACGAGATTGAGCGCGTTGTCCTCGGAGCCGGCCAGCCAGTATTGCATGGTCAGGAAATAGGCGCGGATATCCTGCGCCGCGCCGGGAATGTATTTGAGGATCTGCGGGATGCGCCGCAGCATCTTCATCTGGTGGGCGCCGGTGCCGCCCTTGGTATTGCCGCGCAGCTTCTTGAGGAAGGCGGCAAAACCGGTGACCGGCGCGCTCATGTCATAGCTGCCCATCCGTGTGAGGCGGACAATCTCGGGCGCCGACATGCAGGCGACCATCGCGTCGCAATGCGGCCGGCGGGCCAGCAACGCATCGAGGATCGGGTTGTACTGCTCTTCCATGAACAGCATGGACGCGATGATGATGTCGCCGCTCGCGATATCGGCGCGGCACCGGGCGAGGGCCTCGGGGTGACGGCCCCATTCGGCGGCCGAATGCAGCTGCAGCACGAGGCCGGGCATTTCCCGCCGCAGCCGCGGCCGGGCGCGGGCGATCGCACCGGTGAGGTGATCGTCCATCGTGACGATCACAACCCGGATCGGGGCGGGGTCAGCGTCCGAAATGCGCTTTTGCATCGTACAGCGTCTCCACGGTGATCAGGCGAATACCTCTCTGGCCGGCGAAGCTCTCGGTGTTCCGGCGGGCCTTCCCCCGCACGAAGAAGGGGATTTTCCGCAATTCCTGTTCGGCCTCGGGGGCCCAGCCGCTCGGTCCTTCGACGACGGCAATCTCGGCGGTGCCGGCTGCGGCCATGGCCGGCGCCGCGACCTCGATTGCCGGCTCCACGGCAGGGGGCGCCGCCGGGGCGCGGCTGGCATGGCCGAGATGCGAGGGGGCGGCCCCGTCATGGAATTCGAAATCATCCCGGAACATGCCGAGCAGATGCTCCTCGAGGCCCATCATCAGCGGATGGACCCAGGTATCGAACAGCACATCGGCGCCTTCGAACCCCATCTGCGGCGAATAGCGTGCCGGGAAATCCTGCACATGGACCGGCGCCGAGATCACGGCGCAGGGCACGCCGAGGCGCTTGGCGATATGGCGCTCCATCTGCGTGCCCAGCACGAGTTCGGGCTGGAGCTCCGCCACCTTGGCCTCGACCTCGAGGTAATCATCGGTGATCAGCGCCTCGATCCCGTGGCGGGCGGCGGCCTCGCGGACATCGCGGGCGAATTCGCGGCTGTAGGTGCCGAGCCCGACCACCTCGAAGCCGAGTTCCTCGCGTGCCACGCGGGCCGCGGCGATGGCATGGGTGGCATCGCCGAAGATGAAGACGCGCTTGCCGGTGAGATAGGTCGAATCGACGGAGCGCGAATACCAGGGCAGGCGGCTTTCCTCGGCCTTGAGGAAGGGCGCCGGATCGATCTCGGCCAGCCGTGCCACCTCGGTGATGAAGTCGCGCGTCGCGCCGACACCGATCGGCACGGTCGAGACGATCGGCTGCCCGAAGGACCGCTTGAGCCACTGGGCGGCGGGACCGGCGATTTCCGGATACAGCACCACGTTGAAATCAGCATTGCCGAGCCGGGCAATATCGGCGGGGCTGGCTTCCCACGGCGCGGTGACATTGATGGCGATGCCCATCCGCTCCAGCAGGCCGGAAATGGCCCGGACATCATCGCGATGGCGGAAGCCGAGGGCTGTCGGGCCGAGCAGGTTGCAGCGCGGCTTCTCGCCGGCCGCACGGACCGGGCGGGCGGCATTCGGCGGCAACGCATGCGGGCCCGCGAGATGCCGGACGATCTGGTAGAAGGTTTCGGCCGCGCCCCAGTTTTCCTTTTTCTGGTAGCTCGGCAATTCCAGCGGAATGACCGGGATCGGCAGGCCGCTCGCCTTGGCAAGGCCGGCCGGATCATCCTGGATCAGCTCGCCGGTGCAGGAGGCGCCGACGATCATCGCCTTGGGCTTGAACCGCTCATAGGCCTCGTGGCACGCCGTCTGGAACAGGGCGGCCGTGTCGCCGCCGAGATCGCGGGCCTGGAATGTCGTGTAGGTGACCGGCGGCCGCTTGGACCGGCGCTCGATCATCGTGAAGAGCAGGTCGGCATAGGTGTCGCCCTGCGGCGCATGCAGCACGTAATGCAGGTCCCGCATCGCGGTGGCGACGCGCATCGCGCCGACATGGGGAGGTCCCTCGTAGGTCCAGACCGTGAGCTGCATCCTACACCTCCAGCCTTGCGCGGCGATTGAGCGGCCGCGCGAACAATTCGGCGAGGTCGCCGGCCTGCTCGAAGCCCTGGATCGGGGTGAAGACGAGCTCGATCGCCCATTTGGTGGTCAGGCCTTCCGCCTCGAGCGGATTGGCAAGGCCAAGCCCGCAGACCACGATATCCGGGGCCGCCTTGCGGCAGCGCTCGAGCTGGCGGTCCACATCCTGGCCCTCGCTGAAGGCCGTACCGGCCGGCAGCATCGCCAGATCGGCAGCGAGATGGTCCTTGTGGAAATAGGGCGTGCCGACCTCGACCAGCTCCATCCCGAGCTCGCGATGGAGGAACCGCGCGATCGGGACTTCCAGCTGGCTGTCCGGGAAGAAGAAGATGCGCCGCCCGGCCAGCATGTCGCGATAGCGCGACACGGCCCGGCGGGCCCGCTCCCGCGGCGCGGCGATCACCGCGTCGATGATTGCGGGCGCGATGCCGAACGTGGCGCCGGCAGCATGGACCCAGCCGGCTGCGCCCTCGGCGCCGAGCGGGAAGGGGGCGGCGATGCGCTGGCCGCCCCGGCCTTCGATCAGCCGCGCGGTCTCGCCCAGGAAGGGCTGGGCCAGCAGATAGCGCGTGCCCGGGCCGATGCTGGGCATGGTGCCGGCCTTGCGGGCGGGCAGGAAATCGACCTGCCGGATGCCGATCTCGGCGAAGATCCGGCGGAACTGGTCTTCCACGGCATCGGCGAGGACGCCGACGACGAGCAGCGATTCCGGCGCCTCCGCCGGCTTTTCGGCAAGGCTGGGCACCAGGGCGGCGAGGCAGGCATCCTCGCCCTGCGTGAAGGTGGTTTCGATGCCGCTGCCGGAATAGTTCAGCACGCGCACGGCGGGGGAAACGCGCTCGGATAGCCGCTTCGCCGCGCGGGACAGGTCAAGCTTGATCACCTCGGAGGGGCAGGAGCCCACGAGGAAAAGCAACTTGATGTCCGGGCGGCGCTCGAGCAGGCGCATCACCACGCGGTCGAGTTCCTCATTCGCATCGGCCATGCCGGCGAGGTCGCGCTCCTCGATGATCGCCGTGGCGAAGCGCGGCTCGGCGAAGATCATCACGCCGGCGGCGGATTGCATCAGATGTGCGCAGGTCCGCGAGCCGATGATCAGGAAAAACGCATCCTGGATCTTGCGGTGCAGCCACATGATTCCGGTAAGGCCGCAGAACACCTCGCGCTGGCCGCGCTCGCGCAGGATCGGCGGGTTGGCGCAGGACGCAGCCTGCGATCCGGACAGGATGGCGGGGCTGGAGGTCACGGCGCAACCTCCAGACCTTCGGAAGTCAGCTCGACATCCGGTGTGGATTGCAGCCGGGCTGCACGCAGCTTGAGCAGGAATTGCGCGGCATTGACGACATAGGTGGCATAGGCCGCAAGCGCGATTCCCATCTGGCCCTTCGGCCCGGCCCAGCCGGTGAAGAGCGCCACGAGATAGGCCGTGTGCAGGGCAATGACCACGAAACTGACCATGTCTTCCCAGAAGAAGGCCGGCGCCAGCAGGTACTTCCCGAAGACTGCATGCTCCCAGATCGAGCCCGTCACCATGATCAGGTAGAGGACCAGCGTCTTCACGATGATCGAGAGGGTCGCTGCCTCGTAGCCGAGGCCCGTGGCGAGATAGCGGAACACGAGGGCCAGGCTCACCAGGAACACCAGGAACTGCACGGGGGCAAGAATGCCCTGGACGAGGGTCCAGGGCGTCGCATCCCGACGACGGCGTTCCTCCGGTGTGTAGAGCGGCTTGGCAGCCTTGCGACCCCGTGGACGCTCGCTCATGGCGCACTCCCCAATGCGGCGACACCTCGTTCGGGTTGACGCCAATTTGAGCAAGTGTGGCCTTCAAAAAAACATCTGTCAATCTAACTAGACACTTCTGTTGTCATTTAATATGGTCATCAAACAGGGCGCGGTTGGGGCGCGGCAAAAGAGGGAGGGTGTTGCCAACACAGGGTTTTCCCGGTCGAGCCATCGAGCTGACGCAATGACAAAACAAAGTCGCTGTGTTTTCTGGATGAATGAAACCGGAAAGATTTGCGGAAGGGCGAGCATTCTGCCAGATTGTGTCTCGCTTGGTTGTCACATCTTTTCCAGCACGCCGAGGCTCCCGCTGAACCGTCAAGAAAAGGGCGCGGGGGAAAAGTCCCGCATGAACCAAAACACTCTGGGAGGAGTGGGATGGCGAGCAGTTCGGACGACATCATGAGTGCTGACGCCGTTCCCGATCTTGGGGACGATAAAGCGGTAACGCGATCGGGCCCGGAGAGTGCAATGCCTCGCGCAACGCCCCACAGGCCCACTCGCCCGGACAGGCTCGCTCGCCCCGATTACCCCAGCAGCATGCCGGATATGGGGCCTCTCGCGCGCACCATTGAATCCGAGATCATTCCCCGCCTGATGCTGCTCCATCGCGAAGCGCCGGCGCGCTACCGGCCGAGCGAGGCGCTCTCCTCGAGGGTGCTCGAGATTCCGGATGTGGAATCGCCCGCGATTGCCGAGCGCTTCCTCCGCATCCTGCTTGACCAGCGCGTCGAAGCCGCGGTGGATTTCGTCGACAACCTGCTGATTTCCGATGTGCCGTTTGACCGCATCGTCCTCGAATTGCTTGGGCCGGCCGCGCGGAAGCTCGGTCGTCTCTGGGAGGAGGATGTCCTCAGCTTTGTCGAGGTCACGATCGCGATGACCCGCCTCCAGCAGTTGATCCGCGTCTACGGCCCGACCCTCGCGCCGGAATATGACCCCGACCAGACCCCGCGCCGGATCTTCATTTCGGCGGTGCCGGGCGAGATGCACACGTTCGGTGCCTCGGTCGCGGAGGCCTTCTTCATGCGCGATGGCTGGGAAGTTGTTGCCGAGATCGGCCTCAGCCGGCCGGACCTGCTGGAGCGGGTGCGGACAGAATGGTTCGACGTGGTCGGCCTCACGGCCAGCAGCGACGCCTCGGTCAGTCAGTTGACCGGCCTCGTCAGGCGCATCCGGGACTCTTCGCTGAATCCGGACGTCAAGATTCTGCTAGGCGGCTCGGCCTTTCTTGTGGAACCGACAAAAGCATTGGCCTTCGGCGCCGATATCGAGGCTTGCGCGGGGCCGGATGTTGTTGCAGCAGTCAATCGCATGATGAAGCCGGCGCGTCTTGATTGAGTCTTGATGCTGCCGCTTTCTTCGCCCAAACCGGCAGCACGCTGTTGGCCCGAACCTTGCCTGACATGACGACCTAGAGGTATATCGACCCGAGGACGCTGAGAAGAAAATGGAATTTGGATCATCCAGCAGCAACAACGCTGACGGTCTCCGGATAGGCTGGGCAGAAGGCCTGTCTCCGGATCTGGCCGAGAAGCTGCTTGCCTCGATGTCCGACATCGCCCTCATCATCGATGAGCATGGCGTGATCCATGATATCGTGCTCGGCAATGCCGAACTGGCCGGCGAGGTCGATCCGGACTGGCGTGGCCGCAAATGGATCGAGACCGTCACCAATGAAAGCCGTGCCAAGGTCGACGATCTGATCCGCGGTTCCGTCCGTGGTGTCCTGGTCCAGCCGCGCGAGATCAACCATCCCACACGGTCAGGCATCGACGTCCCGATCCGCTATTCCACGATGGCGCTGGGAAAGACCGGGCGTTTCGTGGCGATCGGGCGTGATCTGCGCGGTTTGGCCCAGCTGCAGCGCCGCCTGGTCGAGACCCAGGAGGCAATGGAGCAGGAATATGCACGCATGCGGGCAGCGGAAACCCGCTATCGCATGCTCTTCCATCTCGCTACCGAGCCGGTGCTGATCGTCGATTCCATCACGTTGCGCATCGTCGAGGCCAATCCTGCGGCCATGCGCCAGATCGGCAATGGCGCGGACCGGCTGGTCAACCAGTCGATTCTCTCCTGCTTCACCTATGACGGCGCCGAAGCGCTCGAAGCCGCGCTGAAGACCGCCCGCCGCGCAGGCAAGGTGCCTGAAGTCGAGGCGCGCCTCGCCCAGAACGGCCAGCTTTTCTCTGTCGCGGCCTCGGTCTTCCGGCAGGACCAGGTGGTCTACCTGCTGGTTCGCCTGACGCCGCATGTCGCGGCCCGCCAGACCACGGGGGCCGAAGCCCTGGCCAGCAAGGTCATGGGTGTCATCGAGCAATTGCCCGATGGGTTCGTGGTCATCGATGCCAATCTGAAGATCGTCGAATGCAACCAGGCTTTCCTCGATCTGGCGCAGCTCGGGGCCAAGACCCAGGCCGTGGGTGAACCGCTTGAACATTGGCTCGGCCGGCCGGGCGTCGACATGGACCTGATCATGGCGCGCCTCGAGGAAAGCCGCGCCATGCGCGCCTTCGCCACGGTGCTGCGCGGCTCCTATGGCAGCGTCGAGCAGGTCGAGGTTTCGGCGGTTCCGGCCTTGACGGGGGATTCCCCGGCCTATGGCTTCGTGATCCGCAACAACGGGATCCGGCAGGCGCTGAACGGCCATCGCGGCCGGACGCTCCATCGTTCCGTCGAACAGCTGACCGAGCTGGTCGGCCGGGTTTCCCTCAAGGACATGGTGCGCGAGTCCAGCGACATGATCGAGCGGCTCTGCATCGAGGCGGCGCTCGAACGGTCCGGCGACAACCGGGCCTCCGCCGCGCAGATGCTCGGGCTCAGCCGGCAGAGTTTCTATGCCAAGATGCGGCGCCATGGTCTCGGCGATCTCGATCCCGATGTGCCGGATGAGGACTGACATCCGCTTTGCGGCAGTGTCAATTTATCGCGACAAAAAAGTGTAAATCTAAATTGACGGATGGGGCGACCGGGACTACCGTTGCCCCATGATTGAGGCGCCTGTCCCTTCCGGTGGCACGCAGCCGGTTCCTGCCGCGGCATCGAACCGGCCTGCGCTGAGCGCCATGGTCGAATTGCTCAAGCCAATCACCTGGTTTCCGCCCATGTGGGCCTATGCCTGCGGCGTCGCCTCGGTTGGCATTGCCGGCGCGGGCGGCTGGATTGCCGCGGCGGCCGGAATCCTCCTGGCCGGCCCGCTGGTCTGCGGGACGAGCCAGGTCGTCAATGACTGGTTCGACCGGCATGTCGATGCGATCAACGAGCCGGGCCGGCCGATTCCCTCCGGACGCGTGCCGGGGCGATGGGCCCTCGGCTTCGCCATTGTCTGGACCGTTCTTTCCGCCTTCGTCGCGGCCCTTCTCGGTCCCTGGGTATTGGTGGCGACCCTGCTCGGCCTCGCGCTGGCCTGGGCCTATTCCGCGCCGCCCTTCCGCCTGAAACGCAATGGCTGGATCGGCAATGCCGCGGTCGGCCTCTGCTATGAGGGCCTGCCCTGGTTCACGGCCGCCGCCGCCATCCTGGGGACATTCCCGGATACAAGGCTGGTCTGGATCGCGCTGCTCTATTCGCTGGGCGCGCATGGCATCATGACCCTGAACGATTTCAAGTCGATCGAGGGCGATCGGCAGATGGGGCTCCGCTCCGTCCCGGCCCAGCTCGGCGCGGAGCGCGCCGCCCTGCTGGCCTGCTGGGTCATGGCCCTGCCGCAGGTCGTGGTCATGCTGCTGCTCTGGCTCTGGAACGCCCCGGTCCATGCCGGGCTCGTTGCCGGCATCCTGCTCGCCCAGATCGCGCTGATGAAGCGCCTGCTCTCCGATCCGCGCGGGCGCGCGCCCTGGTACAATGCGACCGGCATCACCCTCTATGTCTCGGGCATGATGGTTTCCGCCTTCGCCCTGCGCATGCTTGCATCGGGAGGTTCGCCATGACTCCATTGGGTTGGCTCGGCATCATCCGGCTCGGACTGGTGCAGACGGCTCTGGGCGCGATCGTCGTGCTCACCACCTCGACCATCAACCGGGTCATGGTGGTGGAACTGGCCCTGCCAGCCATGCTGCCCGGCGCCCTGGTCGCCCTCCATTATGCCGTGCAGGTGCTCCGGCCCCGCTGGGGCCATGGCGCCGATATCGGCGGCCGCCTGACGCCCTGGATCATCGGCGGGATGGCCATGCTGGCCCTTGGCGGCTTCGGTGCTGCCGTGGCGGTCGCGCTTCTGGCCAGCATGCCGGTGATCGGCCTTCTGCTCTCGGTGCTGGCCTTCCTGGCCATCGGCATCGGCGTGGGCGCCAGCGGCACCTCGCTGCTTGTCCTGCTCTCGCGCCGCGTGGCGGATGCCCGCCGCCCGGCGGCGGCCACGATCGTCTGGGTCATGATGATCATGGGCTTCATCGTCACGGCCGGTACGGCCGGCCATTTCCTCGATCCTTTCTCGATGGCCCGGCTGGTCGCGGTGTCGGCGGCGGTCAGCCTGCTGGCCTTCGTCGTCAGCGTTCTCGCTGTCTGGGGTGTGGAGGGGCCGTCGCCCGTTCCGCCGGCAGCGGATGAATCCGCCCCGGCAATGTCCTTCCCGGAAGCCTTGCGGGAGGTCTGGGCCGAGCCGCATTCGCGCCTTTTCGCGATCTTCATCTTCCTCTCCATGATCGCCTACAGCGCGCAGGACCTGATCCTCGAGCCCTTTGCCGGCGCGGTCTTCGGCTATACGCCGGGCGAAACGACCAAGCTGGCCGGCCTGCAGCATGCCGGCGTGCTGGCGGGCATGATCCTTGTGGCCGTTGTGTCGACGATCTTCGGCAATCGCGGCCCGGGGACCACGCGCTTCTGGACAGTTGGCGGGTGCCTCGCTTCGGCCGTCGCGCTGGCCGGCCTTGTCGCTTCCGCACTGATCGGCCCGGAATTCCCGTTCCGCCCGAATGTCTTCCTGCTGGGTGTCGCCAACGGCGCCTTCGCCGCTGCGGCCATCGGGGCGATGATGCGGCTGGTCAATGCCGGTAATCCGGAACGGGCAGGCGTGCGCATGGGCCTCTGGGGCGCGGCGCAGGGCATTGCCTTCGGCGCCGGCGGCTTCCTCGGCGCAGTGGCAGCCGATATCGCCCGCTATCTCATCGCCTCGCAGGTCGCGGCCTATGCCACGGTCTTCGCGGCGGAAAGCGTGCTCTTCATCATCTCGGCGGTCCTGGCGGATCGCGTCGCGAACCAGGCCCGGAAGCCGGCCGGCCGCCAGCCGGCGGCGCCGGATATGCCGGGTCTCGCGCTGGGCCGTCCGGCGGAATGACAGGCGGGGAGGGGAACATCATGGATGAAGCGGAACACACGCTGTTCGATGTGGTGGTGATCGGCGGCGGCCCGTCCGGTGCCACGGCAGCAGAAGACCTTGCCCGGGCCGGGCATCGCGTCGCCTTGCTGGACCGGGCCGGCCGGATCAAGCCCTGCGGCGGCGCGATTCCGCCCTGCTGCATCCGCGAATTCCAGATCCCCGATTCGCAGATTGTCGCGCGGATCCGCTCCGCGCGCATGGTCGCGCCCTCGGAAACCGGCGTCGACATGCCGATCGAGAACGGCTTTGTCGGCATGGTCGACCGCGAGCATTTCGACGAATGGCTGCGCGAGCGGGCCGCCCTGTCCGGTGCGACGCGGTTCAATGGGACCTTCGAGACCATCACCCGCGATGATCAGGGCCGCCTGATCGTCCAGTTCCGGGCGAAGGACGGCGAGGACCGGCTGGTCTCCCTCCGCACCCGGCTGGTCATCGGTGCCGATGGCGCCAATTCGCAGGTCGCCCGCATCGCCCTGCCCGATGTGAAGCGCGTGCCGTTCGTCTTCGCCTATCACGAGATTGTCCGCGCCCCGGCGCCGGGCTCGCCGCATTACGATGCTGCCCGCTGCGATGTCATCTACCAGGGCAAGGTCTCGCCGGATTTCTACGGCTGGGTCTTCCCCCATGGCGAGACGATGAGCATCGGCACCGGCAGCGCCCATAAGGGCTTCTCCCTGCGCGGCTCCATCGCCGATCTCCGTCAGGCGCTCGGCTTCGAGGGGCTGGAAACGATCCGCAAGGAAGGCGCGCCCATCCCGATGAAGCCGCTCAGGCGCTGGGACAATGGCCGCGACGTGGTCCTCGCCGGCGACGCGGCCGGAGTTGTGGCGCCGGCCTCGGGGGAGGGGATCTACTACGCCATGTATGGCGGACGCCTTGCCGCCGAAGCCACGGCCGCTGTCCTGCGCACCGGCGATGCCCGGGCGCTGGCCGGCGCCCGCAAGACCTTCATGGCCAAGCATGGCAAGGTCTTCTGGGTCCTCGGGCTGCTGCAGTATTTCTGGTACCGCAACGACCGCAGCCGCGAGCAGTTCGTGAAGATCTGCCGCGATCCGGATGTGCAGAAGCTGACCTGGGAATCCTACATGAACAAGGCGTTCGTCCGCGGGCGCTTCATGGCGCATGTCCGGATCTTCATCAACGATGTCCGCCATCTCCTGGGCTTTGCCCGGGCGTGATCGACCTGGCGGGCCTCGAAACGCGGATCCTGCTGATGGCAGCCGGCGCAGCGGTGATCGTCGCGGTTCTCGGCGGCTATGCCACCGAAACCGGGGCCTGGTACCAGGCCCTGCGCAAGCCGTCCTGGCAGCCGCCGAACTGGATTTTCGGGCCGGTCTGGACAACGATCTTCGCGCTGGCCGTCCTGGCCTTCGCCATGGGCTGGCGCGATGCGCCCGGTCCGGAGGCGCGCCTGGCGATTGTCGCGGTCTACACGGTCAACGCCCTTTTCAACATCGCCTGGAGCTTCCTGTTCTTCACCTTCCGGCGGCCGGATTGGGCCATGGCCGAACTGGTGCTGCTCTGGCTGTCCATCCTGGCCATGATCCTCGTGCTCTGGCCCGTCTCGCGCGGGGCCGCCCTGCTTCTCGCGCCCTATCTGCTCTGGGTCACCACGGCGGGCTTTCTCAACAGGGCCATCCTGTTGCTCAATGGCCCCTTCGGAAAGTCGGGCTCATGAATGCGGCAATGCTGGGCGAATGGGTTCGGTTCGGGGTCGATCTCGCGCTGGCGATTCTGGTCATCGAGGCCGCCGTACTGATCTGTCATCGAATCTTGACATCTCGTGGCTTGCCCGTCGGAACCATCCTGCTGGTTTCGGGGGCGGGCCTGACGCTGATTCTGGCCCTGCGCCTGGCCCTGGCCGGTGGCCCGGCCTGGGCGATGGCCGGATTGCTGATGCTCGGAGGCATTGCTCATGCCCTTGATCTCGCACGCAGACTGAGCCGGAAAGACCGGGACTGAACCAGGTGCTGCCCCGGGAATTCGGCGGGCCGGATGATTTTCCCCCTTGCGAATTTCCCCAAAGTGTCAAGAATGCTGGACACAAGAATGTCACGCATTGAGGACATTCGGTCGCGGAGGTCGAGCCGATGCTGGAAACCCCCCTTCTGGACCAGATTGCCACGCCCGCCGATCTCCGCGCGCTGCCGGCCTCTGACCTCAAGCAGCTTGCCGATGAATTGCGGGCCGAAACCATCGATGCCGTCTCGACGACAGGTGGCCATCTCGGCGCGAGCCTCGGCGTGGTCGAGCTGACCGTCGCGCTGCATCATGTCTTCGAGACGCCGGACGACACGCTGATCTGGGATGTCGGCCACCAGGCCTATCCGCACAAGATCCTCACCGGTCGGCGTGACCAGATCCGCACCTTGCGGCAGGGCGGGGGCCTGTCCGGCTTCACCAAGCGCAGCGAGAGCGAATATGACGCCTTCGGCGCGGCCCATACCTCCACGTCGATTTCCGCGGCGCTCGGCTATGCCGTCGCGCGCGACCTCCAGCAGAAGGACGGCCATGTCGTCGCGGTGATCGGCGATGGTGCGATGTCTGCCGGGATGGCCTATGAGGCCATGAACAATGCCGGTGCGCTGGGCTCGCGGCTGATCGTCATCCTCAACGACAACGAGATGTCGATTGCACCGCCTGTCGGCGCCATGTCGACCTATCTCGCCCATCTTCTCTCGGGCCGGACCTACCTGACCATGCGCGAGATCGGCCGCAAGCTGACCCGCAAGTTCGGCGACCGGATGGATCGTACCATCACCCGGGCCATCGAGCATGCCCGGTCCTATCTCACCGGCGGCACGCTGTTCGATCAGCTCGGCCTCTATTATGTCGGGCCGGTCGACGGGCATGACCTCGATCATCTGGTGCCGATCCTGCGCAATATCCGGGATGCCGACCAGGGTCCGATCCTGCTCCATGTCATCACGCAGAAGGGCAAGGGCTATGCCCCGGCCGAGGCCAGCGCCGACAAGTATCACGGCGTGGTCAAGTTCGACGTCGCCACGGGCGCGCAGGAAAAGCCCAAGGCCGCCGCACCGTCCTATACCAAGGTTTTCGGCCAGAGCCTCGTGAAGGAAGCCGAGAAGGACGATCGAGTCATCGCCATCACGGCGGCAATGCCCTCCGGCACCGGCACCGACCTGTTCGAGAAGCGCTTCCCGCAGCGCTTCTTCGATGTCGGCATCGCCGAGCAGCACGCTGTGACCTTCGCGGCCGGCCTCGCCTGCGACGGGATGAAGCCGTTCTGCGCCATCTATTCCACCTTCCTGCAGCGCGCCTACGACCAGATCATGCATGATGTGGCCCTGCAGAACCTGCCGGTCCGCTTCGCGCTCGACCGGGCCGGCCTTGTCGGCGCCGACGGGCCGACCCATGCCGGCGCTTTCGACATCGCCTACATGGCCTGCCTGCCCAACATGGTGCTGATGGCTCCCGGCGACGAGGCCGAGCTGGTCCATATGGTTGCGACGGCGGCGGCGCATGATGCCGGGCCGATCGCCTTCCGCTATCCCCGTGCCGACGGGACCGGCATGGCCCTGCCCGAAGCCGGGATCCCGCTGGCGATCGGCAGGGGCCGCGTCTTGCGCGAGGGCAGCCGCCTCGCCATCCTCTCCTATGGCAGCCGCCTGCAGGAATGCCGCATTGCAGCCGGGCGCCTCGATGAACTCGGGATCTCGACAACCCTGGCGGATGCCCGCTTCGCGAAGCCCTTCGACCGGGCGCTTGTGGAACAGCTCGCCGGCCATCACGAGGCGATGATCCTTGTCGAGGATGGCTCGACGGGCGGTTTCGGCGCGCTGGTGATGGAATATCTCGTCCATAACGGCTGGCTCGATCATGGCCTGAAGCTGCGTTCGATGCATCTGCCGGACCGCTTCCAGGATCACGACACGCAGGCCCGGCTCTATGCCGAGGCCGGGCTCGATTGCGACGCCATCGTGCGGCTGGCCATGAGCATCGTCCAGCCGGCAACCCGGCGCCGGATCATCAGCGGCATCGGCCCGAGGCTGATTGCCTTGGCCGAGCCTTCCGCCAGGGCTGTGCTGCGCCAGCCGGAATTCCAGGCCGAGGGGGCCGCCGGCTCATGAACCGTCACGCCCCGAAGGCCCGTTTCGAGCCCGATCTCGCCCCGCTGGAAATTCTCCTCGCCAAGCCGCGCGGCTTCTGCGCGGGCGTGATCCGCGCCGTCGAGATCGTCGAGCGCGCGCTGGAGATCCATGGCGCGCCGGTCTATGTGCGCCACGAGATTGTCCACAATACCCATGTCGTCGAGCAATTGCGTGCCCGAGGGGCGATCTTCGTCTCCGAGGTCGACGAGATTCCCGAAGGCGCGGTGACGGTGTTCAGCGCCCATGGCGTCTCCCGCAAGGTCGAATCCATGGCGGCCGGGCGCAGCCTCGACGTGATCGACGCGACCTGTCCGCTGGTGGTGAAGGTCCATGTCCAGGGCCGCCGCCATGCCGAGCAGGGCTATGATGTGGTGCTGATCGGCCATGCCGGCCATGCCGAGGTCGAGGGTACGCGCGGCCAGATCGATGGCCGGCTGCACCTGATCGCGCGGCCGGAAGAGGTGGCCGGCCTCGAGATCAGCGATCCCGCCCGCGTCGCCTATATCACCCAGACCACGCTCGGCGTGCAGGATACCCGGGATGTCATCGCGGCGTTGAAGGCGCGCTTCCCGGACATTGTCGGGCCCGATACGCGCAACATCTGCTACGCCACGCAGAACCGCCAGGCCGCCGTCCAGGAAATGGCCGGCCGGGCCGAGGTCATCCTCGTCATCGGCTCGCGCCAGAGTTCCAATTCCAGCCGTCTCCGGGAGATCGGCGCGCAGCTTGGCGTGCCGGCCTATCTCGTCGAGGGGCCGGCTACGATTGACCTTGCCTGGCTGGAGGGCGTGTCCACGCTCGGCCTCTCCGCAGGCGCCTCCGCCCCGGAAGAGCTGATCCAGGCCACCATCGACTGGCTTCGGCACTTCCGGGATGTGTCCATCACCGAACTGGAAGGTGTCGAGGAAGATGTCGTGTTCCGCTTGCCCGTCCGGCTTGCCAGCACCGCACGAACCTGAGGAGAGCGCCATGTCGGCAGAAGCCTATGGCGCCCAGCGCCCCCTTCCGGACCGGGAAGAACCCTTGCGCGAAACCCTCGGGGGGCACCTGCTTTCCGTGGAGCGCGCCAGCCGCCCGGTCCGTGCCGCACCGGCGCCGGCGCCGCGCCAGCGCGTGCCCTTTCCCTTCTCCGCCATCGTGGCGCAGGAGGAAATGAAGAATGCCCTGATCCTTTCCGCCATCGATCCCACGATCGGCGGCGTCCTGATCTTCGGCGATCGTGGCACCGGGAAATCCACGGCGATCCGCGCCCTCGCGGCCCTGCTGCCGCGCATGCGCGCGATTGTCGGCTGCCCCTATGGCTGCGAGCCCGGCCGCCCGGCCGCCTCCTGCGAGCATTGCCAGCGCCTGTCGCTGGATAAGGTCCGTCGCGGCCAGGCCGAATCCCATCTCGTGCCTGTGCCGGTCGTTGACCTGCCGCTCGGCGCCACCGAGGACCGCGTCGTCGGCGCGCTCGATCTCGAACGGGCTCTGGCCCGCGGCGAGAAAGCCTTCCAGCCGGGCCTGCTGGCCAAGGCCCATCGCGGCTTCCTCTATATCGACGAGGTCAATCTCCTCGAGGATCACCTTGTTGACGTGCTGCTCGATGTGGCGGCCTCAGGCGAGAACGTCGTCGAGCGCGAGGGGTTGAGCATCCGCCACCCCGCCCGCTTCGTGCTGGTCGGCTCCGGGAACCCGGAAGAGGGCGAGTTGCGCCCGCAATTGCTGGATCGCTTCGGCCTGTCGGTCGATGTCGAGACGCCCTCCGATCTGGAAACGCGGATCGAGGTTGTCCGCCGCCGCGATGCCTTCGACCGCGATCCCGAGGCTTTCGCCGATGCCTGGCGGGGCCGCGATGCCGGCATACGCCGCCGCATCTCCGCCGCGCGCAAGAAGGTCGGCAGCATGACAACCAGCGAGGCCGCCCTGCGCCGCGCCACGGAATTGTGCATCGCCCTCGGCACGGATGGTCTTCGCGGCGAACTCACGCTGATCCGGGCGGCCCGCGCACTCGCAGCCTATCAGGGCGAGGATTCGGTCGAGGAGGAACATGTGCGCATCGTGGCGCCCATGGCGCTCCGGCATCGCCTGCGCCGCTCGCCCCTCGATGATTCCCGCGCCACTGCGCGTGTCGAGCGCGCGATCGGAGAGGTCTTCGGCTCATGACTGCCGATCCCGCCCGGAAGGATCCGGCCGGGGCGGATCTCGCCGGTCTGGCCCTCGCGGTCATGGCCATAGCGCCGGAAGCGGCGGGCGGCATCTGGCTGCGCGCCCAGCCCGGCCCGGACCGCGACCGTTGGCTGGCGGCCCTGCGCGCCCATGCCCTTCCCGCGGTGCCCTTCCGCCGGATGCCCGCCGGCATCGCCGAATCCCGGCTGATCGGCGGGCTCGATCTCGCGGCGACCCTCGCTTCCGGCCTGCCGGTAACCGAGCGTGGCCTGCTGGCCGAGGCCGATGGCGGCTATCTCGTCATCAGCATGGCCGAACGGCTCGATCCCTGGCAGGCCAGCCTCGTCTCCGCGACGGCGGAAACCGGCGAATTGCATGTCGAGCGGGACGGCGTCACGCAGACCCTGCCGGCCCATTTCGCCATGGTCGCGCTCGACGAGGGCATCGATGACGAGGCCCCGCCGGCCATCCTGACCGAGCGCCTCGGCCTCGTCCTCGATCTCGCCCATGCCCCGTTCGGCGAGCCGCTCTTCACCGTCGATGCCGTGGCCGCCGCGCGCGCGCGCCTGCCGGCAGTGGCGACCTCGGCCCGGATCATCGGCGAACTCTGCGCCGCGGCTGCCGGTTTCGGCCTCGCTTCGCTGCGCCCCTCGCTCCAGGCGGTCGGCGTGGCCCGCGCCCTGGCCGCCCTGCATGGCCGGCTCGACGTGGCCGACGAGGATGCGATCCTCGCGGCGGCGCTTGTGCTGGCGCCGCGGGCGGTTCAATGGCCCAGCCGGCAGGAGCAGCAGGAGGAGGCCCCGCCGCCCCTGCCGCAGGATGCCGATACCCCGCCGCCGGAAAACCCGCCGGAGGACCAGTCGGGCGATCCGCCCGATGACGTGATGAGCCAGTCCGCGCTTGCTGCCCTCCCGGCCGGCCTGCTTGCCGATCTGAAGGCCCGCGCGGCTTCCGGCCGCCAGCGCTCCGCCGGCAAGGCCGGCGCGCGCGAGAAGAATGCCCGGCGGGGCCGGGCCGTCGGCGTCAAGCCCGGCGATCCCCGGACCGGCGCGCGGCTCGGCCTGATCGATACACTCCGGGCCGCAGCACCCTGGCAGAAACTCCGGCGCGGCGCCTCTTTCGGCGATGGCACGATCGCCGTCCGCCGCGAGGATTTCCGCATCGTCCGGCGTCGGGCCCGCCGCCGCACCACCACGCTGTTCATCGTCGATGCCTCCGGCTCCTCCGCGCTCCAGCGCCTCGGCGAGGCCAAGGGCGCGGTGCAGCTTCTCCTGGCCGAATGCTATGTCCGCCGCGACGAGGTGGCCCTGATCACCTTCCGGGGCCGCGTGGCCGAGATGGTCCTGCCGCCGACCCGTGCCCTCGCACGGGCAGCCCGCGCTTTGGCCGGCCTAGCCGGGGGCGGAGGCACGCCGCTCGCCACTGCGATCGATACCGCCCGGCAGGTGGCCGAGGGCATCATGCGTTCCGGCCGGACGCCGGTTCTCGTCTTCATGACCGATGCCCGCGCCAATATCGGGCGCGATGGCCAGCCGGGGCGCGAGCGCGCCATGGCGGATGCCCGGCAGTCCGCGCGGGAACTTGCCGCACTCGGGCAGACCACGATCCTCATCGACACGGCGAACAAGCCGGGCGAGGCTGCGGCCGTCCTGGCGGATGCCATGGAAGCCCGCTACCTGCCCTTGCCCTATGCCGCGCCGGAAATGGTGGTGCACGCCGTCAGCCAGGAAAGGCCGGCGCCCCGCGCCGCGCAGAGGGCATGAGCGGCCGGCTCGACTGGGAGCATGACGGCGCGGACTGGCCGCATCGCGAGGCCAGCCGCTTCGTCGAGGCCGGCGGCCTCAATTGGCATGTCCAGGTCTCCGGCAAGGGGCCGACCCTGCTGCTCCTGCACGGGACGGGGGCCTCCACCCATTCCTGGCGCGATGTGATCCCGCTTCTGGCGCCGCATTTCCACCTGATCGTCCCGGATCTCCCCGGCCATGCCTTCACGGATCCGCTGCCGGAATCCGAGGCCGGTCTGCCCGGCATGGCCCGGGCCATCGCCGCGCTGGTCGAGGCCCTCGGCGCCGAGATCGATCTCGTGATCGGCCATTCCGCCGGCGCGGCCATCGCGATCCGGATGGCACTGGACGGCAGCATCGCGCCGCAGGCCGTCATCGGCATCAACGCGGCGCTGGTGCCGTTCGGCGGGGCGGCGGAGCGGATCTTCCCGCCGCTCGCCCGGCTGCTGACGCTCAATCCCTTCGTGCCGCGCCTTTTCACCTGGCAGGCCACGGATATCGCGGCGATTTCCCGGCTGATGGAATCCACCGGCTCGCGCCTTGGTCCCGAGGGCCTTGCGCTCTACCAGCGCCTGTTCCGCTCGCGGGGCCATATCCGCGCCACCCTTGCGATGATGGCCTATTGGGATCTTGCCTCCCTGCGCAAGGCCATGCCGGATCTGGCGGTGCCGCTGCATCTCGTCGTGGGCCTTGCCGACAAGGCCGTCTCGCCGGAACAGGCGCGCGACCTCAAGCGGGCCATGCCGTCGATCCGGCTGCATTTCCTGCCCGGCCTTGGCCATCTCTGCCACGAGGAGCAGCCCGGGAAGGTCGTCGCCATCGTGGACCGAATCGCTGCCGATCATGGCCTCGCCGAAGCCGCCTGAGGGGAGGGAACAATGGGCCAGCCTGAACTGCCGGAACGAGCCTTCACCCATCCCGCTCCGCATGACACCCTCCCGCCTGCCGGGTTCCCCGGAGCGGAAACGGCATCCGGTTCGGATATTCCCGGCATCCGCCGTTTTGACTGCATCCTCGACGAGGTGGCACCCCATGCAACCCATGCGTAATCCGCTCCCCGATCTTCCCCCCCGGGATCTCGCAGCTTGCCGCGCCCTCCTCGCGCAGGGCTCGAAATCCTTCGCGCTGGCCTCGCATCTGCTGCCTGGCCGCCTGCGTGCCGCAGCGACCGGGCTCTATGCCTTCTGCCGCATTGCTGATGACCTGATCGACATGACCGGCAAGGCCGAGGCCGGTGTCGAGATCGTCCGGCTGCGCGTCGACCAGATCTATCGCGGCGAGCCTTTTCCCCATCCGGCCGACCGGGCCTTCGCGGCCGTGGTCGAGGCTTGCGCGGTGCCGCGCGCGGCCGTCGATGCGCTGGTCGAGGGCTTCGCCTGGGATGCGCAGGAGCGCCTCTACGAGACGCTGGATGACGTGATGGATTATGCCGCCCGCGTCGCCGGTTCCGTCGGCGTGATGATGAGCGCCATCATGGGCCGCCCGCAGGATACCGCGCTGGCTCGCGCCGCCGATCTCGGCATGGCGATGCAGCTGACCAATATCGTCCGGGATATCGGCGAGGATGCCCGCAACGGCCGGCTCTATCTGCCCCGGCTCTGGCTGCGCGAGGCCGGGCTCGATCCGGTGGCCTGGCTGGCCGATCCGCAGGACCACCCGGCGATCCGCCAGGCCGCTCACCGCCTGCTGGAAGAAGCTGACCGGCTTTATCGCCGTGCCGAACTCGGCATCGCGCTGCTCCCGCCGGATTGCCGGCCCGCCATCCGTGCCGCCCGGCTGATCTATGCCGAGATCGGTCGCGCCATCCTCCGCAATCCGCGCGCCGACATCCTGCAGCGGACCGTGGTGCCGCGCGGCCGCAAGTGGCGGCTGCTTCTGTCGGCGCTGGTCCGCCTGCCGGATGAGGGCCTGACCCATGCCCGCCAGGCGCTGCCGGCGCCGCATGAGGCTGTCCGCTTCATGATGCCGGGCCTGCCGGAGCTGTCGCTGCCGGCCGTTTCCGCATCGGCCGGCCTCGCCTGGTGGGATCTCTCCGGCCGGCTGCTGACCATCCTCCCGATCCTCGAGAAGCTGGAACGGGCCGAACGGGACATCGCCCTCGGCGGCAATCCGATGCGGCAGCCCCAGACATAGCCCCTCCGGGGATCGTTTCGATGGACGAGCATCATTTCGGCCTGATCAAGCTGCTGGTCTTTGGCGCTCTGGGCATCGGCCTGGGCGTCCACCAGCTCTGGTCGCTCCGCCGGGCCAGGGAAAAGTGGGCCAGGGAAAAACGGGCAAGCGAAAAGGCGGACCGCAAAGCCGCGTCCGGCGGTTGCGATCCT
Organism: Hyphomicrobiales bacterium; assembly: GCA_027484605.1. Lineage (GTDB taxonomy): Bacteria > Pseudomonadota > Alphaproteobacteria > Rhizobiales > Beijerinckiaceae > Rhabdaerophilum. The sequence goes on along the minus strand of JAIXSR010000050.1, from coordinate 6,102 downwards.
GCTGCCTGAAGGCCGCGCGGGGGAGGGCGCTCACCCGCGCCGCGGCATCCGGAACGGCAGCATCGCCTGGACGACCGGATGGGCGAACCGGGTCAGCGACAGGCTCTCATGCATCATCGTGACCGAATGGCCGGCCAGTTGCGTGCGGATGACCGAGCGCGAATAGAATGGCGTGTCCTCCAGCGTCGCCTGCACCTCCGGCCACGTGCCCGCATCGGCGGGGACTTCGCGCGGGACGCGCCAGAACGTGCCCGGCAGCTTCTGGTTGGCGGGGAGGGGGAAGGGGTGCGCCGTGCCATCCGCGTCGTGGGCGAGGCCCAGCGAAAACGGCGTCCCGTCCTGATGGCGGCCGGAATAGCCCACCAGCGAGCCGGTTTCCGTATCGCCCCGGCACCAGGTCCAGTCGATGAACCCGGCCTCGAGCGGCATCGAGCCGCGATTATGGTCGACATAGCCGGTGCCCTGCCAGCGGAGTGCCGGCTCCTCGAAGGCCAGCTCGACATGGCAGCGCGGCGCAAGCGGCCGCCAGACATGCTGGCCATGCGGGTTCAGGAGATAGCTGGTGTCGCCGCGCGCCTCGGGCCGGAGCCGGATCTCGCCGCGCACGGCTCTGGGAATCGGCATGCCGCGCTCCGAGATCCGGATGATGAGATCCTCGCCCCGTTCTTCCAGTGCGCTCGGGCCGACCCGGAACAGGCCGGGCGCCCGCTCCACCGCGGCGGCACCCCGTTCGGTCATCGCCCAGCGCCGTGCGCCGGGGCCGTAAAGCGCCACGTTGATGGCGCAATGCGCCATCGGATCGGCCTCGCCTCGCCGCCGCGCCCAGGCGTAATAGGGCGAGAAGACCGAGCCGACAAAGGCAATGACGGTCAGCCCGAACCGGCCGTCGGCGCTGATCGCATCGCAGTACCACCAGGCATAGCCGTCGAGAGGAACCGGCGCGTCGAAGCCCGATCCCGGATCAGCGCCTCGGCGGCCAGCCGGCCGGAAAGCGCCACCATCGGCACGCCCGGCCCCGGATGCACGCTCCCGCCGGTCAGGTACAGCCCCGGCAGCCGGCTGCGCGAGCCCGGGCGCTGGAACGAGGCCATGGCTCCATGCGTCGCCATCCCGTACAGCGCTCCGCCCGTGCCCGGAAACAAGGCCGCGAATTCCTGCGGCCGCGTCAGGACCGGCGGCGCCGGCCCCGGAATCCATGTCAGTCCATGCCGGTCCAGGGCGTGCGACAGGAGCCTGTGACATGTCTCGACCTCCGGAAGGCCGGCCCGGGGTTCGTCACCACGGGCCGGCGCATTGATGAGCATGAGGAATCCTTCCTCGCCCTCCGGCGCCACGGCGCCATGCCGGTCCAGCGCGCAGAGATACAGGGTCGGATCCGCAGGAACGGTGCCGCGATCGAGTGCGGCGAATTCGGCCGGATAATCGGCCGAGAACAGGACGGTATGGTGATGCAGCGGGAAGCCGGAGAAATGTCCGCGCCCGCTCAGCGTGATGGCGGAAAGCGAGCGCCCTTCCCGTGCCAGCGGGGGGACGGAGCGTGTCGCTGCCGGGCCCAGCAAGCCGGTGGCCAGCGCCTCGCGATCGGCATTGCTGATCACGAAATCTGCCGGGATGGTTTCCCCGTCGGCCAGCCGGACACCGCTGGCCCGGCCATGCTGCACCTCGATGGCCGCAACCCGCTGCCCGAAGCGGAACACGCCGCCGAGCCCCTCGATCGCCTTCCGGAGCGCCTGGGCCAGCACGTGCATGCCGCCCTCGATCTGCCAGACGCCATCCTGCTCGACATGGGCGATCAGCATCAGGGTGGCCGGTGCGCGGAAGGGCGAGGACCCGCAATAGGTTGCATAGCGACCGAAAAGCTGGCGCAGCCGCGGATCGGGGAAGAAACGGCCCAGCGCCTTCCACATGGTCGAGAAGGGTTGCGTGCGGAGCATCGCGCCGATCCCCGCCTGACGGACAAGCCCGAACGGGGAGGGGCGCTCCGCCTGCATGAAGGTCTGTTCGAGCGAGCGGCAGATCGCTTCCGCCTCGCGCGCGAACGCGCCATAGAGCCGGCCGGCTTCCGCGCCGGCAAGGGTGGCGATCGCATCCTGGCTGGCCTGGCGCTCGGCATGAAGATCGAGCCGGCTGCCATCGGGCCAGCCATGGCGGGCCAGCACATCGAGCCGCCGGAGCGGGACTGCCGAAGCGAAATCGAGCCCGGCTTCGGCGAAAAGCTGTTCGAACACCGCCTTCATCGTGAAGACCGTCGGCCCGGCATCAAGCGGATGGCCATCGACCGTGACCTGCCGCATCTTGCCGCCCGGCCCCCGGGCGGCCTCGACCACGGTGACGCCGAATCCGCGGGCCGCGAGCAGCAGGGCCGCGCTGAGCCCGCCGATCCCGGCACCGATGATCACGACCTGATCCTGCATTGTCGCATTCGCCATGCCGCTATCATGACATCTTCTCTTGACAATGAAAACTGTCAAGGCAACCTTACACTCAGAAAGTCACCGATCAGGGTCGCCTGACAGGGAGGAAAGCATGATCCGGTTTGAAGAAAAGCTGGAGGCTGTGCTCCGGGAGGCGCAAGGCGCCGGATGCCCGCCGCGTCTGGCGGAGGCGATGCATTACTCGGTCTTTCCGGGCGGCGCCCGCATCCGGCCTCGGCTGGTCCTCGCGGTCGCCAAGGCCTGCGGTGCCAGGGATCCCGGCCTCGCGCTTTCCGCAGCGGCCGCCATCGAGCTGCTGCATTGCGCCTCGCTGGTCCATGATGACCTGCCCTGTTTCGACGATGCCGATCTCCGCCGCGGCAAGCCCACGGTCCATTGTGCCTTCGGCGAACCGCTGGCGGTGCTGGCCGGCGATGCACTGATCGTCCTTGCCTTCGAGGTGCTGACCCGCTCCTCGAGCGTGGCGCCGGCCCGGCTCGGCCATCTCGTCCGCATCATTGCGGGCGCGGTGGGAAGCCGGGGCGGCATCACCGCCGGGCAGGCCTGGGAGGCCGAGCCCGAAATCGATCTCGATTGCTACCATCAGGCCAAGACCGGTGCGCTCTTCGCCGGTGCCACCATGGCCGGCGCCGCGGCAGCGGGCATGCCGCATGCCGAATGGCGCGGCCTCGGCGAGCAGATCGGCGCCGCGTTCCAGGTGGCCGACGATATCCGCGACGTGGCCGGCCGGCCGGAAGAGATCGGCAAGCCCAACGGGCAGGATGCCATGCTCCACCGGCCCAATGTCGTGCACCAGCTCGGCCTTTCCGGTGCCGTCCGCCATCTCGATTCCATGATCATCTCCGCCATCGATCAGGTTCCCGCTTGTCCGGGCCGCGCGGAATTGCAGGCCCAGATCCGCATCCAGGCCAACAGTTTCCTGCCCGAGGAACTGGCCCGCCGGGCCGCGTGACGGCGCGCCATGGCCCTTCCGGATCGCCTGCTCTCCTGGCGTGACAGGCTCGTCAGCAAGCCTGGCTTCCAGCGCTTTGCCGCCCGTTTTCCGCTGACGCGGACCATCGCCGAGCGGGAATCCCGTGCGGTTTTCGATCTCTGTGCCGGTTTCGTCTATTCGCAGGTGCTGGCTGCCGTGATCGAACTCGGCCTCCTGCCGCTTCTGGCGGAGCGCCCGCATGATACCGCCGAACTCGCGGAAGCCACCGCGCTCGAGCCGGCCGCCATGGAGCGCCTGTTGCGCGCGGCCCAGGCGCTCGGCCTCGTCGCGCCGCGCCAGGGGGGGCGGCATGGCCTCGGCATGAAGGGCGCCGCCCTGCTTGGCAATCCGGGCGCGATGCGCATGATCGAGCATCACCGGATCCTCTACCGCGATCTCGCCGATCCCGTTGCCCTGCTGCGCGGCGATCATGCCAGGACGGGCCTGAAGGCCTTCTGGCCCTATGCCACCGGCGACAGGGGCGAGACCGGCCGCGCCGTCGCGGCCTACAGCCAGCTCATGGCCGATTCGCTTTCGCTGGTGGTCGAGGATGTGCTGGATGCCTTTGCCTTCGGGCGGTACCGCCACATGCTCGACATTGGCGGCGGAACCGGACGATTCGCGATCGCGGTGACCCAGCGCGTCCCGGGCATCACCGCGACGGTTCTCGACCTGCCGGGTGTGATCGCCCAGACGCGTGACCGTGTGGCGGCAGAGCCCCAGGCCGGGCGCCTCTCGGTGCAGGCCGGCGATGCGATTGCCGGGCCGATTCCCGGCGGTGCCGATCTCATGACGCTGATCCGTGTGCTGCACGATCATGACGATCCCGAGGCCTTGGCCATCCTCCGCAACATCCGCGCGGCCCTGCCGCCGGGCGGCACCCTGCTGATTGCCGAGCCGATGGCCGGGATTCGCGGCGCCGAGGCCATGGCGGATGCCTATTTCGGCTTCTACCTGCTGGCCATGGGTTCCGGCCGCGCGCGCCGGCCCGAGGAAATCCGGCTCATGCTCGAAACGGCCGGCTTTGTGGATATCCGCCCGCTGCATACCCGCCGGCCGCTGCTGACCAGCGCGATCGAGGCCCGGGTTCCCGCGGGTGCCCGACACTGTGCCTAATTTATTGTCAAGCTGGATTGACATTAAGAACTGTCACTTTAAGCTGACACATGGAGCAGGCCGTTTGATGAACAGACGGTTAGGAACAACGCCATGGAAACGCTAGCTGTCGTGATGGAGAAGCCGGAGCACCTCGCGCTCCGCCGCCTCGATCTCGTCGAGGCTACGGCAGATGACATCGTGGTGGATGTGGCCTGGAGCGGCATTTCCACGGGCACGGAGCGCCTGCTCTGGACCGGCCGCATGCCGCAATTCCCCGGCCTCGGCTATCCTCTGGTCCCAGGTTACGAATCGGTCGGTACGGTCGTCATGGCCGGCCCCGCCTCCGGGCACCGCGTCGGCGAGTCGGTCTTCGTGCCCGGCTCGCGCGGCTTCCGCGATGCGCGCGGGCTGTTCGGCGGCGCGGCCTCGCGCCTTGTCGTCGCCGGCCGCCGGGCCATCACGCTTGACCAGATCGATCCCGAACCGGAAGGCGTGCTGCTGGCCCTTGCCGCCACGGCCGTCCATGCTGTCAATTCCGAGCATGCGGCCCTGCCGGATCTCGTTGTCGGCCATGGCGTGCTGGGCCGTCTTCTCGCCCGCGTGACCGTCGCGCTGGGGGGCAACCCGGTTGTGTGGGAAAAGAACCCCGAACGTCATGCCGGCGCGCTCGGCTACACGGTTGTCGACCCCGATACCGATACCCGCCGCGACTACCCCACCATCTACGATGTCTCGGGCGACGAGGCCCTTGTCGATCCGCTGATCGCGCGGCTCGCCCCGGGTGGCGAGCTGGTTCTCGCCGGCTTCTACGAGCGGCCGATCCGCTTCGATTTCGCGCCGGCCTTCATGCGCGAGGCGCGGATCCGGATCGCCGCCGAATGGCGCGAGGCCGATCTCGATCTCACGCGCCGCCTCATCGCATCGGGCCGTCTCACGCTCGATGGCCTGATCACCCATACCCAGCCGGCCAGCAATGCCGAGGCGGCCTACCGGACCGCGTTCGGCGATGCCCGCTGCCTCAAGATGATCCTCGATTGGAGAGCCCATCCATGAATGTGCAGCTTCGCGCCCTCGACAAGCAGCGCAACGCGCTGGTCACCCATGGTGGCAAATCCGCGCAGGAAGCCATGGCGGAAAAGCTCCGCCAGGAAGCCAGCGAGGAGCTGGACGCGCCGGAAACCGGCCCCGCCACCAAGGAAACGCAGGTCATCGCCATCTATGGCAAGGGTGGCATCGGCAAGAGCTTCACCCTCGCCAATCTGAGCTACATGATGGCCCAGCAGGGCAAGAAGGTGCTGCTGATCGGCTGCGATCCGAAGAGCGACACCACCTCGCTGCTCTTCGGCGGCAAGGCCTGCCCGACCATCATCGAGACCTCCTCGAAGAAGAAGCTGGCCGGCGAGAATGTCGCGATCGGCGATGTCTGCTTCGTGCGCGACGGTGTCTTCGCCATGGAACTCGGCGGGCCGGAAGTCGGCCGCGGCTGCGGCGGGCGCGGCATCATCCACGGCTTCGAACTGCTGGAGAAGCTGGGCTTCCACGAATGGGGCTTCGACTATGTCCTGCTCGACTTCCTCGGCGACGTGGTCTGCGGCG
>JAIXSR010000058.1 GCA_027484605.1 Hyphomicrobiales bacterium | reverse complement strand
GAGGCCGCCCGCGCCGGCGATGCCGGCAAGGGCTTCGCCGTGGTCGCCAGCGAGGTCAAGGAACTGGCCAACCAGACGACCCGCGCGACGGCGGAGATCGGGGCCAATATCGCCCATGTGCAGAGCGTGACGCGGGATTCCATCTCGGCGGTGGAGGCCATCGGCAAGACGATCGAGGAAATGCGCAGGATCGCCGCCGATGTCTCCCATGCAGTCGAGGACCAGCGGCGGGCGAGCGAGGGCATCGCCGATGGCGTGGTTCATGCGGCCGAGCGGACGCAGCAGGTCACGAGCAACATTTCCGGCGTTTCGGAAGCGGCAGACCAGAATGGCAGCGCGTCCATGCAGGTGCTGCAATCGGCCAGCGAGCTCTCCGATGCCGCGGCCGAGATCAAGAGCGAGATGGATCGCTTCCTCGGCCATATCCGCGCGGCCTGAGGCCGCGCGGACCTTCGGTGGCCCCGCCTAGAACGCTGCGCGGGAATCGTGCCGCGCCAGCCGGGCGAGCAGGTATTCCACGTCCTCCCGCCCCTTCGGCGACAGGCTTCCGCCCGGCCGGCGCTGGGCATCGGAGGCCAGCCATCCCCGGCGCATCAGCACGTATTTCCGGACCGCAAGGCCGATGCCTGGCTGCTGCTCGTAGCGCAACAGGGGCAGATGGGCGTCGAACAGGTCATGCGCGGCATCGCGATGCCCGGCCTTGGCGAGCCGGACGACATCCACCAGCATTTCCGGAAAGGCATAGCCGGTATTGGAGCCATCGGCGCCGCGATCCATCTCGAAATCGAGAAAGAGGCCGCCATTGGCGGTCATGATCGAGACCGGCCGCAGGCTGCCCTCCGCCTGCCATTTGCGCAGGGTGCTGATCTTCTCGAGGCCGGGCCAGTCCTCGGCCTTGAGCATCACGCAGGAGGGATTGTCGGTGATGATCCGGCGAATGACGCCCGGGGTCATGACGACATTGGTGATCAGCGGATAATCCTGGATCACGAAGGGGATGTCGCGGCCGATCGCCTGGACGGCGTCGGCGTAATAGCCGACGATCTGGTCATCCGTGCGCAAGGTGTTCGGCGGGGCGATCATCACGGCCGCCGCGCCGGTTTCCACCGCCTCGCGCGCCAGCGCCCGCATCGCGGCGAAACCGGGCGCGGAAACCCCGACGATGATCGGCCGGCCGGCCATCACCGCCACGGTGCGGCGGAGCATCTCGAGCGATTCCGCAGCTTCCAGCTTGGGCGCCTCGCCCATGATGCCGAGGATCGTCACGCCCTCGGCGCCCACGGCCAGATAATGGGCCAGCAGCCTTTCGAGGCTGGACCAGTCGATCTCGCCACCGGGCAGGAACGGCGTCGGCGCGATGGGGAAGACCCCCGTGAAGGCCTCGTGCGAGATCATTCGCCTTTCTCCTTCCCGTTGCCTTGCCCCTTCTCGGCCTCATAGCGGGCCTTGGTCTCGGCATTCATCGGGTAGAGGCCGGGCAGCGGCACGCCCTTGTTCACCTCGTCCATGATCCAGGCTTCCATCCGCTCCTGCTCGACGGCGAGCGGGACGATGGCCTCGACCAGCGCTTCGGGGATCAGGACGGCGCCGTCATCATCGGCCACGATGACATCGTTCGGGAAGACAGCGACGCCGCCGCAGCCGATCGGGCGCTGCCAGTCGACGAAGGTCAGGCCAGCCACCGAAGGCGGCGCTGCGGCGCCGCTGCACCAGACCGGGAGGCCGGTGCCGAGCACGCCGGCGAGATCGCGCACGACACCATCGCTGACCAGTGCCGTCACCTTGCGGTGCTTCATCCGGGCGCAGAGGATGTCGCCAAAGATCCCGGCATCCTGCACACCCATGGAATCCACCACGGCGATCACGCCTTCCGGCATGGCCTCGATGGCGCCGCGGGTGGAAATGGGCGAGGACCAGCTTTCCGGCGTGGCGAGATCCTCGCGCGCCGGCACGAAGCGCAGGGTGAAGGCGCGGCCGACAAGACGCGGCTGGCCGGTGCGGATCGGCATGGCGCCGCGCAGCCAGACATTGCGCAGGCCCTTCTTCAGCAGGATCGTGGTGAGCGTGGCCGTGGTGATGGTGGCGAGCGCCGCGCGGATCTCGGCGGCGAGCGGCTTCACAGCCGGCATGTCAAAGGTGACGGACATCGGTTCTTCCGGGTTCAGATGTTGGGGAGAGCGCCGCCATCGACCCGGATGACCGAGCCGGTGACATAGGAAGCGCGCGGCGAGGCCAGGAAAACGGCCATGTCGGCGAATTCGCGCGGATCGCCATAGCGGCCCACGGGGATGGTCGCCTGGCTGGCGGCGGACACCTCCTCGACGGGCCGGCCTTCGCGCCTGGCCTGGTTGGCATCGATCGAGCGGACGCGATCGGTCAGGATCCGGCCGGGTGCGAGCACATTGACGGTGATGCCGTCCCGCGCGACCTCCCGGCTGAGCGTCTTGGACCAACCGACCAGCGAGGCCCGCAGGGTATTCGACATGCCGAGATTGGGGATCGGCGCCACCACGCCCATCGAGGTCGAGGTGATCACCCGGCCCCAGCCGCGCTGGCGCATGCCCGGCAGAACGCGATCGGTGATGGCGAGCACGCACAGCACCATGGACTGGAAATGCGCCTGCCAGGTCTCGATCGACTGCCCAGCCGCCGGCGAAGGGGGCGGGCCGCCGGTATTGTTCACGAGGATGTCGATCGGACCCAGTTTCGCCTCGATCTCGGCGATGGCCGGTTCGATCCGGCCCAGATCGGCCAGATCCCAGACCAGCGGCAGGACCTCGCCGCCCTTCGCGCGGATCGCTGCGGCGGTGGCCTCCAGCTTGTCGGCCTTCGTGCCGGTAATGGCGACGCGGGCCCCCTCCTCCGCCAGAACCTCGGCGATCGCGGCACCGAGGCCGCCCGATGCCGCGGTGACCAGAGCCACCTTGCCCTTCAATCCCAGATCCATGGATCGTCCTTCCTCATCTCGCCGTGACGGCTTTCTGCCTTTCTAGCGGGCAGGAGCTGCCGCCGGAAAGGGCAAAACGCGCCGGGTGCACCCGCGCGCGCCCCGGAACCGGAGGAAAGCCGTTGATCAGATCAAGGATTCCTGGCGGAATCGGCGCGGAAAAGCGCATGGATCATCGGCGGTTGCGCATGAAACCGCCGGATCCAGCCCGCCGGACGCAGATTTTGACATGGCGCTGGCATGGCGATTGCCAGATACGAAACCCGTGTCTAGTCTTTTGCCATCTGCCACCGGGATAAGAAGAATGTCCCCGGTGGCCCGAATGTCCCGGCCCGGCCGGGTTGTCCAGGGGAGACCATCATGACGACGTTCCGCAAATCGCTGTGGCTTGCGCTCATCGCCTCGACCTTCGCGGTCGGCGTGGCCGAAGCCCGCTCGCTCAAATGGGCCCGTTCGGGGGATTCACTGACCCTCGATCCGCATGCCCAGAACGAGGGGCCGACCCATACGCTCAGCCACCAGATCTACGAGCCGCTGATCATCCGCGACCATACCGGCAAGCAGCTTCCGGCGCTGGCCACGTCGTGGACGGTCACCGCCGATCCGACTGTCTGGGAATTCAAGCTCCGCACCGGCGTGAAGTTCCATGACGGCTCGGATTTCGATGCCGATGACGTGGTGTTCTCGCTCGAGCGCGCCATGCAGCCGACGTCCGACATGAAGGGCCTGCTGACCTCGATCGAGAAGGTTTCCAAGGTCGATGCGACCACGGTCCACATCAAGACAAAGGGCCCGAACCCGCTGCTGCCGAACAATCTCGGCGACCTGTTCATGATGGACAAGGGCTGGTCCGAGAAGAACAACGTGACCAAGGTCCAGGACTTCAAGAACAAGGAAGAGAATTTCGCGGTCCGCAATGCCAACGGCACCGGCCCGTTCGCGCTTGTCAGCCGCGAGCCGGACGTGAAGACCGTGCTGAAGCGCAACGACAATTACTGGGGCAAGAGCGAAGTGCCGCTCGAGATCACGGAAGTGGTCTATACCCCGATCAAGGCCGATGCGACCCGCGTCGCCGCGCTGCTCTCGGGCGAGGTTGATTTCGTCCAGGACCTGCCGGTGCAGGATATCGAGCGCCTCCGCAAGGATACCAAGCTCCGCGTCAATTCCGGCCCCGAGAACCGGACGATCTTCTTCGGCTTCAATATCGGCGACAAGGACATCAAGTCCGACAATGTCGACGGCAAGAACCCGTTCGCGGATGTCCGCGTCCGCCAGGCCATGAACATGGTGGTCAACCGCCAGGCCATCCAGCGCGTCGTGATGCGCGGTGAATCGGTGCCGACCGGCGTGATCGCCCCGCCCTTCGTCAATGGCTGGACCAAGGAACTCGACACGCCGCCGACCGTCGATGTCAACGCGGCCAAGAAGCTGATGGCCGATGCCGGCTATCCCAACGGCTTCTCGGTGACGCTGCACTGCCCGAATGACCGCTATGTCAATGACGAGGCGATCTGCCAGGCCGCCGTCGGCATGTGGGCCCAGATCGGGATCAAGGTGAACCTGGTCAGCCAGTCCAAGTCGATCCACTTCACGCTGATCCAGAAGCAGCCGCCGGAAACCGATTTCTACCTCGTGGGCTGGGGCGTCCCGACCTTCGACTCCGACTATATCTTCTCGTTCCTCTACCATACCCGTGCCGGCAGCCGCGGCAGCTGGAACGCGACGCGCTACACGAACCCGGAAGTCGACACGATGATCCAGTCGCTGTCGGCGGAAACGGACCTCGCCAAGCGCAACGCGACCATCGCCAAGATCTGGTCCATCGTGCACAAGGATGTCGTCTACATCCCGCTGCATCACCAGACCCTCGCCTATGGCATGAAGAGCGACCTCGACATTCCGGTCGACGTGTCGAACCAGCCCAAGCTGAAGATGATCTCCTTCAAGCGCAGCTAATCCTGCGGACAGGCGCGGCTTGCCCCGGGTGAGCCGCGCCTTTTTCCCGAGAGTGTCATGTTTGCTTTTGCCATCCGCTCGCTGGCCCAGGGCGTGCTCGTCCTGGTCACGGTCGCGTTCATCGCCTTTTCCATGTTCCGCTTCGTGGGCGACCCCGTCGTCAACATGCTCGGGCAGGAGGCGACCCAGCAGGACCGCCAGGAACTGACGGAGCGGCTCGGGCTCAACGATCCCTGGCCGATCCAGTTCGCGCGGTTCCTCGGCGACGCGGCGCAGGGCGAATTCGGCGTCTCCTACCGGCAGGGCCGGAAAGTCTCGGACCTGATCAGGGAACGCCTGCCGGCCACGCTGGAACTGGCCGTGCTTTCCGCGATCTTCGCCACCGGGCTCGGCGTGCTGCTCGGCGTCTATGCCGCCATCAACCGGACCGGCTTTGTCAGCAATGTCATCATGACCACCTCGCTGATCGGGGTGTCGCTGCCCACCTTCCTGATCGGAATCGGGCTGATCTATATCTTTGCGGTGGAACTGCGCTGGCTGCCCTCCTTCGGGCGCGGCGAGGTGGTCCGGCTGGGCTGGTGGAGCACGGGGCTGCTCACCGAATCGGGTCGTAAATCCCTCATCCTGCCGGTGCTCACCTTGGGCTTCTTCCAGCTGACCCTGATCATGCGGCTCGTGCGCGCGGAAATGCTGGAAGTGATGCGGGCCGATTTCATCCGCTTCGCCCGGGCCCGCGGCATCGCCGACCGCTCGATCGAGTTGCGCCATGCCCTGCGCAACACGCTCATCCCCGTGGTGACCATTGCCGGTTTGCAGCTCGGCTCGGTCATCGCCTTCGCCATCGTCACCGAAACGGTGTTCCAGTGGCCGGGTCTCGGCGCGCTCTTTGTCAACGCGGTACAATTCGCGGATGTGCCGGTCATGTCGGCCTATCTGATGTTCGTTGCTGCCGTCTTCGTCATCGTGAATCTCACGGTGGATCTCCTCTATTTCATCCTCGATCCGCGCCTGCGCTCCGGGCGCCGCGTGGCGAAAGGACATTGACCATGGCCGACATGCCTTCCCCCGCCACGCCGGATGGCGGCCTCGACCGCCGCCCGGCCCTGGCCCGTTTCCTCGACAGCGACCTGTTCTTTGCGTTCAAGAGCTCGCCGGTGGCGATCGTCTCCTTCATCGTCTCGGTCGTGATGATCGGTGCGGCGCTGCTGGCGCCGCTGATCGCGACGCAGAACCCGTTCAACCCGGGCGAGCTGAACCTCATGGAGGGGATGACGAAGCCGGGCGTGGCGAACGAATTCACCGGCAAGAGCTTCGTCTTCGGCACCGATCCGCAGGGCCGCGACATGTATTCGGCCGTGCTCTACGGAACGCGTGTCTCTCTGCTTGTCGGCGCGGCCTCGGTGCTGTTCTCGGCGACGATCGGCGTGTTTCTCGGGCTGATGGCGGGCTATCTCGGCGGCCGTACCGAGGCGGTGATCATGCGGATCGCCGATATCCAGCTCTCCTTCCCGGCCATCCTGATCGCGCTGCTCGTTTTCGGCGTGGCGCGCGGCATCATTCCGCCCGCGCAGCAGGAGGGCGCGACGCTGATCCTGCTCATCGTGGCGATCGGGCTGTCGAACTGGGCGCAATATGCGCGCACCGTGCGCGGCTCGACCCTGATCGAGAAGAGCAAGGAATATGTGCAGGCCGCACGGGTGATCGGCCGTTCGCCGCTGGTGATCATGGTCCGCCATATCCTGCCGAATGTGATGGGTCCGGTCCTGGTGATCGCGACGATCAACCTCGCCCTGGCCATCATCGAGGAGGCCACCCTCTCCTTCCTCGGCGTCGGCATGCCGCCGACCCAGCCCTCGCTCGGCACGCTGATCCGGATCGGCCAGCAATTCCTCTTCTCCGGGGAATGGTGGATCCTGTTCTTCCCGGCCATGACGCTGGTGATCCTTGCCCTCGCGATCAACATGCTGGGTGACTGGCTGCGCGATGCGCTCAATCCGAGGCTGCAATGATGGCGGCGGACGAAACGGCGATGGACCCGGTTCTCTCGGTCCGCAATCTCAGCCTCGAATTTGTCACGCGGCGCGGCGTGCTGCGCGCGCTGAACGAGATCTCCTTCGATATCGCCCGTGGCGAGGTGCTCGGGGTGGTCGGCGAATCCGGCGCGGGCAAGTCCCTGACCGGCACGGCCATTATCGGACTGATCGACAAGCCCGGCCGTCTTTCCGGCGGGGAAATCTGGCTCAAGGGCCAGCGGATCGACAATATCGGCCATGACGGGCTGCGGAAGATCCGCGGAAGGCGGATCGGCATGATCTTCCAGGACCCGCTGACCTCGCTGAACCCGCTCTTCCGCGTGGGTGACCAGATCGCCGAGACGATCCTGACGCATATGCCGGTCAGCAAGGCCGAGGCCCGGGCACGGGCCCTTGCACTGCTGACGGAAGTTGGCATTCCGGCGCCGGAAAACCGGATCGATGCCTATCCGCATGAATTCTCCGGCGGCATGCGGCAGCGCGTGGTGATCGCCCTCGCGCTGGCGGCCGAGCCGGATCTCATCATCGCGGACGAGCCGACCACCGCCCTCGATGTCTCGGTGCAGGCGCAGATCATCACCTTGCTGAAGCGCCTCTGCCGCACACGGGGCACGTCGGTGATGCTCATTACCCATGACATGGGCGTGATTGCCGAAACGGCCGACCGGGTGGCGGTGATGTATGCCGGGCGGATCGTCGAGATCGGACCCGTGGCCGATGTCATCCGCCATCCCAAGCACCCCTATGCCTCCGGATTGATGGGCGCGATCCCCGCCCTTGGCGCCAAGGTGCAGCGCCTGACGCAGATTTCGGGGGCGATGCCGCGGCTCAATGCCATTCCGCCGGGCTGCGCTTTCCGGCCGCGCTGCATGCAGGCCATCGGCAAATGCGCCGAGGCCGTGCCGCCGCTGGTTCGGGTCGGGGCAACATCCGCCCGGTGCTGGTTGCATGAAGAGCAGGACGAGCGGAGTGCTGCCCATGGCTGAGCCGGTGCTGCGGGTCGAGAACATTCGCCGGCTCTTCGATGTCTCGAAGCCGTGGCTGGAGCGCGTGGTCGCGCGCGAGAAGCCGCAATTCCTGCGGGCGGTCGACGAGGTCTCCTTCGAGATCCGGCCGGGCGAGACCTTCGCCCTTGTCGGTGAATCCGGTTCCGGCAAATCCACTGTGGCCAAGATGGTGGTGGGCCTCCTGCCCCCGAGTTCGGGCTCGGTGCATTTCTCCGCCTCGATGGGCGGCGGGAAGGTTCGTCCCGGCGCCATCCAGATGATCTTCCAGGATCCCTATGCCAGCCTCAATCCGCGCTGGCGGATCCGCGACATCATCGCCGAGCCGATGGCGGCGTTGAACCATCCGGCCGATCCGGCGGCCCGGGCGGCGCGTGTCGCAGACCTGCTCACGCTGGTCGGGCTGTCGCCGCTCGACGGCGAGAAATATCCGCACCAGTTTTCCGGCGGCCAGCGCCAGCGCGTGGCGATTGCCCGCGCCCTGTCCTCGGAACCGCAATTCCTGGTCTGCGACGAGCCGACCTCCGCACTTGATGTTTCCGTGCAGGCGCAGATCCTCAACCTGATGCGCGACCTGCAGGAACGGCTGGGCCTGACCTATCTCTTCATCTCGCATAATCTCGCGGTGGTCCGGCACATGGCCCACCGTATCGGCGTGATGTATCTGGGCCGGCTGGTCGAGGTTCAGGAGACGGAGGCGCTCTTCGCCGCGCCACGCCATCCCTATACCCGCCTGCTGATCGATGCCGTGCCCGATCTCGAGCAGATCGGCCGCGACCGCATCCCCGTGCAGGGGGAAGTGCCAAGCCCGATCAATCCGCCCTCGGGCTGCACCTTCCATCCGCGCTGCCCGCTGGCGACGGAGATCTGCACGCGCGAGGTGCCGGCCTTTGACGGTTCCGTCGCCTGCCATGTCGCGCAGGACACGATGATGGCCGGCCAGGCCATGCCGTGAGCGTCAGGACCGGAGCGCGGCCTCGATCGCCGCGCCCAGGGCCATGAGGCGCCGGTCCTGCATCGGCGCGGCAACCAGCATGAGCCCGATCGGCAGGCCGGAGACCGGCAGAGGCAGCGAAAGGGCAGGGCAATCGAAGAAATTGGCCGGGCTTGTATTGCGCAAAGCCAGCATGTTCTTCCGGGCGAAGAGATCGGCATCGGCTTCCAAAGCCGCAATGGGCGGCGCCTGCAACGCACAGGTCGGCAGGATCAGCGCATCATAGACCGCGATCCGTTGGCTGAAGGCCGCCTTGAGGCGCTCGCGCTCGCGCAGGGTCGCGATGTAAGCGGGGGCGGCAATGCCGGTGCCCGGGCGGATGCGTGCCAGCACACGGGCATCGAAATCGGCCGCACGGCTCTCCAGCCATTCGCGATGGATCTCGGCCGCCTCACAGGCAGCGATCGGCGCATTCGCCAACGTGCCCCGCATCCCGAGGAGAAGGTCATCGATCGACATCTCCGAAGCCAGCGCGCCAGATTTGCTCAGCCGGCTCAATGCCTGCTCAAACGCCTGGGCCACTGCCGGTTCTGTTTCCTCGAACAGAAGCCCACGCGGGATGCCGAGCCGCATGCCCGCAACCGGAAATGCCGGCAAGGGATCAGGATCGAGGCCGGCGAGGATCGCGTCCATCGCCGCGCAACCAGCGACATCCGGGCCGAGGGGACCAATGGAATCGAGCGTATAGGAGAGAGGAAAGGCACCGGCCTTCGAAATGCGGGCGCTGGTCGGCTTGAAGCCGACAATGCCGTTGAACGCGGCGGGAATGCGGGTGGAGCCGCCGGTATCGGTGCCCAGGGTAAGATCGGCAAGGCCGAGGGCCACCGAGACCGCGCCACCCGAGCTGGAGCCGCCAGGCACCCGTGCGGGATCAACGGCATTGCCGGGCGTGCCCCAATGCGGGTTCAGCCCGATGCCGGAAAAGGCGAATTCGCTCATATTGGTCCGGCCGATCAGGATGGCTCCGGCGCGCCGCAAGGCCGAGATCGTCGGGGCATCGGCTGCAGCCGGCGGGCTCTCCTTCAGGATCACCGAGCCGGCCGTCGTGACCTGCCCGGCCATGTCGAACAGATCCTTGATGGAGACGATGCGGCCATCAAGCGGGCCGAGCGAGATCCCGGCCTTGCGGCGCAGGTCGGCGGCATCGGCCTCGGCCCGCGCGCTTTCCGGCAGCAGCCGGGTGAAGACATGGCGCGCGCGGGGTTCGGCGGCAGCCGCGAGTTTCTGTTCAAGGCGCTCGCGGTAAAGGGGGCTCGACATCGGACCTGCTCGGCTCGGGGGGATGACGTACAGGCTATAGCCGATGACGCGCCCTGGATGAAGGCCCGTCAGCCGCCGGCGAGCCGGGTCTTCAGGGCCTCGAAACGGGCGAGCTGATCCGGCAGCAGGTTCCGCTCGCTGTCCCGCCGGACGAAGAGCTTGAACATGGCCTCGCCCTCGGCGTTGAAAAACTGGATCGAGCAGGAGCGTCGGCCATGGAAGGCGCGGTCCACCAGATAGATGGCCCGGCAATGGGCAGTTCGGATATGGCCCCCGATCGGGCTGTCGCCATGGATGTTGTAATAGCCCTGGCCGAAGGTGCCGGCTGGCAGGCTGCCCTCGCATTCCAGGACGATATCCGCCGTATGCACGATGAACAGGATCTCGCCCCAGTTGCCGACCTCGCGCCAGATCATCTCGAACGCGTCGGGCGGGGCAAACAGGCGCTGCGCCTCCGGCATGGCCTCGAGCGCAACCTGTGTCGGCACGCCGGCCTCGCGGGCCATGGCCTCGACGACGCCATCCGGCTTC
>JAIXSR010000137.1 GCA_027484605.1 Hyphomicrobiales bacterium | reverse complement strand
GTTATTTCTTCGCCCGCCCGATGCCCCTTGTCGATGCCGCCGCGCACCTTCTGACCGAGACGCGGCGCCGCAGCCGGGCCGGGCATTCCGGCCGCCGGAAACATCTGGCGGCATGAGGCCGGCGGCCACGCCGGGAACCTCTTTCCCCACGCAACACCGCCGGAGACCCCGCACAAGGCTTGTCAGTCGCCAAGGCTTGTGCCTTTAGAACCCGAGGAATCCATTCGTGCAGGTCGCCATGTCCGTCAGCCTTCCCCTCGTCCGGCCCGTCATCATGTGCGGCGGTTCAGGCACCCGCCTCTGGCCTCTTTCGCGCGAGGCCGTGCCGAAGCAGTTCGCGCCGCTTTTCGAGGGCCGCTCGACCTTCCAGGAAACGATCCTGCGGCTGCGGGACCCGGCCGTTTTCGGCAAGCCGATCATCATCGCCAACCAGGGCCATCGCTTTCTCATCGAGCGCCAGATGGCCGAGATCGGCGCGGAAGCCGATCTCGTGCTGGAACCCGTGGCCCGCGATTCCGGCCCCGCCATCGTGGCGGGCAGCCTGTTCTGCGAGAAATCCAGCCCCGGCCAGCTCGCGCTGGTCCTGGCGGCGGACCATCTCGTCCTCAAGCCCGAGGCTTTCCGGGCGGCCGTGGCCAAGGGCCGCGAGGCCGCCATGGCGGGTTCGATCGTCACGTTCGGCGTTGTCCCGGCCGGACCGGCCACCGGCTATGGCTATATCGAGCCGGGCGAGCCTGTCTCCGGCGAGGTGAAGGCGGTCAAGCGTTTCGTCGAGAAGCCGGACCTGCCCACGGCGATCCGGTATCTCGAACAGGGTTTCCTCTGGAATTCCGGGAATTTCCTGTTCGCGCCGGCTACGGTGATCGCCGAATACGAGGCGGCCGATGCGGACAGCGTGGCGACGATCCGCAAGGCGCTGGACGAGGCCCGGCAGGATCTCGGCATGCCGGTCCTCGACCCCGAGGCCTTCGGTGCGGCCCGCAAGATCTCGTTCGACTATGCCGTGATGGAGAAAACGCGTCGCGCAGCCGTGATCGGCGGCGATTTCGGCTGGTCCGATATCGGCAGCTGGGATGCCCTCTGGGACGTGTCAGCGCGTGACGCATCCAACAATGCCACCTCCGGCGAAGCCGTGCTGGTCGATACGCGCAACAGCTATGTCTCGTCCGAGAACCAGCTGGTCGCGACGCTCGGCATCGACAATCTAGTCGTCGTGGCGACGCGTGACGCGGTGCTCGTCGCCGACAAGTCGCGGGCCGGCGAGGTCAAGCAGGTGGTGGATACGCTGCGCCAGCAGGGCAAACCGCAGGCCAACAACCATGCCCGCATGTACCGGCCCTGGGGCTGGTACCAGACGCTGGAACTGCAGGGCCGGTTCCAGGTCAAGCGGATCGTCGTCTATCCCGGCGGCAAGCTCTCGCTGCAGAAGCATTTCCACCGGGCCGAGCATTGGGTGGTCGTGCGCGGCACCGCCCGCGTGACGGTCGACAATGACCTGCGCGAGCTCACCGAGAACCAGTCGGTCTACATCCCCCTCGGCGCGGTGCACCGGCTCGAGAATCCGGGCAAGATCGATGTCGAGATCATCGAGGTCCAGACCGGCTCCTATCTCGGCGAGGATGACATCATCCGCCTCGAGGATGTCTACCAGCGCAGCTGATTGCCCATGCCGGGCCCGCGCCGGGCCGCCTTTCCTTTACGCTCGCTGCCTACGCTGGCGCCGCCTCGCCGGCCGGCAGCCGGCCGCGCTTGCGAAACCCGCGAGCCCCGAACCATGCCCGGCTCCGCGCGGCCGAAAATCGGGACTTGCCAGAAACGGGGAAATGTTTATTTTCTCTTGAGGCATTTTTATTTCGATTTTTGACTATTAGTTCAATCTAATACTTTAATTTGCAAGAAGAGATTTTCATGTTCAAGCCTTTTGCCTCGGCCGAAGCCGCCCTTGTTGCGGCACGTCATCTCACGCTTGCCGCACCCGCCGGAAACCAGGCGATCATCCTGCAGGTCAACCCGGGCGACACGCTTGATCTCACTGCCCTTGGCGACCGGAAGATCACGATGGTCCGGCTGGATCACCGGCTGATCCTGCTCTTCGAGGACAAGGGCCATATCGTGCTCGAGGGTGCGTTGACGCCGGACGGGCATCCCGTGGGCGGGATCATGACGATCCCCGCCGAGGGACAGGTCCTGTCGCTGGCGGACATGCTCGGGCGTCTCGGGCCGATCCATACCGCCGAGATCATGACGCAGGCCGGCATCGCATCGCCCCCCGCCATGGGCTCGGCCCTGACGGTTGCGCCTCCGGCCGATGAAACAGGCACCGCGCCGCGCATGGCGCTGGCGCTGCTGGGTGATGAAAGCCTTCCGGACGGGGCCTCCGCCGGCCGGTCCTTCCGGCGCGGCGGCCATGAAGGCGAGGGCACCAAAATCCTGCCTGGCGAGGCAGACGACGATGCCGGCTCTGTCTCGGCCCGTCATGCAGCCGGGCGGCTTCCGGTGGATCCCGGCCAGCCCGAGGCGCGGGGCAATGTGCTGGCGAATGACGGCCCTGCGGGACCGGGGGGCGCGGTGCTTGCTGTCGGCGTCGGCCCCGGCATGCCGGCAGGTGGGACCGGGCAGGTTCTTGCGGGCACGTTCGGCACGCTGGTCCTCGCGGCAGACGGAACCTATCGCTACACACTCGATGCCATGGATCCGGATACGATCCGCCTTGGCGCCGGCGAAACCGCGCAGGAGGTTTTCACCTATCTGATGCAGGATGCCGCAGGGCAGCAGGCCACGGCGAGCCTCAACATCACGGTCACCGGCGGCAATGACGGCCCCTCGGTCCTGCAAGGGGGCGCGGCACAGTTCAGCGAGTCCATCGCGCCGGTCGTCGAGGATCCCGGCCGCATCACCGGCACGATGGTCGGCGCCGATCCCGATCGCGCGGATGTGCTCACCTTCTCCGGCGGCGGCGCCGGCCAGTTCGGCGACCTTGTGATGGAGGCGTCCGGCCAATGGACCTACACGCCCCGGGACGGCGCGCTCGACGTGCTGCAACCGGGCGAGACCCGAACGGAAACCTTCTCGATCCTGCTGACGGATGTCGCCGGCGTGGAGGCGCGGCAGGATCTCGTCATCACCATCACGGGCGCCGATGACCTTCTGGTGATCGATCTCGATTCCCGCGATGCCACGACGAATGATTATCTCGGCTACCGGGATATCGAGGCCGCCATTTCCGATCCGGCGGCGGATCCGTTCAACGGGCGCGAGATCATCCAGATCGCGTCGAACGGCAATGTCCCCCATGTCGCCCTCACCGATGCGGATGGTGGCGCGCTCCCCCTCCGGCTCGTGGTGGACCTCGCCGCCACGCAAACCGGCGATGCCGGCTTCCTGCAGGTCGATCCGCAGGTCCTTGCCCTGTTCGGCGCCACGGTGACGGGCGACGGTACCGGGAGGATCGTCTTCGAGACCGGCGTGCCGCTCGCCTTCGACCAGATGCAGCAGCTCCTTGCCGCGATCCGATACTTCAACACCGAAGCGACATTCGCGCTGGACGTGGCCGACCGGGAGATCACGGTCTCGGTCGAGGATGATCAGGGCCGGGTCGCCAGTTCGACGGCCTTCGTTCCCGTCATCGCCTATGTCGAGGATGTGGCGGATCTCGGCGCCTTCACCGGCACACGGTTCGGCGACTGGATCATCGGCCATAACGGCGACACCCGCGTTGCCGGCCAGGGCGGCGACGATTTCATCATCACCGGCGATGGCAACGACCAGGTGGATGGGGGCGACGGGATCGACACGATCGAAACCGGGGATGGCGACGACATCATCCATGGCGGCGCCGGGAATGACTTCATCGAGACCGGCGAAGGCTTCGATCAGGTCTGGGGCGGTGATGGCGATGATTACATCAACACCCGGTTCGGCCCGAAATACATCGATGGCGGCAATGGCAATGACGAGATCATCGGCGATGATGCCGACGACATCCTGATTGGCGGCGCCGGCAACGATTTTCTGCTTGGCTATCTCGGCAATGACCAGATCGAAGGGGGGGACCAGGAGGATACGGTCCTTGCCGGAGGCGGCGATGACCGGGTCTGGGGCGGTACCGGGGATGACCGTCTCGATGGCGGCAGCGGCAACGATATCCTGCGGGGCGAAGCCGGCAACGACGATCTGGAAGGCGGCCGGGGCGATGACGAACTCGTGGGTGGCGAGGGTGACGATTCCCTTGCGGGCGGGCGCGGCACTGACCGGATCGATGCCGGCGATGGCAATGATTTTGTCCGGATCAACATCAATGAAGGATTTGACACGGTCGATGGCGGCGCAGGGACGGACAGCCTGCTGGTCGAATCCAATCAGTCCTCCACGCGCTTCGCCATCACGCTGGAGGGCGAGCATATCCGGGGAATAACCCTCCATGGCACGGTCAGCACGCAGGACGTGATCGTGACGGATGCCCAGGACAACCGGAACGTCTCGGGAATCGAGGCTTTCGAACTCGTCCAATGGGCCCCGCTGGATGGCACGCTCGATTTCTCGACCACAAGAACGGACGTGACCGTCGATCTCGACACCCAGCCGCGCGGCAATGGCACTTCGGGAATGGCGACGGGCTTTGTCGAAGTCTATGGTTTCCTTCACGTCACGGGTGGCTCCGGTCATGACAGCCTGACCGGCGATGCCGGCGACAACATCCTCGCCGGCGGCGCCGGCGAGGATACCCTCCAGGGCGAGGCCGGCAATGATACCCTGCGCGGCGGAGCCGGCGATGACAGGATCGATGCCGGCGATGGCGATGACACGATCATCCAGGGCATCGGGGACGGATTCGACAGCCGCATCGGCGGTGGCGCCGGCAATGACCGGATGATCGTCGAATCCGATCAGGATTCCACGCGGTTCGTCGTCAGCCTCGATGGCAACGGGGTGCTCTCCGGCCTCCTGCTCGAATCTCCGGCCCTGACGCAGGCGGTCATCGGCCCGGATGCGCAGGGCAACCTCAATGCCGATGGGGTGGAATCCTTCGCCCTCCATCATCTGGGGGCGGAGGATGGCACGCTCGACTTCTCCGGACTGACCATAGCGGTGAATGTCGATCTCGACGGTCCGCTTTTCGGCAATGGCAAGGGCACAGCCACGGGCTTCAGCGAAGTGGTCGGGTTCCAGCATGTGATCGGCGGTGACGGCGATGACACGCTCTGGGGCGATGATCGTGGCAATTTGCTCGAGGGCGGTGCCGGAAATGACTATATTGTCGGCTTTGACGGCGAAGACGTGATCATCGGCGGCGATGGTCATGATATGCTGTTCGGCAGTGAAGGCACGGACAGGATCTACGGCGGCGCCGGCAATGACATCCTCTCGGGCTTTGAGGGCGACGATATCCTCGATGGCGGCGAAGGCAGCGACCGGCTTCTCGTGCAGTCGGGGCACAATATGCTGACCGGCGGCTCCGGTGCGGACCAGTTCGCCTTCGTGATCTCCACCATCCGGTTCAATCCGGCTGCGAACGGCAACCATATCGTCGCTGACTTCAACGCGGGCGAGGGAGACCGGATCCATTTCAGTGCCAGTAGCCTCCTGGAGCCGAATGCCGTCGGCGGCGCCTCGACAGGCGCTCTCGATCCGAACCGCTTCATGGCCGGGACGGACTTTACCAACACGGATCAGCGCTTCCTGTGGAATGCGAATGACAGCACGCTCTATTACGACGCCGATGGCGCCGGTGCTGCCTGGGGCAAGGTGGCGGTCTGCAGGCTGCTGCAGGGCACCCTGGATTCCAGCATGATCCATCTCGAATGACCGGCGCCGCTCCTCCCGGGGCCGGTCCTGCCCCGTCGCCCCCGGGCGGCGGGGCCTTTTCTCCCCCGGTCTTCGGGCTTCCCGCGCGGGAGGCCCGGGCCGGAACCGGCGGCTTCCCTTGACCTACCCGCCCCCGACCCGTCGTTCCGGCGGTCAGGCCGGAGAGGCCGGTGCGTGGTGGCTGCCGAGATAGAGTTCGGCCGCGCGGTCATCGGCGAGAAGATCGGCGGCCGGGCCCGCAAGCGCCACCTGCCCGCCATCGAGGATCGCACCGCGATGGGCGATGGCGAGGGCCTGCCGGGCCCGCTGCTCGATCAGCAGCACGGCTGTGCCTGTCCCGGCAAGGCGGGCAATGTGCCGGAAGCTGGATTCCACCAACGCCGGCGAGAGCGCGGCGGTGGGTTCGTCCAGCACCACCATGCGCGGCCGGGTCATCAGGGCGCGGGCAAAGGCAAGCTGCTGCCGTTCCCCGCCCGAAAGCGAGCCGGCGCGGGAGCGGGCGCGTTCGGCCAGGGCCGGAAACAGGGCGAAAAGCTCATCGATGCGCTGGCGCGCCTGGGCGACGCCCTCGACCACCTCGAGATTCTCGCGGATGGTCAGCGAGGGGAAAACATTCGCCACCTGCGGCACATAAGCGATCCCGGCGCGGGCCCGCCGTTCCGCCGGCAGGCCGGTCAGGTCCCGTCCCTCGAGCCGGACAGTTCCGGTGAGGCGCGGCAGCAGTCCGAGCACGGCCTTGGCGAGGGTGGATTTGCCGGCGCCGTTGGTGCCGGCGACGACGAGGATCTCGGCCGGATCGAGGGTCAGATCGATCCCGTTGAGGATATCGACTTCGGAATAGCCGCCACGCAGGTCCTGGATCTCGAGCAGGCTCATGCGGCATCTCCTCCGACCGTGCCGCCGAGATAGGCCTCGCGGACCTGCCGGTCGGCCAGAACGGCGGCAGGCGCGCCCGAGGCGATGACGCGGCCGCGATCCATCACATGCATGGTCGAGACCAGCCGCGAGAGCGCGCCGAGATCATGCTCGATGATGAGGAAGCCGGTGCCGCGGGCATGCAATTCGCGGATCCGCGCGGAAAGCTGCTCGACCAGCACCGGATTCACCCCGGCAAAGGGCTCGTCGAGCAGGATCAGCCGTGCGCCGGTCATCAGGGCGCGGCCGAGTTCAAGCAGCTTCTTCTGGCCACCGGACAGGCTGGAGGCGGCGAGATCGGCCACGGGATCCAGCTTCAGGAAGGCCAGCACCCCGTCGATCCGCGCGGCAAGGGCCCGCTCCTCCTCCCGCACCCGGGCGGGGCGGAGGAAGAGGCCGGCCAGGCTTTCGCCGGTCTGGCCCGGCGCGGCGGCGGCGAGATTCTCGCGCACCGAGAGATGGGTATATTCGCGCGGGACCTGGAAGGTGCGCACCATCCCGGCCTGCGCGCGGGCATGGGCGGGCAGCCTGTCCAGCTGGGTCTCGCCGAGCCGGACCGAGCCGGCATCCGCCTCGATGAAGCCGGTGACAAGCGAGAACAGCGTCGACTTGCCGGCCCCGTTGGGGCCGATAATGCCGGTCATCCCGTTCTCCGGAATGGCGAGGCTCACGCCATCCACCACTTTCAGGCCGCCATAGGCCTTGGTCAAACCGTCGAGGATCAGGGTCATCGGCGCCTCGCCTCGCCCATCAGCCCCTGCGGGCGATAGATCGTGAAGAGGATCAGGGCCAGCCCGACCAGGCCGAGGCGCACGCTGGCCATTTCGACTTCCGAAATGAAGGGCAGGATATCGCGCAGGAAGCGCGACCCTTCGAGGAAGAGCATCAGGATCAGCGTGCCGGCCAGCGCGCCGGAGACGCGGCCGACCCCGCCCATGATGATCGCCATCCAGATCTGGAAGGTGACGAGCGGCACGAACTGGTCCGGCGAGATATAGCCGATGTAATGGGCGTAGAAGGCGCCGGACAGGCCGGCCAAGGCCGCACCGAGCATCAGCACCTGCACCTTGAACCGGGCCGGATCCTTGCCGAGCGCCTTGACCGCCTCCTCGTTGTCGCGGATCGCCTCGATCATCCGGCCGAAGGGCGAGGCGACAATCCGGCGCATGGCGAGAATGGCCACGAGATTGACCAGAACCAGCAAAGCGAGGACGGCGGCACCATTGGCGATGCCGACGCCGAGCCCGCCGAAGAGCTTCGGGATGCCGGGAATGCCCTGCACACCGTTGGTCAGCCATTTCTCGGAGGTGACGACAAGGCGGACGATTTCCGAAAAGCCGAGGCTGACAATGGCGAAGTAATCCTCGCGCAGGCGCAGCGAGATCATCCCGAGGGGCCAGGCCGCGAGGGCGGCCAGCAGGGCGGCGGCCACGAAGCCGACCGGCAGCGGCCACCCGGCCTCAGCGAACAGGGCGGTGGCATAGGCGCCGATCGCGAAGAAGCCGACATGGCCGAAATTGATGATGCCGGTCATGCCGTATTGCAGCGTCAGCCCGAGAGCCAGCAGCACATAGATGGCCGAGATGATGCCGATGGCGACGAGATAGGCTTCCATCAGCGCGCCCCCGCCACGGTGCCGAACAGGCCTTTCGGCCGCACCAGCAGGACCGCCAGCAGGACGATGAAGGACAGCGCGATCTTGTAGGTGAAGCCGACGAAGGGCGTCGCGATTTCCTGGACGATGCCGAGCGCGATGCCCGCAACGATGGCGCCGCCGGCATGGCCGATCCCGCCGAGAATGGCCGCCGCAAAGGCCGGCAGGAGCAATTCCCAGCCCATTTCGGGGCTGACCACGGTCTTGATGCCGATGATCGTGCCGGCGAGGCCCGAGACAGCGCCAGCCAGCAGCCAGAGCGCCATCATGACCTTGTGCGGCGAGATGCCGGAAACCCGCGCGAGGGCGGGATCATCGGCGACGGCGCGCATGCGGCGGCCGATCGGGGTGAGGTGAAGCAGCGCGAAGACCGCCGCCAGGGCCAGCAGCACCACGAGCGAGAGCTTCAGGTCATTCGGATGGATGCGGATATCGAGGACGCGCCAGGGCCGGACCAGCGGCATCTGGAAAACCTGCTGCTGATGGCCGAAAGCCACGCCCATGAAGGCGCGGATCACGAAGGCGACGCCGATCGAGGCCAGCAAGGCCGCCACGGAGGAGCGGCCCGAGAGCCGCCGGAAGACAAGGAGATAGCCGAGCAGCCCGGCCAGGGCGCCCAAGGCCGCGCCGGCAAGACCGCCGAGGACGAGCGAGCCGGTCAGGCCGGAGGCGGCCAGGGCGGCATAGGCGCCGAGGGTCATGACATCGCCGGTCGCTGCATTGGCGAAGCGCGCAATGCCGAAGACCAGCGTGATCGCCAGCGCGGCAAGGCCGATGACGAGCCCGGAAACGAGCCCGTTGATGAGGAGTTCGGCAAAGGCGATCATGGCAGCCTGACGATCCGGGGAAAGGGAACCCCGGAGGCGGGGGAGAACGCCTCCGGGGCCATTCAAGGGTCAGATCTTCACAATGTACTTGCGATCGATATTCCCCTTGGACACGACACTGACCGAGAAATCGGGCGTCACATCGCCGAACTGGTCGAAATCGAGCACCGAGGAGGCGCCCTCGTAATTGATCTTGCCCTTCTTGAGGGCTTCCTTGCCCTCGGCAAAGGTCGAGACCTTGGTGCCGGCGGGGTTGGCAACCTCGCGGATCTTCGCATTGATCGCGGCGATCGTCGCGCCCGGACCGGCGGCCTCCATGGCGAGGGCCAGGGTGACGACCATGTCCCAGGTCATGGCGGCATAGACATTCTCGAGGCCGGGCTTGCCCATGGCCTTCTGATGGGCGGCATCATAGGCCTTGAAGGCTTCCGAGCCCTCGTTCGAGATGCTGTCGACAGCGAAGATGCCCTCGGCCACCTCGTTGCCCACGGCCTTGACCAGCTGCGTATTGGCCGCCCAGGCCGGGATGACCCATTTGGTCGTCTCGCCGGTCTGGAACCATTCGCGCAGGATGATCGTGGTATCGGCGAGATAGGAGCCGGTGACGATGACATCCGGCTTGGCGGCGAGGACCTTCTGCAATTCGGCGCGGTAGCTCGGCTGGTTGGGCTCATAGACGACGGCTTCGAGGACCTTGCCGCCCTTGGCTTCCCAGGCCTTCTTGAAGCCTTCCGTATTGCCGATGCCCGAGGCGTTGTTGAAGGCCATCGTGGCCGGGCGCTTGAAGCCTTCCTTCTGGCAGAGTTCGGCAAAGGCGCGGCCGAAACGGTCATTCGTGGCCTGGAACCGGTAGGACAGGCCCTTGGCATTGGCCGGCGGCACGGAGAGGGCCGGCGCGCCGGAGGTGTTCATCAGGAAGATATTGGCATCGTTGATCAGCGGGATCACCGCGAGCGAGACGCCGGAAGACCAGGTGCCGAGCACGGCCTGGACCTTGTTGACCTCGATCAGCTTCTTGGCTGCGAGAACGGCGGCCTGCGGCGTGGTCTGGGTATCCTCGGCGAAGACTTCCAGCCGCCTTCCGCCGGCCCCGCCGGCGGCATTCACCATCTCGACCGCCGCAACGATCATCTTCTGCATGCCGGTGCCATAGGGCGAGCCCGCGCCGGTGACGGGATTGAGCGCGCCGATGCGGAAGGTTTCCGCCTGGGCGAAGGCGCGCTGGCCGAGCGAGCCGGTCAGCGTGGCGGCGGCGAGCGCCTGGAGGGTGGAGCGGCGAGACAGGTTCATGGCTTAAACTCCCGGTTGTTGATTGTCGGTTCAGGCGTCAGTTCAAGGCTTTGCGCTTCACGAAGGCACCGCCGCGCAGGATGACCGGCATGTGCCGCCCCTGCCGCGTCAGCAGCGAGAGATCGGCGAGGGGGTTGCCCTCGACGACGACAAGATCGGCATGGGCGCCGGGCGCGATGGTGCCGATCAGCCCCTCCATCCGGCAGAGGCGGGCAGCGACATGCGTGGCCGAGGCGATCACGTCCTTCGGCTTCAGCACGCGGCCGCGGATGACGAATTCCTCGGATTGGTGGCGATGCATCGCGCCGAGCAGATCGCTGCCATAGGCCATGGTCAGCCCGGCCTCCTGCATGAGCTCGAGGGATTTCAGGCCCGAGAGCCGTACATTGTCGATCTTGGCGAGCGAATCCGCCGGGAAGCCGAGGGAGGCGCCCTCGCTGGCCAGCTTCTCGTAGGTGACGAGCGTGGGCACGGCCACCGCGCCCGCCTTCGCGGCGAGGCGGGCGGTTTCCGCGCCGATCAGGTTGCAATGCTCGAGGGAATGCACGCCGCATTCGACGGCGCGGCGGATCGCCTCGTCGGTATAGAGATGGGCCGAGACATAGGTGCCGGCCGAAGCGGCCTCGGCCACGATGGCGGTGATCTCCTCGCGGCTGAAGCCGAAGAAATGGATCGGATCGGTCGGCGAGGCGACGCCGCCATTCGCCATGATCTTGATGAAATCCGCGCCGGCCTTGATCTCCTCGCGGGAGGCCTTCCGCACGGCATCGACGCCGTCGCAGATGCGGCCCAGCGCCCCGAGCGGGAACGGGCCGACGGCCTGGGCCGGGCGGGAATCGAAACGGCCGCGGAAATCGGCATGGCCACCGGTCTGGCTGAGGGCCTTGCCGGAGATGACAAGGCGCGGCATCGGCAGCAGCCCCTCCTCCGCCGCAAGCTTGACGCCGAAATCCGCGCCGCCGACATCGCGCACGGTGGTGAAGCCACGCATCAGCATGCCCTGCATGATCCCGATGGCCCGGCTCATCACCAGCGAATCCGGCAGGGCGGCATTGCGGCCGAGATCGGCGACGCCCGCTACCACATGGACATGGCAGTCGATCAGGCCCGGCATCAGCGTCCGGCCGCCGAGATCCAGCGCCTTCGCCTTGGCCGAGGCCACCTTCGGCCCGACCTCGCGGATCGTGCCGCCCTCGACGAGCACGTTGACCGGCTCGCCCGGCCGGTCGGCCGTGCCATCGACGATGCGGGCATTGGTGAGCAGAAGCATGGCCATTTTCATTGTCCCCTGAGCGGAATCGTCACGATGCGCGGCCCGTTCCGTTCCGGGCGGGCCGCAGCAAGCTGCGCGCGGATGCTGGCTTTCCAGAAATCGAGCAGCCGGCGGTAATAGGGCGGATCGTCGCGCAGGATGGTCTGGGCGATCATGCCGCGGATCAGGCACATCGTGGCATTGAGCAGGTCGCGGCCGGCTTCCGGCTTCATGCCGTAGCGGGCGGTCAGCTCGCCCCAGATCCCGTCCAGTGCGGCATGCCAGCGGCTGACCACCGGCACGAGCCGGTGGCGGAACATCGCGTTGTGCCGGGCCTCGGGCAGGTATTCCAGCGTCACGTAGAAGAGCCGGTCCGACATGACGCCGTAGAGGAACTCGATCAGCGCATCGGAGGAGCTTTCGCCCTCGGCCACCCGGGTGGCGTAGCTCTTCAGCTCGCCGATCACCTTGTCGAGCATGTCCTCGATCGCGGCGGCGATGAGTTCCTCGCGGCTTTCGAAATGGTGGGTCAGCGCCCCGCGCGAGACGCCGGCGGTTTCGGCGATGTCATTGGTGGAGGTGCCGGCAAGGCCGCGCTCATGCATCAGGGAAACGGCGGCATCGAGCAGGCGCTGGCGGGTCTCGGCCGATCGCTCGGCCTGGGATCGCCTCGGCTTCGGCTGCTGCGCCATTCCCGTTCCTCCCCTCGGATGAAGGGAGGCTAAAGGATCGAAACAAACCGTCAAGCCTGTTTGTAAATGTATGGTCGCGAAAGGCGGGGCATCGCCTCCCCGGGCCGCGATGTCAGACCTTGTAGCGCTTGGCGGATTGCTGGAGCGTGGCCGAAATGGCAGTGAGATCGCCGGCGCGCTGGTCCAGTTCCTGGGCCGAGCGGACATTCTCGCCGACGGTCTGGCGGATCTGGCCGACCACATGGCCGGTTGTGGAAATCGCCTGGTCGACATCGCTCATGTAATTGGCGAGATGGACGACATCGCCCGACATTCGGCCAACCGATTGCGCGACCACTCCGACGCGGCCGGAAACATCCTCCACCGCACCGTGGACCGACCCGGCGACGCGGGCCTGGCTTTCCGAGGCATCAGCAATGGCGGTAATGATGCCGCCGATATCGGCGAGAACGTTGCGCAGGGCCTCGAAGCTCTGGCTGGCCTCGGCCGTGCCGCTGCGCAGGGCGCCGACTCGGGACTTGACCTCCATGGTCGCGCGCTGTGTCTGGAGCGCCAGCGCCTTGACCTCGGATGCGACAATGGCGAAGCCACGCCCGGCATCGCCGGCGCGGGCGGCCTCGATGGTGGCGTTGAGCGCGAGAAGGTTGGTCTTGCTGGCAATGTCGTCGATCAGGTCGGCGATGGCGTTGATCTGGTCGCTGGCCACCACAAGGCTGGACATCTGCTTCTCGGAACGGCCGACCAGTTCGCTCGCCGAATGGGAGACTTCGCGGCCGCGGCGGGCCGATGCACCGACATCCAGCACCGAGCCGGACAAGGCGGTGATCTGGCGCGCGAGTTCATGGATCGTCTCGCTCATGCCCAGAGCGGCTTCGGCAACACGGCCTGCATCGTCGCGCAGGTCCTCGGCCTGGCCCGCGCTCTGGCGCGAACGGCCCTGCAGGTCCTGGGTCGAGCGGCCCACCTCCGCCGTTTCACGGTCGAGCGTCTCGGAATCGCCGCGGAAGCGTTCCGACAGGCCCTTCAGCGAACCGGAAGCCTGGGCGATACGGCCGGCATCCCGCGCGATCTGGGCCTGGAGGCGATGGAACTCGTCGAGGAACGGATTGATGATCTTGGCGATCTCGCCCGCTTCGTCGCCGGAGCCCGCATCGAGCCGGCGGGTCAGGTCGCGGTCGACCTGCGTGATGCGGTAGAGTTCCTCCTGCAACGCGCCCGTGCCGATCTGGGCGCCATGCTCGGCCACGTTGAGGCCGCGCAGCTCGTCCTCGGCCGAGAGGCGGATGCCCATCGTCTGCTTCATGACCCAGAAGGCGGCGAGCCCCATGCCGAAAGCCCAGCAGAAGGCTGCGGCGACACCCTGCAGCTGGACGAGGAAGGAGCCCATCACCGTGAGGTCGCCGAGCTTGCCCGGCAGGGCAAAGAACGGGACCAGCAGGGTGCCGATCACCCCTGCCGCGCCATGAACGCCCATCACGCCGGCGACATCATCCAGCTTGAGCTGGTTGAGCACGAAATCCTCGACATAGACCACGGCCACGCCGCAGCAGAGGCCGATGGCGACAGCGCCCTTCAGGCCCACGGCATCGCAGCCCGCGGTGATGCCGACAAGGCCGGCAAGCAGGCCATTAATCAGGCGGTTGGTCTGGTAGCAGCCATCGCGGAAACGGCCGATCAGCACGGCGATGATACCGCCGGCGGAGGCGCCCATCAGGGTATTGGCGGCAATCTTCCCGATCGAGGTGCTGGCGGCGACGGTCGAGCCGGCATTGAAGCCGATCCAGCCGACCAGAAGCAGCATCGCCCCGCTGGCGGTGAGAACATGCGAATGGCCATGCAGCGGCAGGGGCTTGCCCTGCGCATCGAACCGGCCGATGCGCGGCCCGAGCATGATGATGCCGGCCAGCGCGATCCAGGCGCCGACGGAATGGACCACGGTGGAGCCAGCGAAATCGATGAAGCCCTTGGCCGCGAGCCAGGGCTTGTTCTCGGTGATCAGGCCCGCACCCCAGGCCCAATGGCCGAAGAGCGGATAGATGATCAGCCCGACCAGGGCCGCGAGGACGATATAGGCGCTGTAGCTCATGCGTTCGGCCACGGCGCCGGAGACGATCGTGGCGGCGGTGCCGGCAAAGGCGACCTGGAAGACGAAATAGGTCTGGCCCCAATCATCCAGCCCCTCATAGGACCAGATCGGGCCCGGCATCCCGAACAGCCCGCCGATGGACGGACCGAACATCAGCATGAAGCCGAACAGGGCGAAGCAGAAGGCCGAGACGAAGAAGTCGATGACGTTCTTCTGGGCGACATTGATGGTGTTCTTCGACCGGACCATGCCGGCCTCGAGCATCAGGAAGCCGCATTGCATCAGCAACACGAGCGCGGCAGCGGTGATAACCCAGACATGGTTCAGGCTGGTCTTAAGGGCGGCGATTTCGGCCGCGAGATTGACTTCTGTCGCCATGGCGACTTCCGGGATGGCCAGCAGCAGGCTCGCAGGCAGGAGCGAGGAACCCAGTCGAAATGCGAGACGTGCCGGAGCCATGGAAATTCCCGTCGACGGAAAACTGTCGTCGGGGATCTTGATTAGTTTTGTATAATTTATGGTTACCGGATTGAAAACCTTGGTCTTTTCATCCGGCACTTCCGGCGGGGCCAATCATGGAATCACCGGCGCGGGATGGCGGCCGGCAGCAGTGGTCAGGGTACGGCCGAAATCAGCAGGAACACCATGAAGATGACGAGATGGATCACGCCATGCAGGGCCGTGGTCTTGCCCGTGCCCAGCGTGAGCGTACTGACAAAGAGGGTCAGGACGAGGAGGGCCATGGAGGAGCTGGATACGCCGAGTTCGAGCTTCATGCCCATGGCGACCGAGAGCACGGCCACGACCGGGATGGTCAGCCCGATGCTGGCGATGGCCGAGCCGACGGCGAGATTGATCGAGTTCTGCAGGCGGTTCTGCAGCGCCGATTTCACGGCTGCGATGCTTTCCGGCAGCAGGACAATGGCGGCGATGACCACGCCGACAAAGGCATCGGGCAGGCCGGCCCAGGCCACGGCGCGATCGAGCGGCGCGGAAAGGACCTTGGCGAGCAGGATGACGGCCCCGAGCGAGACCAGGAGCAAGGCGAGGCTGGCCTGCGCGACCGCGCGGGTCGGCCGGTCCTGCTGGTGGACCTCCTCCCCCATCACCGGGGTTTCGAGGAAGTAGTTCCGGTGGCGGATGGTCTGGGTGAAGACAAAGGCGCCCCAGAGCAGGAGAGAGACCGCCCCGACCAGCAGAACCTGGATCTTCGAGTAATAGGGGCCGGATTCGGTGAGGGTGAAATTCGGCAGGATCAGCGTGATGGCGGCCAGCGTCCCGAGCACGGCGAGGGCGGAGGAGGCGCCGAGCAGCTGGAAGCTCTGTTCAAAATGGCGGCGTCCGCCGGTCAGCAGGGAGAGGCCGATCACCCCGTTGAGGACGATCAGCACGGCGGCATAGACCGTATCCCGTGCGACACCCTCGGCGCCCTGCACGCCGGAAAGCATGATCGAGACGATCAGCCCCACCTCGATCACGGTGACGGCCACGGCAAGCAGGATGGAGCCGAAGGGCTCGCCGAGTTTCAGCGCCAGGATTTCCGCATGATGGACAGCGGCGAAGACGGCCCCGCCCAGCAGGCCCGAGACAAGGAGCAGCACCCAGATCGCGTCGGCCGGGATGATCCCGCCGAATTTCAGCCCGAGCACCAGGCAGGCCAGAAGCGGCGCGATCCAGGTCCAGGCGGGATTGGTGACAGAATGGGCGGCCATGCGGGTCCTCGTCGTTTCGACCCAGAGATAGCATCGGGCACGGGAAATGCGACCTTGCGATGCCGCCTCGCCGAAGCCGCCCACAGCCCGTTGCGCCGAAGCCACGGCGCGGGGGTGCTCACCGCGACTGCAGGCGCGGATCGGTGAAGATGCGGCCCCATCCGGCCAGGCTGTCGGGGCGGAGGCCCATCGCGATCAGGCAGCCCCAGAGCGTGACGGAGACCGAATCGAGCACCATCGTGCCCTCGGCGGGTTCGAGCTGCGGCGCCAAAGCGGCGCCGTCCATATTGGTGCAGAGCACGGTGATCGCATCCGGCGCGGCGGCAAGGCATTCGCGGATCATGCCGGCAATGCTGGCCGGGGGCACGGTGCCGAAGGCGAAATTGTCGCGGATGCCGAGATGCCGCTCGGCCGGGCAGGCGAAACCCGCTGCGCCATAGGTGGCGATGATGCGGGCCTGCACATCGTCCGTGTAGGGCGAGACGAGGGCCTGCGTTTTCGCACCGAGGCGGCCGAGAATCTCGAGGAGCGACAGGATGCAGGTGGTGGCGCGGATGCCGGTGGCCGCCTCGATCCGCTCGACCAGCCGGCGGTCGCGGTCGAAGCCCAGCCAGGAGGCGGAGGTGCCGTTCCAGGCGATGACATCCACCTTGGCATGGGCGAGCAATTCGGCGGCGCGGAGGATCTCGCTGTCATCGAACTGGGCGAGCGCGGCGGCATCGAGGGCGATCTCGGTTACCCGGAAGCGGCTGGAATGGGCGGTGACGCCGGGCAGACCCGCCAGCAAGGCGGCAGTGACCGGCTCGAGCACCGTGTTCGAGGAGGGCACGAGCATGCCGATGCGATGGCGGGGGATGTCAGGCGTCAAGGACATAGCCCTCCTCGCGGTCGGTGGCGATGGCGGCGGGATCCCGCTCGGCGGGCGGGCCGAAACCGCCCCCGCCGGAGGTGACGAGCTGCACGATATCTCCCTTGCGCAGCGGCATGTTGGCGACCTTGGAGGGCAGGTCCTGCAGCGTGCCGTCGCGCGTCAGGGTCAGCCGGCCGGCCGCGCCGGCGCCACCGCCCTGCAGGCCGAAGGGCGTGAAGCGGAACCGGTCCATCTGGGCGGTGAAGGTGGCGGCCTCGGAATCGATCCGCCAGATCCGCGTCAGGCCGAGGCCGCCGCGCTGCCGGCCGGCCCCGCCGGAACCAGGCGCGAGGCCGTAGCCGAGATAGGTGACGGGCACGTCGCTCTCGATCATCTCGATCGGGATGGCGGCGTTGTTGTGCATGCCGAAGGAGAGCGCATTGGCACCGTCGCCGCGCGGATGGGCGCCGCAGCCGCCGACCTCGATCTCGACCAGCACCTTGCGGTTGCCATCGGCCGTGCGGGTCTGGAAGGAGCAGACATAGCTCACTGCGTAATAGGCGGCGGGCATCCGGTCGGGGATGGCCTGCGAGAGCGCGCCGAACACCACATTCAGCAGCACATGGCAGGGGGCGATGCGGTGCGCGACCGGCGCGGGGTGGCGGGCCGAGATGATCAGCCCTTCCGGGGCGATGATCTCGATCGGGCGATAGCAGCCGGCATTCGGCACGATCGGCCGGTCGGCCGCCGCCATCACGGCGAAATAGACCGCCGAGCTGGAAGAGCCGAGCGTGGCATTGATCGGCCCCGCCGCTTCCGGCGCGGAACCGGAGAGATCGACGACGAGCCGGTCGCCCGCCACGGTGACGGCGGCGTGGATGCGGACCGGCCTGTCCGGCGTGATGCCGTCATCGTCGAGGAAATCCTCGAATTCATAGGTGCCATCGGGAATGCGGCGGATGCAGTCGCGCATGGCCGCTTCCGACAGGTCCAGCAGGCGGGCGGCCGCCTTCTGCAGCGTGTCGCCGCCATAGCGCCGGGCGAGGCGCCCGATCGCCTCGACGCCGACGCCGAGCGAGGCCACCTGCGATTGCAGATCGCCCATCACGGTCGCGGGCTGGCGGACATTCTGGCCGATCAGCGCCCAGAGCGCCGCGTTGCGACGGCCGCCCTCGAACAGCTTCACCGGGGGGATGCGCAAACCCTCCTGGTAGATCTCGGTTGCGGTGGCGGCATAGGAACCGGGCGACATGCCGCCCATATCCAGATGATGGCAGAGCGTGCCGACAATGGCGATGCAGCGGCCGGCCTCGAAGACCGGGCGGAAGGAGAGGATGTCCGGCAGGTGCTGTCCGCCGCAATAGGGATCATTGGTGATGATGACATCGCCATCATGCCATTCCCCCGCCGGGACGAAGCGTTCGAGAATGGCGCGCAGGCCATAGCCCATGGAATTGAGATGCTGGGGAATCCGGGCGGATTGCGCGATGTTGTTGCCGGCCGCATCGAAGATGGCGGTCGAGTAATCCAGCATCTCGCGCACGATGGTGGAGCGGCTGGTCCGCCACATCGTGACATCCATATCCGCCGCCGCTGCGGTGAGCGCGTTGCGGATGACCTCCAGTTCGATCGGATCGATCTCGCCCGATGCGGCCATCATCCGCCCTCCCCTCCGAAATCCGCGACGAGATGCCCGCCCCGGGCGCGGCGCAGCCGCCAGGCCGGCGCGAGATAGATCGTGGTATAGGCCTCCTCGATCATGGCCGGGCCTGCAATCTCGACGGCGCTGTCGATGGCCTCGCGGCGCCAGACCGCGGCCTCGCCCCAGCGATCGGCGAGATAGACCGGGCGGCTGCCGAGCGGCATGCCGCCACCGGCCGGGGAATTCTCTCCCGCCACCGGGCGCGGCAGCAGCCCCTTCGCGGCGAGGCGGAGCGTGACCATCTCCACCGCATCACCAGGGTTGCAATAGGAGAATCGCTGTTCGTGCTGGGCATGGAACCGCCCGGCAATCGCGGCGATGCCCTCCGGCCCGAAGCCGGAATCGAGGCAGGGCACGGTGAGCTCGAAGGCCTGGCCGCGATAGCGCAGGTCGAGGGCGAGCAGGAAAAGCTGCCTTTCCGGCGGAATGCCATCGGCCGCGAGCTGGGCTTCGGCCTGGCCGCGCATCTCCGCCTCCATCCGGGCGAGGCTTTCGCCCGCGCCGGCATCGAAGCGGCGGATCATGGAGCGGGCAAAGGCATGCTCGATATCCGCCTCGAGGATGCCGCGCGCCGAGAGCGTCGAGGCATCGACCGGGAAGACGATCCGCCGGATCGCCAGTTCCTCGGCGACGGCGCAGGCATGGACCGAGCCCGCACCGCCGAAGCTCAGGAGGGTGAAATCACGCGGGTCGAGCCCCTTCTCGAACAGGCTGACACGGATGGCCGCGGCGAGGCTGGTATTGGTCAGCCGCAGGATGCCGGCTGCCGCCGCATCCGCCGCAAGGCCAAGCGGGGCGCCGATCCGGCCGGCAATGGCGGCCCGGGCGCCATCGAGATCCAGCGCCATTTTCCCGCCGAGGAAGAAGGCCGGGTCGAGCCGGCCGAGCACGAGATTGGCATCGGTGACCGTGGGTTCCGTGCCGCCGCGGCCATAGCAGACCGGGCCCGGCCGGGCGCCGGCGCTTTCCGGCCCGACGCGGAGCCCGCCGCCGGTTTCCACCCGGGCGATGGAGCCGCCACCGGCACCGATGGTGCGGATATCGATCATCGGCACGCGCACCGGCAGGCGCTCGATCTCGCTCTGGGTGACGATCTCGAGGCGATCATCCCGCACGACCGAGACATCATAGCTGGTGCCGCCCATATCCACGGCGACGACATTCGCCTCGCCGAGGATGCGCGAGAGGCCGAGCGCCGCCATGGCACCGCCGCTCGGGCCGGAAAGCAGCAGGCGCACCGGCTCGGCCGCCGCCGTCGCCGGAGCGCAGACGCCGCCATTCGACTGGACGATCATCAGGCGCGGCTGGAAATTCTCGGCCGCGAGGCGCTGTTCGAGCCGCCGGAGATAGGAGCGGACGACCGGCTGGAGCAGCGCGTTGAGCACCGTGGTGCTGGTGCGCTCGTATTCGCGGATTTCCGGGCTCACCGCGGAAGAGCAGGACACCGCAAGGCCGGGCAGGCTTTGCGCGATCCGGGCGGCGAGCCGGGCCTCATGCGCCGGATTGGCATAGGCATGGAGCAGGCTGATCGCCACCGCCTCGATATCGAGCGCGGCGAGCGCGGTGATGACGGCATCGAAATCGGCCTCGCCGGGCTCGATCTCGGCGCGGCCATCGGCCTTCATCCGCTCCCGCAGCCCGAGCCGGCGGCTGCGCGGCACCAGAGCCGGGACCGGGCGCGGCCAGGTGGCGTAAATGTCGCGCCGGTTGTGCCGGCCGATCTCCAGCACATCCTCGAAGCCGGCCGTGGTGACCAGCGCGCCGCGCGCCAGCTTGTTCTCCAGCACGGCATTGGTGGCGATGGTGGTGCCATGGAGGATGTAGCCGACGTCCTCGAGGCGGAACCCATCGCGCGCGGCCGCGCCCCGGATGCCCTCCATCAGGCCGAGGGAGGGGTCTTCCGGCGTGGTCGGGACCTTGAAGGAGCGGATCTGCCCCGACCGGGAATCGAGGATCTGGAAATCGGTGAAGGTTCCCCCGATATCGACACCGATCCGGACGGGCTTCTCGTCTTGATGGCCGGCTTGCATCGCTACCCGCGCATATAATTCGGCAGCCAGGTCGCGATGGCCGGGAACAGGATGAGCAGCACGGCGAAGAGCATCATGATGGCGGCATAGGGCAAGGCGCCGCGGATGACATCGGAGACCGGCCCGCCATCGGTACGGATGCCCTGCACGACGAAGAGATTCATGCCGACAGGCGGCGTGATCAGGCCGAGTTCGCACATCAGCACGATGAAGACGCCGAACCAGATCGGATCCACCCCGACCGAACTGACGACCGGGAAGGCGAGCGGGATCGTCGCCACCATCATGGAGAGCGTGTCCATGAACATGCCAAGCACGAGATAGAACAGGATCAGCACGAGCAGCAGCTGCACGCGTTCCAGCCCGAAGCCGGTGACCCATTTCGTCAGCGCCTCGCCGATGCCGGTCAGGCTGAGCGCGAGGTTGAGGATGAAGGCGCCGACCACGATCAGCAGGATCATGCCGGTGGTGCGGGCGCTGGAGAGGAAGCAGGTTTCCAGCAGCGAGAGCGTGAGCCGCCCCTGCAGCGCGACGAGCACGAAGGCGGTGACAAGGCCGAGCGCCGCGCTCTCGGTGGCCGTGGCGATGCCGGAATAAAGCGTGCCCATGACAAGGCCGAAGACGAGAAGCGGCTCGACGAGGTAGCGCAGCAGGCGGATCCGCTCGGCCAGGGGAACATGGATCGGGACCATCTTCTCCTTGGCGAGGCCATGGCGCAGCGCGATCCAGATCATGAAACAGCCGGCCAGGGCGAGGCCGGGAATGATGCCGGCGATGAAGAGCTTGCCCACCGAGGTATTCGTCATCGAGCCGTAGATGATGAAATTGATCGAGGGCGGGATCATGATGCCGAGCGTGCCGCCGGCCGCCAGCGAGCCGAGGGAATCCGGCATCGGATAGCCGTTCTTGCGCAAGGAGGGCAGAGCCACGGTGCCGATGGTCGCCGCCGTGGCCACCGACGAGCCGGAGGTGGCGGCGAAGAGGGCGCAGCAGCCGATATTCGTGTGCAGCAATCCGCCGGGCAGCCGGCCGAGCCAGGCGGCAAAGACCGTGTACATGCGGTCGGCAATGCCCGAGCGGAGCAGCAATTCGCCGAGCAGGACGAAGAGCGGAATGGCGGTGAGGTTGTATTCGCTCATCACGCCCCAGGCCACGGAGGCCGAGGAGGAGAAGAAGGCAAAGCCATAGGCCATCATGCCGCCGACAAGGCCGATCAGCAGCATGACCGACGCGATCGGCATGCCGACCAGCATGAGCCCGACCATGGCAAGGAAGCCGAGAATTCCGACGGTGACAGTGCTCATCGGGCAGGCCCTCCTTCAGCGGGTTCCGCAAGGCCGCCGCGCGCCTTGAGATCGGCCAGTTCCTCGTCAAGCTCGTCCTGCGCGCCGCGCGGGCCGAAATTCCGGTCGACCTCGCGGAACCGGCCCGACATTGCGAGGCCGATCACCTTCCCCGCCTCGACCAGCGCGAAGACCACGAAGACTGCAAGGGCGGCCAGCCAGGCCCCCTGCGGATATTTCAGCGGCGTGGCCCAGGGCGTCTGGGCAACGGAGGAGAATTCCACCGTCTCGCGGAAGGCGAACCAGGCCATGACGAAGACCGCGACGGCGGTGAGCGCCAGGGCGGGATAGGCGATGACATTGAGCAGGACGCGCAGCGGCCGGGGCAGCCGGTCATGCACCACATCGATGCGGATATGGGCGCGGGAGCGGAGCGCCAGCGCGATGGCGAGGGCAGCGCCGAAAGCGAGGGCGTAGCCGCCGAATTCGTCGACCCCCTGAAGCGAGCGCACGAAGACGCGCCGCATGATGGTTTCGACCGCAACCAGCAAGGCCAGCGCAACAAAGGTCAGCCCGAAGATCCAGGCCGCAAGACGCTCGAAAACAGGCATGGCAGCCCCCGCAATGGCGAGCCCGCGCGACCCCGGAGGATCGCGCGGGCCGGCAGGATGGTTCAGTTCATGCCGACGATCGGGCCGACCTTGGCCTTCCAGCTGGCCGAGCAGGTCGGGTTGACCTTGTCGCAGGCTTCCGCCCAGGCAGGGAAGGAGATTTCCTTCACGGCGGATTTCACGAACTCGATATCCTCGGGCTTCACCTCGACCGTCTTGAGCTTGTACTTCTTGCCGGTCGTGCAGGGATCGGCGCCGGCATTGCAGCGCATGCCGTCATCCCAGAGTTCCTTCGAATAGGCCCAGATATCGTCGGTCAGCTTCTCGATCGCGCCCTGGAGCTTCTTCTGCTGGTCCGGGGTGAGCTTGGCCCAGGCGCCATTGGTGATGGCGTAGCCCTGTACCGCCACCTGCAGCGCCAGCGGGTAGACATGGGTGGCGCTTTCCGGCCAGCCGGCCGAATTGGCCGAGGACGGGCCGGTGACGGCGCAATCGATCGTGCCAAGCGCGAGGCCCTGGCTGACTTCGCCGAAGGCGAGCGTGACCGGCGTCGCGCCGACCTTCTCCATCACCTTGGCCATCACGCCATCGAGGATGCGGACCTTCTTGCCCTTGAGATCGGCGAGGCCGGTAATGGCAGGCTTGCAGAAGATCAGCTGCGGGCCGAAGGGCCAGACGCCGAGCAGCTTCATGTTGAACTGCTTGTCGAGCCGCTCCGCCACCGTGCCCTGGAAGGCGGTAACGACCTTCTTCGCCGTGTCGTAGTTCGTGTTGAGGCCGACAAGGTCGAGGCCGAGGATGGTCGGCTCGTCACGCGAGACCTGGCCGAGGCGCAGGCCGATAATGTAGAACAGGCCCGACTTGCCGATGCGCAGCTGCTCGAATTCCTTGATGCCGGTCTGGTCGAGGACCTTGTAATCGGCCTCGATGCCGGTGGTGTCCTTGAGCTTTTCGAAGAAGGGCTGCTCACGGTTCTTCTGGATGTTCCCGGTGGCGAGCGGCATGCCCATCACCTTGAGTTTCGGCGCGTCCTGCGCTGCCGCATTCCCCGAAGCCAATCCCAGAAGGATGGCGGCGACTAGACCTGCTCTGATTGCCATGCGCTGAACTCCCTGCCCTGCATGGGTCACGCTATCACAAGAACCGTGCCAAGGAAGCGCGAAGTCCGGACGGCGCCCGCGCCTGTGGAAAGGGCCCCGGCAGGCCGATTCCCGGGCCCGGCCCGGAGACAGCGCGGAAGTCATGCCCGGCAAAGCGGCAGGATGCCTGCTTTTCGGGCCTGCCTCATGGCGCGAGATCGAGGCGGACAAGCGGCCTTGCGCGCCAGTCGGCCGTGACACCGTCATCGTGGTAGGCCATGCAGAATGGCTGCGCGGGCGCGCCGAAGGCACGGGCTTCCGGCCGGCCGCCGGGGCCTGCCAGCGGCAGCACGGCGCCGTGCCGGACGAAGAGCGGCAGCCGCCCCATCGGGCCGGGCACCGCATGGACCGCGCCGCCCGGATAGTGCGTGCCGTCATGGAAATCGATCCAGCCGCCG
>JAIXSR010000005.1 GCA_027484605.1 Hyphomicrobiales bacterium | reverse complement strand
GACCGGCTGGACAAGCTCTCGGCCATTGCCGGCTCGAAGGAGATCATCCCGACCCGCCTGACCTTCGTGGATATTGCCGGTCTCGTCCGCGGCGCCTCGAAGGGCGAGGGGCTTGGCAACCAGTTCCTTGCGAATATCCGTGAGGTGGATGCCATTGCTCATGTCGTGCGCTGCTTCGAGGATTCCGACATCACCCATGTCGAGGGCAAGATCGACCCGCTCGCCGATATCGAGACGATCGAGACCGAATTGATGCTCGCCGATCTCGAAAGCCTCGAGAAGCGCGTGCAGAATCTGGAAAAGAAGGCCAAGGGGCAGGACAAGGAAGCGAAGGAATCGCTCGATCTGGTCATGCGCGCCCTCGTCCTGCTGCGCGAGGGCAAGCCGGCGCGACTCGTCGAGGTGAAGCCGACCGAGGCCCGCGCCTTCTCGCTGCTCGGCCTGCTCACGGCCAAGCCGGTTCTCTATGTCTGCAATGTCGAGGAAGCCTCAGCCGACAAGGGCAATCCCTTCTCTGCCCGCGTCTTCCAGCGTGCGAAGGAGGAAGGCGCCCGCGCCGTCGTCGTTTCCGCGAAGATCGAGAGCGAGATCGCTGTCCTCGCGGCGGACGAGCAGCGCGACTATCTCGAGGCGATCGGCCTCGAGGAGCCCGGCCTCAACCGCGTCATCCGCCAGGGCTATGGCCTGCTCGGCCTGATCACCTATTTCACCGTCGGCCCGAAGGAAGCCCGCGCCTGGACCATCATGGCCGGCACCCGGGCGCCGCAGGCGGCCGGGGTGATCCATACCGATTTCGAAAAGGGCTTCATCCGCGCCGAAACCGTGGCCTACGAGGATTACGTCTCCCTCAAGGGCGAGGCCGGCGCGCGCGATGCCGGCAAGTTCCGGCTCGAGGGCAAGGACTATGTCGTCGCGGATGGCGATGTGCTCCATTTCCGCTTCGCCAACTGAACCACAGCGGGCGAAACCGGGCCTGTGAGCGGCGCCGCCCGGCGCCCGTCCCGCCCGGATATCCGGGCCGGCCTGACATGTCCGGAGAAATCCGTTCCGCAGCATCTTGTCATTAACCATTGCGACTTTAGTCTATATCCCGGGTACCCGGGAGGTGGTCATGACTGTGATCGTCGCTGAGATTCGCTCGGTCTATTACCGAGCACTGATGCTTCTGCTCTTTCCGTTTGTCTTCCTCTGGACCGCGCTGGAATCGGTGCCGCGGGAACGGTTCAGGGGTCTTGCCGAGGGCACGCTGCTCGCCTTCGCGATGCTCTCCACCCTCGCCCTCGGGCTGGCGAGCGTGTATGGCTTGAAGATCCTGTTTTCCTGACGACCGGCGCGGCCTTCCCACCGGTCCACCCGCACGGACCGGAGAAAATGCGCTATTTCGAAGATTTCGAGGTCGGCTCCTCGGAAGCCTATGGCTCGATCACCATCCGCGAAGACGAAATGCTCGCTTTCGCCGCGGAATTCGACCCCCAGCCCATGCATCTGGATGCCAGTTCCGAACAGGCCCGGCGCATGGGCGGGGTCATCGCATCCGGCTGGTATACCTGCTCGGCCAATATGCGCCTGATGGCGGATCACTTCATCCTGGATTCGGCGGGCATGGGCTCGCCCGGTGTCTCGAACCTCAAATGGGCCCGGCCTGTCCGCGCGGGTGACCGGCTGACGGGGCAGATGCATATCCTCGACCGCAAGCCCTCCTCCAGCAAGCCGGATCGCGGCTTCGTCCAGTACCGCTTCGACCTCCATAACCAGGACGGCGAGCTGGTGCTCGAACAGACCAACCTGATCATGATGGGCCGCCGGGAGCCCGGCGCGGCCGGGCCGGCCACCACGACCATCGCGCGCCCGCCGGCGGAAAGCTTCCTGCCCGAAGCGAATGTCGCGCGGTTCGGCCCGGTTGAGGAGATCCGGCCCGGCATGATCGTGCGCTTCGGCAGCTATGATTTCACGCCGGAACGCATGCTGCGCTTTGCCCGGCGCTATGATCCGCAGGAATTCCACCTGTCCGAGGAAGCCGGCCGCAACAGCCATTTCGGCGGCCTCTCCGCCTCCGGCTGGCATACCGCCTCGGCCTGGATGGGCACGGTGATCCGCTTCTGGCAGGATCGCGAGAAGGAGGCGCCGCTGCCCCGACGCGGCCCCGGCTTCGGCTTCACCGACCTGCACTGGATCCGCCCGGTTCTCGCCGGCGACTGCCTGACCTACTATGCCCGGATCCTCGAGGCGCGGCCCTCGCAGTCCAAACCCGGCTGGGGCATCGTCACCCAGCGCAACTATGCCATCAATCAGGACGGAATTCCCGTTTTCGCCTTCACCGGCGCGGTGCTCTGGGGGACCCGCGAATGAACGCGCCCCGCCTGCTCCTGACCTCGGCGCACCGGATCCTCGTTGTCATGGCCACCACGGCGGAATATGGCCCGGCCCTGCAGCAGCGGACCACGCCGGTCATTACCGGGGTCGGCCCCGTGGAGGCGGCGATCGGCACGACGCGGGCGCTGCAGGATTGCCTCGACCACCAGGGCCTGCCCGACCTCGTGCTCTCGCTCGGCTCGGCAGGCTCGCGGCGGCTCGAACAGGGCGCGGTCTATCAGGTCAGCGCCGTCTCCTACCGCGACATGGATGCCTCACCCCTCGGCTTCGAGAAGGGCCACACGCCCTTCCTCGACCTGCCGGCCGAACTCGCCTTGCCCCTGCGCCTGCGCGGGGTGCCGGCCGCGCGGCTCTCGACGGGCGCGAACATC
Organism: Hyphomicrobiales bacterium; assembly: GCA_027484605.1. Classification (GTDB taxonomy): domain Bacteria; phylum Pseudomonadota; class Alphaproteobacteria; order Rhizobiales; family Beijerinckiaceae; genus Rhabdaerophilum. The sequence goes on along the minus strand of JAIXSR010000005.1, from coordinate 150,108 downwards.
GTTTCCGGCAGCGCCTATGACGCGATCGATGCGGAGATGGTGGATATGGAGAGCTTCGCCGTCCTGCGCGCCTGCCAGCAATTCGGCGTGCCGATGATCGGCCTGCGCGGCATTTCCGACGGTGCCGGGGAATTGCGCCATTACACCGACTGGACCGCCCTGCTGGGCCATCTCGATCAGGAAATGGCGGCGATCATCGACCGGCTGGAAAGCCTGTTGCTGCCCGGCTGAGCCCGCTCAATGCCCGTCAAAGGCGACGAGCGTGCGCACCGGCACGCCCAGAGCCTCGATCTTGGCGCGGCCGCCCAGTTCCGGCAGGTCGATGACGAAACAGGCGGCTTCCACCCGCGCGCCGATCTTCTGCAGCAGTTGCACCGCCGCCGTGGCAGTGCCGCCAGTGGCGATCAGGTCATCGACGAGGATCACCTTCTCGCCGGGCGCCACGGCATCGAGATGGATCTCCATCTCGTCGGTGCCGTATTCGAGCGCATAGGAAATCGAGACGGTGCGATGCGGCAGCTTGCCCTTCTTGCGGATCGGCACGAAACCGCAGGAGAGCTGATGCGCCACCGCGCCGCCCAGGATGAAGCCGCGCGCCTCGATCCCCGCCACCTTGTCGATCCGCGCCCCGGCATAGGGCTGCACCAGCTCGTCCACGGCGCGCCGGAAGGCGCGCGGATTGCCGAGCAGGGTCGAGATATCCCGGAACTGGATACCGGGCTTCGGGTAATCCGGAATGGTGCGGATCGTGTTGCGCAGGAAGTCCATCACTCGTCGTTCCGTCAGGGGATCGTCATGTCTTTGTCACGCTGCCGGGGCGCCTTGGCAAGGCGCAGCCACGCATGAAAAAAGGGGCCGGAGCCCCTTTTCGTCATCCCGGAAAGCCGCAGCGCTCAATGCGCGCCTTCAAGCCGCGACCAGATCCGCTTCTTGGTGAGATAGAGCAGGCCGGCCAGCAGGATCAGCCAGAGCATCACCTTGGCGCCCGTCTGCTTGCGCTCTTCCATCTTCGGCTCGGCCGCCCACATCAGGAAGGCCGTGAGATCGCGGGCCACCTGCTCGCGCGTCACCGGCGTGCCATCGGTGTAGAAGCCCGCATCATGCGGCTTGCCGGCATCGTCGAACACGGCGACCAGCGGATTGCCCATGGCGATCTTGTTGCCCGGGAAATAGCGGTTCCAGTGCAGGCCCGCCTCGACCGTCACGCCCTTCGGCGGTTCCTCGTAGCCGAGCAGCAGCGCGGTGATGTAGTCCACGCCCTGTTCCTGGTACTGGGTGACGACATCGAACAGGTAGAACGGGAAGCCGCGCTCATAGGTGCGGGCCTTGGCGATGACCGAGAAATCCGGCGGTACGGCACCGTTATTCGCTGCCTTGGCCGCTTCCGGGTTGGGGAAGGGCTTCGGGAAGCGATCCGACGGGCGTGCCGGGCGCTCGAACATCTCGCCAGCCTCGTTCGGGCCGTCCATCACCTTGTATTCAGCCGCCAGCGTCTTGACCTGGCCGTCGGTGAAGCCGGGGCCACCCGGCTGCGACAGGTTGCGGAAGGACACCTTTTCGAGGCCATGGCACGAGGCGCAGACCTCGCGATAGACCTTGAAGCCGCGCTGGAGCTGCGCCCGGTCGAACGTGCCGAACGGCCCGGAAAAGCTCCATTTCTGGCGCGGCGGCTGCTCGACGCCGCCGGCCGCGACGGCCGGCTGGGCGAGGGCGGCAAAGCCCGAAAGGGCAAGGGCCGCGAGGAGGAAACGCGAAGACGTTGTCATGATGGTTTCCTTCCCGTCCTCAGTGCTTGGGCGGCGCGGCATGCGCACCGACAATATGGCCACTCCCGGCCGGGCCGAGCACCGAATCGGCGATCGAGGCCGGCAGCGCCTTGGGCTTCTCGATCAGGCCGAGCAGCGGCAGCGCGATGAGGAAGTAGCCGAAATAGATCGCGGTCAGGATCTGCGCGAAGCCGACCATGTCCATCACGGTCCGGCCGCCGATCGCCAGCACGACCTTGTCGGTCGGCTGCGAGCCGGTATAGCCGAGGAGCACCGACACGACCACGAAGGTCCAGAAGGCAACCTTGAACCACGGGCGATACTTGCCCGAGCGCACCTTCGACGTGTCGAGCCAGGGCAGGAAGGCGAGGATCGCGATCGAGGCGAACATCGCCACCACGCCGCCGAGCTTGTCCGGGATGGCGCGGAGAATGCCGTAATACGGCAGGAAGTACCATTCCGGAACGATATGCGCCGGCGTCTTCAGCGGATCGGCCGGGATGTAGTTATCCGCATGGCCGAGGAAGTTCGGCATATAGAACACGAACCACGCGAAGAAGATCATGAAGCAGACCATGGCGAACAGGTCCTTCACGGTCGCGAACGGCGTGAACGGCACCGTATCCTTCTGGTAGTTCTTCACGTCGACGCCCGACGGATTGTTCTGGCCGACATGGTGCAGCGCCCAGACATGGAGAATGACCACGCCGAAGATCATGAAGGGCAGCAGGTAATGCAGCGAGAAGAAGCGGTTGAGCGTGGGGTTGTCGACGGAGTAGCCGCCCCAGAGCCAGACCACGATCGTCTCGCCGACGACGGGAATCGCCGAGAACAGGTTGGTGATGACGGTGGCACCCCAGAAGCTCATCTGGCCCCAGGGCAGCACATAGCCCATGAAGGCGGTGGCCATCATCAGCAGGAAGATCACCACGCCGAGGATCCAGAGCACTTCGCGCGGGGCCTTGTACGATCCGTAATACATGCCGCGGAAGATGTGGATATAGACCGCGATGAAGAACATCGACGCGCCGTTGGCATGCATGTAGCGCATCAGCCAGCCGTAATTCACGTCGCGCATGATATGCTCGACCGACTGGAACGCATAATCGACATGCGGCGTGTAATGCATGACCAGCACGATGCCGGTCACGATCTGCGACACCAGCATGAACATGAGGATGCCGCCGAAGGTCCAGAAATAGTTCAGGTTCCGCGGGACCGGATAGGACACGGCGGAATCATGCACGAGCCGGACGATCGGCAGGCGGGCATCGAGCCAGCGCTCGAACCCGGTCTTGGGCACATAGGAAGAATGATGCTCAGCCATTCGGGTCTCTCACTCTGAATTCGCTCAGCCGATACGGATCTTGGACGCGGACAGGAACGCGAATTCCGGGATGTCCAGGTTGCGCGGCGCCGGGCCTTTGCGGATACGGCCGGCATTGTCGTAATGCGAGCCGTGGCACGGGCAGTACCAGCCGTTGTAATCACCGGAGAAGCCGATCGGCACGCAGCCCAGATGGGTGCAGTTGCCATAGACGACGACCCATTGCTCCTGCGCCTTGCCTTCGAAGGCCCGGACGCGGACGGCGTCAGGCTGCGGATCCGGCAGGCCGGACTTGTCGTCCTTCTTGGAGGCCTCGATCTCGGCCGCGGTGCGATGCCGGACGAAGATCGGCTTGCCACGCCATTTCAGCGTGATCGCGCGCCCCTCGGCGATCGGCGCCAGATCGACCTCGACCGGCGCACCCGCCGCAATGGTCGAGGCATCCGGCGACATCTGCGAGATCAGCGGCCAGGCCACGCCACCCACAGCAACGGCACCGGCAGCGCCAGTGGCCAGAAACAGAAAATCACGGCGGTTCGGTTCGCTCATCGATTGATCAGCCACAATCCTAATCCTTCCTTCACCCTGGCGCACCGCGACCATGGAGATGCCCGGCGACAGCCTCAGGAACGTCCCCGGGCAGATAGCATTCCGCCCGCCGGAAAGGAGAGGCGAATTGCCTCAGCCGTTCCACCCGGTTCCGGACAGCGCCCGGCCGGATCGCATATTGGAACGATCCTGAATTGCAAGGCTCATGGCACCGTCTATACCGCTTGTCCATCCCTTTCCGCTCTCCCTGGCCCTGAACAATGGTCGACCCCCACGAAACGGCATTTCCGCCTTCACCCCTGAGGCTTGCCCTCTACGAGCCCGACATTCCGCAAAATGCCGGCACGCTGTTCCGGCTCGCCGCCTGCCTCGGCGTGCCGGTCGATCTCGTCGAACCCGCCGGATTCGACGCCTCGGACCGCAACCTGCGCCGGGCCGGCCTCGATTACCTCCACCGGCTCGACCTGACCCGGCATCTCTCCTACGCGCATTTCCGGGCGGATATCCGCGCGCGAGGCCATCGGCTCGTCCTTGCCACCACACGCGGCGCCATCGCCCATCATCGTTTCCTGTTCCGGCCGGGTGACATCATCCTGCTCGGCCGGGAAAGCGCCGGCGTGCCGGATTCCGTGCAGGCCGATGCCGATGCCCGCATCATCATTCCGATGCAGCCGGGCCTGCGCTCGCTCAATGTCGCGGTTTCCGGGGCCATTCTGGTCGCCGAAGCCTTGCGCCAGCTTGACGGTTTCGCGTCGCCGGATGCACAACCGGACAGGGAACTGTAAAGAAGACATGACAAGAGGACCGTATGACCCTTGCCGACCAGCCTGACCTCGTCGCCCGCCGTGCCCGCGCCTCGGAATGGTTCCTTTCCCTCCAGAAGCGGATCATGGCAGCCTTCGAGACCGTCGAGGCAGAGGCGACGGGGCCGTTCTTTCCCGAAGCGACCATGCCCGGCAAGGCGGAGTTCAAGCCGTGGAGCCGCAACAACCATGACGGATCGCCGGGCGGCGGCGGCACGATGGGAATGATTCGCGGGCGCGTCTTCGAAAAGGCCGGGGTGCATGTCAGCCATGTCCACGGCACCTTCGCGCCGGAATTTGCCAAGGAAATTCCCGGCGCCGATGCCGATCCGAATTTCGCCGCCACCGGCATCTCCCTGATCGCCCATCCCTGGAACCCGAACGCGCCGACCGTGCACATGAACACCCGCTTCGTGGTGACATCGAAGGCATGGTTCGGCGGCGGCGCCGATCTCACACCGGTTCTCGTGCGTCGGCGCGACCAGCAGGACCCGGATTCGCAGGCCTTCCATGCCGCGATGCAGGCGCCCTGCGACGCCCATGGCCGCGACTACCCGCGCTACAAGGCCTGGTGCGACGAATACTTCCACCTCAAGCACCGGAACGAGCCGCGCGGCATCGGCGGCATCTTCTACGATTATGTCGCCACCGGTGACTGGGAGGCGGATTTCGCCTTCACGCGGGCGGTCGGCGAGGCCTTCCTCGACGCCTATATCCCGATCCTGCGCGCCAATATCGCGCGGCCCTGGACGGAAACCGACCGGGAAGAGCAGCAGGTCCGCCGCGGTCGCTATGTCGAGTTCAACCTGCTCTATGATCGCGGGACGATCTTCGGCCTGCGCACCGGCGGCAATGTCGAGTCGATCCTCTCCTCGATGCCGCCCTCGGTCCGCTGGCCCTGATCTCAGCGGCCGGTACCGCCGCCGAGGAACCACGAGAACATCGCGCGCTGCTCGGCTTCCGATTCCGGTGCGCCGGCCTCGATCCAGGCCGTGCGGAAGGCGGCCAGCCGCGCCCCGACCACCGGCCCCGGCGTGAAGCCGGCAGCCAGGAAATCCCGGCCGGAAACATGCAGCCGCGGATGCTTCTCCGCCGCCTCGGCCAGCGCAAGGATGCGCTCCGGCTCCGCCGAAACCGCCGCCGCGAGCGCGATGGCCTCGCCGGCGGCGAGCGGGAAATCCTCCGCCAGCCAGCTCGCCAGATGGGCCGCCCCGCGGGTGATCAGATCCTCCGCGCCGGCACATTGCTCGAGCCAGCGCATCTCCTCGTTCGACAGCCGCAACGCCTCCTGCAAGGCCGGATCGACAAGCCCCTTGCGCGAAAGGAGCGCCGCCAGCCGCGCCAAAGCGGGCCAGGGCAGGTGCGGATGCTGCGCCTGCAGCCGGGCCCTGGCAGCGAAACGCGCCAGATCGCTCTCGATCCCGAGAAGATCGGGCAACAGGCCGGCCGCGTCCATCTGCTCCAGGACCGGCAGGACGCGGGCCGCCATCAGCAGCTTGAACACTTCCTGCCGGATCCGCTCCCGCGAGAGGCCGGCAAATCCGGCCCGGTTCCGCGCGATCGCCGCCATCCCGGCCGGATCCAGCCGCCCTTCGCCATAGCGGGCGGAAAAGCGGAAGAAGCGCAGGCCACGCAGGTAATCCTCGCGCAGGCGGGTATCGGGATCGCCGATGAAGCGCACCATCCGCGCAACGAGATCGGCCTCGCCGCCGAAATAATCATGCAGCCGTCCGTCAAAGCCCAGGGAAAGCGCATTGATCGTGAAGTCACGCCGGGCGGCATCCTCGCGGAAATCGCGGCCGAACAGAACGCGGGCATGCCGGCCATCCGTCTCGACATCGCGCCTGAGAGTCGTGACCTCGAAACTCCGCCCTGCACGCAGCAGCGTGATCGTCCCGTGCTCGATGCCGGTGGGCACCGCCTTCCAGCCCATGGCCTTGCCACGCTTGAGGATATCCGGCGGCAGCAGGGTCGTCGCGAGATCGACATCGTCAGTCGGCTCGCCCAGCAGGGCGTTGCGCACGATGCCGCCGACAAGGCGGGTCTCCTCGCCCGGCGGGTTGAGCGCAACCATCAGGTTGGCGAGGACAGGGTCCGCCAGCAGCGCATCGAGGCGTTGTGCGGCCTGCCCGTCTCTCACTCGACCCGTCCCGGTACCAGCTGGCCATCCTTGAAGATGGCCGGCGAATAGGCGCCCGTATGCGATTCATCCGTGAGGCCGTAGACAACAAGGACCATCGCCATCAGCGCCACCCCGGCCAGGGTCTGCCATTGAAGCGCCTTCCGCGTGAGGATCTTCTTTGCCGCGCGCGGGTGGCGCTGCTGCCACATCAGGAAACCCGCATAGCAGAGGAAAGGCAGGATGAAGAAGCCGGCCAGTTCGAAGACAATGCGCGCCATGAACCCTCGTTCTGTCTAGAAACGTTCGGCGAGGGATCTCAGGATCCCCGCCGTCACCCCCCAGATATAGGCATCGTGGTGGTCGAGGATATAGAAGATGCGCTCGCGGCCCCGCCAGAAAATCGTTGATTGCCGGTAACGGGCAAGATCGAGGGCCTGCGCCAGCGGCACTTCGAAGACCCGCGCCACCTCGGAAGGGTCCGGCCGCAATTCGAGATCGGGCTCGATCAGGGCCACAAGCGGCTGCACCCGGAAGCCGGTCCCGGAAAAATAGTTCGGCAGGAAACCGAGCGGCTCCACCCGGTCGGGCGGCAGCCCGATCTCCTCCTCTGCCTCGCGCAGGGCTGCGGCGGCGGCCGTTTCTCCGGGCTCGATCCGCCCGCCCGGAAAGGCCACCTGCCCGGCATGCGTCGAAAGATGCCCCGAACGCTCCGTGAGCAGGACGGTCAGCCCGCTCGCGCGTTTCACCACCGGATAGAGCACGGCGGCCGGCTTCGCCTTCTCCAGCATGCCCGGTTCCATGGGCAGCCCGGCAATCACGTGGTCGCCATAGGGAAGACCGCCGGCCTGGGCATCGCGCGGCTCGGGCAGCAGCAATTCCCGCGCCCGGGAAACGAACCGGGGCAGATCCACCGGACGCGACATCGTGTCACGCATGCTCGGCCTCCTCCGCCGGTGGAACCGGAAAGAACAGCCCGCCCACGGCCAGCCCGATCCGGCCATCCGGCATCTCGGTCAGCCTTTCGGCAAGGTCGAGCGCGAGCGCCCGCGTGAGCCGGGCCCAGAGGCCGCCCCGGACGAGCACATAGGGCTTGAGCCCGCCGCCGGCCTCCAGATCGAACCGGACGGGATGGGCGGCATCGACGGTGACGATTTCGTCAAGATTGGTGCGGAAGGCGAGGCCAGGCGCACCCTGCGCCGCCAGTTCGGCCATCTCCACAGCCAGGAAGGGCGCGTCCTCGACCGCAATCCCCACCCGCTCGACCGGCGTGACAAGCACATGCCGATCCTCGTCCCTGCGCAAAATCGTGGAGAACAGCTTGACCAGCGCCGGCCGCGTGATCGGCGTCCCCATGTAGAACCAGCGCCCGTCCCGGGCGATCCGCATGTCGATCTCGCCGCAATAGGCCGGATTCCAGCGCTCCACGGGCGGCAGCGCGCGACCGCCATGGGCCATGGCCGCCTCGAGGAATCGCGAGGGCAGCCCGGCGGGCAGATCGGGGATCCGGATATCGGCGCTCATGTTGCGCTGATGTAAGACGCGTTTCGGCAAACGCAAAGCCATTCCGCCTTGTCGCCGCCATGTTTGCCGCCTCGACTGGCACCGGAATTGCGAGACAATCCCCGGGAGCCCGGACCGGCACACAAAGTTGTGTACCGCAAAATCGGGGGTCGTGTCGTTTCGCGCATTGCCGACCGGGCAGTGCCGTTCCAGATTGACTGGGTATGCGAGAAGGAGAATCGGCCATGCGGGAAGCACCCACCTCGTCGGAACAGCCCGCGGATTTCGCCGCCTCCTTCGTCCGGATGGCCGAGGATGCCGCGGCCAATCTGGTCCGGGCCCGGGCCGAGATCGGCAAGGCGATCTTCGGGCAGGAACGCGTGATCGACGAAGCCCTCGTCACCGTGCTCTCCGGTGGCCATGCCCTTCTCGTCGGCGTTCCCGGCCTCGCCAAGACCAAGCTTGTCGAAACCATGGGCAAGGTGCTCGGTCTCGATGCGCGGCGTGTCCAGTTCACGCCTGACCTGATGCCCTCCGACATTCTCGGCACCGAGATCCTCGAGGAGCCGACGCCCGGCAAGCGGGCCTTCCGCTTCGTGAAGGGCCCCGTCTTCGCCGAGCTGCTCATGGCCGACGAGATCAACCGTGCCAGCCCGCGCACGCAATCGGCGCTGCTGCAGGCGATGCAGGAAGGTTTCGTGACCATTGCCGGCCAGCGGCACGACCTACCCAAGCCCTTCCATGTCCTGGCGACGCAGAACCCGATCGAGCAGGAAGGCACCTATCCGCTCCCCGAAGCCCAGCTGGACCGGTTCCTGCTCGAAATCGACGTCGACTACCCGGAGCGGGATGCTGAACGCCGCATGCTGATCGAAACCACCGGTTCCGAATCCAGCGAGATCCAGGCTGTCTTTTCCGCCGAGGGCATCCTTGCCGCCCAGCGCCTCGTCCGGCGGCTGCCGGTCGGCGACAGCATTGTCGAATCCATCCTCGATCTCGTCCGCTCGGCCCGTCCGCTGCCCGGAACGCCGCTTGCCGAAAAGCTGGTCTGGGGCCCTGGCCCGCGGGCCAGCCAGGCGCTGATGCTGGCCATCCGGGCCCGCGCGCTGATCGATGGCCGGCTCTCGCCCTCGCTGGATGACGTCGTCGCGCTGGCCGAGCCGGTGCTGAAGCACAGGATGGCGCTGTCCTTCGCCGCACGGGCCGAAGGGGAAACGATCAGCAAGATCATCCGGTCGCTGACCGAACGCTTCGCCTGACAGCCCCGAGGACAGGGCGCATGAAGGTCGAGGAAGCCCATTCCGTTCCCCCCTTCGCCGGCAAGGTGCCCCTTTCGCTGGCGAGCGAGGCTGCGCAGCTTGCCGAAGTGCTGCCGCATCTCGTGGTGGAGGCGCGGAACGTGGCGGCCCAGCTCCAGCTCGGCATCCATGGCCGGCGGCGCCCGGGACCGGGCGAGGAATTCTGGGAATTCCGTCCCTTCGTGGCCGGTGAATCCACCAGCCGGATCGACTGGCGCCGTTCGGCGCGGGATGACCGGCTCTATGTCCGCGAGCGCGAATGGGAGAGCGCCTCTGCCCATTGGCTCTGGATCGACCTCTCGGCCTCGATGCATTTCGGTTCGCGCATCGCCGGCCGCGCCAAGCGGGACCGGGCGGTGCTGATCGGCCTCGCTCTGGCCGATCTGCTGGTCCATGCCGGGGAACGCGTCGGCCTGCCGGGCCGGACCCATCCGATGGCCTCGCGGAATATCGTCATGCGCCTGGCCGAGGCGCTGCTCCGGCAGGACCGGTCAGGCATCGACCCCCTGACGATGGAAGCCCTGCCCGAGAGCCTGCCCGTCAAGCGGCACGACCATGTGATCCTGATCGGCGACTTCATCATGCCGATGCCGCTTTTCGCCGAGCGGATCGCCCGGATCGCCCATCGCGGCGCCAGGGGCACGGTGGTGCTGATCCGCGACCCCGTGGAGGAGGAATTCCCCTTCGCCGGCGAGTTCGAATTCGAGGCGCTCGAAACCGACGAGACCTGGCGTGTCGGCGAGGCGCAGGATATCGCCCTGCGCTATCGCGAGCGGATCGCCTCGATCAACGAGGAGATGCGCCGCATCGCGCTGCGGCACGGCTTCGGCTTCGTCCGGCACCTGACGCACCGGCCGGCAGCCGAAACCCTGCTGGCCCTTGCCGCGATGATCGGGGGCCAGGTCCTTTCGGCCCACTCGGCTCTGGGGGCGACACCATGATGGCCGGCCTCTCCTTCCTCGCGCCGCTGGCGCTGATCGCCCTTGTCGCCCTTCCGGCAATCCTGTTCCTGCTGCGCATCACACCGCCGCCCCCGCGCCGGCTGCCGCTGCCGACCCTGCCGCTCGTGAAGGACATTCTCGGCAAGGAGCGCGAACCCGCACGCACGCCCTGGTGGCTGCTGGTGCTGCGGCTGCTTGCCGCCGCGGCGGTGATCCTGGCTGTGGCCGGCCCGCGCTGGCAACCAAACCAGGACCTGCAGCTCGCACCTGGCACCGGCCCGCTGATCGTGCTCGTCGATGATGGCTGGGCCGCCGCCGGTGACTGGCCGACCCGGATCTCCCGCGCGCAGGCCCTGATCGAGGGGGCGGCGAGCCGCCCGGTCCAGGTGATCGGCACGAGCGAGGACCGGCCAAGCCTCCAGCCCGAAACCGCGGCCACGGCGCTGAGCCGCTTGCTCTCGCTGAGGCCGAAGCCCTATTCCCCGCAGCGTGAGGTGGCCTTCGACACGGCGCTCGCCGCCGGCAGCAATGCCAGCATCGTCTGGATCAGCGATGGCATCAGGCAGGGCGAGGACGCGGGCAGCGTCGAGCGTTTCATCGCCGCCGCCGGGGCCCGGCTCGACATCATCGCCATGCAGCCATCGTCCGTCCTGGCCCTGTCCGGCCTGACGCAGAATGCCGAGGGGCTCGAGGCCGTCATCCGCCGCCCCGTTGCCACGGGGCAGGCCCGGCAGGGCCTGATCCGCGCCTATGACGACAAGGGCCGCCTCCTCGGCGACACAACCTTCGCCCTGACCGGGGATTCCCGCGAGGCCCGCGCCCGGCTGGCCCTGCCGATCGAGCTGGTCAATGACATCACCCGGCTGGAAATCGCCGACGAGAAACATGCCGGCGCCGTGCATCTTCTGGATTCGGCGCATCGCCGCCGCCGCGTGGCCCTGATTTCCGGCGAGACCACCGATACGGCGCAGCCTCTTGTTTCGGCCCGCTATTTCGTCAGCCGGGCCCTGCAGCCCTTCGCCGATCTGCGCGAGCCGCCGCGTGGCGTGCCCGATCCCGTTGCCCGTGCGCTGGAGGAACGGCCGGACGTGCTGGTCCTCGTCGATATCGGCACGCTGGCGGGCGAGACCGCGGCCTCGATCACCCGTTTCGTCGAGAATGGCGGCATGCTGATCCGCTTCGCCGGGCCCGGCCTCGCCGCCGCCTCCGACGATCTGCTGCCGGTCAAGCTTCGCCGCGGCGGCCGGATCCTCGGCGGCGCCCTGTCCTGGGACAAGCCGCGCCGCCTCGGCGCCTATCCCGAGGCCTCGCCCTTTTTCGGCCTCGCCCCCAGCACCGACATCCAGGTCGAGCGGCAGGTCCTCGCCGAACCCGATGCCGAACTGAGCCGCGCCAGCTGGGCCGTGCTGGAGGATGGCACGCCGCTCGTCACCGGCATCGCCCGGGGCAAGGGCCATATCGTTCTGTTCCACGTCACCGGCGATACCAGCTGGTCGACGCTGCCGCTGTCGGGCGCCTTCGTCGACATGCTGCGCCGGACCCTGCTGGTTGCGAAGAGCAGCGGCGCCGGCGATGCCGCCTCCACGACCGGGCGCGAGCGCCTCGCCGCCCGCAATACACTGGACGGGTTCGGCCAGCTCGGCGGCGCCTCGCCCACGGCACGCCCTGTCGATCCGCGCTATGCCCAGCCGGGCACGGCGGATCACCCGCCGGGCTTCTACGGTCCCGCCGAAGCCGGCCTGGCCGTCAACGCGCTGACCCTGGCCACGGCGCTGGAACCGATCCGCTTCGGCAATGCGCGCGTGACGGCCCTGTCAGAAGGCACGGCCGTCGATTTCCGCCCCTGGCTCATGCTGCTCGCCGCCACGCTGTTCATCGCCGATGCCATCGCCGTCGCCCTGCTCGGCGGGCTGGCCGGCGCCCTGCTCGCGCGCGGCCGCCTCGCGGCCCGGGCGGCAGCCCTGCTCCTCGGCATCGGCTTGCTTTCGCTCGCTGCGCCTGTCCCCGGCTTCGCCCAGGCACAAGGGCAAGGGCCGGATCTCCGCTCGATCCGGCAGGAGGATATGCGCTCGAGCCTCAGGCCGCGCCTCGCCTATGTGATCACCGGCGATTCCCGCATCGACGAGGCAAGCCGCGCGGGCCTTGCTGGCCTGAGCCAGATCCTGCAGCAGCGCACCTCGCTCTCGCTGGACGAGCCGATCGGCCTCGACCCTTCGCGCGACGAGCTCGTCTTCTATTCGATGATCTACTGGCCGATCCTTGCCGGCCAGGCCCCTCCGCCGGAGCGGGCCATCCGCGCCATCGACACCTTCATGAAGCAGGGCGGCACGGTGATCTTCGACACGCGCGATGCCTTCGTGCAGCGGCCCGGGGGCATGCCCACCGCCGAAACCCGCGCCCTGCGCGCCATGCTCGCCTCGCTCGATATCCCGGCGCTGGAGCCGATCCCGCAGGATCACGTGCTCACCAAGACCTTCTACCTGCTGGACCGTTTCGTCGGCCGTTATGCCGCCGGCGATACCTGGGTCGAGACGCTCTCCGGCACCCGCGATGCGAAGACGCCTGCCCGCGCCGGTGACCGTGTCTCGCCGATCATCATCACCTCGAATGACCTCGCATCGGCCTGGGCCGTGGATCGCCTCGGCAGCCCGATGTTCCCGCTCGTGCCCGGCGAGCCGCGCCAGCGCGAAATGGCCTACCGCACCGGAGTCAACATCGTGATGTATGTGATGACGGGCAATTACAAGGCCGACCAGGTCCATGTGCCGGCCCTTCTCGAGAGGCTCGGCCAATGAGCGCGGACCGCTGGAGCCTCGCCTTCTCGCCGTTCCTGCCATGGCCCGTGCTGGCCGCCCTGGCCCTTGTCGGGCTGGTCGCCATCGCGCTGCTGCTCTGGCGCGGCAAGCGCGGCGCCTGGATCCGCCTCGCAGCCCTGGTCCTCGTCCTTTTCGGGCTGGCCGATCCGCGCATCATCAACGAGAAGCGCGACCGGCTGACCGATATCGTTGCCATCGCCGTGGATCGCTCGGGTTCGCAGACAATCGGCAACCGGCAGCAGGAAACCGAGGCCGCGCTGAAGGCGCTGACCGACAGCCTGAAAGACCGCCCGAACACGGAGATCCGCCTGATCGAGGTCTTTGACCGGGAAGGCAACGGCGATGGCACGCGCCTGTTCGATGCCATTGCCGGCGCCACGCGGGACATCCCGCAGGACCGGCTCGCCGGGGTGATCGCCATCACCGATGGCGTGGTGCATGACATTCCCGCCGACAGGGCCCGCCTGCCCTTCACGGCGCCGTTCCATGCCCTTGTCACCGGGCGCCCGGGCGAATTCGACCGGCGCATCGAGCTGGTCGAGGCACCGCGCTTCGGCATCGTCGGCAAGGATGTCACGGTCACGGTACGTGTCGAGAACCAGGGCGCGCCGGCTGGCCCTGTCCGGATGACGATCCGCCAGAACGGGCAGGTTCTCGGCACGCGGAACATCATGGCCGGTGTGCCGGCGCGGCTTCCCCTGCGCATTGACCGCGCCGGCATGAACCTGTTCGAGATCTCGGTCGAGACAGCCCAGGGCGAATTGACGGCGCTCAACAACCTGCTGGCCCTGCCGATCGACGGCGTGCGCGAGAAGCTCCGCGTGCTGCTGGTCTCGGGCGAACCCCATGCGGGCGAGCGCACCTGGCGCAACCTTCTCAAGGCCGACCCGAATGTCGACCTCGTGCATTTCACCATCCTCCGCCCGCCGGAAAAACAGGACGGCACGCCGACCAACGAATTGTCGCTGATCGCCTTCCCCACGCGCGAGCTTTTCGTGACGAAGATCGCGGAATTCGATCTGATCATCTTCGACCGCTACTCGAACCAGACCTTCCTGCCGACGCTCTATTTCGAGAACATGGTGCGCTATGTCCGCGAGGGCGGGGCGATCCTCTTCGCCGTCGGGCCGGAAATCGTGGCGCGGGGCGGCCTGCTCACCACCCCGCTGCGCGAGATCATGCCAGCGGAGCCCACCGGCTCGATCGTCGAGCGGGCCTATCGCGCCGAGGTCACCGATCTCGGCCGCAAACACCCGGTCACGCGCAATCTCGAGGGCGCGACCGGCCCGCAAGGAACGCCGGTCTGGTCGCCCTGGTTCCGGCAGATTGCTGCCCGCAGCCGCGAGGGCCAGAGCCTGCTGAACGGGGTCGACAACCTGCCGCTGCTGGAATTGCGCCGCGAAGGCAAGGGCCGTGTCGGCCTGTTCCTCTCCGACCATGTCTGGCTCTGGGCCCGTGGCTATGCCGGCGGTGGCCCCTATCTCGACCTGCTCCGCCGCCTGTCGCACTGGCTGATGAAGGAGCCGGAACTCGAGGAGGAGGCGCTGCGCCTCTCCGTCGCGGCCGGCCGCATCCAGATCGAGCGCCGCACCATCGGCGGCCCGCCGGGTGATGCCCGGATCTTCGAACCGACCGGCGAGGCACTCCCCGTCACGCTGAGCGAGGCGGAACCGGGCATCTGGCGCGCCGAGATCGCGATCCGCCGCGCCGGCCTGTACCGGGCCGAGAATGGCGGCCTCATCGCCTTCATCAATGCGGGCCAGCCGAACCCGCGTGAATTCCGGCAGGTCGTCAGCACCGTCTCCGACCTGACGCCGATCGCGGAATCAACGGGCGGCTCCGTCCGCCGCCTCTATCCGAACGGCACGCTGGTCCTGCCCCGCCTTGTCGATATCCGGTCGGGCACGCGGTTCAGCGGCAGCGACTATATCGGCCTGCGCCCGACCGAAGCCTCCATCCTGCGCGGCGTCAGCGTGCTGCCGCTCGGGCTGGGCTTCCTCGGGCTGGGGCTGCTGCTGATCCCGATCCTGGCGACATGGCTTGCGGAAGGCCTCCGCCGGCGCCGGCCAGCCGGAAGCTGATCGCCGCCTCGGCTCAGATCCCGCCCCGGACCTCGCCACGCATCGTGGCCAGGGCATCCGGTTCGAGTTCAAGGGCCAGCAGGCGCATCGGGTCAACCGGACCGGGCAGGATGATCTGCCCCATCGGCACGCGCCGGTAGCCGCTGCGCTTGTAATAGGCCTCATCCCCGACGAGGAGAATCAGCGTCGAGCCCAGCGCCCGGGCGGAATGCGCGCAGCGCTCCAGCAGGGCACGGCCGATTCCCTTGCCCTCGAAGGGCGGATCCACGGTCAGCGGGCCCAGCATGAAGGCCGGGCTGTTCCCGATGCGGATCGGCGTCAGCTGAACCGCGCCGACAAGCAGCGATCCGACATGCGCCACGAAGGCGAGGCCTTCCCCCTGCCCCGCCTGCTCGCGGATCCGGAAGGCGGTGCGCGCATAGCGTCCCGGCCCGAAGGCGCGCGCATGCAACCGCTCGACGGCCTCCTCATCCTTCGGCTTCTGGTGGGTGATGATGAATTCGAGCCCCTGCATGGCGCGCGTGATCACCGGACTTGGCGCCGCCGTCAAGCGCTTTCACCAGCAGGGCGGAACCGGCGCGGCCTCGAGCCACTCCGCAAGACGGGCCCGCGTGCCCGCAGTCACACCCTCGGGCAGCGCATCCAGTGGAAAGAACCGCGCCTCGGCGATCTCCCGGTCCGGCTGCCGCGGGGCGAACTGCCGGGCCTGCCGGATTCCGTAGATGGCGACATGGTCGCGCGGCGAGACATGCCGGTTCCAGTAGATGCCGACCAGTTCCGGCGGGCTGATCGCCACGAGATTGCCCTCCTCGCGGAGCTCCATCGCCAGCGCTTCGGGCACGCTCTGGCCCCATTCGACACCGCCCCCGGGCAGGTGCCAGCCGGGCATGTAGGTGTGCCGCACGAGGAAGACGCCGCCCTCGCCATCGAGCACGATCGCCCGGACACCGAGCGTCATCCCGCGGGACAGGAAGAACCAGAAATGCAGAACCCGGCGAATCACCCGTTTCCAGAAGGGAACAGGCCGCCCCTGCGGCCTTTCGAGGCTTGACGGGAAAGGGGTTACACGCGACAGGGACGTATCGCGCCCTGTGACGCCGCGATCGGTTTCGAGGCCTGCTTGACCTTTACCCTCGCCCATCTCTCCGATCCCCATATCGGGCCGCTTCCCCGCATCCCCTTCCGGGAGCTGCTGAACAAGCGGCTGACCGGCGCGCTGAACTGGCACAGCGCCCGCGCCACCATCCATAACATGGATGTGCTGGCCGCGATCATGGGCGATATCCTTCAGCAGGCACCGGACCACATTGCCCTGACGGGTGACCTCGTCAATATCGGCCACGAAAACGAGTTCCCGCAGGCCCTCTCGACCACGGAAATCCTCGGCGGCCCGGACCGCGTGAGCATCGTACCGGGCAACCATGATGCCTATATCCGGGAATCGCTGCCGGCCATGGCGGCAGTGTTCAGCCCCTTCATGTCCGGCGATGATACCGAGCAACACGCCTTCCCCTATCTCCGCCAGCGCGGCGCCATCGCGCTGATCGGGGTGAATTCCGGCATCCCCACTCTTCCCTTCATGGCAACGGGCAAGGTCGGGCGAGCCCAGCGCCAGGCGCTCGCGGATATGCTGGATGTCACCCGGAAGGCCGGGCTGTTCCGCGTCGTAATGATCCACCATCCCCCGGTGAAGAATGCATCCCGCTTCGGACGCAGCCTGAAGGACAACAAGGAATTCACGCGGATGCTGGCCGAGCACGGCGCGGAGCTCGTGCTGCATGGCCATAACCACAGGCATTCGCTGAACGTGATCGAGTCCCGCACCGGCCCGGTGCCGGTCGTCGGCGTGGGCTCGGCTTCGGCCGTCCCGGGAACGCCGCTGCACAAGGCGGAATATCACCTGATCCGGATCGATCCGGAGATGCGGAGCTTCGAGTTGCGGCGCCGCGGCTTTGCCGGCCGCAACAGCCAGATCGACGATCTGGGCGGCTTCTGCTTCCCGGTTATTCCGGTTCCGGGAACAAAACCTTAACCGGCACGGGAGCAAGGTGGGTTCCTACTCGACTGCTGGGGATCGACCACGTGACCGCCGCACAACCCATTGACCTTCTGAGCGACCACCAGCCCGCGACTGGCGCAGATGTGGCAGCCGCGCCGGCCATCGTGCGGCGCGTGGCCGAAGCAATGGATCGCGCCGCGATTCCCTACACGCTGAAGATGCTCCCTCGCCCGATGACCGCCGCTGATGAAATTGCCGAAGCCTGCGGTTGCGATGTGAATTTCGTCGTGCAGGCCATGCTGATGCGCGGCAAGGCCACCAAGAAGAACTTCCTGATCCTCCATTCCGCAGCCACGCGGATCAATGACCGCGTTCTCGGACCGATGGTCGGCGAGAACCTGCAGCGGGCCGATGCCGATTTCACCCTGCGCTTCACCGGCTATCCGATGGGCTGCGTGCCGCCTCTCGGGCACCAGAACCGGGTTCCCGTGCTGATGGATATCGGCCTGACGCGCTTTGCCCGCGTGCTTTGCCCCTCCGGTGCGCCGGACGCCCTCTTCTCCCTGCCGACGCTGGTTCTCGCACGGGCCGTTTCCGCGCGGATCGTCCAGTTCAACTGACCCCGGCTCCCTGCGGCAACGGCGCGCTGCATCCCTCTGTCCTTTGAGATGGCATGCGGTATGGTGCCTGCCGCAAATCGCGGTGGACCGGATGAAGGACCATGGATTTCCTGAAGGATTACTGGCTCAGGCCCGACCCGGCCGATCCTCGCCTCTCCGAGGCGGTTTCCGGCCATGACGAAACCGGGGCAGCCATCGAAACCCGGGTGACGGTGGAGCGGGCGCTCACGCTCTTCCTCAATGCCCGCGAGATCGTCACCATGATGACGATCGGCGACTATCCCGAATATCTCGCGCTCGGCTACCTGCTGAACCAGAACATGCTGGCACCGGAAACGGAGGTCACCGCCGTCGAGTACGACGAGGATCTCGGTGTTGTCGTCGTCCGGACGGCAACCGAAACCGACTTCGAGGAGAAGCTGAAGAAGAAGGTCCAGACCTCCGGCTGTGCGCAGGGCACGGTGTTCGGCGATCTGATGGATGTGATCGAGAATGCCCGACTCCCGCAGACACCCCTCCGCACGTCCTGGCTCTATCATCTGACGCACAAGATCAACCAGACACCGTCGCTTTATCTCGAATCCGGTGCCATTCACGGCTCGATTCTCGCGCGCGAGGACAGGCCGCTGGTCTATCTGGAAGATGTCGGACGGCACAATGCCGTCGACAAGATTGCCGGCTATATGTATCGCCACGATGTCGATCCGGCGGACAAGATCTTCTACACCACCGGCCGGTTGACGTCGGAGATGGTGATCAAGACCGTTCGCATGGGCATTCCCGTGCTCGTTTCCCGTTCAGGCTTCACGGCCTGGGGCGTCGAACTGGCGCGGAAGGCCGGTCTGACGCTGATCGGGCGGGCACGCGGAAAACGCTTCATCGTGCTCTCGGGTCAGGAACGGCTGATCCATGACCAGGATCTTGCCTATGTTGCCGAGGAATCGGCGCGGAACCGCCGCAAGGGCGCGGAGGATTGATGTTGGGCTATGTCATTCTCGCCGGCGGAAAGGCGACGCGGATGGGCGGTGGCGACAAACCGCTGAAGCGCCTCGGCGACCGGGCAATCCTCGATCATGTCCTTGAAAGGCTGGCAGCGCCGGCAGGAACCCTGGTGCTCAACGCCAATGACGACCCTTTTCGATTTGCCGGCTACTATATTCCTGTCGCCGCTGACGCCATGTCCGATCATCCCGGACCCCTTGCCGGCATTCTGGCTGGACTGGACTGGGCAGCACAGGACAAGGCGATCACGGACATCGTCTCGGTGCCGGGCGATTGCCCTTTCATCCCGCGGGATCTTGCGCAGCGCCTGCTTTCCGCGCGCGTTGATTCCGGCAGCCGCTTCGCCTGCGCTGCCTCGGGTGGCTGGACACATCCCGTCATCGGGCTCTGGCCGGTGGATTGCCGGGAAGACCTGCGATCCGCGCTTGCGGGCGGCGAACGCAAGATCGATCGCTTCACCGGGCGCTATGGCTGCGTAGGCGTGGAATGGCCGATCGTAGGGCACGATCCCTTCTTCAACGTGAACACCCCGGACGAATTGCTGCAGGCCGAAGCGCTGCTTCCGCTTGTGAATGCCAGCAGAATACCCTAGATTTCAACCGCTTGCCCAAGCGGGCGGGCTGCCAGTCCAAGGAGAAAAAAATGAAGTCTTTCGCTCTGGCGATTGCCGCGATCCTCGTCATTTCCATTGGCTCTTCCTTCGTGCTGAACGCCAATTTCCAGACATCGGCGGATCAGGCCTATGCCACGACGGGGGCCCGCCTCGACCGGGCCAACTGACCGTCAGACCATCAGGTCCGCATAGCTGTAGAAGGCCACAGGCTCGCCCGGTTGAACGGCGAGCCTTTCTTCTTCGAGTTCGATCAGGCCATCCGTCTCGATGAGCGAGGAAATCAGCGCCGCGCCATCCCGCGGAAAACGCCGGGCCTCGATCCCCGATCCCTCGCGAACCAGCCGGGCCCGGACATATTCCAGCCGGTCCGCCTTCTTGCGATAGGGAAAGCCCGCAGGGACATGGCGCGGCAACGGCCGGACGGGCCGCGCACCCGCCAGCATGTCCAGAACGGGCCCGACAAAGCGGGCAAAGGTCACCAGCACCGCCGCCGGATTGCCCGGCATGCCGAGGAAGACCGCGCCCCCCAGATGCCCCATCGCGACCGGTCGGCCCGGCTTGATCGCCAGGCGCCAGAAATCGAGGCGCCCAGCTTCCTCGATCGCGGACCGGACATGATCCTCCTCGCCGGTGGAAACACCGCCACTGGTCAGCAGGACGTCATGATGGCGGGACGCCGCAACCAGGGCCCCGGCAATGGCCGAGCGTGAATCCGGCAGGATCCCCAGATCGGTGGCAGCAAGACCGCGATTGTGCAGCAGCGCCATCAGCATCGGCCGGTTCGCATCCCGGATCGCCCCGGGCGGAAGGGATTCCGCAGCCTCCGCCCCGCGCAATTCATCGCCGGTGGAAAAGACCGCAACCCGCAGGGGCCGGTAGACCGGAACTTCCCGGACCCCCAAAGCCGCCATGGCGGCAAGGCTTCGGGCATCAAGGCGATGCCCGGCAGGGAGCACAAGCTGCCCCGGTCCGAAATCCTCGCCCGCTGCGCGGCAATTCGCACCGGATTTCAGGCCCGGTGGCAGGATCACCGCCTCGCCTTCGACCGTGACATCCTCCTGCATGAAGACCGTATCCGCTCCGGACGGCATCATCGCGCCGGTGAAGATCCGGATGGCGCTGGCCGGCGCGAGGGCCGGCACGTCAAGCGCCCCCGCCGGAACCCGCCCGCGAACCGGCAGCCGCGTCGGGCCGCCGGACTCGAGATCGGCATGGCGGACAGCATAGCCATCGACTGCGGAATTGGCGAAGCCCGGCACGGCGACAGGCGCGGTGACGTCCCTGGCCAGCACCCGCCCCTGTGCATCGGCGAGGCGGATGGGCTCGATGGGAGCAACGGGGACGAGGCGTGCCGCAAGATCGTCAAGCGCCGCATTCAGCTGCCGAAGCTTGCCCCCGAAGGCAAAACAATCATCCGATAGCTGTGCCACGTCCCGGCTCTCCGCTGGCCAACCGGCAATCAGGCCGGAAAGATCTCGCGCCAGGGCGCGGCCATCTCCACGGCCAGATGGGCGATGGCGGGCACATCGTCAAGATGGACCTGCGGCAGCGGAGCCTCCGGGAACGGCTGGTCGGTGGCAATGCCGACAATCCCGGCATCGCCGGGATGCAGGGCCGGCTTGCCGTTCGCGGCGCGGAAGATCTCGATCTTGGGATGCCGTTCCCGCTTGAAACCCTCGATCAGGAGCAGATCAACCGGGGCAAGCTTGCCGATCAGCGCCGGCAAGGTCCATTCAGGCGCGCCGCGCAATTCATGCACGAGGGCGAATCGATTGGCCGAACTGACCAGAACCTCGGTCGCCCCGGCCATCCGGTGCTGGTAGCTGTCCTTCCCGGGCTGGTCGATATCGAAATGATGATGGGCGTGTTTCAGCGTCGAGACACGAAAACCCTGCCCGACCAGGCAGGGAACCAGTTTCGAGACCAGCGTGGTTTTGCCTGCGCCGCTCCAGCCTGCCAGTCCGATGATCCGCATCCCTGCCTCCTCATGAAAAAAGGGCGCGAATCGCGCCCTTTTTCAAGCCCTGACGAGCAGGTTCATTCGGCAGGCTGCGGCGAGGCATTGCCGGCGGGGCGCTTGCCCTTCATCACATCCTCGACCCAGAGCGAATGATGCTCCTTGGCCCAGTTGAGATCGACTTCGCCGGAGCCCATCGCGTCGAAGGCGCCTTCCATGCCGACCGAGCCGATATAGATATGCGCGACGATGATCGCGATCATCACGAAGGCCGACGTGCCATGCAGGGTGGCCTGCCATTGCACGTGGTCGATCGATTCGGCCGTCGGGAAGAGCAGATGCCAGCCCGACAGCGAGAGCAGGAAGCCGCCGATCACCACGCTCCAGAAGATGATCTTCTGGCCGCCATTGAAACGCTTGGCAGGCGGATGCCCCTTGCCGATCAGGCCGCCGCCTGCAGCGAACCATTTCACGTCCACCGCGCTCGGGATGTTGTCCTTCACCCAGATCAGGAAGGTGAGAAGGACACCGGCCATGAAAGCGAAACCGACATAATTGTGCACGAGCTTGGCAAAGCCGGCCCAGGCCGCGAAAGCCTCGGGCCCCATGACCGGCGCCAGAACAAACTTGCCGAAGGTCACGTTGATACCGGTCAGCGCGAGCACGATGAAGCTCGTGGCGGTCAGCCAGTGGGTGAAGCGGTCCAGCGCACCGAAGCGCAGGATCTTCATGCCCGACATGCCGGCATCGATGCGGATCTTGCCGCGCAGCGCATAGAAGGCCACCAGAACAAGGGCGATCCCGATTAGGGAATAGGCGCCGAGCCTGGGCAGCGTCTCCTGGTTGAAGGCCCGCCAGTCACGGCCGGGCTGGATCAGGTTGGCGGCCTGCTTGTCCGGAATCGAAATGCGGCCCGCCACCGGTGCGCCGGGCTTGAGGGCCTGGAGCAGCTGGTCTTCCTTGACCGACTGCGCCGTCGGGTTGATGGCACCCCCCTGTTGCGCAATGGCGGGAACCGTCGTGAAGGCGAAGGCAGCGAAAACAACAAAAGCGAGCGCGCGAAACGCGGTGGAGAGTTTTGAAGCCATGTCCAGCCTCCTTCTCATCTCATGGTCTGGATCCGCGCGGGGTTGCCCCCGCGCACCGGCATTCGGCGATCAGAGCGCCACGGTTTCCTTGTAGGCGACTTTCCAGCCCCAGGCCCCCGAGCCATAGCCACGCTTGGCCACACGCTCCTTGTAGATCTGGGCAATGATGTCGCCATCACCGGCCAGGAGCGCCTTGGTCGAGCACATTTCCGCACAGAGCGGAAGCTTGCCTTCGGCCAGACGGTTGCGGCCATACTTGTCGAGTTCGGCCTGGCTGCCATCGGCTTCCGGGCCGCCCGCGCAATAGGTGCACTTGTCCATCTTGCCGCGCGAACCGAAGTTGCTGGTCTTCGGATATTGCGGCGCGCCGAACGGGCAGGCGTAGAAGCAATAGCCGCAGCCGATGCAGAGATCCTTCGAGTGCAGCACCACGGCATCGGCCGTGGTGTAGAAGCAGCTCACCGGGCAGACCGAGGCGCAAGGCGCGTCGGTGCAATGCATGCAGGCCATGGAAACCGAGCGTTCGCCCGGCTTGCCGTCATTGATGGTCACGACGCGCCGGCGGTTGATCCCCCACGGCACTTCATGTTCGTTCTTGCAGGCGGTCACGCAGGCGTTGCACTCGATGCAGCGGTCCGCGTCGCAGAGAAATTTCATGCGAGCCATTGTTCAATTCCTCCCTTACGCGGCGCGGATCTGGCAGAGCGTGACCTTGGTTTCCTGCATCCCGGTGACGGGATCGTAGCCATAGGTCGTGACGGCGTTGACACTTTCCCCGAGGACATACGGGTCGGTACCCTTCGGATACTTGCCACGCTGGTCCTCGCCCTGGAACCAGCCACCGAAATGGAACGGCATCCAGGCGACGCCCTTGCCGACACGTTCGGTCACCATGGCCTTGACGCGGGCCTTCGAGCCGTTCTCCGGACCCAACACCCAGACCCAGGCCCCGTCCTTGATGCCGCGATCGGCGGCATCGGCCGGATTGATCTCGACGAACATGTCCTGCTGGAGTTCGGCCAGCCACGGGTTCGACCGGGTTTCTTCCCCGCCGCCCTCGTATTCGACCAGACGGCCAGAGGACAGGATGATCGGGAATTCCTTCGCGACGCCCTTGTCGACTGCCGCCTTCTGAACCGTGAAGCCGATATTCGGCATGCGGAACTGGCGGAAATCCGGACGAGTCGGGTATTGCGCCACGAGATCGGTGCGCGGAGTGTAGATCGGCTCACGGTGGACCGGGATCGGATCCGGCAGGTTCCAGGCATTGGCGCGGGCCTTGCCGTTCCCGAACGGGATGCAGCCATGCTCGAGCGCGACGCGCTGGATGCCGCCGGAAAGGTCGATCGCCCATGACACATTGTCCGGCGCATTGCCGCCGACGCGTTCGATCGTGGCCTTCTCGCCGTCCGTCAGGTCCTTGTCCCAGCCAAGGCGCTTCAGCATCCCGTAGGTGAATTGCGGGTAGCCGTCCTTCAGATCGGAATCCTTGGAGAAGGAGCCCTCGGCGAGCAGGTTGACCTTCTTCTTGCTGCCATCGGCCTGAGGCTCCTCGTATTCCACCCCGAACCGGGCGCGGAAGGTGCCACCGCCATCCTTGACATGAAGATTGGTGTTGTAGAGCTGGTGCGTGCCCGGATGCCGGTATTCCGGCGTCCCCCAGCACGGCCACGGCAGGCCGTAATAATCACCGGCGATTTCGGCCGGGGCATCCTTCGGGGCACGGAGCGAGACCAGGTCGAACTTGTCCTGGTTCTTCATATGCGCCTTCAGACGCTCCGGAGACTGGCCGCAATAGCCGGTCGACCAGCCGCCGCGATTGATCTCGCGCAGGATGGATTCGGGTTCCGGCTCCATGCCGTACTTGCCCTTCACCATGGTGATGTTCTTGAACATCCGGTCGCCGAAGCCGAGCTTCTGGGCGAACTGATGCATCACCCAGTAGTCGTTGGCGCTTTCGAAGATCGGATCGACAACCTTCTCGCCCCACTGGATCGAACGGTTCGAGGCCGTGCGCGAGCCTGCACATTCGAACTGCGTGCAGATCGGGAGCAGATAGGTGCCGTTCTTCCGGTTGGAGATATGGGCGAAGGTGGTCGGATGCGGGTCGGCGACGACCAGAAGTTCCGCCTTCTCGAGGCCCTTCACCATTTCCGGCATGCGGGTGACGGTGTTGCCGCCATGGCCCATGATGAAGAGGCCCTTGACGTTGTCACGCTGGGCAACCTGGTCCTTCGGCATGCTGACGGCGTCGAACCAGCGGGTCGACGGAATGCCGGGAACTTCCATCATGGAGGTTTCCTTGCCGTCCGGCGCCTTGGTCACGTCGAAGCGGCCGCGCAGCCAGGCGATGTCGGTTTCCCACACGCGGGACCAATGACCCCAGGCGCCGGCATCGAGGCCGTAATAAAGCGGCAGCGTCGTGACATCGAGGCCGAGATCGGTCGCGCCCTGCACGTTGCAATGGCCGCGGAAGATGTTCGCCCCGTTGCCCAGGCCGCCGACATTGCCGGTGGCGAGGAGCAGGATGCAGAAGGCGCGGACATTCGCCGTGCCGACCGTCTTCTGGGTGGCGCCCATGCACCAGATCAGCGTGGACGGCTTCTCGGTGGCGAAGGTCTTGGCGACGCGCTCGAGCTGAGCGCCCGGAATGCCGGTGACGCGCTCGACTTCCGCCGGCGTCCACTTCTCGCATTCCTTGCGGACCATATCCATGCCGTAGACGCGCTGCTGGATGAACGCCTTGTCTTCCCAGCCATTCTTGAAGATGTGGTGCAGCATGCCCCAGATCACCGGAATGTCGGTGCCCGGGCGCATGCGCACATATTCCGTCGCATGGGCCGCGGTGCGGGTCATGCGCGGATCGATGACGATCATGTTGGCGCGGTTGACTTCCTTGCCGCTCAGCACGTGCTGCAGCGAGACCGGATGCGCCTCCGCCGGGTTGCCGCCCATGATGATCATGGTCTTGGCATTGCGGATGTCATTGTAGGAGTTGGTCTGCGCGCCGTAACCCCAGGTGTTGGCCACGCCGGCCACCGTGGTGGAGTGGCAGATACGGGCCTGATGATCGACGTTGTTCGTGCCCCAATAGGCCGCGAACTTGCGGAACAGATAGGCACCCTCGTTCGAGAATTTCGCCGAACCGAGGAACCACATCGAATCGGCGCCGGACTTCTCGCGGATCTCGAGCATCTTCTTCGAGATCTCGTCGAAGGCGACATCCCAGGAAATGCGCTGCCATTCGCCGTTGACGAGCTTCATCGGATACTTGATCCGGCGCTCGCCCTTGACCAGCTCACGCACCGCCGCGCCCTTGGCGCAATGCGTCCCGCGGTTGATCGGGCTTTCCCAGGCCGGCTCCTGGCCAACCCAGACGCCTTCCTGAACCTCGGCCTTGACCGTGCAGCCCACCGAGCAATGGGTGCACATGTTCTTTTTCATCTCGACCGGCTTGCCGGCAACCGGCATCTTGGCCCTGGCCTCGCGAACAGAGCCGAACCCGATCGACCCCACGGCTGCGAGTCCGCCTGCAGCCAGCCCCGACCGGCGCAGGAATGCGCGGCGATCGAGCCGTTCGGCTCCGGTGGCGGCCAAAGCTGCAGCGAGTCCCTGGCGGGCGGCTTGCCCTTCCTTGCGCTTGATCAGCATCGCGTTCCCCTCAGTAGCGATTGGTGGCGTAATAGGTCTTCACGTGGTCGGTCTCGCGGTAGCGCGCCTTCTTCTTGTCGGCATCGCTCTCGCTGGCTGCTGCCGGAACAACGGCAGCACCCGTCGCGGCGGCAGCCGCCGAAGCGCCCGCGAGGCCCGCCTGCAGGAAGCTGCGGCGGGAGCGGTCTACCTTTTCGAGCTTGTCGTCTTTTTTCATGCTCATGCGCTTGCTCCTTGGCTGGCGTCGATCGCATCGGAAGAATCGGTCACATCCGGATCCAGGGCGAAGGCCTCGCGCTCGATCCGCATGAATTCGAGGCCGAGAGCCCCGACCTTGCGGTAGAATCGCGCGGCTTCGGCCTTGGCGAGATCGGTGAAGAACCGCTCGGCCCAAGGCTGGACATGCCGCGTGAAGAAAAGCTTCTGCTCGGTCGCCTCGGCGACGAAGCGGCGGGCGACCAGGCCCGCCATGGTCTCGAGCAGGAACCCGAGATGGTCTTCCGGCTCGGACATCCCGTCCGACCGCTCGACACCCAGGCGACGCATGTCCTGCCGGACCCGGACCAGCGGGCGCTCATAGAGAAAACCGGTCAGGTAGAAGGACGCGTAGGGAAGCAATTCGCCACGGCCGACCCCGATGAAGAGGTCGAAATGCTCGCGGGCGATCTTGTCGGCGCCGGGCACATCGGAAGCCTCGGCAAGCGCCATCAGCGCCTGCCCGAGAGCACTGTCATCGCCCTGCAGGCGACGCAGATCGATCAGCACGCGCTCGTCAGGCACCTTCAGAAGGAGATGCGAGAGCAGCAGGTAGAGCCGCGAGCGCGCCTCATCGATCGGATCGAGCGACGGATCATCCTCGGCGGAGGGGTAAAGATCAGGACGGAGAACATGGCGCGAGACGGCTGTCGCGCTCTCGACGGCCAGCACCCGTTCGGCGGGGACACGTGTCCATATCGAGACCGAAGGCTGGGCAATGCCAAGCAGGCGCGAAAGAGCGGAAATACCGCCAACCGCGCGAATGGCTTCCTGAAGGCCTGCGTCTCTCATCCCGAACCCGAGTTTGCGGCTTTGGCCGTCTTCTAAACTGGAATGGTTCGAGAGTATAGGATGACCCTATGGCACGCAAGCATATTCATTATTCAGTTTGGCAGCGCGCCGCCATGCCGCCGTCGAGGCGGGATAGTTTCAAGGGTCTCTTCGGCAATTTCCCTGGCAACAATCGGCTCTTCGCCGGAATCATCCGGAGTCGCGACAATTTGCCCCGCAGCCGGCTCCTCCGGCAGGGACAGCGGCTCGTCGGCCGTCTCGGCCGCATCATCCTGATTCGGCAGGTGCAGCTCTGCTGCCGCTTCCGCCGGTGCCTCGGGATCCTTCTCGCCCATGATCTGGCGCAGCATGGATGCGGGATCGAACCCGGCCTCCATGGGGCCGAAGCCGGGCATTGCGTTGGGATCGTTGAAGTCCCAGGCATATTCCGCGAAGCGATCCGGTGCGCTCAGGATCGGATCCAGCACCCACATCTTGCGCAGGGCCGCACTGCGCAGGGCTTCCGGCACGCCTTTCTGCAGGAACTGGGTGAAATCGCTCTCGGCCGTGAGGGCGTCCAGCGGGGTCAGTGTCGTGATGTCGAATTCGGGCTCCGCCTCGGCAGCGGCCACGGCCCCTTCCTCCGCCGCAACAAGCGCACCTGACGGATCATCCGGAACTGCAGCACCGGCTTCCGGCGCCGGCTTCAGCTTTCGCCGGGACCAGCGGCTGAGAAATCCTTCGCCCTGGCTCATGGCCTAGCCTTCCTCGCCCATCGGGCGGCGCGCCAGCCGGTTCGGATCGGCCCGGTCGCGCTTGCGCTTGAAGAATTCGCGCTCGACATGATGCGTATCGACGAATTGCGCCACGAAATGGGCGATCTCCGGCACCATCGGCACGGTATCGACGATGTTCGTCCCGGTTTCGGTATGCGCCTCCCCCTCCGCCGGATCGGCGGTCACGGCAACCAGCACGAGCCCGGCTTCAGGATGGTCCTCGCGCATCGCCACCCAGAGCTTGGGCGCGCCGCTCATCATGTTGTCGCGGTAATTCGCCGTATCCACCGAGGCGAGGGTTACCCGCGCCGCGCCGAGATAGTAACGCTCGCCATCCGGCAGGGTCTCGATCAGGGTCATCGATGCCGCCTCGGGCAGGCCCGGCAGGACGGCCACGGGCGACCAGGTATGGTCGATCCATGGGCTGGCGGCCTTCCGCTTCTCGACGATGACGCCAACGGCAATGCTCTCTTCGGCCATGTCTCTCGTCCTCAGCGTCTCTCGTCCTCAGCCGGCATCCGGCGCCAGGGGCAGGCCGGCAATCAGGTTCTGCGGCTTGATGCGCACGATCCGGTCCGTCGTCGAGCCCAGCAGCGCGAAAGCCTTGCGGCCGCGCTTGTCGGCGCGGATCCGGGCGTGATCGGGCAGGGTGAAGGTGAAGAGGGCCAGAAGTCGCGCCCGCTGGTCGTCGGCCAGGGCCTCGCCGTTCCAGACGCGGTTGCCGATCGCCGTGCCTTCGGTATCCAGTGCGATGAACCAGGCGAAGCGCTCCTCGGAAAAGGCATCGACCGGCGTGAAGCCGATCTCGATACCCAGGAGATGCCGGATCCAGCCAGACATGGCCCGGGCAAGGGCCGGGCGCCCATGCTCAGGATGGGTCAGGTCGAAGACGAGATCATGCGCGTCGCTGCGCCCGTGATAGCTCACGGCAATCTCGGGCGAGAGCACCTCGAGTTCCGAGACCGCCGGGCCGCCCAGCATGGAGAGCAGGGGCGAATGATCCCGCGCATGCTCGTGCTGCTCGATCGCCTCCTGGTCTGCCAGCAGCACCGACCCTTCATGGAAGGTCACGCGCTGCGTCCGCCAGAAGCATTCGGCCGCCCGCAGGACATGGACATCCGCCTCCTCGTCGAACGCGTTCCGCGCGACGAGATGCACCAGTTGCTGCAGGAAGAGCGGCGGGATGCCCGAGAGGTCGCCCCGGACCAGCGCCAGATAGGCGGCTTCCAGCGTCGGCGCGGCGAGGATCCGGTCGCGGAACGCCAGGAAGAGCCCGAGATTCTCGCGCGCATCCGGATCGGCGATCAGGCCGATCTCGTCGGCCCCCACCACCTGACGCGGTGTCTGCAGAAGGCTGGCATGCAGCCCGCGCTCGACCGGGCAGGCCTCCGCCGGCGGCACCAGTTCCGGACGGGCGAGATAGGCCCGCAGGAAGGCATCGGTCGCGACGAGCCCGCCGCCCTCGATCCGGTCGACGAGGTGATGGCCGCTGGCCACCCAGAAATCAGGCCGTTCCGGCGTCATGTCTTGTCCAATCCCCTGGTATCCACCATGCCGGCAAGGTCGAGTTGCTCGTCGGGCATCTCGTCGGGAACCTCCATGAAGCTGAAGGCCCGCGAATGCCGCTCGTCCGTTCCCGGCAGCAGGGTCCGGAACCGTTCGACAATCTCGCCATTCTCGACCACCCGATGGATCGCGACAAGCGTCCCCGGCCCGGGCGCGGCGAGTTCCTCGGCATAGGCAACCTCGCTCTCGGCCGCCGGCAGGGCCGCCGCGAGATCCGGGGCGCCGCAGCGGGCGACCAGCTGTTCGGCAAGCTGGCGGACCAGCAGCGAGCGTTCGAGATCCGTGGCCTCCACGATGGTGGCCAGCGTCGACCAGCCGAAACTGCCGATGCCAAGCAGGCCCGCGCGGAATGCCGCGCGCTCCTTGCCGATCAGCCCTTCCACGGGCTGCTCCCAGAACAGGAACGTGCCCGGGACAGCCCATTCGCCGGGCTCGGCCGCCCGGTTGAAGACAAAGGCATCCGATGGATCGAGACGGATCGTGCGCAGCAACCGCGGCATCTCAGCCTCTGGGCTCGTTGAGCAGCGGGTCGAACCATTCCGGCCGCGCAAGCGTCGGGATCAGTTTCTGCCGATCCTGCACCTCGCCGCCCTCGCCCCTGAGGAGAAGATCGCCATTCTCGTCTATGCCGCGCCGCCCCTTGGCTTCGTTCCGTTCGAGGAAGGAGAGATAGCGCGGGCCGATTCCCGAAAAGCCGCGCTCGTGCCAGGAATCCACCTCGACGAGGAAATGCCGCGAGAAGGATGCCGCGAATTGCGGCGGATTCCAGTCATCGAAGCCCTCGTCGTCCAGCGTGGTGATCTCGGGCGCAAGCCCGACGCCGAGTTCCCGGACGCCGCCGGCCCGGACCATGGCACCGAAGACCAGCCATTCCGGCGGCGTTTGCTCGTCTGCCCCCGGCGGATGCCCGAGCCGGCCGCCACCCACGAGGGCCCCGTCGAAATAGAGCGAGCCGGGATAGCGGATGGTGATCGGCTTTTCCGGCGGCGAGAGCACCGACAGCGCCTCGGCCAGGGCATTCATTCCGGCAAAGAAGATTTTCCGGGCAAGCCATAATGGCTCCTCGGGCTCCAGCACGATGGCGAACTCGATCAATTCGAACCGGCCGACATAAAAAAGACTTCCGGCGCCGCGATGGGCCTCGCCCGTCGCGCCGGCGCCGGCAAGGGCTGCCTGGAACGCATCCTCGCGCTCCCGGAGGCGGAACGGCGTGATGAGGGGTGGAAATCGCGCGATATCGTCCATTATCCAACTCTGAAGGGCCGATGGTCTGCCGGGAAGTATGCCGGCCCGCAGAAGCGACCTGACAATCCCCCCTTGCTTCCGGCGAGACATTCTTATTTGAAGACATTCCAAAAAAGACAAGACCGGGTGTGCAATACGCCCGACCGGAGAGGAGCCGGCAGCGAATGGCCCCCAGCGCACCCGAAGCAATACTCCAGGACAGGAATGCGCCGCAGATCGTCGTCTGCTCCTGCGAGAAGACATTCGTCCCCGACCTTGCCGCCATGGCGGCCGGGCTCGGCATGCCCGAGGGCCGGATCACAGCCTGCACGAATCTCTGCGGCACCGAGCAGGACAAGCTTGCCGCGCTTGCCAGCGGCGCCGGCTCGCTCCTGCTGGCCTGCCGCCAGGAGGAAGTGACGCTGCGCGGCGTGCTGGAGGATGCCGGCTATGCCGGGGAGCAGGCCTATCTCGATCTCCGCAATGCCGGCGGCTGGTCGAGCGAGAGCAGCCGTTCGGGCCCGAAAATGGCTGCCCTCCTCGCCGGCGCGATGATCGAGCCGCCCGCCCTCCCCTTCGTGACGATCGAGAGCCAGGGCGTGACTCTTGTCTACGGCGCGGATGCCACGGCCATGGATATTGCGGCCCGCCTCGCCGATGTCCTCGATGTCACGGTCGTGCTGCGCAACCCGAAGGACGTGCCACCGCCGGCAAAACGGGAATTCCCGATCGCCAAGGGGCGGATCCGGCAGGCCAGCGGCCATCTCGGTGCCTTCCAGCTTGTCGTCGACGATTTCGCCCTTTCCCTCCCCTCCTCGCGGGCTGCACTGGCCTTCGGCGATGCCCGTGACCAGGCCCGCTCGACCTGCGACCTGATCATCGACCTGACCGGCGACCGGCCGCTTTTCTCGGCGGATGACCTCCGTGACGGCTATCTCCGCGCCGATCCGCGGGATCCGGTCGCCCTCGACAGGCTGGTCAGCCGGGCCCGCGATCTTGTCGGCACCTTCGACAAGCCGAAATACATCACCTTCGATTCCGGCCTCTGTGCCCATTCGCGTTCGACGATCACCGGCTGCACGCGCTGCCTGGAGATCTGCCCGACCGGCGCCATCACGCCGGCCGGTGACCATGTCGCGATCGATCCGCAGATCTGCGCCGGCTGTGGCGGCTGCGCCTCGGTCTGCCCGACCGGTGCGGCGAGCTACGCCTTGCCGGCAACCGACTACATGCTGAAGAAGATCCGCAGCATGCTCCGCGCCTATGATCAGGCCGGCGGCCGGGATGCGGTCCTGCTGTTTCATGACGCCGAACAGGGCGAGCCGATGATCGATGCGCTGGCCCGGTTCGGCGAGGGCCTGCCCGCCCGCGTCATTCCTGTCGCGCTCAACGAGGTGACGCAGCTCGACCTCGCGGAAATCGCCGGCAGCTTCGCCTATGGCGCAGCGGGCATCGCCGTCCTGACCCGCGCGAAACCGCGCCACGACATCACCCCGCTCGTCCGGCTCGGCGAGACGCTGTCAGCCCTGCTGCCCGCCCTCGGCCAGGCAGCCGAAGCCTTCGCGGTGATCGGCACCGACGATCCGGACGCCCTTCTTGCAGCCCTTCGCGCCATGCCGGCCGGCCAGAAGACCGGCAAGGCGAGCTTCCTCCCGCTCGGGGCGAAGCGCCCGCTGACCATGCTCGCGCTGCGCGAATGGCACGCCGTCGCGCTGCAGCAGCCGGCCGTCGTGCCGCTGGCAAAGGGCGCGGGCTTCGGCAAGGTCGAGGTCGATGCCGAGGGCTGCACGCTCTGCCTGTCCTGCGTCTCGACCTGCCCTGTCGATGCCCTGAGCGCCAATCCGGACCGGCCGGAACTCCGCTTCCAGGAGGATCTCTGCGTCCAGTGCGGCCTCTGCCAGGCCACCTGCCCGGAAAAGGTCATCACCCTGGTTCCGCAGCTCGACTTCACCCGGATCAATGCCAGCCCGGTCTCGCTGAAGCAGGAGGAGCCCTATCCCTGCGACAAATGCGGCAAGCTGTTCGGCACGCGCTCGACCATCGAGAAAATCAAGACCAAGCTCGGCGGCAAGCACTGGATGTTCTCCGGGCCGAATGCGGATCGTCTGAAGCTGATCGGCTATTGCGACGATTGCCGGATCGAATCCGCAACATTGCAGGGCTTCGATCCCTATGCCGGGCCCGAGCGGCCACGTGTCCGTACCACGGAGGATTATTTCCGGGCCCATCCGGAGGACGAGGAAAAGTCCTGACGCGCCTAGCGCGAGGCCTTCTCGATGAAATCGACAAGCGCCTCGAGATCGGCAGGATCGCGCACCTGCTGCTCGGGCATCTTGGTACCGGGCGTGTAGGCCATCGGGCCCAGGGTGAAGAGCTTCGCGATGGTCTCGCGGGTCCAGACGATATCCATCGCGGTCAAGGCCGGCGAATAGACATAGTGCGGCGCCGTCCCGATCCGCCGGCCCATGACGCCATGCAGGGTCGGCCCTGCGCGGTTGCCGTCATCCGGTGTCAGCGTGTGGCAGGCAATGCAGGCCTTGAAAACCTCGGCACCGCGATGATTCGCGAAGCGCTGGACCAGGGCATCGGTCTGGTCGGCGAGAACCGGGTTGACCGGCTCGCCCGTCGCCACCAGCCAGCGGCGGACCAGCCGGTCCGCCCCGCCGGTGAGGATCTCGCGCCCATCTGCCGAGAAGGCGAGCGACCAGAGCGGAAAGGCCGGGCCGGCCATGCGCCGGAAGACCTTGCGCGGGCCCCGTTCGATCATCACCAAGGCGCCGCGGAAACCGGCCGCGGCGACGAGATCGCCCTTCGGCTCCACAGCCAGCGCGACGATCGGCACCTCGACGACGGGCATCGCCTCGAAAGCACCGCTCGCCGGATCGATGAAGCGCAACTGCCCGTCGGCGCCGGCGGCGAGGATCTCGCCGCCAAGCACCGCAAGCGTGTTGACGGGGAGGCCGGTCTCGACCTGGAGCGCGCTGCCGCCTGGGCGGATGATCCGAACCAGCCCGTCATATCCAGCCGTCACCAGCGTCTGGTCGGGCAGGAAGGCCACGGCATTGACCGGCCCGCGATGCCCCTCGACCACCTGTGCCTCGCCGCCGGCCAGTGGCCAGAGCCGTACGGTGCCATCCCAGCTGGCGGAGGCCAGCACCCGGCCATCCGGCGCCAGGGCAAGGCCGGCAATCGGCCCGGCATGGCCTTCGAGAACGCGGTGGGGGCGGCTCTCGCCCGCCCGCCAGAGCGCGATCCGGCGATCCTCGCCGGCGCTCGCGAATCCACCATCCGGCAACCGCGTGACGGCATTCACCGCCCCGTCATGGAAACGATGGACCAGCAGGGCCCGCCCGGAAGCCAGGTCCCAGCGGATCACCGTTGTGTCGAAACTGCCGGTCACGATATCGCCCGCGCCCACGGCGATGGTCCGGACCGGGCCGCCATGGCCACGCAGATCCGCCGCCTGCAAAGGCACCATGCTGCCGGCAATGGCGGCAGCGATCATCAGGAAAAACGAGGCGAGGCCTCTCGACGTCGACGACATGCCCCAACATATGCGAAGGGGTTTCGGGACGGGAAGATGCAACTT
This sequence comes from Hyphomicrobiales bacterium, assembly GCA_027484605.1. GTDB lineage: Bacteria > Pseudomonadota > Alphaproteobacteria > Rhizobiales > Beijerinckiaceae > Rhabdaerophilum. The sequence continues at coordinate 115,794 of JAIXSR010000005.1, read as the reverse complement.
GCCACAGGGGGCCATCGCGTGAGCGGAACGACACTTGACCTGATGGGGCTGAAATGCCCCTTGCCGGCACTCAAGACGCGCAAGGCGCTCAAGGGCCTCGCCCCGGGAGCCCGGCTGACCGTGACCGCCAACGATCCGCTGGCCGAGATCGACATTCCCAACCTGCTGCGCGAAACCGGCGACCGGCTGCTCGCCAGCCGGCGCGAACCGGACCGCGTGACCTTCGAGATCGAGAAGGCCTGAGCCCCGGCGTCAATGCGCCGGCTGCGCGAAGGCCATGGCCGCCGCCACCGCCATGATACCACGCGGACGGGCTTCGCTCGGAAGCAGGCGGTGGAGCCTTTCGCTGGCGAAGCGGTTCTGCCCGCCGCGTTCCGAAAGCCGCCGCGACAGGATCGACCGGGCGAGCCGGACCTCGCCGGCGCGGAGCGCACTCTCGACCAGCACCTGCTCGAACACGTCACGTTGCGCATCGCTCCCGCCGACAAGGCCGAGACTCGCGCGGGCCGGCAGCAGATGCTCCAGTGCCTCCGCCATCCTTCCTTCCTGGAAGGCCACGAGGCCGCGGGCGACATGGCTGCCGGCACGCCGGGCGACGAGCGCCTGCGAGGCATGGCCCGGCATCGGCAGGGCGAGCGAACCGGCAAGGCGGGCCGCGGCCTCCCCCCGCCCTGCGCCCAGCAGCGCGAGCAGGTAATGGAGATCGGCAAAGACCAGCGAGCGATCCTCGAGGCGCGCCTCGGCCTTGTCGGCCAGTTCCTCCCAGCGCGCGCCGACATCGATCCCCTCCAGGGCGAGCCGGTTCAGCAGCGAGGCCGCATTGGCGATATCGCGGAAATCATCCGTCTTCTCGGACCGGATCTTCTGGTCATACAGGGCCAGCACCTCGCCGACCTGCCCCTTGTCCAGCCGGAACAGCGCGAGATGCCAGAAGAGATGCCCGCCGAAATTGTTGCAATGCCCGAACTGGTGGTCCCGTCCCTCGATCCAGCGGATGCCATCATCGATCCGCCCGGTCATCTCATGAACATGGCTGACGGCATGGAGGCCCCAGGCATCGCGCGATTCCATGGCCACGGCGCGCCGGCCGATCTGCTCGGCAGCGGCGTAATGCCCGTTCTCCTCGAGCGCGAAGGCCTGGCAGCCCAGCATGAAGCCGTGATCGGGGTGGCCGGCAGGAAGCGCCCGGATTGCCTGCTCGATCGAGTGCAGAATGCCGGGCTTGTCGCCCAGCATGAAGCGGAGGGCATGCGAAAGCTTGATCGAAAGCGTATCCGCCGGATTGCCCCGGATCGCCGCTTCGAGCTGGTCAATGGCCGCCCACCAGGCCCCATGGGCGGCGGCGGAGGCGGCCTCGACAAAGGCGCGGTCCTTTGCGGCCGGTGCCGGCGGCAGCAGGTCGACGGCGCGGGCCGCGAGATCCTGCGCTGGGGCGCGCAATTCCCGCCGGGCCAGGAGGGTCAGCATCATGGCCTTTGTCGCATGGGCCCGCCAGGAAGACGGCTCGGCATCGAGCCAGGCCTGCAGCAGCGCGGGCGTTTCCCGTCCATGGGCCAGGAAGGCTTCCGTCACCGCCCGCTCGCAGGACGGTGCGTCAGGGCGCATTTCGATTGGCATCATGGCCGCCATGGTTTTCTCCCCGCTTCCGGAGGGCGCATGCCCTCGCCCGGACACCATGCCTGTCGGGATGCAGGCACGCTTCACACAAGCGCTCGCGGCTGGATCAAGGCTTTGTGAGGGGCACGAAAGAATCACAAAAATCCTTCTCAAAGAACAAATCGGAGGCTAAAGAGAACGAAATGGAGCATGTCATGGCCTCGACCGCCTTTGCCTTGCCGGCCAGCCGGAACATCCGGCAGGCCCTTCTCGTGATTCTCCCCGTCATCGCGCTGGTTGCGCTGGCTGCCAGGCATGGCGGCGGGCTGGGCGCGGCAATGGTCGCGATCGGCCTCTTCGCCGGGCTGGCGCTCTATCACGCCAGCTTCGGCTTCACCGCTGCCTGGCGGCGCTTCATCCTGACCCGCCAGAGCGCCGGCCTTCGCGCGCAGCTCCTCATGCTGGCGGTGACCTGCCTGATCTTCTTCCCGCTGATCGGGGCCGGCACCGCCTTCGGCCGCCCGGTCGGCGGATTCGTCTTCCCCGTCGGGCTGGCGCTCGTCACCGGCGCCTTCCTTTTCGGCATCGGGATGCAGCTCGGTGGCGGATGCGGCTCGGGCACGCTCTTCACCATCGGCGGCGGCTCGACCCGGATGATCCTCACCCTCGCCTTCTTCATCCTCGGCAGCACCCTTGCAACGGCCTTCTCCGGCAGCTGGATGAGCTGGCCCGCGCTGCCGCCGGTTTCCGTCATCGGCACATTCGGCGCCTGGCCAGGCCTTGCGCTGGTCCTCGGCCTGCTGGCGGGCCTGTTCCTGCTGGTCCGCAGGGCCGAGATCAGCCGCCATGGCGCGGCCGCGCCGATTACCGCCCCGGCGACGCAATGGCTGGCCGGACCCTGGTCGCTCCTGGCCGGCGCCCTCGCGCTGGCGCTGGTCAATATCCTCGTGCTCCTCACCTGGGGCTGGCCCTGGGGCATCACCAGCGCCTTCGCGCTATGGGGATCGAAGCTGGCCGGGATGATCGGGTTTGTCCCGGCGAGCTGGCCCTATTGGCAGGGGCAGGAAGCGGCCCTCTCGGCCTCGGTCTTCGCCGATCCGGTCTCCGTCATGGATTTCGGGTTGATCCTCGGGGCCATGGTCGCCGCGATGCTCGCCGGCAAGTTCCGCCCTGTCCTGTCGATTCCCGCCCGCTCGCTGGCCGCAGCCATGATCGGAGGTCTGCTGCTGGGCATCGGCGCGCGGCTCGGCACGGGCTGCAATATCGGAGCGTTCTTTTCCGGCATCGCCTCCGGCAGCCTGCATGGCTGGGTCTGGCTCGTCTTCGCCTTTGCCGGGAACCTGGTCGGCACGCATCTGCGGCCGCTTTTCCGTCTGGACTGACGGTCACTCCGCCGGTTGCGGATAGGCAGCGGGCTGCCCCGGCCGGGCAGCCTCGTTCCGTTCGGCGGTCTTCGTCGTGGCCTTACCCTCGCCCCCCTTGTAGCGCCGCGCGAGCGCCGCCACGAGGATCAGCCCCGCAATGCCGGCGAGATTGACCATGGCCATCGGAACAGCGCCGCGCCCGGTCGCGTCGAGCACCATGCCGCCCATCCAGGCGAGCACGATGCCGGCCATGAAGGTCGCCAGCGCCTGCTGCCCGACCAGCACGACCGGCGCGGCGAGATGCAGCCGGTCGCGATAGGGCTCGACCAGCACCAGCGCCACATAGGCACTGGCGAGGAAATGGAGATAGAGCGGCAGGACGAGGTTGGTCTTCCCGTCCGGCGGCACGAGCGCATCATGGATCGCGCCAAGCACGCCGACATTCTCCGTGAAGGCCCAGAAATTCACCGGCACCGACAGGATCAGGAAGGCGAGGCAGGCCCAGAAAAGCCAGCCCCGGACAAGGGCCGGCGCCTTGAGCCAGCCCATGCCGAAGGCGAAACCGGTGAAGAACACCGCCTGCCAGGCAAAGGGGTTGAAGAACCAGACCATGCCCGGCGCCTGCCCACCCGGCAGGTTGAAGCCGGTTGCCTGCACGATCAGCCAGAGGCCGGCCATCACGCCGAGTGGCAGCCAGCGCGAGACGCGGCCGAGCAGGGCCATGGCCGGCAGCATGGCCAGCAGGACGAGATACATCGGCAGGATATCGAGGAAGGCCGGTGTGAAGCCGAGGGCGACAAGGTTCAGCAGGCCATCGGCGGGCTCGGCGAGGAACCAGTCCAGCCCGAGCTGGCGGGCATAGTCGATGCCGGTCAGCCGCGCGGCGGCGAGGCTGAGCGTGATCATCACGAGCGCCAGCCCGATATGCGCCCAATAGACCTGCCAGATCCGGAAGGCGACGCGCTGCAGCCCGGCCAGCGTGCCCTTCCGTTCGAAAACCCGCCCGAATGCATAGGCCGAGGCCAGGCCCGAGCAGAAGACGAAAAGCTCGCCGGCCGAGGAAAAACCGAACCGCGCGGGAATGAAGAGGAACCACGAATTGCCGGGGAGATGCGCGATGAAGATGATGAACATCGCCAGCCCCCGGAAGAAATCGAGGCGGACATCACGCTGGCCGGGCTTGGGGATCAGGGCGGTCATCTCAGAAGGCTCCCTGATAAGCATCCGGCGCAATGCGGGCAGCAATGAGGCTGAAGCGGTCGCGCCGCACCAGGGCGGCGGAAAAGGCGGCGGCAAGGGCATCACGGGATTCGACTGTGACACCGACCCCGCCAAACGCTTCGGCGACGGCGGCGAAATCGGTAGCGCCGAACCGGACGCCGGCCTCCTTCCGCCCCGAGGCGCGCTGCTTGAGGTCGATCAGTGCAAGCCGTTCGTCCTGCAGCACGACCACGATGACCGGCAGGCCGAGATCCCGCGCGGTGGCGAGTTCGCCGATGCCCATTTCAAGCCCGGCATCGCCGACAAAGGCGATGACCGGTCGGTCCGGCTCGGCCATCTGCATGCCGAGCGCGAGCGGCAGGGCGCAGCCCATCGTGCAGAGCGCCGAGGATTGCACGAGATCCCGCGGGGCATGGCAGGCCCAGATCTGGCTGAGCAGGATCCGGTGCGCGCCTGAATCCGCACTGGCGAGGGCGGTCTCCGGCGCAAGCGTCCGGACCGTGTGGAAAACCGCATGCGGCCCCCAATCGGGGGCATCGGGAAAGGCTTCGGCCAGGGTCTGTCGCAGCGCCGCCGCCCGGGCTGACCCGGTTTGGCGGTCCGCAACGGTTTCCGGCGTAAGCGCCGCCAGGATCAGGCCGACATCGCCAACAAGCGCGAGATCGGCGCGATGCATCTGGTGCTGCGACACGGTGGCGGTAATGTCGATCACCGGAACGCCGGGCGGAAACGGATCGCGCCAGTTGATGCGCATCTCGATCGGATCATAGCCGGCGAGGAGCACGCAATCCGCCTCGGCCAGAGCCGGCAGCAGGATCCGGTCGGCCTTGGGCGACAGACCGGCGCCGCCGAGCACCAGCGGGTGCCGCTCATCCACCAGCCCCTTGGCCTTGTAGCTGGTGATAAGCGGGGCGCCCAGCGCCTCGATGAAGGCGCGGAGCGCCGCGCCGGCATGGTGGTTCACGGCATCCACGCCGGCCACAACCACGGGCTTGCGGGCCGCGGCAAGCAGCGCCCGGGCCTGCACCAGATCGGCCGGCCCCGGGAGGCCGGGCGCCGCGGCGGCGCGAAGGAAGGCATCGGCGGGCTCCTCGCCTTCGGCAACCGAGATCGGCACATCGACATGGACCGGCCCGGGCTGGCCGCTCGTCGCGATCTGCACGGCCCGGTCGATGACGCGATGCACGGCGCCGCGGCTGGCCGAAAGGCTGGCCTTGGTGATCGGCCGGAACAGGGCCTGATGGTCGAAGACCTGATGGGTGTAGCTCTCGGCTTCCGCCGCATCCACCCGGCCGGTGAGCACGATCAGCGGCACCCGGTCCTGCAGCGCATTGGCAACGACATTGACCGCATTGGCCGCGCCCGGGCCGAGCGTCGCCACCAGGATACCCGGCGCCATCGGCGCGGCAGGATCGGCCAGGCTCTGGCGATGCCAGAAACCCTCGGCCATGAAGCCGGCGGCATTCTCGTGCTTGGTCAGCACGAAACGGATGCCGGCCGTCTCCAGCCCCTCGACCAGCGCCAGCACCTCGCCGCCGGGCATGCCGAAGGCGACGCGGCAGCCCTGCCGGGCAAGGCGGGTGGCAAGGATATCGGCTCCGGACGGCATGGCATTCTCCCTGCCTTCTCCTTGCCTGATGCCGGTATCACCCGCATTTCGCAATTGCGTGAACGCGTCCGGCGCGGGAAAACAGGGCGGAAGGAGATTCCCATGCCGCGCTTTGCCGCCAACCTCACCATGATGTTCAACGAGGTGCCGTTCCTCGAACGCTTCGCCCGCGCGGCGGCAGCGGGGTTCGAGGCCGTCGAGTTCCTCTTCCCCTATGAATTCCCGGCCGAAGCCGTGGCGGAGCAGCTGCGCCGGCATGGTCTGGCGCTGGCCCTGTTCAACCTGCCGCCGGGCGACTGGGCGGGCGGCGAGCGCGGCATTGCCGCCCTGCCGGGCCGCGAGGCCGAATTCCGCCAGGGGCTCGCCACCGCGCGGACCTATGCCGAGGCGACCGGCGTGCGCCGCGTCCACATGATGGCCGGCCTTGCCGCGCCGGATGACGCCGCCGCGCAGGCGCGCTACGAGGCGGGCATCCGCGAGGCTTCCGCCTTCTTCGCGCCGATGGGGATCGATGTCCTGCTGGAGCCGCTCAACCGGCGGGATGTGCCGGGCTACCTGCTCGACGATTTCGGCCGTGCCGCCGCGATGATCCGCCGGCTCGGCCTGCCGAACGTCAAGCTGCAATTCGACATCTACCATTGCCAGATCCTGCATGGCGACATCCTCATGCGCCTGCGGGACATGTTCCCGATCATCGGCCATATCCAGACCGCCAGCATCCCGCTGCGCAACGAACCGGGCAGCGGCGAGCTCAACGATGCCGCCATCTTCGCGGAGCTGGACCGGCTGGGTTATGCCGGCTTCATCGGGTGCGAATACCGCCCGGCCAACGGCACCGAGGCCGGCCTTGGCTGGTTCGCGCCCTATCGCCCGCAGCGTTGAGCGGCCCGGCGGAACGGATTACCGGAAGATCAGCGAGAGCCGGGCCTGCATGTCCTGCAGGGCCGCCTCGGCGGTCTTAGACCCCACCAGGAAGGCCGAGAGATTGCTGCGGAGGATCTCGGACACCTCGGCATAGCGGGCGCTTTGCGGCCGCAGCCGGGCGACGGCCAGGACAGGCCCCATCTGGGCGAGGAAGGGCCGCGCCGTCACGATGGCGGCATCCTGATAGGGCCCGGTCTGGGCCGGCAGATCACCGAGTTCGGCCTGAAGCCGTGCGGCCTCGGGCGAGGCGAGATAGCGCAGGAAGGTCTGCGCCTCGGCCTTGCGCCCGGAAAAGGCAGTGAGGCCGATCATCCAGCCGCCGGCACAGCTTGAGGCGCGCTCTTCCGTTTCGCCCGGAACCGGCACCATCCGGACCTTCCCCGCGACGGTGCTGCCGATATCCGTCTGCACGCGCTGCCAGGCATAGCTCCAGCCATGCCCGAAGACGAGCGAGCCGCCCTGCATCGCCAGCCGCACCCGTTCGGGATGGCCTTCGCCCGGCGGGCCGGCCAGCAGCTTCGCATCCTTCAGCGCCTGCAATCCCTGAAGGCCGCGCCGCGCCTGGTCGCTGGCCAGCATCGGCCTGCCGCCCTCCAGCAGGTCATGGCCGACGCCCCAGAGGGCCATGGCCAGGGTGCAGACGCTGCTTTCGACCGGCGCGCCCGACAGGTCCATCCCGCGGAGCGAGGGCTGGTTTTCCGCCGTGAGGATTCGGGTGGCCGCCTCGCGGAGCGCAGCCTGTGTGGCGGGAACGGGAATGCCTTGTTTCTCGAGGAGATCGGTGCGGACCAGCAGGGCCTGCGCATCGGCCGAATAGGGAACGGCCATCAACCGCCCGCCGATCAGGGCCGCCTGCCGATAGGCCGGGAACAGCCGGCTCAGGAAGGCCTCCCGGTCATTTCCGAACGTGCCATCGAGGGGCTCCAGCCACTGGCCCAGAGTCCATTGCGCGGGCCGGAGCACATCGATGAGCACGAGATCGGTCGTGGCATCGCGTGCGGAAAGCAGCGCGTTGAGCGATTGCTGCTGGGCTTCCAGCGTGCTCCCGCCGGTCTCGATCTCGATGCTGACCCCGGGGCGGCCCTGCCCATAGGCATTGGCCAGCGCCCGGAGGACATCGATCTTCGGGAAATTCCCGGCAAAGATCCGGAGATTGGTCTGGGCGAGAGCCGGGCCCGCCGCAAGCAGCCAGATGAGGCCGATGCCGAACAGAAGCGGCGCGGGCAGACCCGTTCGCTGTCGCAAACCCGCGCTGGCCGATGCTTCCGTTTCGCCGATCCGCATGCCACAACCTCCCGGAAAGGGTGATGGCAGGATTCCCGGGCCCGTTCAATGCCGGCCCCGGCAGCAGGATCCTGGCCATCGAGGAAGGAACGGCCATGCGCAGCATCATGACCATCGGAATCCTCGTGCTGGACGAGGTGATGACCATTCCGGTGGCCCTCAAGCCGGGCGAGAAGCACCGTGCCATCCGCGCGGAAAGCGTGATGGGCGGCAATGCCGCCAATGCCGCCCTCGCCATTGCCCGTCTGGGAGCGCAGGCACGGCTCGTCGCAAGGATCGGCGACGATGCAGCCGGCCGTCTGCTGCGGCGGAAACTCGCCGAATTCGGCATCGACGATTCACTCTCTCCACCCATGCCGGGCATTTCGACCTCGCGGTCGAGCATCATCATCGAGCCGGGCGGAGACCGGACCATCGTCAATTATCTCGACCGGACCATGCCCGATCGCCCGGACTGGCTGCCCGCCTCCCTGCCCCCCGGCACGGCGGCGGTGCTCGGCGACACACGCTGGGAAACCGGCGCCGGCCATCTGTTCGATCTCGCACGGGAGGCGGGCCTTCCCGCCGTGTTCGACGGCGATCGCGCGCCGGGGGACCGGAGCCTGCTCGCCCGGGCCAGCCATGTGATCTTCTCGGCCGTGGGGGTGCGGGAAACCACCGGCTTGCCCGATCTCCACCAGGCCCTGCTGGCGATCCGGCGCGAAAGCGAGAGTTTCCTCGCCGTCACGGATGGCGCCGACGGCGTGCTCGCCTTGCTTCCGGACGGGCTCTGGCATGTGCCCTCGCTGGATATCCGTGCCGTCGACACCTTGGGTGCCGGCGATGTCTGGCACGGCGCCTTCGCCTGGGCCCTCACCGAGCGGCTCGGCCTTCTGGACGCGATCCGATGGGCGAATGTTACCGCCGCGCTGAAATGCCTGAAGCCCGGCGGCAGCTCGGGCACGCCGGAACGGCCGGCGGTGGAGGCGGCCCTGTCCGGCCTGCCGCCACCGAAGCGGCTCGTTTCTATCTGAGGCCGCTCACATAATGGCAATGGCGCGTATCGCAGAGCGAGTAGCGCCACTCCACCGGCTTGCCATCAAGGTCCAGCGCCACCCGGTCGATGGCGAGGATCGGCGTTCCCGGCGCGATGCCGAGCAGCGCGGCATCCTCCGCCGGTGCGGCCATGGCGCGGAGCGATTCATCGCCGCCGGCGATCGTGATGCCGTATTCCGAGGCGAAATGATCGTAGAGATTGTTGGGAATGTCGGCCTCCTTCGCGAGGCCGGGGAACCGATCGACGGGCAGTGCCAGGTATTCGGAAATGGTCGGCCGGCCATTGAGCGAGCGGACCCGCGCGATCCGGATCACGCTGTCGCCGGGCCGGAGCGCCAGCCGCGCCACTTCCTCGGGGCTCGCCTTGGCGGTCTCGACACGGCGCAGATGGCTTTCGGGAAAGATCGGTACGCCGGTTTCCGGCACGATCTTGAAGAACTGGAACAGGATGCGGCTCTCGTCATGCCGCGCCACAAAGGTGCCGCGCCCCTGCCGGCGCACGAGAAGCCGTTCGGCGGTCATTTCGTCCAGCGCCTTGCGGACGGTGCCCTGGCTGACGCCCAGCTCGGCCGCGATCTGAATCTCCGACGGGAGGATTTCGCCCGGCTGCCAGAAGCGCTCGGAGATGCGGCGCACCAGCAGGGACTTGACCTGCCGGTAGAGCGGCAGGAACCCCGGCGTTCCGCGGACCTCGTCCTGAGAATTTGTCTTCTCGTTCATGATTGACACTCTAGCGAGTCTTATGTCTTATACAAGACCTGAGCGTTCGAAGCCCTGATCCGTCTCGGTGCCGGCACGCCACCATCCCCCCAAGCGCCCGAGGGCGTATCGCGAGGAAGGCATAGAGCCATGACCATTCCCCATCTTCTTGTCCATGAACACAAGGATAGCGTGGGCGTTGTCGTTGTCGAAAACCTGAAGGCCGGCACCGAGATGCTGGCCGTGGTCACGGCTGACAATTCCAGCTTTTCCCTGGCCTCCCGGGCCGACATCCCGATCGGCCACAAGGTCGCCCTGAAGGATATCGCGAAGGGCGACACGATCTGGAAATACGGACAGGACATCGGCAAGGCCGTGGCGGATATCGCCAAGGGCGCGCATGTTCACGTGCATAACGTCAAGACCAAGCGCTGGTGACAGGAGAACCGACATGGCAAGCGCCCCGATCGTTGCGAATTTCTCCCTGAACCGGAACAAGCTCAAGCCCGTCAAGGGCCGCTGGATCGAAGCCCCGTCCTTCAAGGCGCCGATGCGCCGGAAGCGCCGGGCCGATGCCGCGATGGACCATTTCTACGGCTGGCGCCGCGAGAATGGCCGTGTCGGCGTCCGCAACCACGTTGTCCTGCTGCCGCTGGATGACCTCTCGAACGCGGCCTGCGAGGCCGTGGCGAACAACATCAAGGGCACGATGGCGCTGCCGCATGCCTATGGCCGCCTGCAGTTCGGCGCCGATCTCGACCTGCATTTCCGCACTCTGATCGGCACCGGCTCGAACCCCAACGTGGCTGCGGTCATCGTGATCGGGATCGAGGACAGCTGGACCAAGGTCGTCGTCGAGGGCATCGCGAAAACCGGCAAGCCGGTTGTCGGCTTCGGCATCGAGGGCCATGGCGATATCGCGGTCATCGCAAAGGCTTCCTATGTCGCGAAGGAATTCGTGCAATGGGCAACCGAATTGCAGCGCGAGAAATGCGACATCGCCGAATTGTGGGTCTCGACCAAATGCGGCGAGAGCGACACCACGACGGGCCTCTCCTCCTGCCCGACCGTGGGCAACATGTATGACAAGCTGATCCCGAAGGGCATTTACGGTGTCTTCGGCGAGACATCCGAGATCACCGGCGCCGAGCATCTCTGCAAGGCCCGCGCGGCAAACCCGGAAGTGGGCGAGCGCTGGTACAAGATGTGGAAGGCCTATCAGGACGATGTCATCGAGGCGCACAAGACCTCCGACCTCTCCGACAGCCAGCCCACCAAGGGCAACATTGCCGGCGGCCTGACGACGATCGAGGAAAAGGCCCTCGGCAATCTCGAAAAGATCGGCCGCGAGTGCAAATACATCGACATTCTCGAGCCGGCCGAGGCGCCGGCCAGGGGGCCGGGCCTCTATTTCATGGACACGTCCTCCGCCGCGGCGGAATGCGTGACCCTGATGGCGGCGGGCGGCTATGTCGTGCACACCTTCCCCACCGGGCAGGGCAATGTCATCGGCAACCCGATCATTCCGGTGATCAAGATCACGGGCAATCCGAAGACCATGCGCACCATGCCGGAACATATCGATGTCGATGTCTCCGGCATCCTCCGGCGCGACCTGACCATCCCGGAAGCCGGCGATGCGCTGATCGCCTCGATCCTCCGCACCGCGAATGGCCGACTGACCGCCGCGGAAGCGCTCGGTCACCGGGAATTCGTCATGACCAAGCTCTACCGCTCGGCCTGACGCATGCCTGAAGCAACGGCATCGCCGGGCGCGCCGCGCCCGGCGGCCTGGTTGCCCGGCCTGGCGCTTGCTGTGGCCGTGGCGCTGGCCGCCATGGCCCTGGAACCCTGGCTCCGCCGCACCTTCGGCGCCAGCCTGCCGGGCATGGTGCTGGCGCTGGTGATCGGGATCCTCCTGAACCCGATCGCCCGCAATCCCGTCTTCAAGGCGGGCTTCGACCTCGCCGTGAAGCGACTCCTCCGCTATGCCATCGCACTGCTCGGCCTGCGCATCGCCTTGTCCGACATTGCCGGCCTTGGCTGGCCGGCCGCCCTGCTTGCCATCCTCGCCATGGCCGCGACGGTCGCCGGCGCCATGATGCTGGCGCGCCTGCTCGGGCTGGGGCGCGGCTATGGCGCGCTGGCCGGCGCGGCCTGCGCGGTCTGCGGCGCCTCGGCCACGCTCGCCACGGCCACAGTCGTGCCGGATTACCGGGAAAAGGCGGCCGACATTGCCTTCACCGTCGTGATGGCGAATGCGCTCTCGACCGTCGTCATGCTCGCCTATCCGCCCCTCGCGCTTGCCCTCGGCCTCGATATCCGCGAGACGGGGCTGTTCCTCGGCCTGACCATCCATGACATGGCCCAGGTCGTCGGCGCCGGCTATGCCGTGTCCGAACCGGTCGGCAACAATGCGGTGATCGTCAAGCTCTTCCGCGTCTTCCTGCTGCTGCCGGTCGTGCTCGGCATCGGCTGGGTCCTGGCGCGCCAGGAGGGCGGGGATGGCGGCTCGAAGGCCCGCGTCCCGCTGCCCGGCTTCGCGCTCGTCTTCCTGCTGCTGGTGGTCGTCAATTCGGTCCTGCCCGGCACCGCGCTCGCCGCAACCTATGCCAGCGTGAAAGGCGTGCTATCCTCTCTGTCCGGCTGGCTGATGATGATCGCCATCGCCGCACTCGGCCTCGGCACCTCCGCCGGTGCCGTTCTGGCAACCGGCTGGCGCCATCTCGCCGTCTTTCTCGGCGCCACCTTGATCATCCTGGCGCTGGCCCTGGCCGGCCTGTTCGCGATGAGGGTCCTGTGAGCACGATCATTGTCACCGAATTCATGGACGAGGCTGCCGTCGCGCGGCTCGCGGCCAGCCATGACACGCTCTACGACCCGGCCCTTGTCGACGAGCCCGCCCGGCTGGCCGGGCTGCTGCCCTCAGCCCGCGCCCTGATCGTCCGCAACCGCACCCAGGTCCGGCCGGCTTTGCTGGCCGCAGGCCCGCGCCTCGAGGCGGTCGGCCGGCTCGGCGTGGGGCTCGACAATATCGACGTTGCCGCCTGTGAGGCGGCCGGCATCCGCGTCTATCCCGCCACCGGCGCAAACGATCTCGCGGTTGCCGAATGGGTCATCGCCTCGACCTTGATCCTGCTGCGCGGCGCCTATGGCGCGACGGCGGAGGTAATCGCCGGCACCTGGCCGCGCCAGCGGCTGATGGGCCGCGAAGCTTCCGGCCGCGTCATGGGGCTGGTCGGGTTCGGCGCCATTGCCCGCGAGGTGGCGCAGCGGGCGCGGGCGCTCGGCATGGAAGTCATCGCCTATGATCCCTTCCTGTCCGACGCCGATCCCTGCTGGTCCATGGCCCGCCGGCACGGGCTCGAACCGCTCCTGCGCGAGGCGGATGTCATCTCCCTCCATGTCCCGCTGACGGACGAGACGCGCAACCTGATCGACGACCTGCGCCTTCGCCGGATGCGGCCGGATGCAATCCTGCTCAATGCGGCCCGGGGCGGCGTTGTCGACGAGCCGGCCCTGGCTGCCGCCCTGCGCGACGGCCGCCTCGCCGGTGCGGCGCTCGATGTCTTCGAGGAGGAGCCGCTCACGGCCGCCCGCGGGGCCGTCTTTGCCGGCTGTCCGAACCTGCTGCTGACGCCGCATATTGCCGGGGTCACGCAGGAATCGAACCGGCGCGTCTCCGATCTCATCGCAACGCGCATCCTCGACCACCTCCAGAACGGGAAGGCCGGCTGAGCCGCGCCGCAGCGCGGTGCCACCGGAAGGAACTTGCCATGTCCGAGCGCATTCTCACCCTTGAGCAAGCCGAGGCCCTCGCCGCCTCTGCTTTCATCCGCTGCAAGACGCGGCCCGAAACGGCGCATTGCGTCGCGCGGGCCCTCGTGGCGGCCGAGGCCGACGGGCTCAAGGGCCATGGCCTCTCCCGTGTGCCAAGCTATGCCGCGCAGGCCCGCAACGGCAAGATCCGCGGTGATGCCGAGCCGCGGCTCGAAATGGTTACGCCGGCCCTCGGGCGGATCGATGCCGGCTTCGGGTTCGCCTATCCCGCTTTGGCGCTGGCCGAGGCGATGCTGGCCGAACACGCCCCGATGATGGGCCTCGCCGCCACCGCCATCCGGCGCTCGCATCATTGCGGCGTGGCGGGTGCCCCGGTCGAAAGGCTGGCGGAGAAGGGCATGGTCGCGATGCTCTTCGCCAATACCCCCGCCGCCATGGCGCCCTGGGGCGGCAGCCGCGCAACCTTCGGAACGAACCCGCTCGCCTTTGCCTGCCCGCTGCCGGGCGAACCACCGATCGTGGTCGATCTCTCGCTTTCAAAGGTCGCGCGCGGCAACATCCTCGCTGCGAAACAGAAGGGCCAGCCCATCCCGGAAGGCTGGGCGCTGGATGCCGAGGGCCGGCCGACCACGGATGCCGAGGCCGCGCTCAAGGGCACGATGCTGCCCCTCGGCGATGCCAAGGGCACGGCCCTGGCGCTGATGATCGAACTGCTGGCGGCCGGCCTGACGGGGGCCCGCTTCGCGGTCGACGCCTCCTCCTTCCTCGACGACAAGGGCGATCCCCCGGCTACCGGCCAGCTGCTGCTCGCCTTCGATCCCGCCCTGTTCGGCGGCGAGGGCACGCTCGCGCATTTCGCGCGCCTCGCCGGCCAGATCCGCAGCCAGCCCGGCGCAAGGCTGCCCGGTTCGCGGCGGCTGGCCCTGCGCGCCAAGGCGCAAAAAAGCGGATTGACGGTCGCGGAGGCTCTCGTCTCGGAGATCGAGGCGCTGTAAGGGAGGCGTGAGGGGATCATTTCGCCACCGCCCGGCGGCTGGCAGGAGATCGACATGCTGACCAAACTCGAATTCAAGAAGCAGGCCATTCTCGTGGATGGCCAGTGGATCGCGGCGGATTCCGGCCGGACCATCGCCGTCACCGATCCGGCCACGGGCGAGACGATCGGCACCATCCCGAATGCCGGCAAGGCAGAGACGCGCCGCGCCATCGAGGCGGCCCATGCCGCCTTCCCGGCCTGGCGCGCGAAAACCGCCGCGGAGCGCGCAGGCCTGCTGCAGAAACTGGCCGAACTGATCCGCCAGAACAGCGAGGCTCTGGCCCATCTGCTCACGCAGGAACAGGGCAAGCCGCTGGCCGAGGCGCGCGGCGAAATCGGCAGCTCCGCAGCCTATGTGCAATGGTTCGCCGAGGAAGCGCGCCGCGCCTATGGCGAGGTCGTGCCCTCGCCCTGGGCCGACCGGCGGATCCTCGTCACGCGGGAACCGGTGGGCGTGGTCGGGGCGATCACGCCCTGGAACTTCCCCTCCTCGATGATCGGCCGCAAGCTGGGCGCTGCCCTCGCGGCGGGTTGCACCATCGTGATCAAGCCGGCAGACCTCACCCCCTATTCGGGCCTTGCCTGGGGCGTGCTCTGCGCCGAGGCCGGCATCCCGGCCGGGGTGGTCAACATCGTCACCGGCGACGCGCCCGAAATCGGCGCGGAGCTGACCGCCAATCCGCTGGTCCGCAAGATCACCTTCACCGGCTCGACGCCGGTCGGAAAACTCCTCGCCCAGCAGAGCGCCGGCACGATGAAGCGCATCTCGATGGAACTCGGCGGCAACGCGCCCTTCATCGTCTTTGACGATGCCGATCTCGACCGCGCGGTACAGGGCGCCGTGCAGGCCAAGTATCGCAATGCCGGGCAGACCTGCGTCTGCACCAACCGCTTCTATGTGCAGGCCGGCATCCATGATGCCTTCGCCCGCCGCTTCGCCGAGGAAGTGGCGAAGATGCGCGTCGGCGGCGGCTTCGAGGCCGGCGTGCAGATCGGCCCGCTGATCGATACCCGCGCCCTCGCCAAGGTGAAGGCCCATCTCGACGACATTCTCGCCCGCGGCGGCGAGGTGGTCACCGGCGGGAAGAGCCATGCACTCGGCGGCACCTTCTTCGAGCCGACCGTCGTCAAGAACGTGCCGCAGGACGCCCGCGTCGCGACCGAGGAAACCTTCGGCCCGCTCGCCCCGATCTTCCGGTTCGGGACGGAAGCGGAGGTCGTCTCCCTCGCCAATGCCACCGAATACGGCCTTGCCGCCTATTTCTACACGCGCGATCTCGCCCGGGCCTTCCGCGTCTCGGAAGCGCTGAAATACGGCATGGTCGGCGTGAACGAGGGGCTGATCACTACCGAGGTTGCACCCTTCGGCGGCGTGAAGGAAAGCGGCGTCGGCCGTGAGGGCTCCCGCCACGGGCTCGAGGATTATCTCGACATGAAATATGTCTGCCTCGGCGGGATCGCCTGATGCGGGAGGAGACGGAGGCGCTGCCGGTCAGCCGGCACGCGCTCTACGAGGATGCACTGGCCATCGCCATGGCTACCCTCTTCGTCGCGGTCGGCATCGCCTTCTACCAGCAGGCGATGCTCGTCACCGGGGGCACGGCCGGCCTCGGCCTGCTGATCCATCATGCCAGCGGCCTCGGCTTCTGGCTGGTCTTCTCGCTGCTGAACCTGCCCTTCTACGCACTGGCGACCTGGCGGATGGGCTGGCGCTTTGCCGCGCGCACCTTCCTCGCGGTGACACTCGTCTCGCTCTATGCCCGCTGGCTGCCGGACTGGATCGGTTTCGCCGGGCTCGATCCCGTCTTCGCGACCGTTCTCGGCGGGGGGCTGATGGGCAACGGGCTGCTGATGCTGTTCCGCCACCGGACAGCCCTCGGCGGCATCAACGTGCTCGCCATGTTCCTGCAGGAGCGGTTCGGCTGGCGTGCCGGCTATGTCCAGCTCGGCCTCGACATGATGATCCTCGCAGCAGCCTTCTTCGTGCTGAACCCCGCCGGGATCGCCCTGTCCATCCTCGGTGCCGTGGTGGTCAACCTGATCCTCGCGATCAACCACAAGCCCGGGCGCTATCTCGGCATGTCGTGAACCGGGAGCGGGATAGCCCGCTCCCGGCCTTTCGCCTCAATCCGCGTAGACGCCGGCGGCGTCGATGATCTTCTTCCACGCGGCGATTTCCGCCACGAGATGGCGGCCGAGGAAAGCCGGATCGGCCTGCGCCTCGGTGGCCGGGTCGGTGGAGAGCGCCTGCAGGCGCTGCAGGATCACCGGATCCTTGAGCGCATCCTTCAGCGCCTTGTTGAGCTGGGCAACCACGGCCGGCGGCGTGCCCTTCGGCGCATAGAGCCCGTGCCAGACCGTGGCGCGGAAGCCCGGCAGGCCGGAAGCCGCGAGGGTCGGCAGGTCGAGGCCCTTCACCGGCTCGGTCGAGGTCACGGCATAGGCATTGATCACCTTGCCCTGGATCTGCGGAAGGGCCGAGGTGATCTGGTCGCAGAGCACGTCCACCTTGCCCGAGACGAGGTCATTCATGGCCGGGCCGGTGCCGCGATAGGGCACCTGCGTCATCTTCACGCCGAGCTGGCCCATCAGCATCAGCCCGCAGAGATGCGAGCCGGAGCCGACCCCGGCATGGGCATAGGAGATCTTGTCTCCCTCGGCCTTGAGCCTGGCAAAGAGCTGCGGCAGCGAGTCGGTGCCGAGATCCTTCCGGCTCACCAGCACGAAGGCACCATCGGTCACCATGCCGACCGGCGCGAAATCCGCGACCGGGTCATAGGACAGCTTGCGATACAGGGACGCCGTCGTCGCGTGGCTGATATGCGAGAGCAGCAGCGTATGCCCGTCCGGATCGGCCTTGGCCACACGGCCAATTCCTATCGTCGAGCCGGCGCCGGCCACGTTCTCGACGATGATCTGCCCGTTGAGCTTCTGGCTCATCGATGCGGCAAATAGGCGCGCGATCGTATCGCTGGGTCCGCCGGCGGCAAAGGGCACGACTATCGTGATCGGCTTGGTCGGGAAGGCCTGGGCTGCACCCTGGGCCAGGAATCCGCCGACGAGAGCGACCGTGATTCGCATCAGGCCGGTTCGAAAGCGCAAAAAAGCTGAACGGATCTGCATCGTTTCCTCCGATTTCGTCGACGGCCCGTTGCCTTTTCGGTTCTCTGTCTTGGGGCGGGTCCGTCCTGAGACTTGAAGTTTCGGCAAAGGCGATAAAGCATGCAAGTGTTTAGTGCTTCGCCAGTTTCGCCGTTCCCTCCGTCCCCGGGTTCCCATGCGCCGCAGCCTCCGCTTCATCTTCCGTGGTTCGCTGGTCGAACTGAGCGAGATCGACCCGAACCGCATGCTGCTCGAATGGCTGCGCGAAACGCGCCGTGCCACCGGGACCAAGGAAGGCTGCAACGAGGGGGATTGCGGCGCCTGCACGGTCATCCTCGCCCGCTGGCAGGGTGGCGCGCTGCGCTATCAGCCGGTCAATGCCTGCATCCTGCTGCTGGGCATGGTCGATGGCTGCGAGATCCTGACCGTCGAGGACCTCGCCGCCGGCGGCAGCCTGCACCCGGTCCAGCAGGCGATGGCGCGGCATCACGGCGCGCAATGCGGCTTCTGCACGCCCGGGATCGTCATGAGCCTCGTCGCCGCCTATCTGGCCGAACCGCGCCCGGTCTCCCGCGAGACCATCGCGGAATGCCTGGCCGGCAACCTCTGCCGCTGCACCGG
This sequence comes from Hyphomicrobiales bacterium, assembly GCA_027484605.1. Taxonomy (GTDB): domain Bacteria; phylum Pseudomonadota; class Alphaproteobacteria; order Rhizobiales; family Beijerinckiaceae; genus Rhabdaerophilum. The sequence continues at coordinate 97,523 of JAIXSR010000005.1, read as the reverse complement.
CTACCGGCCGATCTTCGACGCGGCAGCGGAGGCCCTTGCCAACCCGATTCCCGACAATCCGGGCATCGGCATCCCCGACAAGGCAGCGGCCCTCCGCGCGCTTGCGGACGGGCGCGACGTGCTGCTGGGCCACGAGGACCGCTTCTTCGCCGCCCCGGCCGAACTCGACACGCTCGCCGAGATGGCGGCCAGCCATCCCGGTGCCACCCTTGTCAGCGGTGCCACCGATGTCGGCCTCTGGATCACCAAGAAGCTTCAGGACCTGCCGCAGGTCATCGCGCTCAACCGGATCGAGGCGCTGAAGACGATCGCCGAGGATGAGGCCACATTGTATCTCGGCGCCGGCGTGACCCATGCCGAGGCAATGCCCGCCCTTGGCCGGATCGACCCGGATCTCGATACGCTCATGAAGCGCTTCGCCTCGCGCCAGGTGCGAGCGTCGGGCACGGTCGGGGGGAACATTGCCAATGGCTCGCCCATCGGCGATCTCGCCTCGGCGCTCATTGCCCTGGGCTCCACGCTCCATCTCCGGCATGGCGCAGCCAGCCGCGACATCCCGCTGGAGGATTTTTTCATTGCCTATGGCCGGCAGGATCGGCAGCCGGGGGAATGGGTGAGCGGCCTGACCATCACGCGGCCGCGCCCCGGCATGCATTTCCGGTGCTTCAAGATTTCCAAGCGCGTCGATGAGGATATCTCCACCGTGATGGGCGCCTTCCTGATCGAGGTCGATCCGGAACGACGGATCCTCTCCGCGAGGATCGCCTTCGGCGGCATGGCCGCCACGCCGCGCCGCGCCACCCGGGCCGAGGCCGCTCTGACGGGCCTGCCGATCGCGGCACCGGCGGAATGGGCGGTTGCCCTGCGCGCCCTTGCCGAGGATTTCCAGCCGATCAGCGACATGCGGGCTTCGGCCGGCTACCGGGCCCGCGTCGCGCGGTCGCTGCTCGGCAAGGCGCTGACCGAGATCGGCGGTGCGCGCAGCCTGACGCGGATCCAGCCGCGCGGCCCGGTCGCGGAGGTAGCCCATGTCTGAGACGCCGCTCGACGAACACCCGGAAGAAGCCGCGTCCGCCCTGCTGGAAGTGGTGCATCAGCCGCTGCCGCATGACAGCGCGCTCCGGCATGTCCAGGGCAATGCGCCCTATATCGACGACATCCTCGAGCCGGAGGGAACGCTGCATCTCGCCATCGGCATGGCCCCGATCGCCGCGGGCGATATCCTCTCGCTCGATCTCTCGGCCGTGCGCCAGGCGCCGGGGATCGTCGCCGTGCTGACGGCAGAGGATATCCGCGGCAGGAACGATGTTTCCCCGGCCCTCGGCGACGAACCGATGCTGGCCGCACGGGAAATCAGCTTCCACGGCCAGCCGGTCTTCCTCGTGGCGGCCACCTCCCGCAAGGCCGCCCGGCTGGCGAGCCGGCTGGCGCGATACGAGACGCGCGCCGAGCCCCCCGTCGTCACCGTGGCGGATGCCCGGCAGGCCGGCGGCACGGTGTTGCCGGATTATGCCTGGCAGCGCGGGGATGCCGATTCCGCCCTGGCCGAAGCCCCGCACCGGCTCGAGGGCGAGCTGGAAATCGGCGGGCAGGAACATTTCTACCTCGAAGGCCAGATTGCCTTCGCCATTCCCGGCGAGGATGGCGACATATTCGTCCATTCCTCGACCCAGCATCCGAGCGAGGTCCAGCATATCGTCGCGCGGGTGATGGGCACGGCCGACAATGCGGTAACGGTGGAATGCCGGCGCATGGGCGGTGGCTTCGGCGGCAAGGAAAGCCAGGCCAGCCATTGGGCGGCCCTCGCCGCCTTCGCGGCGCAGGCCACCGGCCGGCCCTGCAAGCTGCGGCTCGACCGCGACGATGATTTCGCCCTGACCGGCAAGCGGCATGATTTCCTCTCGGCCTATGCCGTCGGTTTCGACGGGCAGGGCATGATCCAGGCGCTCGATATCCGCCACGACGCGCGTTGCGGCTATTCGGCCGATCTCTCGCTCGGCGTCATCGACCGGACGATGTTCCATACCGACAATGCCTATTTCATCCCCGCCTCGCGCATCGCCTCGCGCCGCCTGAAGACCAACACGGTCTCGAACACCGCCTTCCGCGGCTTCGGCGGGCCGCAGGGCATGCTCGCCATCGAGGCGATCATGGATGCCATCGCCCGTCGGCTCGGCCGGGACCCGCTCGATGTGCGCAAGGACAATCTCTACCGTCCCGGCCATCTGGTGACGCCCTACGGCATGGAGGTCTTCGACCATGCCACGATGCTGCCGCTGATCGAGACGCTCGAGGCCACAAGCCGCTACCGCGAGCGCCGCCACGAGGTGGCCGCCTTCAACGCCCAGTCGCCGATCCTCAAGCGCGGCCTTGCCCTGACGCCGGTCAAGTTCGGCATCTCCTTCACGCTCAAGCATCTCAACCAGGCCGGTGCGCTGGTCCATGTCTATTCCGACGGTTCGGTGATGCTGAACCATGGCGGCACCGAAATGGGCCAGGGCCTGTTCGTGAAGGTGGCGCAGGTCGTCGCCGATGAATTCGGCCTGCCGCTGGAACGGGTGAAGATCACCGCCACCAACACGGCCAAGGTGCCGAATACCGGCCCGACGGCTGCCTCTTCCGGCTCGGATCTCAATGCCATGGCAGCCCGGATCGCCGCCCGGACCATCCGCGACCGGATGGCCGGAGAAGCGGCCCGACGCCTCGGCGACCGGCCGGAACAGATCCGCTTCCGCCATGGCCGCGTCTTCGCGGGCGAGGCCTCGATGAGCTTCGCCGAACTGGCCAAAGCCTGCGTGCTGGAGCGGATCTCCCTCTCCTCGACGGGCTATTACCGGACGCCCGGCATCACCTGGGACCGCGCGACAAAGACCGGCCGGCCCTTCTTCTATTTCGCCTATGGCGCCGCCTGCTCGGAAGTGCTGATCGACACGACCACCGGCGAGATGCGGCTCGAGGCGGTGGACATCCTCCATGATTGCGGCCGGTCCCTCAACCCGGCCATCGATATCGGCCAGATCGAGGGCGGCTTCGTCCAGGGGCTCGGCTGGCTGACGACCGAGGAACTCGTCTTCGACCGCGAGGGCCGCCTGCGGACCCATGCGCCCTCGACCTACAAGATCCCGGTCGCCTCGGATATTCCCGCCCGTTTCCGCGTCGATCTCTGGCCGGAAGCGAACCGGGAAGACGCGATCTACCGCTCCAAGGCAGTCGGCGAACCGCCGGTCATGCTGGCCATCTCGGCCTTCTCGGCGATTGCCGATGCCATCCATGCGGTGAAGCCGGGCCGGCCGACCCACCTGCGCGCCCCGGCCACGCCGGAAGCGATCCTCGACGCGGTTGACCATCAATGGAGACAGGGCTGATGGTCGACTGGGCCCGCATCGCCGCCACATTGGCCGAGGACGGAAGGGTCGCCCTCGTCACCATGGCGGCCATCCGCGGGTCGAGCCCGCGCGAAGCCGGAACGCGGATGATGGTCCGGGCGGATGGGCAGATCGCAGGCACGATCGGCGGCGGCACGCTGGAATGGCAGGCCATCGCGCTGGCCCAGCAGGCCATGGCACGCCATCCCGGCGGCATCGGCCAGACCCGCGGCTTCGCCCTCGGGCCGGATATGGGCCAATGCTGCGGTGGTCATGTCACCCTGCGGATCGAGGCTTTGGCCCGCGCCGATCTTGCCTGGCTCGAACCGCTTGCAGGCGCACTCCGTCAGGACCCTGCCTTGGCCATCGCGGCACGGCCCGATTCGCGCAACATCCTTCGGCGCGAGACGCAGGACCCGGCCCTGCCCGCGCCGGACGGTGCGATCCTCGAAACACCGGCGGAACGGCCGCAGCCCTTGCTGCTCTTCGGGGCAGGCCATGTCGGCCGCGCGCTGGTCCTCGCGCTTGCGCCTTTGCCCTTCTCCATCCGCTGGATCGATACGAGGCGGGAACTTTTCCCCACCCATCGGCCGGCCAATGTCGTGGCCGTGGCCACTCCTGATCCGGTGGCGGAAATCGGTGCAGCGCCAGCCGGCGCCTTCATCCTCGTGATGACGCACAGCCATGCGCTCGACCTTGACCTGATGGCGGCCGCGCTCGCCCGGCCCGACCTGCCCTATTGCGGCGTGATCGGGAGTGCCACCAAGCGCGCCCGTTTCATGAGCCAGCTTGGAAGGCTCGGGCTGGAACCTCCGGCCCTTGCCCGGATGATCTGCCCGGTCGGCCTGACGGATCTCGGCAGCAAGCATCCCGCCGTGATTGCGGCGGGCATCACGGTCGAGTTGCTGCAGCGGAAGGCCGCTTTGGCACAGGCCCGACCGGGCAACATGTTCAGGCAGCAGGCCGGCCGGGCGTGAAGGCCGGGAGGTCATTGCCGAGCGCGATCACCTTGCCGGGATTGAGCAGGTTCTTCGGATCGAGCGCCCGCTTGAGCGTGGCCATCAGCGCCAAGGCCACCGGGTCCTTGTAGTATGGCAGCTCGTCCCGCTTGATCAGCCCCACGCCATGTTCCGCCGCGATCGAGCCCCCGCGCGCCGCCACCGCGTCATGGACGAGGCGGTTGAACCGGTGCCAGGTGGCGAGGAAGGCGGCCTTGTCCATCCCCGGAGGCTGGCTCAGGTTGAAATGGATATTGCCGTCGCCGATATGGCCGAAGGCACAGACGCGGATGCCCGGCATGGCCGCCTCGCAAGCCGCGCTCGCTTCGGTCAGGAAATCCGCAACGCGCGAGATCGGCACCGAGACATCATGCTTGATCGACCCGCCTTCATGGCGCTGGCATTCGGAAAGCTGCTCGCGCAGCCGCCAGAAATCAGCCGCCTGCGCCGCGCTGGCCGCCAGCGCCGCATCCAGCACGTCCCCGGCCTCCATGCCCGCTTCCAGCGTCTCGAGCAGGAGCGGTTCGAGCCCCGATTGCACCTCGGGCGAGGTCAACTCGACCAGCGCATAGAAAGGATAGGGCGCGGCGAAGGGGTCGCGCACATTCGGGGCGTGGCGGAGCACCACCTCCAGCCCGAACCGCGGCAGGATCTCGAACGTTGTCAGCCGCTCTCCCGCGCGCCCGCGCAACCGGTGGAAGAGCCGCACCACCGCTTCGGGATCGGGCGTGGCGAGGAAAGCCGTCACGCGGGATTGCGGCGCCGGGAACAGCTTCACCACAGCGGCCGTGACGATGCCAAGCGTGCCTTCGGACCCGATGAAGAGATGCTTCAGGTCATAGCCGGCATTGTCCTTGCGCAGGCCGGTCAGCCCGTTCCAGATCCCGCCATCCGGCAGCACCACTTCGAGGCCGAGAATGAGATCCCGCGTGTTGCCATAGCGCAGGACCGCCGTGCCGCCGGCATTAGTGGCGATATTGCCGCCGATCGTGCAGGAGCCCTCGGAGGCCAGCGAGAGCGGGAAGAGCATTCCCGCCTTCTGCGCGGCTTCCTGCACCGCCTGCAGAACCACCCCCGCCTCGACGATCATCGTCGCATTGACCGGGTCGACGGTCCGGATTGCCTTGAGGCGCGCCAGCGACAGGACGATCCCGCCGAAGGGAACACCGCCGCCGACAAGCCCGGTATTGCCGCCCTGCGCCACGACAGGAATGCCCGCCGCATCGGCGAGCTGCATCACGCGCGCAACCTCCGCCGTCGATCCCGGGCGGATGACGGCCAGCGCATGGCCCTTGTGCAGGCCCCGCAATTCGGTCAGCGCCGGCAGCATCGCAGCCTCGTCGACGATGACATGCGCCTCGCCGAGAAGCGTGCGGAGCTGGTCGAGAAATCCTGACGGCATGGGCAATCCTCTGGCGGCCCGGGCTGCTGGACCGGGCGGACGCCCTATCCTATTCCAGCGGGGCGGGGCTTTGCCAAGGGTGTCGAGGGTCGCGCCCTGTCAGCGCACCCGCGTGCCACGCGGCCGGACACCCGGCGCCCAGACCGTCGTCGCGCCCGGAGGAACATAGGGCTGGCTGCGCACGGGGCGGATGGGCGGCGCGGGAAGGCGTGCGCGTTCCTCGCGGTCGACGATCTCGCCGAGCGTCGGGGAACCGGGATCCGGATCGATGACAAAGCCGGCAGCAAGGGCCGGCTGCAGGGCCAGCAGGCTGAAGAGCCCGGCAGCCAGAGGCAAGCGAAGCAAACGCATGACAGAACTCACTCGCTCATGCCGGCCCTGAAACAGAAGGCCGGCCTTAGCAATTTATGAGCGAAAAGGGTTCACAACCCGTGACCAAGACCACATCCGCCCGGAGTCCTCGCATGAAGCCCACCAATCTCGTCTTCGATATCGGCAATGTCCTGATCCGCTGGGACTCCGAAATCCCCTATCGCCGGTTGATTCCCGATGCCGCCGAGCGCCGGCATTTCCTCACCGAGATCCTTCCGCCGGAATGGAATCTCGAGCAGGATCGCGGCCGGCCCTGGCCGATTGCCGAGGCGGAACGCATCGCGCTCTATCCCGAAAAGGCCGAGCTGATCCGCGCCTTCCGCCGCCACTGGCACGAGATGGTGCCGGGCCCGATCGAGGCCAATGTCGCCGTGCTGGACGCGGCACTGGCGCGCGGCATTCCCTGCTATGCGATCACGAACTTCGCCGCCGACACCTTCGCCGAGGCCAGGGCGCGCTTTCCGTTCCTGGCCCGGTTCGCGGGCACGATCGTTTCGGCGGAACTCGGCCTGCTCAAACCCGATCCCGCCATCTACCGCGCCTTCCTCGGCGCGCACGGGCTCGAAGCGCAGGCCTGCCTCTTCATGGATGACAGTGCGAAGAATGTCGCCGGCGCGGCGGCCCTCGGCTTTGCCACGATCCATGTCACGGCCGACATCGATCTCGCCGGAGAAATCCGCCGCTTCGGGCTTGATCTGTAGCCGGCGCAAGGGATGGCGCCACGGGGCGCCATCCTTATCTGCACTCAGATCGTCTGGTTATAGGCGCCGACTTCCGGGTTCTCGCGCAGGATCGCGTCCACCGCCTTGAACATCTCGCGCATGCGCGCTTCCGAGACCGGGCTCTCGACCACAACCACCAGTTCGGGCTTGTTCGACGAGGCGCGCACGAGCCCCCAGGTGCCGTCCTCGGCCGTCACGCGGACGCCGTTCACGGTGACGACGTCGCGGATCTTCTGCCCGGTGATCATCTCGCCGCCGGCAGCCATCGCCTGGATGCGCTTCACGACGCGCTCGACGACGCCATACTTGATCTCGTCCTCGCAATGCGGCGACATGGTCGGCGAGCCCCAGGTCTTCGGGACCGCCCGGTAGAGATCGGCCATCGAGCGGCCGGGATTGCGGTCAAGCATGTCGATCACGGCAATGCCGGTGACGATGCCGTCATCATAGCCGCGCCCGACCGGCGCATTGAAGAAGAAATGGCCGGATTTCTCGAAACCTGCCAAGGCGTTGAGTTCTGTCACGCGCTTCTTGATATGCGAATGGCCGGTCTTCCAGTAATCGGTCTTCGCACCGAGCCGGATCAGTTCCGGATCCGTATGGAACAGCCCGGTCGACTTCACATCGACCACGAAGGTCGAGCCGGGATGCAGCGTCGAGAGGTCGCGCGCCAGCATCACGCCGATCTTGTCGGCGAAGATCTCGTTGCCCTCGTTGTCGACCACGCCGCAGCGATCGCCATCGCCATCGAAGCCAAGGCCGACATCCGCCCCGTGCTCCTTCACCGCATGCGCGATGGCATGGAGCATCTCCATGTCCTCGGGGTTCGGATTGTAGCGCGGGAAGGTATGGTCCAGCTTCGTGTCGAGCGGAATGACCTCGCAGCCGAGCGCCTCGAGCACCTGCGGCGCGAAGGCACCGGCCGTGCCATTACCGCAGGCCGCGACGACTTTCAGCTTCCGCGTGATCTTCGGCCGGCTGGTGAGATCCTTGAAATAGAGATCGTAGAAATTGTCATGGAACGTGTAGCTGCCGCCACCATCGAGGGCGAAGCTGCCGCCGAGCACGATTTCCTTGAGCCGGCTCATTTCATCCGGCCCGAACGTCACGGGGCGGTTGCACCCCATCTTCACGCCGGTCCAGCCATTATCATTATGCGAGGCCGTGACCATCGCGACAGCGGGCACATCCAGCGCGAACTGCGCGAAATAGGCCATCGGCGAAAGCGCAAGGCCGATATCCACCACCCGGCAGCCCGAGGCCATCAGCCCGGCCACCAGCGCCAGCTTGATCGAGGCGGAATAGCCGCGGAAATCATGGCCGACAACAATGCGGCGTTCGACACCGCGCTCCTTCAGGAAGGTCCCGATCCCCATCCCCAGGGCCTGGATGCCCATGAGGTTGATCTCCGGCGCCTTGGGCGAGGCCGGATGCCCGAACCACCAGCGCGCGTCGTATTCCCGGAAACCGGTCGGCTTCACGAGCGGGGTCGATTCGAAGGCACGGGTATTCGGTTCGATGGCCGTCAGCGGCTTGGGAAAGGAAGACATGAGGGATCCTGTTTCTGGGGCGGCCGATCTCTACAGGAGAATTCCTGAATTTTCGGCAACAGTATCGTCGGGGAAACACGCCTATCGATGCAGGGCTGCAGCGAACAGGGTTCGGGTATAGTCGGAACGCGGCCGCGCGAAGAGTTCCGCCGCCGGCCCCTGCTCGACGACCTGCCCGTTCTGCATGACGATGACATGACTTGAAAGTGCCCGGACCACCTTGAGATCGTGGCTGATGAAGAGATAGGCGAGCTGCCGCTTGACCTGAAGCTCCCGCAGCAGATCGACGATCTGGGCCTGCACGCTCATGTCGAGTGCCGAGGTCGGTTCGTCGAGCACCACGAATTTCGGATCGAGCGCCATGGCACGCGCAATCGCGATGCGCTGGCGCTGACCACCGGAAAACTCATGCGGGTAACGGTCCATGGCGGCTGGGTCGAGCCCGACATCATGCAGCGCCCGGGCGACGATGCCCCGCGCAGCCTCGTCACCGAGGCCCGGCTGCTGGATGTAAAGCCCCTCCGCCACGATCTCCGCCACCGACATGCGCGGCGAGAGCGAGCCATAGGGGTCCTGGAAGACGATCTGCATGTCGCGGCGCAGCGGACGCATCGCCTTGAACCCGACACCCTGGACGTCCCGCCCGAGCACCCGGATGGCGCCTTCCGATCGGATGAGCCGCAGGATCGCCTGGCCGAGCGTGGTCTTGCCGGACCCGGATTCACCGACAATCCCCAGCGTCTCGCCGGCGCGGATGGTCAGGTCGATCCCGTCCACCGCCTTCACATGGCCCGTCACGCGCTTCATCAGGCCGGTCCGGATCGGGAAATGGACCTTGAGGTCGCGGACCTCGACGACGACCGGTGCCTCGTCATGCGGCATGGCCGGCTCGCCTTTCGGCTCCGCAGCCAGCAGCGCCTGCGTATAGGGATGCTTCGGGCCCGAGAACACGTCATCGACGACGCCCTGCTCGACGATCTGGCCGCGCCGCATGATCGCGACGCGATGGGCAATGCGGCGCACGATCCCGAGATCATGCGTGATGAACAGCATCGCCATGCCGGTTTCGCGCTGCAGGTCGCGCAGGAGGTCGAGGATCTTCGCCTGCACCGTCACATCGAGGGCCGTGGTCGGCTCGTCAGCGATCAGCAGGTCCGGCTCGTTGGCGAGCGCCATCGCGATCATCACCCGCTGACGCTGCCCGCCGGACAGCTCGTGCGGATAGGCGCCGAGCCGGCTTTCCGGATCGCGGATCCCGACCTTGTTCAGCAGGTCGAGGATGCGCGTCCGGGCCGCCGTGCCGGAAAGCCCGCGATGCAGGCCAAGGATCTCGCCGATCTGCCGCTCGATCGTGTGGAGCGGGTTGAGCGAGGTCATCGGCTCCTGGAAAACCATCGAGATCGCATTGCCCCGGATCTTGCGGAGCTGGCTGTCCTCGGCAGTGAGCAGGTCGAGCGGCGCGCCCTCGCCCTGGAACAGGATCGAGCCACCGGGATGATGCGCGGCCGGATAGTTCAGCAGCCGGACCAGCGAGAGCGCGGTGACCGATTTGCCGGATCCGGATTCGCCCACCAGTGCCAGGGTTTCCCCGCGATGGATCTCGAACGACACCTTGTCGACAGCAAGGCTGTCCTTGCCGCCCTGACGGAAGGCGACGGAGAGATCCCGGACCGTGACAAGCGGCGCGCCGGTCATGCGAAGCTCTTCCTCGGGTCGAAGGCATCGCGCACCGCCTCGCCGATGAAGATCAGCAGCGAGAGCATGAGCGCGATCACCGCGAAGCCAGAAAGGCCGAGCCAGGGCGCCTGCAAATTCGCCTTGCCCTGCTGGAGCAGCTCACCGAGGGAAGGCGAGCCGGGCGGCAGGCCGAAGCCGAGGAAGTCCAGCGAGGTCAGCGTCGTGATCGAGGCATTGAGCACGAAGGGCATGTAGGTCAGCGTGGCAACCATGGCATTGGGCAGCATGTGCCGCATCATGATCTGGCGATCGGACAGCCCCAGCGCCCGCGCGGCCTTCACATATTCGAAGTTCCGGGCCCGCAGGAATTCAGCCCGGACGACGCCGACTAGGGATGTCCATTTGAACAGGAGGAGGATGGACAGCAGGACGAGGAAGCTGGGCGTGATCACCGCCGAGAGGATGATCAGCAGGAAGAGCAGCGGCATCGAGGTCCAGATCTCGATGAAGCGCTGGAAGAAGAGATCCACCTTGCCGCCGAAATAACCCTGCACCGCGCCCGCCGCGATGCCGATCACCGAGGAGGCCAGCGTCAGGATCAGCCCGAACAGCACCGAGATGCGGAAGCCATAGATCAGGCGGGCCACCACATCGCGGCCGCGATCATCGGTGCCGAGCCAGTTCCATTCGATATCCTTGCAGCCGGTGCCGCCGCGTTTCTTCGCCACCGTGGCGCATTGCGCATCCGTCAGCATCCAGGTCGGCGGCGCGGGGGCAGCCACCGGCAGGTCACGCTGGATCGTGCGATGATGGAACCGGATCGGCGGGAACAGCATGAAGCCATGCGCGTTGATCTCGTCGGCGATCACCGGATCGCGGTAATCCGTGACCGCCAGGAACCCGCCGAATTTCTCCTCCGGATATTCCACGAGGACCGGGAACAGCCATTCGCCCTTGTAGCGGGCAAGGACCGGCCGGTCATTCGCGATGAATTCCGCGAAGAGCGAGAGCACGAACAGGACCATGAAGACCCAGAACGACCAGTAGCCCCGGCGGTTGGCGCGGAAATTCTGGAGCCGGCGCTGGTTGAGCGGCGAGAGGCGGATCAGGCCCCGCTGCGGCGGCAGCGGCGGTGCTTCGGGCGCCCGCGCCCCGGCCGCCAGCCCGTCATCCCGGATGACGCCCTCAGACATCGCGCGCCTCGAAATCGATGCGGGGATCGATCAGGGTATAGGTCAGGTCGGTGACCAGCGTGATCACGAGCCCCAGCAGCGAGAAGATGTAGAGCGTGGCGAAGACCACCGGGTAATCGCGGTCAAGCGTGGCAGAGAAGGCCAGCAGGCCGAGCCCGTCCAGCGAGAAGATGTTCTCGATCAGCAGCGACCCGGTGAAGAAGGCATGGATGAAGGCGCCCGGAAAACCGGCAATCACGATCAGCATCGCGTTGCGGAAGACATGCCCGTAGAGCACGCCGCGTTCCGACAGGCCCTTCATCCGGGCAGTCAGCACATATTGCTTCCGGATCTCGTCGAGGAAGGAATTCTTGGTCAGCAGCGTCAGCGTGGCGAATTGGGAGATCACCATCGCGGTCAGCGGCAGGGCGAGATGCCAGAGATAATCGAGGATCTTCCCGCCGAGGCTCAGCTCCTCGAAATTCGGCGAGGTCAGCCCGCGGAGCGGAAAGAACTGGAAGAAGGAGCCGCCGGCAAACAGGACGACGAGCAGGACCGCGAACAGGAAGCTCGGAATGGCATAGCCGATCACGATCACGCCGGAAGTCCAGACATCGAAGGCAGAGCCATCCTTCACCGCCTTGCGGATACCGAGCGGGATGGAGATCGCATAGGCGATCAGCGTCATCCACAGCCCGAGAGAGATCGAGACGGGCAGCTTCTCCTTGATCAGCTGGATGACAGAGGCATCGCGGAAGAAGGACCGCCCGAAATCGAACCGGGCATAGTCCCAGATCATCTTGGCGAAGCGCTCATGGGCCGGCTTGTCGAAGCCGAACTGCTTCTCGAGCTCCTTGATGAAGGCCGGGTCGAGGCCCTGCGCCCCGCGATAGGTCGAGCTGGCATCCGCCGCCGCGCTGGCCGCGCCGGAAATGTCGCCGCCCGTGCCGCCGCCGACCCGGCCGCTGGCGCCCGAATCCTGCCCCTGCAGCTGCGCGATGATCTTCTCGACCGGCCCGCCCGGCGCGAACTGGATGATGATGAAGGACAGGAGCATGATGCCCAGCAGGGTGGGCACCATCAAGGCCAGGCGTCGGAGGATATAGGCCGCCATTACTTGCCGATCCGCTTCGCCTTGTCGGCATCGTACCACCAGGTCGCCAGGGCGGTGGAGGAGGCGCCACCGGCCAGAGGCGGGATCGGGCCTGGTGCGGTATACATGTCCCAATAGGCGAATTTGTGCTCGGCGGCATACCAGGCAGGCACCCAGTAGCGGCCTGCGCGCAACAGCCGGTCCAGCGCCCGCGCGGCATGGGTGATGTCGGCCTTCGACTTCGCCGCGATCACCTTGGCGATCATCGCATCGACCGACGGGTCTGCAATGCCCGAGAGGTTGCGCGAGGAGGGCGTCCGCGCCGCCTGCGAACCGAACAGGGTGTTCAGCGTCTCGCCCGGCGTGAGCGACATCACGAACCGCGCCGACACCACGTCGTAATCGTATTCCTGCACCCGGCGCTGATATTGCGACGGATCGACCTGCCGGATGGAGAAGCCGATGCCGAGCAGGCGGAGATTCTTGCCGAATGCCTCGACATGCTTGGTCAGGCCGCCATCGAATTCCAGGAATTCGAGCGTCAGCCGCGTGCCGTCGGCCAGCCGGAGAATGCCGTCATCGCCGCGCTTGGTCCCGGCCTGCTGCAGCATCTGCTGCGCCTGGCGGAGCAGGCCGCGATCCTGGCCCGACCCGTCCGAAACCGGCGGGACATGGGGCTCGCCGAACACCTCGTCCGGCACCTTGCCACGGAACGGCTCCAGCAGGGCCATCTCTTCCGGGCCCGGCTTGCCGACGGCCTTGAGCGGCGAATTCTCGAAGAACGAGGTCGTCCGCTTGTAGAGCCCGTACATCAGGTTCTGGTTCATCCATTCGAAGTCGAAGGCCAGCCCGATGGCCTCGCGGATGCGCGGATCGCGGAATTGCGGCCGGCGCGTATTGAGGAACCAGCCCTGCGTGCCGGACGGGCGGCCATCGACCGCCGTGTCCCGCTTCACCCGGCCCTCGCGGATCGCCGGAAAATCGTAGCGGGTCGACCAGATCACCGAGGTGAACTCGTCCCGGAACGTATAGACCCCGGCGGTGAACGCCTGGAACGCCGCCTCGCGGTCGCGGAAGTATTCGTAGCGGACCGTGTCGAAATTCGATTGCCCCACCGAAACCGGCAGGTCCTTGCCCCAGTAATCGGCCACCCGGCGGAAGCTGATCGAACGGCCCTGCTCGATCCGGTCGACCCGGTAGCCGCCCGAACCGACCGGGCTCTCCAGCGTGGCCGAATCGAAATCCCGGTTGGCGTAATAGGCCTTCGAGAAAATCGGCAGCCCTGCCACGATCAGCGGCAATTCGCGCGAGCGGTCGGGCGCGAAGCGGATCTCGACCTCCTGCGGAGAGAGCGCCACCGCGCCGGTCACCTTCTGCAGGATGAGGCGATAGGTGGCATAGGCCTTGGTGCTCTTCAGCGTTTCCAGCGTGAAGGCCACATCCGCCGCCGTGATCGGCGAGCCATCGTGGAACCGCGCTTCCGGCCTGAGCTGGAACCGGTAGACCTGCCCGTCCGCCGAGCGGCGCACGCTCCGGGCCACGAGGCCATAGAGCGCATCCTCCTCGTCGGAGGAGCCGGCCATGAGGCTGTCGAAGATCAGGCCCATCCCGGCGGCGCCGTCGCCGCGCTGGGAATAGATGTTGAGCGTGTTGAAGGTGGTGAAATTCTGGTTTCCGGCCGTGGAGGAAACCTGCAGCGCGATTTCCCCGCCCTTGGGAGCCTGGGGGTTCACATAGGCGAAATGCTTGAAATCCGCCGGATATTTCAGGTCGCCGAAAATCGACAGGCCATGGCTGGGCGGGCCGAGTTCGGCCGCTTCCTGTGCGGTCAGCGTGTGGCGCGGCAGCAGGGTCGAGATCCCGGCAAAGGCCCCGAGCGCGAGAGCGCCGCGGCGCGTCGGACGCGACAGGAACCGGAACTCATTCGTCATGCTCGTCTCCCCTCGTGATCGAATCACCCACCGAGCCCATGCCCGGAATATGACGCAGCAACGCGGGAAGGCCAGCGCCAAGCCCCCGTTTTGGCGTGATTTTCAGGGAGACAAGAAAAAGGGGCCGAAATTCGGCCCCTTGCAGCATGCGCTCGCGTGGAGGGCGATCAGGGCAGGGCCGCCGGGGTCTCGGCGAGGCTGCGCATGTAGAGGATGATATTGGCCCGCTCCTCGCCGCGGTTGATGCCGGCAAAGCCCATCGAGGTGCCGGCGACATAGGCCTTCGGGTTGGTGAGGAAGGCATCAAGCGCCTCGTAATCCCACTTGCCGCCCTTGGACGCCATGTCCTTCAGTCCGGCCGAATAATTGAAGCCGGCCGCAGCCCCCTTGGCCTTGTTGACGATCCCCCAGAGCGCCGGGCCCTGGCCGTTCTTCCCGTCCTTGCTGAACTGATGGCAGCTCACGCATTTCTTGGCCGCCGTCTCGCCCTTGGCGAGATCGGCCTTGGCAAGGCGTGCCGCGATCGGCTCGGCCTTCTCGGCAGCCGGGGCAGCCGCGCTGCTGGCCGCGGCGGTGTTGTCCGGCAGCTCGTAGCCCGCCTTGGCCGGCGGCTTCGGAGCCATGAGGCCACCCGAAAGGAAGCCGATGCTCATGGCCAGCGTGAGCATGCCGAGAACGGCACCGGCTACCTTGTTGACTTCGTTCGCATCCATGCCTGCAACCCTTCGGTCTCTCCGGACGCCCGCGATCCATGCGGGACGCCGCCAGTTTCAACCGGCTGATTACCCGCTTTCAATAGGGAAAGGCAACCCGTATAAGCGCCTTCCGTTTGCTACTTTTTGCCGTCCTTCACAGCCGGTTAGTCCTCCGATGTCCGATCCCGTCGTTGTCATCCCCGCCCGCCTCGCCGCCACCCGCCTGCCGGGCAAGCCGCTCGCCATGATCGGCGATGCCCCGATGATCGTCCATGTCTGGCGCCGCGCGGAGGAAGCCGGTATCGGCCCGGTCATCGTGGCCACGGATGCGCCGGAAATCGCCGCCGCCATCGAAGCAGCCGGCGGCACGGCCGTCATGACCCGCAGCGACCACCCTTCCGGCTCGGACCGGATCTTCGAGGCGATCGAGCGTTTCGACCCCGAGGGGCGGCATGACGTCGTCGTCAATGTCCAGGGCGACCTGCCGACCATCGATCCGCGCATCATCGCGGATTCGCTGATCCCGCTCTCCGATCCTGCCGTCGATATCGCCACCCTCGCATCGGTGATCACGCGCGAGGAAGAGCGGACGGCCACGCATGTGGTCAAGGCCATCGGCACACCGGTCGCCGCACGCCGGCTGCGGGCGCTCTATTTCACGCGCGCGACCGCCCCCTGGGGCGAGGGCGACCTACTGCACCATATCGGCCTTTATGCCTATCGCCGCCGGGCGCTGGCCCGTTTCGTGGCCATGCCGCCCTCGCCGCTCGAGCAGCGCGAGAAGCTGGAGCAGCTCCGCGCCATCGAGGCGGGGATGCGGATCGACATCATCCAGGTTGACACGGTGCCTCTCGGGGTGGACACGCCGGAGGATCTGGAACGGGCGCGGGCCATGCTGGCCGGCGGCAGGTAATCGGGCGTTGGGAGCGGGGACGATGGCGAAGGTGATTTCCTTCCAGGGCGAGCGCGGGGCGAATTCCGAGATCGCCTGCAACGAGGTCTATCCGGACTGGCAGGCGCTGCCCTGCGCCACCTTCGAGGATGCCTTCGCGGCTCTCGCCGATGGCACGGCCGATCTCGCCATGATCCCGATCGACAATTCGATCGCCGGCCGCGTGGGGGATATCCACCACCTGCTGCCGACCTCCGGTTTCCACATCATCGGCGAGCATTTCCTGCCGATCCATTTCCATCTCATGGCCATCGAAGGGGCGAGCCTCGCCACGCTGAAGGCCGCGCAGAGCCATGTCATGGCCCTCGGCCAATGCCGGCGCATGCTGAAAAAGCTCAACCTGAAGGCGATCGTCGCCGCCGATACGGCCGGCTCGGCGCGCCAGGTCGCGGAGATGCAGGACATCACCCGCGCCGCCATCGCGCCGCGCCTCGCCGCCAGGGTCTACGGGCTCAACATCCTGGCCGAGGATATCCAGGACGAGGATCACAACACCACCCGCTTCATCATCCTCGCGCGCGAGCCCAAGGATGCTGTGCCGGATTCCGGCCCGGTCATGACCAGCTTCGTCTTCCGCGTTCGCAACGTTCCCGCCGCGCTCTACAAGGCGATGGGCGGTTTCGCGACCAATGGCGTCAACATGGTCAAGCTCGAGAGCTACATGATGGAAGGCCAGTTCACGGCCACTCAGTTCTACGCCGATGTCGAGGGCCATCCGGAGGACCCGGCGCTGAAGCGGGCGCTGGAGGAACTGGACTTCTTCTCCAAGGAATTGCGCATCCTCGGCACCTATCCGGCGCATCCCTACCGCGCCAAGGTCGTGCCGCCGGCGGAGTGACGCCACCTCTTCGGGTGCTCAGGCCCCGGTGGCATCCTCCACGAAATGCCGGATCAGATGGCTGGCAATCGACATTTTCGCCGGCACGCCGAGCCCCTCAGGATGCGTCCCCGCAATCATCTGCCGCACCTCGTCGCGGCCGAACCAGCGGCAATCCTCCAGCTCGTCGAGATCGACGGCGATCGTGGTGGAGCGGGCCTCGACATAGGCGCCGATCATCAGGCTGGCCGGGAAAGGCCAGGGCTGGTTCGCCATGATCGTCACGCGGCCGCCGAGAATGCCTGCTTCCTCAAAGGTTTCGCGGCGCACGGCATCCTCGATCGTCTCGCCCGGCTCGACAAAGCCGGCCAGCGTCGAATACCAGCCCGGCGGGAACCGCGCGGAGCGGCCGAGGAGGCAGCGGTCGCCATCCACCGTCAGCATGATCACCACCGGGTCCGTCCGCGGGAAATGCTCGGCCTGGCAGGCCGGGCAGATCCGCTTCCAGCCTTGCTCCGCCACGGCGGAGGCATGGCCGCATTTCGAGCAGAAGCGATGCGTGGCATGCCAGTGCAGCATGGCCTTGCCCTGCGCGATCGCGCCCAGCTGGTCGGCCGGAAGGCGGCCATCCAGCGCGAGGGCACGAAGACCGACCAGCAGGAATTCCGCCTTTTCCTTCAACGCCTCCTCGACCTCGGGGGCGATCAGCACCGCGAAGCGGCCGGCCTCGCCCTCGCGGCCGAGAAACACGGTTTCCTGATGCCGGCCGGGGAAGGGCAGTTCATCCGCAGCGAAAAGCGCGATTCCGAGGTCGTTTTCGCGCCTGAGCACGGCATTTTCACCGCAAAACGCGTAGAAACGGGCCTCCGGCGCCTGCCGCAAGGCCTCGACGAGCTCGGGCCGGGTGCGCAACTGGGCCGAACGGTCGAGCGCGCCATGGGCGAAGCCGAGGCCCGGCGGCGGCCTGGTCTCCATCAGCGGCGAGAACAAGGTCTCGATGCCGGAGCGGCGCCCGGCCTTCCCATCACTCATCGGAATTATCCCTGAAAACCCAGCGCCTTGGCCAACCTGTCCATCAGCGGTGCGGCCATATGCGGGGGATAGGGCACCCGCTCGCCATGGCCCCAGATCGGCCCCGGCCAGGCCGGATCGGAGGCGAACCGCGCGACCACATGCACATGCAGCTGCGAAACGACATTCCCAAGCGCGCCGATATTCAGCTTGTCGGGCCGGAAATGCGCCCGGACGGCCTCCGAAACGCGAAGGGTTTCGTCAAACAATTTTTGACGATCACCCTCATTCAGATCAAGAATTTCAACGATTCCGGCCCGTCGCGGCACCAGCATCAGCCATGGAAACCGGGCATCATCGACCAGGAAGACCCGGCTGAGGGGCAGGTCCCCGAGCACCAGCCCGCTGGCCTCGAGGCGAGGGTCGAGTGTGAAACCGGCTTCCGTCATGAGCGCAATCCCCGCATGTCCGGCGCTGTTCTAGCCGCTGGCGCGGGCGGTGGCGAGCCCTTTGGAAGGGTGGCGACAACACTTGTTTTCGGAAGCGAGATGCCCGATATAGCGGATGGGAGGTTGGCGATGGACGCATCCCTCGCCAACCGGGTCAGGTCCGGAAGGAAGCAGCCCTAACGAGACCGGGCGGGTCATTGTTCCAGCCTCCCACCTTTTTGC
Organism: Hyphomicrobiales bacterium; assembly: GCA_027484605.1. GTDB lineage: Bacteria > Pseudomonadota > Alphaproteobacteria > Rhizobiales > Beijerinckiaceae > Rhabdaerophilum. Next base: position 79,095 of record JAIXSR010000005.1, on the reverse strand, counting down.
GTCGCGCCGTCCGGGTGCGGCGCCATTCCGCGGGGCCAGAGGGAAGAGGCCGTTTTCGACATGGCTGAAAGCCCGGAATCCGCTTCCCCCGCAGGCCTCTTGCCCGACAGCGCCTATCGCGTTCTCGCCCGGAAATACCGGCCGCAGAGCTTCGCCGATCTCATCGGCCAGGAAGCCATGGTCCGGACGCTGTCGAACGCCTTCGCGACGCGGCGCATCCATCAGGCCTATATCTTCACCGGGGTGCGCGGGGTCGGCAAGACGACCACCGCCCGCATCCTCGCGCGGGCGTTGAACTACGAGACCGACACGATCAAGGTGCCGACGATCGACATGCCGGAACTCGGCATCCATTGCCAGGCGATCATCGAGAGCCGCCATGTCGACGTGATCGAGATGGATGCGGCCTCCAATACCTCGATCGACGATATCCGCGAGATCATCGAGGCGGCGCGCTACAAGCCCGTCTCGGCGCAGACCAAGGTCTACATCATCGACGAGGTCCACATGCTGTCGAAAGCGGCCTTCAACGGCCTGCTCAAGACACTGGAGGAGCCGCCGCCGCATGTGAAATTCCTCTTCGCGACAACCGAGATCCGGAAGGTGCCGGTGACCGTGCTCTCGCGCTGCCAGCGTTTCGACCTGCGCCGCATCGAGATCCCGGCCATGATGGATTATCTCGAGACGATCATCGCGAAAGAGGGTGTCGAGGTCGAGGAAGAGGCGCTGATGCTGCTCGCCCGCGCCTCCGAAGGCTCGATGCGCGACGCGCTCTCCCTGCTCGACCAGGCGATTGCCCATGGCAGTGGCAAGGTGCGGGCCGAGGAAGTCCGCGCCTCCCTGGGCCTCGCCGACCGGACCCGCGTGATCGACCTGTTCGAGGCGGTGATGTCGGGCGACATTTCCCGCGCGTTGATCGAATTCGAAAGCCAGTTCAACGAGGGGGCCGAACCGCTCGCCATCCTGACCGATCTCGGCGAATTCGTGCATGTCGTCACCCGGCTCAAGCTGGTGCCCGAAGCCGCGCGGGATCCCGCCCTGTCGGAAACCGAGCGGCAGCGTGGCCTCGCCTTCTCGAAGCAGGTGCCGATCCGCGCACTGACCATGGCCTGGCAGATCATCCTCAAGGGCCTCGGCGAGGTCCAGGGCGCCTCCCGTCCGCGCATGGCCGCGGAAATGGTGCTGGTGCGCCTCGCCTATGCCGCCGACCTGCCGAGCCCGGGCGACATGATCCGCGAGTTGCGCAGCGGCGCGACCGGCGCGGGAAGCGCGCCTTCCGCGCCCGCCGGCCCCTCGGGCGGGCCGAGCGCCAGCCTGCCGCGCCTGGTTTCCGCCAATGCCGCCCCGGCCCTGCCAGTCCAGGCTGTGGCCGCGCCTGTCGAGGAGGGCCGCCCCCAGCCGGCCAGCCTGCCGGATCTCGTGGCCCTGGCCCGGCAGAACCGGGACATCCGCATGATGACGGCGCTGGAGCGCCATATCCGGGTGGTGAATTTCGAAGCCGGCAAGATCGATCTTGTCCTGCTGCCCCTGGCCGAGCCCGACCTGCCGAACCGCCTCCACAAGGTCCTGCTCGACTGGACCGGCCGCCGCTGGATGATCTCGGTCGTTTCCGACATGCCGGCCGAGGCCCTGCCGAAGACCCTGCGTGAGGAAGCCGAGGCCGCCGAGGCCGAGACACGGCAGGGCGTGATGGCGCTGCCGGCCATCCAGGCCATCCTCAACCGCTTTCCCGGCACCGAGATCGTGGGCATCCGCGAGCCCGCCGAGGAGAGCCTTGCCCCGGCCGAACCCGATGCGCTTGATCGGGAAGCCGAAATCACCGATGACGATCTCTGAAGAGTACCTCCGATCGCCCAGCTTTGCTGGCAATCCCCCGATAACAGGACAGGGAGTTTTTCATGCGTGATCTGCTGGGCATGATGAAGGAAATGGGGGGCCTGAAGGCCAAGATGGAGGCCATGCAGGCCGAGCTGGAAATGACCGAGGTGACCGGGCGCGCCGGGGCCGGCCTGGTCGAGATCACCCTCAATGCGAAGGGCACGATGAAGGGCATCGCCATCGATCCCTCGCTGCTCGTCCCCGACGAGAAGGAGATCCTCGAGGATCTCGTCGTGGCCGCGCATCAGGATGCCCGCGCCAAGATGGAATCGGTGATCGCCGAGAAGACGCAGGGCCTGATGGGCGGCCTGCCGCTCCCACCCGGCTTCAAGCTGCCGTTCTGACGAGACCGCCATGGCGCAATCCCTCGCCGGGCCGGAGATCGAACGGCTCATCCAGCTTCTCGCGCGCATGCCCGGGCTCGGCCCGCGCTCGGCCCGGCGGGCCGTTCTGCATCTGATGCGCAAGCGCGAGGAATTGCTGGCGCCGCTCGCCGAGGCGATGCGCGTGGCGGCGGAGCGGATCGTCACCTGCACCACCTGCGGCAATCTCGATACGCAGGATCCCTGCACGATCTGCCGTGATCCCCGGCGGGACCGTTCGATCATCGTCGTCGTCGAGAGCGTCGCCGATCTCTGGGCACTGGAACGGGCCGCGGCCATCCGTGCGAGCTACCACGTGCTCGGGGCCACGCTCTCGCCTTTCGATGGCATCGGCCCGGAGGATCTTGCCCTGCCGCGCCTCGTGGAGCGCGCCACGAGCGGAGAGGTCCGCGAGGTGATCCTCGCCCTGAATGCAACAGTCGAGGGCCAGACCACGGCCCATTACATCACCGACCTGCTCTCGGAGGCCGGGGTGAAGGTCACCCGCCTCGCCCATGGCGTGCCGGTGGGCGGCGAACTCGACTATCTCGACGAGGGCACGCTCTCCGCCGCCCTGCTCAGCCGGACGACGGTGTGAGGCCGGGATGGGATCGCATCTTCAGGCCCTGGCGCGTTTCGAGGGGATCGACACCTGGATCTTCGACCTCGACAACACGCTCTACCCGCCCCATGCCGATCTCTGGCCCAAGGTGGACCAGAAAATCACCCAGTATATTGCCGACCTGCTGGGCGTGGACGGGCTGACGGCCCGCGCGATCCAGAAATACTATTACCAGGTCCATGGCACCACGCTGAACGGCCTGATGAAGGAGCACGGGATCGACCCGCATCCCTTCCTCGATTTCGTCCATGACATCGACCGGTCGAACCTGCCGCCCGATGCCCGGCTGGCCGAAGCGATCGGCCGCCTGCCGGGACGGCGCTTCATCTTCACCAATGGGTCGCGCCGCCATGCCGAGGCCACCATCAGCCAGCTCGGCATTGCCGGCCTGTTCGACGACGTGTTCGACATCGTCGAATCCGATTTCGTGCCGAAGCCGGCGCGCCAGCCCTACGAGAAATTCCTCGCCCGCCATGGCATCGCCCCGGTCCGTGCGGCGATGTTCGAGGATATCCCGCGCAATCTCGAGATTCCGGCCGAACTCGGCATGCGCACCATCCTCGTCGTCCCCGATGGCCGCGGCGACCACAAGGATGACTGGGAGCGGCTGATCACGGAAGGGCCCGGCGCCATCGGCATCCGCTTCGATGCCGTCACGCCTGACCTGCCGGAATTCCTGACCCATCTCGTCCGCGAACTCGGCAGGAGCGGGCCATGAGCTGCCCCTCGGCTTGACAAGGCCGCGCCGATCCCGGAACGAACGCAACCAAGAAACGCCAATCCGAACACAGGAAGAGACCATGTCCCTCTCGTCGATCATCGATAAGGCCTGGGAAGACCGCGCCGGCATCAACAGCCAGACCGGGGGCGAGGTGCGCGACGCCGTGGAATCGGCCCTGGCCGAACTCGATGCCGGCCGCCTGCGCGTGGCCGAGCGGACGCCCGGCAAGAGCGGCCCGGAAGCCTGGACCGTGCATCAATGGCTCAAGAAGGCCGTGCTGCTCTCCTTCCGCCTCAACGACAACGCGATCATGCCGGGCGGCCCGGCCGGCGCGGATTACTGGGACAAGGTGCCGCTGAAATTCTCGCACATGACCGCCGAGGGCTTCACCAAGGGCGGGTTCCGCGCCGTACCCGGCAGCATCGTCCGCCGTTCGGCCTTCATCGCGCGCAATGTCATCCTGATGCCCTCCTTCGTGAATGTCGGCGCCTATGTCGACGAGAGCACCATGGTCGATACCTGGGCCAGTGTCGGCTCCTGCGCGCAGATCGGCAAGAACGTGCATCTCTCGGGCGGCGCCGGCATCGGCGGCGTGCTGGAGCCGCTCCAGGCCAACCCGACCATCATCGAGGACAATTGCTTCATCGGCGCCCGCTCGGAAGTGGTCGAGGGCGTCGTTGTCGGCGAGGGCTCGGTCATTTCCATGGGCGTGTTTCTCGGCGCCTCGACCCGAATCGTCGACCGCACGACCGGCCAGATCCATGTCGGCTACGTGCCGCCCTATTCGGTCGTCGTGTCCGGCACCATGCCGGGCAGGCCGATCCCCGGCCAGGACTGGGCCCCGGCCACCTATTGCGCCGTGATCGTCAAGACGGTCGACGCCCAGACCCGCTCGAAGACCGGCATCAACGAACTGCTGCGCGACTGATCGACCGTCACGCAATTGCCACAACCCGTCCCCAGATCAGGGGGCGGAACCCCCTGCAGGAGATCGGTGATGTTCGACGCGAAGAAGCTTCTTGATATGCTGGTGCAATCCGGTGGCCAGGCCGGCAACAATGCCGCGCCGGGCAGCCAGAACCTCAATTCCATGCTCGGCCAGGTCGGTGGCATGGTCGGGGCCGTGCTCAACCAGGCGACCTCCGGCGTCAAGCAGGCGGCAACCGAGATCGACAGCCGCACCGGCGCGAGCACGAAGGCCAGCGACATGCTGACCGGCGCCACCGGCCGCTCGCCGACGGACTTCCTCGCCCAGGCGAAGGAACTCGCCTCGAAGAACCAGCTCGCCACCGGCGCCGCGATCGGTGGCCTTGCCGCGATCCTGCTCGGCACCGGCGCCGGCCGGTCGATCACTGCCTCCGCCGCGCGCATGGGTGGCCTCGCGCTGATCGGCGGCCTTGCCTACAAGGCGCTGCAGAACTACCAGGCCGGCAAGCCGCTGGTCGACCTCCAGGGCGCCGCCGGCAGCCTGACCGGCCAGCCTGCGGCCCTGCCCGCTCCGACCGGCGAGCAGGACCGCGCCCTGCGCCTCGTCCGCGCGATGATCGCCGCAGCCTCGGCCGATGGCATCGTCGATGCAACCGAGCGTGCCGCGATCGCCGGCAACCTGAAAGCCGCCGGGCTCGATGCCGAGGCGGCCGGCTTCCTCGAGCAGGAATTCGCCAATCCCGCCGATATCAGCACGCTGGCCAGCGGGCTGGCCACGGCGGAACAGGCCGCCGAGGTCTATGCCGCCGCACGTCTGGCCATCGACCCGGACCTGCAGGAGGAGCAGGATTTCCTTGCTGCCCTGGCCTCGGCGCTGAATCTCGAGCCCGGCCTCGTCGCCCATATCGACGCGGCCGCGGCCTCTGCCAAGGCCTGACCCGGAAGTGCCGGAAGCGCCGACAGCCCCGTCTGCCGGGCCCCGCCGCTGGTACCAGCGGATCGACTGGGGCCTGGCCATCGTGGCCATCCTGTCTTTCGGCTCCGCCGGCTATGTCTTCGTCAAGGAGGGCCCGACCCTCTGGCTGCAGATCCTGATGGAGGATGCCTGGCTCTTCGCCAGCATCCTCCCCAAGGTCGGGCTGGGCTGCCTGATCGGCGCCTTCGTGCGGCTGCTGATCGCCCGCGAGACGATCGAGCGCTATATCGGCCGCGGCTCCGGCCTGCCCGGCCTCGCCATTGCCGGCCTGATCGGCATGCTCTTCCCCGCCGGGCCCTTCACCATCTTCCCGCTCGCTGTGGTGCTGCTGGCCAGCGGTGCCGACCGGGGCGCGGCGATCGCCTTCATCTCCGCCTGGCTGCTGGTCGGGATCAACCGGGCGATCATCTGGGAAATGCCGTTCTTCGGCACCGATTTCGTGCTGTTCCGCTTCCTTCTCTCGATGCCGATGCCGATCCTGCTCGGCCTGATGGCGCGGGCGCCGGTCTTCGAGCGGCTCTCGCCGACCCTGCCCGCCCCCCGCGAACCCGGGGGCGGCGCATGATCATCCTGTTCTTCACCGCCCTGCTCCTTGCGATCGCCCTTGCCCTCGGAACCATGGCCTGGCGGCGCGGCCGGCCGCTCTTCGACAAGGGCCTCGCCGATGCCCGATCGCAATTCATGCATCTGCTGCCGCGCCTGCTGATCGGGATTCTCGGCTCGGGCTTCCTCGCCCACCTGCTCCCGCGCGAGACCGTGCTCGCCTGGTTCGGCCCCAACTCCGGCTGGACGGGCACCCTTCTCGCCACGATTGCCGGCACGCTGACGCCGGGTGGCCCGGTGGTCGGCTATGCGCTGGGTGCAGCCGCGCTCAAGGCCGGTGCGGATTTCGCGCAGGTCATCGCCTATGTCACCGCCTGGTCGCTGCTGACACTGAACCGCATGCTGACCTGGGAAATGCCCTCGATGCCGATGGGGCTCATCGCGGTCCGGGTGATCGTCTCGCTGCCGCTGCCCTTCCTCGCCGCCTGGCTGACCATGCTGGTGCGCTGACGCATCCGCCCGCAAAGTGGAAACCGGTTTGCGGATGATGCGGATGCGCAAAGAAAAGCAATCCGCCCGCAAAGTGGGAACCGGTTTGCGCAAGAAAGCGGATGCGCGACTGCCCCCTCACCCGCCGGGTGAGGAGCTGCCCGCCCTCAGGCCAGCCAGCGCTTCCGGCGCTTGTAGCTCTTGACCTCGCGGAAGGACCTGCGGTCGCCCTCGGAGACACCGAGATAGAATTCCTTCACATCCTCGTTCTCGCGCAGCGATTTGGCATCGCCGTCCATCACGATGCGGCCCGTTTCCATGATGTAGCCATAGGTGGCGTATTTCAGGGCCATGTTGGTATTCTGCTCGGCCAGGAGGAAGGAAACGCCCTCCTTGGCGTTGAGATCCTTCACGATCTCGAAGATCTCCTCGACGATCTGCGGCGCGAGGCCCATCGAGGGCTCGTCGAGCAGGATCATCTTCGGCCGCGACATCAGCGCCCGCCCGATGGCGCACATCTGCTGCTCGCCGCCCGATGTGTAGCCGGACATGGATTTCATCCGCTGGCGCAGGCGCGGGAAATAGTTATACACCATCTCCATATCGCGCTTGATCGCAGCACCGCCATCCCGCCGGGTGAAGGCACCGGTCAGGAGGTTTTCCTCGATGGTGAGATGGCCGAAGCAATGCCGGCCCTCCATCACCTGGATGCAGCCGCGACGGACCAGATCGGCCGGGCTCATCGCATCGACGCGTTCGCCCTCGAAAATGATCGAACCCTTGGTGACATCGCCGCGCTCCGCCTTCAGCAGGTTCGACACGGCCTTGAGCGTGGTGGTCTTGCCGGCACCATTCGCGCCGAGCAGGGCCACGATGCCGCCGCGCGGCACCGTCAGCGACACGCCTTTCAGCACAAGGATCACGTGGTCGTAGATGACCTCGATATTGTTGACCGACAGGATCGGCTCGGTCACATCGGTGGCATTCTGCATCACGCGCTCCGGACAAGACGGGTTGACGACGGGGACAGGGAGAGGGGCGGGCCCTTGGCCCACCCCGTTTTCGCAGAAACGCGCGGCCTTACGCCGGCGCGTCGCAGGCTTCCGTACGCTTCGGCCAGCCGGCATCCTTCGAGACATATTCCTTCGCTGCTTCCTCGATCAGCGGGCGGACGATGTTCTTGAGCGGCTCGATCCAGTCCGAGGCCTTCACATATTTGGTGCCATCCCATTGCGAGACGAACACCTTGTTATGGCCGTTATGGTCGGTGCAGGTGACCTTGACCGGCGCGGCAAAGCCTTCCATCCCGATTTCCTTCAGGCGGGCCTCGGTGATGTTGAGCGCCTCGAGGCCGCGGCGGACATCGGTGCCGTTCACGGCCTTCTTGCCGGTCAGGCGCTGTGCCGTGCGGACAGCCTCGGCGATCAGCATCGAGTTGTAGACGCCGCGGTTATAGAGATTCTCGCCCACCTGCTCGCGCTTGGCCTGGCTGAGATTCTTGTCGAAGACGTGCTTCAGGATGTCCTGCAACACCGGGAAATTCGCCCCGGTATTGTGGAAGTTCAGCGTCTTGTAGCCCTTGGCGCCGGCTTCGCCCGCACGGGCATCGTCATCGCCACCGGCCCACCAGACACCGACCAGCTTGTCGATCGGGAAGCCGTTCTTCACCGCTTCCTTCACGGCCGTCGGGTTCATGGCGCCCCAGCCCTGGTTGTAGATCCAGTCCACGCGGTCGCGGCGGATCGAGAGCCAGACCGAGCCCTGGTTCTGCATCTGCGCCGCCGGCACCGGATAGAGCTTCAGGGTGAAGCCGTATTCCTTGGCCAGGGCCTCGAGCACCGGGATCGGCTCCTTGCCGAACGGCGCATCGAGATGGATCAGGCCGATCGTCTTGCCCTTGATGTTGCCGCCCTCGGCCTGGAGCACGTGGCGGATGAACACCGAGGCGCCATCCCAGTAGGTGACCGGCGGGTTGAACACCCACGGGAAGTTGCTGCCATCGGCCGAGGCCGAGAGCCCGTAGGCCATCGACAGCACGGGAACCTTGTCCACCGCCGCCTTGGGAATGAGCTGCAGGGTGATGCCGGTCGAATAGGGATTGTAGAGAACCGGGTTCTTGCCCTTGGTCGATTCGTAGCATTCGACACCCTTCTTGGTGTCATAGCCCGTCTCGCATTCCTCGATGATGATCCTGGCGCCGCCGATGCCGCCATCGCGCTGGTTCAGCATCTCGAGATAGTCGCGCATGCCGTTGGCGATATGGATGCCCGAGCCCGCGAACGGCCCCGTGCGATAGGTCAGCAGCGGCACATAGACCGTGTCCTGCGCAGCGGCAGGTGCGGCCAGCGAGGCGAAGCCCGCCGCCGCCAGCGCTGTGAGCGTGAGTTGACGTAACATGAGCACTTCCTCCTTTGCTCCGGCCCTTGTCGGGCCTCTTTCGCTTCCCGATGGCGACAGCCACCGGGCATTCCTCAAGTCCGCGCCCTCAATAGGGGAACGGCCAGGTTCTCAGTTTCTGCTTCGTGATCTGCCAGAGGCGCGCCAGTCCGTGCGGCTCCACGATCAGGAAGAAGATGATCAACGACCCGACGAAGAGGTGGTTGATATGCTCGGCCGTGGCCCCGGCCAAAGGCAGGCCCATGGCGGGCAGGCCGAATTTCAGGATGATCGGCACGATGTTCAGCAGGGCCGCCCCGAAGAAGCAGCCGATCAGGCTGCCGAGGCCGCCGATGATGACCATGAAGAGGATGTTGAAGCTCTGGTTGATGTTGAACGCGTCGGAAGCCTCGCCGCCGCCATACCACAGGAACATCATGCAGGCCCCGGCCACGCCGCAATAGAAGGACGACATGGCGAAGGCCGTCAGCTTGGCCGGCAGCAGCCGGATACCCATCAGCTCGGCGGCGATATCCATGTCGCGGACAGCCATGAAGGTCCGCCCGATCCGGCCATGCAGGATGTTCGAGGCAATCCAGGTCATCAGCACCACGATGCCGAGCAGCACGAGATAGCGCATGGTCGGCGTCGCATTCGCGCCGGTGATCGCCACGCCGAACAGGGTCCGCTGCGGGACCTCGATCGCGCCCGAGGCGTTGTAGTTGAACAGCCACGGCACGCGGACGAAGCACCATTCCAGGAAGAACTGCGCCGCCAGCGTCGCCACCGCGAGGTAGAACCCCTTGATCCGGAGCGAGGGCAACCCGAACAGCGCCCCGATCGCCGCCGAGAACACGCCCGAGGCGAGGATCCAGATGATGATGTTCACCTGCGGGAAATAGGTCGTCAGCTTGTAGCAGGCGAAGGCGCCCACGCCCATGAAGGCGCCGGTGCCGAGCGAGATCAGCCCGGTATAGCCGGTGACGATGTTCAGCCCCATCGCCGCCAGGCTGAAGACGAGGAACGGGATCATCACGGTCGAGATGAAGAAGTTCGACCCGAAGATCGGCACGATCACCGCAGCGGCCAGCAGGATCAGGCCGATGCCGATCCGGTCCTGCAGGATCGGGAACACCGCCATATCGGCCGAGTAGGTCTTCTTGTATTGGCCCGCCTCGCGGTAGAACATGGGTCAGACTCCGTCTGAAAGGCAGGAAAGAGGAGGCCGTCGGCCGCTGGATCCGCCGGCACCCGGTTGCCGGTTGGCGATTGGCGCGTGCTGCATCGTCAGATCCTCTCGATGATCTTGTCGCCGAACAGGCCCTGCGGCCGGACCATCAGGAAGCCGAGCGCGATGACATAGGCGATCCAGTTCTCGATGCCGCCGCCCACCAGCGGGCCCCAGTAGAATTCGGCGAGCTTCTCGCCGATGCCGATGATCAGCCCGCCGACAATCGCGCCGGGGATCGAGGTGAAGCCGCCGAGGATCAGCACCGGCAGCGCCTTGAGCGCGATGGTCTGCAGCGCGAAGGACACATCCGACCGCGCGCCCCACATGATGCCGGTGATCAGCGCCACGATGCCGGCGGCAAACCACACGATCGCCCAGATCTGGTTGAGCGAGATGCCCACCGAGAGCGCGGCCTTGTGGCTGTCCGCCACGGCGCGCAACGCCCGGCCGATCCGGGTATACTGGAAGAAGACCGCCAGAGCCGCGATCATGACCGAGGCGATCACCGCGGCCGCGATATCGATCTTCTGGAAGGTCACCCGCCCGCCCAGCATGGCGACATCGATCGCGCCGCGCGGCAGGCCGAGTTCATCGGTGATCATCTGCTTCGGCTCGCCGCCGAAGATGAATTCGCCGATCCCGATCAGCACATAGGTCAGGCCGAATGTCGCCATGAAGAGGATGATGTCAGGCTGGTTGACCAGAGGCCTGAGCACCACCCTTTCCACCGCCACCGCAAGGGCCAGCATCACCCCGAGGGTGAGCAGCACGGCCAGCCAGGCGGGAACGCCCTTCTCGTGCAGGCCGACCAGCGTCAGCCCGGCGAACACCACCATGATGCCCTGCGCGAAATTGAACACGCCGGACGCCTTGAAGATCAGCACGAAGCCCAGCGCGATCAGCGCATAGAGCACGCCCGAGACGAGTCCTTCCCAGAGGGTCTGCACCAGCAGGTCGGGCATCGCGCCCATCTGCAGGAACGGATCGATGAAAATCTTGAACAGAAGATCCATGCCCGCCCCCGTTTAATGCGCGACGCCCAGATAGGCATCGATGACCTTCTGGTTCTTCTTGACTTCATCCGGCGTGCCATCGGCGATCTTCTGGCCGTATTCGAGCACGACAACCCGGTCGGACAGGTCCATCACGACGCCCATATCATGCTCGATCAGCGCGATGGTGGTGCCGTATTGTTCCTTCGTGTCGAGGATGAAGCGGCACATATCCTCCTTCTCCTCGAGATTCATGCCGGCCATCGGCTCGTCGAGCAGCAGCAATTCCGGCTGCATGGCGAGAGCGCGGCCCAGCTCCACCCGCTTCTGGAGGCCGTAGGGCAGCTTGCCCACCGGCACCTTGCGGATATGCTCGATTTCGAGGAATTCGATGATTTCCTCGACGAACTTCCGGTGCTCGATCTCTTCCCGCATGGCCGGGCCCTGCCGGAAAATGTGCCAGAAGAACGGCGTCCGCATTTTCAGCGTGCGGCCGACCATGATGTTGTCGAGCGTCGTCATCCCCTTGAACAGCGCGACATTCTGGAAGGTCCGCGCGATCCCCTGCGAGGCGGCAACATGCGGCCGCATCTTGGTGCGGGTCTGGCCGCGATAGGTGATCCGGCCTTCCTGCGGATGGTAGAACCCGTTGATCACATTGAGCATCGAGGTCTTTCCAGCCCCGTTCGGCCCGATGATCGCCCGGACCTCGCCTTTCCGGATATCGAAGGAGACATCGGTGATGGCCTTCACGCCGCCGAAGCGCAGCGTGACATTGTCCACCGCCAGCAGGGTCTCGCCCGGGGCGATGTCCTGGCGGAATTCGGAATGGTTCATGGCGTTCATGCGTCCCTCCGGCGGCATCAGGCGGCGCGCGCAGGCGTCGGGGTGGAAGCCGGCAGGATCCGGGCATCCACGACGCGGACCCGCGCGGAAATCACGCCCTTGCGGCCATCCTCGAACGTCACCTCGGTGGAGATGTCGGCTTCGCTCGATCCGTCATACAGGGCCGTCACCAGCGGGGCGTAGCGGTCGGCGATGAAGCTGCGCCGCACCTTCTGCGTCCGCGTCAGCTCGCCGTCATCGGCATCCAGTTCCTTGTGCAGCACGAGGAAGCGGCGGATCTGCGCATGGGCCATCATCGGTTCCTCGGAGAGCTGGCGGTTCACCTCGGCCACATGCCCGGCGATGATGTCATAAACCTGCGGATGACCGGCCAGTTCCTGGTAGGAACCATAGGAAACATTGTTCCGCTCGGCCCAGTTCCCCACGGCCGTCAGGTCGATATTGATGAAGCAGGTCACGAAATCCTCGCCCTGCCCGAAAGCCACAACCTCGCGGATATTGGGAAAGAACTTCAGCTTGTTCTCGAGATATTTCGGCGCGAACAGCGCGCCGCTGCGGAGCTTGCCGACATCCTTCGCGCGGTCGATGATGCGCAGCTGGCCATCCTTCTCGAAGAAGCCGGCATCGCCCGTGCGCACATAACCGTCCTCGGTCATGGTCTCGGCGGTCTTTTCCGGCTCCTTGAAATAGCCGATGAACTGACCGGGCGACTTGTAGAGCACCTCGCCATTCTCGTCGATGCGGATCTCGACATTCGGCGTGGCCGGGCCGACGCAATCCGCCCGCACCCCCCCGTCGCTCTGCACCGTGACATAGAGAAATGCCTCGGTCTGGCCGTAGAGCTGCTTCAGGTTGAGCCCGATCGAGCGATAGAACGAGAACAGTTCCGGCCCGATCGCCTCGCCCGCCGTATAGGCGATGCGGATCGTCGTCATGCCGAGCACATTCTTGAGCGGCCCGTAGACGAGAACCTCTCCCAGGGCGTAGTTCAGGCGGGCACCGATCGGCACCGGCTTGCCGTCAAGGATCTTCTCGCCCCATTTCTTGGCCACGCCGAGATAATAGTGGAACATCTTCCGCTTCAGCCAGCCGGCATCCTCCATCCGGATCATGATGCGGGTGAGCATGCTTTCGTAAACGCGGGGCGGGGCGAAAGCGAAGGTCGTGCCGATCTCGCGCCGGTCCTCGACAGCCGTTTCCGGGCTTTCCGGGCAATTGATGGTGAAGCCGGCCACCAGCGCCTGCGCGTAATTGAGGTAATGGTCGCCCACCCAGGCCAGAGGCAGATAGGCGATCACATTGTCGCGGTCGGTCAGCCGGTCGAATTCCACCGTGTCGGTGGCCGCCTTCACGCAGCCGCCGGCCGAGAGCATCACGCCCTTGGAGCGGCCGGTCGTGCCGGAGGTGTAGAGGATCACCGACGTATCGGCTCCCTTGCCGGAGGCGATGGCATCGTCCAGCCGCTTCACCGCGGCCGGGTCGCTCATCAGGATGCCCGCACCCTGCGCGATCACCTCGTCGATCGCCTGCAGCCGGGAATGGTCGTAATCGCGCAGGCCGCGCGGCTCGTCATAGAAGATGATCTCGATCTTCGGCAGGCGGTCGGCCACGCCGAGAATCTTGTCGACCTGCTCCTGGTCCTGCACGCAGGCAAAGCGGATCTCGGCATGATCGAGCACATAGGCCATCTCGTCGGCCACGGCATCGGAATAGACCGGCACAGGGATGGCACCGATCGATTGCGCTGCCATGATCGACCAGTAAAGCTTGGGACGGTTGGTGCCGATGATCGCCACCTTGTCGCCGCGCTGCAGGCCATGGGCCATCAGCCCGAGGGCATAGCATCGGACCTGCCGTGCCACATCCGCCCAGCTCCATTCCCGCCAGATGCCCAGATCCTTGTGGCGCATGGCCGGACGAAGCGGCCGGACGGCTTCATTGCGGAGCAGCAGTTTCGGAAAAGTGTCCAACTCGGCGGTGGCATTTGCCGTCACGCACGCTCTCCCTTGGTCCGTTTCTACCCAGACGCGAAATTTCATCGAATTTCGCTTGTTCTTGTCTTCAAATTCGCAGCACAGACCCGATTGCGCAAGATGGGCCTTGACAGACATGCCGGTCTTTTGGTCTTAAGCTGTCGAGCCTGCGCGTCATTTTTGCTCAACGCGCCGGGAATTCCCGCAATTTCATTGTTCCAGGCAGCGGCGACCCCGGTCTTGCGCGGCGTTCCGTCGCGTCTTCAGCCGCCGGAATTCCCGAAGCGGACAAGGTCCTGCCAGTCCCGGATGGCAATGCCGCCCCTTTCGACCTGCAGCACCCTCGCATTTTCCAGCACTTTGAGCGACTGGTTTGTCACCTGGCGCGAGAGGCCGGAAAGCAGGCCGATCTCCTCCTGCGTGATCGCGAGATGCGTGCCGACACCGGGATTGACGCGGGGGTTGAAAATGCTCGCCAGCGCCCGCGCCACGCGCCCGGTCGCATCGAGCATGCGGTCATTCTCGACCTGGCCGATGAATTGCCCCAGCCTTTCGTTGAACTGGTGCACGAGGAAGCGGTTGAACCCGACGCTGTGCCCGAACAGCCAGTTGAAGGTCGGCAGGTCCATCAGCATCAGCCGGGATTCGCGCAGGGCGACGAGATCATAGCGGCGCGGTTCGTTCTTCAGCAGGCTGCCCTCGCCGAACCAGGCACCGGCCGCCAGCCCGGCCAGGCTGACCTGCTTGCCGGAATCCGACACGGTCGACAGCTTGACGAGGCCGGAAACGACCCCGCCCCAGCAATCGAAGCGATCGCCCTGATGGCAGATGTAATTGCCCTTGCCATAGGTGCGCTCGACAATGCCACGGCGCGCTTTCTCGGCCTCTTCCGCGGTCAGGTCCCGCGACCAGGCCGCCATCCTTTGAAGGGCTTCGAGAGAAATCACGTCGGGATCCCGTCCTCTGGCAAAGGCCTGTCCGCCCGGCACAGCCCGGCAACTATCGGCGCACCCGGCGCGGCTGGCAACAGCTCCGATCGGCTTGGCCGCTCATTCCGCGGCCACCCGCATCGGCGCATCCGGGTTCCGGAACCGCGCCAGCAACTCGCCCTCGCGGCGATCGACCTCCGCGGCGTTCCGCGCCCGGACATGGCCGAAGCCGCGGATCTGCTGCGGCAGGCCGGCAATCTCGACCGCCAGCGCGTGATTGCCGGCGCCGAGCGTGGCGAGAAGCGATTCGACCGTCGTGCGGTAGCGTCCGATCCGCGCGCGCTCGTCGCGGCGCTCCGCCGTATAGCCGAACGGGTCAAGCCGCGTGCCGCGCAGGCCCTTGAAATGCTGCAGCAGGCCGAACGCCTTCATCATCCACGGGCCGAAGCTCATCTTGCGCGGCAGCCCGCTGGCCGGATCCTTCTTCGCGAGGAGCGGCGGCGCGAGATAGAAGGTCAGCCGCATGTCCTCGCCCTCGAAGGCCTCCTTCAGCTGGCGGCTGAAAGCGGGGCCGGCATAGAGCCGGGCAACCTCGTATTCGTCCTTGTAGGCCATGAGCTTGAACAGGCTCCGCGCCACCTGGTCGGTCAGCGCCGTTGATTCAGGAACAGCCTTCGCCTCCGCGGCCCGGACCGTCTCGACGAAAAGGCGATAGGTCTCGGCATAGGGCTTGTCCTGGTAGCCGGCGAGGAACGCGACGCGGCGGGCAATCGCCTCGTCGAGGGTGGTCGCGACGCCCTGCTCCGGCACCGCCTGCGCCGTGGCAACGAGCCCCTTGGCCATTTCGAGATCATGCGCCGCCGCGCGGCCCCAGCGGAAGGCCTCCCGGTTCATCGTCACGGCCTCGCCGTTGAGTTCGATGGCCCGCTCGAGCGAATCGGCATGCAGCGGCACCGCACCACGCTGGAACGCATAGCCGAGCAGGAACATGTTGGCCGCGATCGACTGGCCGAACAGCGTGGTGGCGATCGTCGTGGCGTCGAGGAAATGCGCCAGCGGCTGGCCGGACGCATCCTTGCCCGCAGCGGAAGTGATCCCCCGGCGGAGCCTTTCCGTCGGCAGCGAGTAATCCGGGTTGCGGGTGAAATCGCCCGGCAGCACTTCCGCCGTGTTGACGACGAAGAAGGTCTCGCCCGGCTTGACGCTGGCCAGCACCTTCTTCGAGCCCGACACGACAAGATCGCAACCGAGGATCAGGTCGGCCATCCCGGCCGAAACACGGATGGCATGGATATCCTCCGGCGTCTTCGCGAGGCGGATATGCGAGAAGACCGCGCCGCCCTTCTGCGCGAGCCCGGCCATGTCGATCATGCCGCAGCCGCGGCCCTCGAGATGGGCCGCCATGCCGAGGATCGCGCCGATCGTCACCACGCCGGTCCCGCCGACACCGGTGACGATGGCGGCCCAGGAGGCGCTGTCGAGATCCGGGATCGCCGGCTCCGGCAGGCGCGGCAGGGCCGTGCCCTTGCTCGAACCGGCAAGCTTGCGCGGCCTGGCGCCGGAAACGGTGACGAAGGACGGGCAGAACCCGTCAATGCAGGAGAAATCCTTGTTGCAGCTTGACTGGTCGATCCGGCGCTTGCGGCCGAATTCCGTATCGACGGCCTGCACGGACACGCAGTTCGAAGCCTTGCCGCAATCGCCGCAGCCCTCGCAGACCAGCTCGTTGATGAGCACGCGCTTGTCCGGATCGGGATAGAGCCCGCGCTTGCGGCGGCGGCGCTTCTCGGCGGCGCAGGTCTGGTCGTAGATCATGACCGTGACGCCGGGAATCCCGGCCAGTTCCTTCTGGACGGGCATCAGCTCGGAGCGGTGATGGAAGCTCACCCCAGCCGGCCAGGTATATCCCGGACCGTATTTCTCCGGCTCGTCCGAGACGATGGCGATCCGCTCGACGCCTTCGGCCCGTGCCTGCCGCGCGATCATGTCGGGCGTCAGATTGCCCTCGTGATGCTGGCCGCCCGTCATGGCGACGGCGTCGTTGAAGAGGATCTTGTAGGTGATGTTGGTCTTGGTCGCGATGGCCCAGCGCAGGGCCAGCACGCCGGAATGGTTGTAGGTGCCGTCGCCGAGATTCTGGAAGACATGCTCGCGCGTCGAGAAGGGCGATTCGCCGATCCAGTTGGTGCCCTCGCCCCCCATCTGGGTGAAGCCCTCGGTCTCGCGATCCATCCACTGGACCATGTAATGGCAGCCGATACCGGCATAGGCGCGGCTGCCCTCGGGCACCTTGGTCGAGCTGTTATGCGGGCAGCCCGAGCAGAAATACGGCGTGCGGGTGGCGAGATCGAGCGTCTCGGACAACACGCCCTGCGCGCGGCGGATCCGCTCCACCCTTTCCGCGAGGTCGGCATCCGCCTCCCGCGCCAGCAGGCGCGAGCCGATGGCGATGGCGATGTCGTTCGGATCGAGCGCGCCCTTGACCGGGAAGAGCCAGTTGCCCTGCTCGTCCTTCTTGCCGACCACGACGGGCTGGTGCTTCGAGCCATAGAGCTCCTCGCGCACCTGCACCTCGATCAGCGAGCGCTTCTCCTCGACCACCATGCAGAGATCGATATCCTGCACGAAATCCTTCAGCAGGTCCGGATCGACCGGCCAGGGCGAGGCCAGCTTGAGCAGCCTGAGGCCCAGCCTGTCGGCCTTCGCCGCATCGATGCCGAGAATGTCGAGCGCCTGCATCACGTCGAGATAGTTCTTGCCCACCGAGATGATGCCCATGCGGGGCTTTCGCCCGCCGGTGAAGATCATCTTGTCGAGCTTGTTGGCCCGGAAATAGGCCAGCACGGCCGCGCGCTTGAATTCATGCAGGCGCGCTTCCTGCTCGAGGAAATTGTCCCGCGGGCGGATATTGAGGCCGCCCGGCGGCATCTCGAAATCATTCGGGATGGCGATGGAGACGCGGTCGATCCGGCCATCGACGGAGGCGGTCGATTCGACATTGTCCTTGACCCCCTTCACCGCCACCCAGACGCCGGCATAGCGGCTGAGCGCGAAGGCGTGGAGGCCGAAATCGAGGATTTCCTGCACCCCCGCCGGGTTCAGGATCGGGATCATCGTATCGACGAAATTGAACTCGGTCTGGTGGGCGTTGGTCGAGCTTTCGGCCGTGTGGTCATCGCCCGAGAGGCAGACGACGCCGCCGAATTTCGACGAGCCCGCCATATTGGCATGGCGGAACACGTCCCCCGTCCGGTCGACGCCCGGCCCCTTGCCATACCAGAGCGCGAACACGCCCTGATGCTTGCCCTCGCCGCGCATTTCCGCCTGCTGCGTGCCCCAGCAGGCCGTGGCGGCGAGATCCTCGTTGAGGCCCGGCTGGAAGACGATCTGGTGCCGCTTCAGCTGCTTGCCGGCCCGGAAGAGCTGCTGGTCGAGCCCGCCCAGCGGCGAGCCGCGATAGCCCGAGACGAAGCCGGCCGTGTCGAGCCCGGCGCGACGATCGCGCTCCTGCTGCATGAGCAGCATCCGGACCACCGCCTGCGTGCCGGACAGGAACACCTGCTCGGCGGCAAGGTCGTACTTGTCGTCCAGCGTGACATCCTTCAGCGGAACAGGCTTGCCCATCCGGCATTCTCCCTTGCCAATCACGGCGCCTTCTTTCGCGACGATCGCGAGTGTGCGCGCTTCTTGTCCCTTCGTATACGTCAGTAATACTGACCTTTTCAAGAGGGAGTTTCGAAAGGATCGAAAGTGACCTATTTTTGCCGTAAAACCCGGGGAGAGAGGAGGCTTGGGCTGCGCCGTCCGACCGATGCAGCCTTGACGGATTTCTGCTAGACCGATTCGCAGGTAAGGGGGCTTCGCCCGATGTTGCGGTTACCGGCCATTCTGTTCTGCACCGCCTGCGCGCTGGCCGGCGCCACGATGCCCGCTGCGGCCCATCCGCATGTGCTGGTGAGCGTGCGGACGGTGGTTGTGGCCGATGCCGGCGGCGCCATCACGGCCCTTCGCCATGCCTGGACCTTCGACGAGGCCTTCTCCGCCTATTCGACTACCGGCCTCGACAAGAACAAGGATGGCAAGCTCGACCGCGAGGAACTGGCCGAACTGGCGCAGGTCAATGTCGAATCGCTCAACGAATACGAGTATTTCAGCTTCCTGAAACAGGGCCGGGCCCGCACCCGTTTCGGGCAGGTGAGCGACTATTACCTCAGCCATGACGGCAAGGCGCTGACGCTGCATTTCACCCTGCCCGTCGATGGCACCAGGCCCAGCCTCGCCGAGGCCCGGCTCGAGGTCTATGACCCGACCTTTTTCGTCGCCTTCAATTTCCAGGAAGGCACGCCCGTCACGGTCGAGGGAACGGCGAAACCCTGCGAAGCCAAGGTCAGCCCGCCCAATCCCGGCGTGATGGCGCGCCTGTCGCAGATGGGCGAGGGCTTCTTCCAGAGCATGGGGCCCAATGCCAATCCGGATTGGGCCATCCCGGTCCGGTTCTCCTGCAAGTGATGTATTTCCTGCACGTGATGTATTTCCTGCAAGGGATGCAGAGACAGGCTCTCCATGGCCGTCGCGCGCTGCCCGGAAGCCGCCCTCTTGCGGCATTCGCTTCGCTGCTCGCCGCAGCTCCCGCCCTCGCGCAGACCCGCTCGCCTTTCGGCGCCGGGCCGCCCGCGCCACCGGCAGAAGCCGCCTCCGGCCTCGGCGCCTGGCTGCTGAGCCAGCAGGCCGCCTTCCACAAGGCGCTGACGGCCGCCATCGGCGCGGTCGAAACCAGCCCGGCCGCCCTCGCCACCCTGCTCGGCCTTGCCTTCGCCTATGGCGTGCTCCATGCGGTGGGCCCCGGCCATGGCAAGGCGGTGATCGCCTCCTACCTGCTCGCCAACGAGCGGGCGCTGAAGCGCGGCATCGGCCTGGCCTTCGCGGCAGCGGCGGTGCAGGCGATCATCGCCCTCGGCATTGTCGGCATCGTCGCCGGCATCGCCGGCGGTACGGCCCGCACCATGAATGCCAGCATCGCCTGGATCGAAAAGGGCGGGTTCACGCTGATCGCGCTGATGGGCCTCTGGCTGGCCTGGCGCAAGGCCCGGCTCCTGTTCGCCGGCTTCACCCACGACCCCGCCTGCGCCGATCCGCTCTGCGGCCACCAGCATGGCGGCGATCCGCGCCAGCTTGTCGCAGCCTCCCGCCGCGACCTCGCCCTGATGGCCATCGGCGCGGGAATCCGGCCCTGCACCGGGGCGATCATCCTGCTGGTCTTCGCCCTGTCGAAAGGGCTGTTCCTTGCCGGCGCCCTCTCGGTGATCGTGATGGCGATCGGCACGGCGCTAGGTACCAGCCTTTTCGCCCTGCTCGCGGTCAAGGCGAAGCTGCTGGCGCTGAACCTCATCTCACGCGGCGGCAGAGGCTGGGCACGGCTCGGCCTCATCCTCGAGATGCTGGCCGGCCTCGGCCTTGCCGCTTTGGGTTTCCTGCTGGTCCGGGGCCTGATGGCCGCGGGAACCTGATCAGAGCCCTTCCGCCCGGCCATCCGAGCGCGGATCATGGCCGGCATCGATCCGGCCACGCGCATCCCGCACCAGCAGCCCGGCATGGCCGAACATATCGGCATAGGGCTTGTCGACCAACTCGATCTGGTGGCCCGCCCGGTCCAGCTTCTCCAGCACGGCCCCGTCGAACCGGTTCTCGACCTTGAGCGTCGCCGAGGGCTTGCCCCAGGTCTTCCCGAACAGGAAGCGCGGCCGGTCGAGCGCCTCGGCCACGCCCTGCCCGTAGGCAAAGGCGCGGAAGAACACCTGCGCCTGGAATTGCGGCTGGCCATCGCCGCCCATCGCGCCATAGCTCGCCACCCGGCCGTCATCGAACACGGCCAGCGGCGTGTTGAGCGTATGGAAGGGCCGGCGGCCCGGCTGGAGCGGGTTCAGCGAATCCGGATCGAGCGAGAAGGCGATGCCCCGATTCTGCCAGATCAGGCCGGTCTGCGGCAGCACCACGCCCGAGCCATATTCCCAATAGAGTGACTGGATGAAGGAAACCGCGATGCCCTTGTCGTCAATCGCGCCCATCCAGATCGTGTCGCCCTCGGCCGAAGGAATCGGCCAGCCGGCGGCGCGGTCGGCCCGGATCGCCGCGACTTCCCGCGCCAGAGCCTGCTCGGTCAGGTAACGGGAGGGATCGACGGCGAGATGGTCGAAATCCGTCACCACGCGGTCCCGGATCGCGTAGGCGCGCTTCGCGGCCTCGATGAGCCCGTGGAGATGCTCGAAACTCTCCGGCCGCGCTTCCGGCAGGCGGGCGAAGACCCCGTGCAGGATCAGCGAGGCCAGCCCCTGCGCCGGCGGCGGCACGTTGAACAGGCTCGCACCCGGGATCCGCGTCTGGAGCGGCTCGCGCCAGCGGGCCTGGTAGGCCTGCAGGTCGCCGCGCGTCACCGGCGAGCCGGCCTTCGCCAGATCGGCAGCGATCTCGCGGCCGACATCGCCGCGATAGAAATCATCGAGACCGGCATGGGCCATCTGCTCGAACACGCCGGCAAGGGCCGGCTGGCGCCGCAGGGTCCCGGCCTTCACCTGCCCGCCATCCTCGGCCAGGAAATGCGCCGCGAAACCGGGAACGGCGGTGATCTCCTCCCGCTCCTTGATGATGTAGCGCCCCTCGCTCTGCGAAACCGGCACGCCATCGGCCGCATGCCGACGGGCCGGCGCCAGCAGGTCGGGCACCGGCATCTTGCCCCCGAAAGCCGCCGCAAGCTCGAGCGCGGC
Source organism: Hyphomicrobiales bacterium (assembly GCA_027484605.1). GTDB lineage: Bacteria > Pseudomonadota > Alphaproteobacteria > Rhizobiales > Beijerinckiaceae > Rhabdaerophilum. The sequence goes on along the minus strand of JAIXSR010000005.1, from coordinate 57,469 downwards.
CTGCCAGCCGCCCACGGCCCCGGCCACGGTCAGGGCCGCATCGCCGCCCCGCACCGGAATCGTCTCGTGGCCCTTGGCGCGATAATGGCTGATCGTCGCCTTCGAGCCGGCAAATCCGCAGGCCTCGATGCAGCGGACCTTCCCGTCCGGCGTGCGGATCGTCCAGAATCCGTCACCGCCGAGCCCGTTCATATGCGGATAGGCGACCGCAATCACCCCCGCCATGGCCACCATGGCCTCGATGGCATTGCCGCCGGCAGCGAGGATATCGCGCCCGGCTTCGGCAGCGAGAAAATGCGGCGCGGCAACAGCCGCGTGTCCGAAAATAGGCGTATCGGGCATGGAGGTCCTGCAGAAAATGAGGGATCGGCGATTGCGCCGGGTTGCCAAAAGCTATACCGCTCCCCACCATCAGGAAAGACGTCTTGGACAAGGAAAAGCCGATGGCCGGAAAATCGCTCAACCGCCAGAACGCGTTGACCGTGATCTGCGCGACGATCCTCGTCGGCACCGAGATCCTGGCGGCTGCCCTTGCGCTGGGCTGGGCAGTTGGCGGCCTGACCGGCTGGGGCGAGGAAGTGACGATGGCCCTCATCGCGATCTCGCTGGCCCTGGGCATCTATCTCTGCTGGCGTTTCGTCAAGGCTGCCATCAAGGCGGAACCGATCTACGAATAACCGCGCGAAGCGGTTGCCCCGGCCGGCCTGTTATATTATAACGCTGGCCATGTCGGAACCGACATCCCTCCTGCCGCGCGCCGTCGCCCCCGTTCCTGCCCATGCTCCGGCATCGGGGCATGCCCACGGGCATGACCATGGCCCCGGACACGGGCATCCTCATGCGCATGACCATCACCACGGACATGACCATGCCGGCCACCGGCATGACCATGCCACCCTTCCGGCCCTGCGCACGGAGCGGGCCGATCCGCCGCGCCTCTCGCTGATGGCCTTGTCCGCCGGCCAGCGCCTGCTGCTGGCCCTGCCGCTGGTCGCCCTGCTCTGGGCGCTGGCCTTCTGGGCGATGCGCGATGTCTGATCCGATCCTGGCCTTCGAGGACCTGACGCTCGGCTATGACCGGCACCCCGCCGTCCACCATCTCGACGGACGGATCGAGCCGGGCACGCTGCTGGCGATTGTCGGGCCGAATGGCGGCGGCAAGTCGACCCTCCTGAAAGGCATTGCCGGGCGCCTCGCCCCGCTGGCAGGGCGGATCGTCAACACCTTCCCGCATATGGCCTACATGCCGCAGATCGGCGATCTCAACCGTGATTTCCCGGTGACGGTCTTCGATCTCGCCCTGACCGGCCTGTGCGGCCGGCGCGGGATGTTCGGCCGGATCTCGCGCACCGAGCGGGATCGCGCGCTCGAGGCCATTGGCCTGGTCGGTCTGTCGGGTTTCGAGCGCCGTTCCATCCGCACGCTGTCGGGTGGCCAGCTGCAGCGCCTGCTCTTCGCACGGCTGATGTTGCAGGATGCCCCGCTCATCCTGCTCGACGAGCCGTTCACCGCCATCGACCAGCGCACCATCGACGACCTTCTGGAGATCGTCGCGCGCTGGCACAGCGAGGGCAGGACCATCCTCGCCGTCCTGCATGATCTCGAACTCGTCCGGCGACATTTCCCGCAGACCCTGCTCCTCGCCCGCGATCCGCTCGGCTGGGGCGCGACATCCGGGGTGCTGACGACCGACCGGCTCGAAACCGCGCGGCAGATGGCGGAAGCCTTCGACCGCCGGGCCGCCGAATGCCACCGGGCGGCCTGACATGGTCTACGATCTCCTCGTCGCGCCCTTCGTCGAATTCCCCTTCATGCGACGCGCGCTGGTCGGCGGGCTGGCGATCTCGTTCGCGGCCGCGCCGATCGGCGTGTTCCTGATGCTGCGCCGCATGAGCCTGATCGGCGATGCCATGGCCCATGCCATCCTGCCCGGCGCCGCATTGGGCTTCCTGATCGGCGGCCTGTCGCTCGGCTACATGACCCTCGGCGGGCTGATCGCCGGCTTCGGTGTCGCCATCGCCTCGGGCTTCGTATCGCGGACCACCCTCGTCAAGGAAGACATGGCTCTCGCGGCCTTCTATCTCGTCTCGCTGGCCCTCGGCGTCACCCTCATCTCGGCCAGCCGCTCCAATCTCGACCTGCTGGCCCTGCTCTTCGGCTCGATCCTCGCGCTGGACGATCCGACCCTTGTCCTCATCGTCGCGGTTGCCTCGGCAACCCTGCTGGCACTGGCCCTGGGCTATCGCGGCGTGGTGATGGAATGCCTCGATCCCGGCTTCGCCGCCGGCGTCACCCGGTTCGGATGGGTCTTCCATTTCGGCTTCCTGACCTTTGTCGTGCTGAACCTTGTCGCCGGGTTCCACGCGCTCGGGACGCTGCTCGTCGTGGGCATCATGATGCTCCCCGCCGGCTCGGCACGTCTCTGGACCGATGATGTCTCGTCCATGATCGCCATCGCCGTGCCGCTGGCCATCCTCGCCAATGTGACCGGGCTTCTCGCCTCCTATCATCTCGGCATGGCCTCCGGGCCCGCCATCATCCTTGTCGCCGGCCTGATCTACGGCGCCTCGCTCGCCCTTGGCCCGCACGGAATCGTGCGGCGCTATTTCCCCCAACGCCATCTCGAAGCCTGAACAACGGAGTGCCCCGCCATGGATATCCTCCCGCCCCTCTTTCGTAATGTTATAACCTCTCGTCGCAGCCTGATGGCCGGCGCCATGGCCCTCGCGCTGGCGCCCGCCGCCCTGGCCCAGACCGCTCCGTCAAAACCACTGGAGGTGGTGACATCCTTCTCCATCCTCGCGGACCTGACGCGGCAGGTCGCAAAGGAGCGCGCCAATGTTGTCCCGCTGGTCGGTCCGAACGGAGACACGCATGTCTATCAGGCGAGCCCGGCCGATGCGAAGAAGGTGAAGGACGCTGGCCTGATAGTCGTGAACGGCCTCGGTCTGGAGACCTTTATGCCACGCCTGATCAAGAGTGCAGGCGCCAAGATCCCGGTGATCGTCGCATCGACGGGCATCAACGCGATCGAGAAGACGAAGAAGGAAGCCCATGGGCATGGGCACGGACATGACCATGGTCACAGCCATGGCCGGCTCGACCCGCATGCCTGGCAATCCATTGATGCCGTCAAGGTCTATGTCGTCAATATCCGCGATGGTCTGATCAAGGCTGACCCTGCGGGCGAACCGGCCTATCGAAAGAATGCCGAAGCCTATCTCGCCGAGCTGGCCGCTGTGAAATCCGAGATCGAGAACGCCTTCGCCACCTTGCCGCGGGAGCGCCGCGTCACGATGACCAGCCACGCAGCGTTCGACTATTTCGCGCGCGAATTCGGTTTCACCTTCGAGTCAGTCCAGGGCATGTCCTCGGATGCCGAACCGTCGGCCAAGGACGTCGCCCGGGTCATCCGCCTGATTCGGGACAAGAAGGTCCGGGCCGTTTTCCTCGAGAACATGACCTCACCGCGCATCGCCGAACAGATCGCGAAGGAAACCGGCGCGAGAGTTGGCGGCACGCTGTTTTCTGATGCCCTGTCCGATGAAAAAGGCCCCGCGCCGACCTACATCGCGATGATGCGTCACAACGCGAAGACGCTGCTCGATGCCCTGAAGGCGGAATGACCGTCAGGACTTGAAGCGCTTCGCGTTTCGTTTCAAACACGCGACAACGGAAGCGGCTGCGACAGCCGCGCGGATGAGCCATGAGCAACACGATGACGGACAAGATCCCTGTAACGGTCCTGACGGGCTATCTCGGCGCCGGCAAGACCACCTTGCTCAACCGGATCCTCTCGGAACCGCATGGCAAGAAATATGCGGTGATCGTCAACGAATTCGGCGAGATCGGCATCGACAATGACCTCGTCGTCGGGGCCGACGAGGAAGTCTTCGAGATGAATAACGGGTGCATCTGCTGCACCGTGCGCGGCGATCTGATCCGCATCATCGAGACCCTGATGAAGCGGAAAGGCCGCTTCGACGCCATCATTGTCGAGACAACCGGCCTCGCCGACCCGGCCCCTGTCGCGCAGACCTTCTTCGTCGACCAGGATGTCGGGGATAAGGCGCGGCTCGATGCCGTCGTCACCGTGGCGGATGCGAAATGGCTGGCCGCACGGCTGAAGGATGCACCGGAAGCCAAGAACCAGATCGCCTTCGCCGACGTGATCCTGCTCAACAAGACCGATCTGGTCTCGCCGGCGGAGCTGCGCGAGGTCGAGGCGCGGATCCGCGCCATCAACCCCTATGCCCGCCTGCACAAGACGCAGAAATGCCAGATCCCGCTGGCCGAGGTGCTCGATCGCGGCGCCTTCGATCTCGAACGCATCCTCGAGATCGAGCCCGCCTTCCTCGAAGCGGATGATCACCATCATGATCATGACCATGACGGCGAATGCGGGCCGGATTGCACGCATGATCACCACCATCATGGCCATCACCACCACCATGGCGGGCTGAAACATTACCATGACGAGGAGATGCAATCGGTCTCGATCGCCCATCCCGGCGATGTCGATCCCGAGAAATTCATGCCCTGGATCAACGATCTGGTGCAGACCGAGGGGCCGAACATCCTCCGCTCCAAGGGCATTCTCGCCTTTGCCAGGGAATCGAAGCGCTTCGTCTTCCAGGGCGTCCACATGATCCTCGATGGCGACCTGCAGCGTGACTGGAAGCCGGACGAGAAGCGCGTCTCGCGCATCGTCTTCATCGGCCGGAACCTCAACGAAGATGCCCTGCGCCAGGGCTTCCTGTCCTGCGTCGCCTGATGCCTGCCGCGCCTGTCCAGACGCTGGTCGACCGCGTCACCACACTGGCCTTCGACCGCTACGTGCTCAGGGCCGGCTTCCTGGGCGACGAGATGCTCTTCGTCTTCGCCGATGGCGGGATCCAGCTCGGCCGGGAAGCCGCGCCGATGCACCCGCATGCCGATGCGATCCTTGTCGCGGCCCATGCCGGCACGCGGCTCCTCACCGGCGGCGATGACGGGCGGATTGTCGAGACCGGACCCGATGGCCGGTCTGTCGAGATCGGCAACGAGAAGGGCCGGTGGATCGACGCCGTTGCGCTCGGGCCCGATGGCAGCGCCGGCTGGTCAGCCGGCAAGAATGTCACCGTGCGCGACAGCAAGGGGAGGCTGAAGACGCTGACCGCGCCCTCGACGCCGCAGGGCCTCGCCTTCGCACCCAAGGGCTACCGGCTTGCCATCGCGCATATCGACGGCGTGACGCTCTGGTTCCCGAACGCCGATGCCGAACCCGAACGGTTGACATGGAAGGGCCCGCATCTCGACACGAGCTTCTCGCCGGACAACCGTTTCCTCATCACCTCGATGCAGGAGAACCAGCTCCATGGCTGGCGCCTGGCCGACAAGGGCCATATGCGGATGTCGGGCTATCCCTCGAAGACGCGGTCGTGGTCCTGGTCGCATGACGGGCTCTGGCTTGCGACATCCGGGGCCGAGGCCGCCATCATCTGGCCCTTCGCCAAGGAAGGCCCGACCGGCAAGGCCCCGCGGGAATGCGGGATCCGGCCGGCCAAGGTCTCCTGTGTCGCGTTCCATCCCCGCGCGCTGGTTCTCGCCATCGGCTACGAGGATGGCTGGGTCCTGCTCGTCCGCCTGACCGATGCCTCGGAATTGCTGGTCCGGGCCGGCGGTGACGGCACGCCGATCACCGCCCTCGGCTGGGACAGGGATGGCAAGAGACTGGTCTTCGGCTCCGCAAGCGGCGGCGCCGGGCTGCTGGCCCTGCCGGTGTGACATGGCCCTGTTCGGCGGACCCTTCCGGAAAAAGCCGCCCCGCGATGCCGGGGCGCTCGAGCGGGTCCGCGGATGGTGCCTCGCCGCCCTCGGCCCGGAGGCCGACCTGACCATTTCCGAGGTGGAATGCGCCGACCCGGCATGCCCCGGACTCGAGACCTTCATCCTCGTGATGCGGCCCGGCGAGGCGATCCAGGCCGCCAAGGTGCGGAAGCCACTGGTCGAGATCGACGAGGCGGATATCCAGGACGCATTGCGTTATCTCTAGGGCGGGAGCACACATCATGGCGAAAGCGCAGAATGTCTCGATCCGCCGCCTCGGGCCGGCCGATGCCCCGGCCTTCCGGGTGCTGCGGCTGCGCGGGCTGACCGATCACCCCGATGCCTTCACCTCGACCGCAAAGGACTGGGATCTGCCGCTGGCAGCCTATATCGAGCGGATCGAGGCCGGCCACGTGATCGGCGCCTTCGAGCCGGGCACGGATGCGATGCTCGGCCATCTCTTCCTGCCGACCCATCTCGCCACGGGGGTGAAGACCCGCCACAAATGCGAGGTCTGGTCGGTCTATGTCGTGCCGGAAGCGCGCGGCCGCAACATCGCCGAGGCGATGTTGACCCATGCGATCGACCTGGCCCGCGAACTTGGCTTTGCCTGGCTGAAACTGCAGGTCGGAGAGCACAACAAGGCCGCGCGCGCCACCTATGAGCGGGTCGGCTTCACGGTTTATGGCCGCGAGGAGGATTACCTTCGCCTGCCGGATGGCCGGTCAATTACCGAGCTGATGATGCAGCGCCGGCTGTAAGCCGGCTTCCGATCTCGGCCGATCCAGAAAAAAGGCGGGCCATGGCCCGCCTTCTGGTTACCGGACCAGGATGTTCCGGAACTGCCAGGGATCGGAATAATCCACATCCTCCGGGAAGAGCTTCTCGCGGCCCTGGATCGGCGACCAGTCGGTATAGAAGCCGCGCACCGGCCCGAGATACGGGAACTGCACCTCGAGGCAGCGCTTGTAATCCATCTCGTCGGCCTCGACGATCCCGGCATCCGGGTTCTCGAGCGCCCAGACCATGCCGGCGAGCACGGCCGACGTCACCTGCATCCCCGTCGCGTTCTGGTAGGGCGCGAGGCGCCGCGTCTCCTCGACGGAGAGCTGCGAGCCATACCAGTAGGCATTGCGGGAATGCCCGAAGAGCAGGACGCCGAGTTCGTCGATGCCATCGACGATCTCGTGCTCGTCGAGAATATGGTGCTTTTCCTGGATAGTGCCGCCATTGCCGAACAGTTCATGCAGCGACAGCACCGCATCATTGGCCGGATGATAGGCGTAATGGCAGGTCGGCCGGTAGATCGGCTTGCCGGCATCATCCCGAAGCGTGAAGAAATCGGCGATCGAGATCGACTCGTTATGCGTCACGAGGAAACCATACTGAGCGCCAAGCGTCGGGCACCAGGAGCGCACCCGGGTATTCGCGCCGGGCTGGAGCAGATAGATCGCCGCTCCGCAGCCGCTCTCATGGGTGCGGCCGTTCTCCGGCATCCACTTTTCATGCGTGCCCCAGCCGAGTTCAGCAGGCTGCATGCCCTCCGACAGGAACCCCTCAACCGACCATGTATTCACGAAGACATTTGCCGGCTTCGGATTCTTTGCCCGCTGCGTGTCACGCTCTGCAATATGCACGCCCTTGACGCCCGCCTTGTGCATCAGCCCGGCCCAGCCCTCGCGGGTTTTCGGCTCCTCGAAATCGAGGCCCATATCCGACGCGATGTTCACCAGCGCCTGCTTCACGAACCAGGAGACCATGCCCGGATTGGCACCGCAGCAGGAAACCGCCGTCGTGCCGCCCGGCTTGCGCCGCTTGGCCGCGAGCACGGTCTCGCGCAAGGCATAGTTCGAGCGCGCGGCCGCGCCGGCCGAATTGTCCCAGTAGAAACCGAGCCACGGCTCGACCACGGTGTCGATGTAGAGCACCCCGATCTCGCGGCAGAATTCCATGATGTCCAGGGACGAGGTATCGACCGAGAGATTGACGCAGAAACCCTGGCCCTCGCCCTTAGTCAGCAGCGGCTTGAGCAGGTCGCGATAATTCTCGCGTGTCACTGCCGCCTGGATATAGGTGATCCCGCGCTCGTCCAGCAGGCGGCGATCCGAATCATCCGGATCGATCACCACGAAACGGGAACGGTCGAACCGGAAATGGCGCTCGATCAGCGGCAGGGTGCCGCGCCCGATGGAGCCGAAACCGATCATCACGATCGGGCCGGAAATGGTGCCGTGGACTGGCCAGTCGGTCATGGTCGCGGATCTTTCCTGATACATGATCAATAGAAGGGAACGCTCCGCCTAATGCGGAGCGGGAAGGCCCTCGTCAAGGGCTGAAACGTCGGCCAGCGGGTCAGGCGGCCCGTCGATGGCCCACCGGGCGCTCCGCCGAAACAAGCGGGATCGCACCCGTCGGGCTGACAAGGCCTTTGGCCCCTGCCAGGATGCCGGGCTCGAACTCGAGCCCGAGGAACCGCGCCGGATCGACGGGGCCGGGCATGTCCAGCCCTTCCGTCAGGGAGCGGCTGAACCCGAAGCGCTGGTAATAGGGCGCATCGCCGACCAGAATGACAGCCTGATGGCCGATCTGCTCGGCCCGGTCGAGGCCGAGCCTGATCATGTGCCTGCCAAGGCCCATGCTGCGAAACAGCGGGTCGACGGCGATCGGGCCGAGCATAAGCGCCGCCCTTCCCCCGGCACGGATATGCCAGAAGCGCAGGGTGCCGATCACGCGGTCATCTGCCCGCGCGACGAAAGACAGGCCGTCGGCCGGAAGGCGCCCCTCGCGCAGGCGCTCGCAGGTCTTCGCCCGGCGATTCGGGCCGAAGGCGCGGTCGAGCAGCGCCTCGCGGGCGGGAATGTCGAACAGTTTCTCGGTATCGATAAAGGCCATGGGATGGTCCTCCCTGGCGGAAACTCCGCCATTGCAAGAGAGAACCCTCGCACCATGAGCGCGGAAATGCCGCGCTCACGCCGAACGGGAAAGGTTGGGTGGGGTCAGATGACGATCTGGCGCAGGCCGGTCATGCCGTTGAAGTTCTGCGACGAATAGGTCGTCGTATAGGCGCCCGTCCCCTCGATCAGCACCTTGTCGCCGAGCTCGAGGCTGAAGGGCAGCATATACGGCTCCTTCTCGTACATCACATCCGCCGAATCGCAGGTCGGCCCGGCGAGGACGCAGGGAATGAGGTCATCGCCATCCCGCGGGGTGCGGATCGGATAGCGGATCGCCTCGTCCATGGTCTCGGCCAGTCCGTGGAACTTGCCGATATCCAGATAGACCCATCGGAGATCCGAGGGATCGTCGGACTTGTTCGAGACGAGCACGACCTCGGCCTCGATGATTCCGGCATTGCCCACCATGCCGCGGCCCGGCTCGATGATCGTTTCCGGGATGCGGTTGCCGAAATGCGCGCGCAACGCGGCGAAGATCGCCTGGCCATAGGCCTTAACGGCCGGCACGTCCTTCAGATACTTCGTCGGGAAACCACCGCCGAGATTGACCATAGACAGCACGATGCCGCGCTCCGCCATCTCGCGGAAGATCGACGCCGCCGAGGCAAGCGCGCGATTCCACATCAGCGGGTTGCGCTGCTGCGAGCCGACATGGAACGACACGCCATGGGCCACGAGGCCGAGGCGATGCGCCAGCTCGAGAACGCGCGGCGCCATTTCCGGCACGCAGCCGAACTTCTTCGAAAGCGGCCATTCGGCGCCCTCGCCGTCGCACAGGATGCGGCAGAACACCTTCGAACCCGGCGCGGCACGGGCGATCTTCTCGACTTCCGCTTCGCAATCCACGGCGAAGAGGCGCACACCACGCTCATAGGCACGCGCGATATCGCGTTCCTTCTTGATCGTGTTGCCGAAGGAAATCCGCTCCGCCGTGGCACCGGCCGCGAGCACCATCTCGATCTCGCCGATCGAGGCCGTGTCGAAGCAGGAGCCGAGCTTGGTCAGCAGTTCCAGGACTTCCGGAGCCGGATTGGCCTTCACGGCATAGAAGACGCGCGTATCCGGCAAGGCGCCGGCGAACGCATTGTAATTGTCGCGGACGACATCGAGATCGATGATGAGACGCGGACCTTCATCACGACGGGTCCGGAGGAATTCGCGAATGCGATCAGTCATGGCAGCATCCCCTTCTTGCGGGACTCTCCCGCATGGGCGATGGACACTTGGGACGCATCTTCCCTGCATGCCGCACGGTGGAGACGCGGCAAGCGATTCCGATGAGTCCCGTGCCGCGCGGGAACCTGAGCGGTTCCGTTACGGCGGTGACGCTGCGCCGTTGGACGACCATGAGTGCTGCCAGCCGAAAAGCCAGACATCACGTCAAGGAAGCCATCGTTTGGAAGGGGGATACCCGACCGCACGCCCGGCAAGATGGACAAGCCTCTTCAGTTCGCCGGACTTGGAACCCGGCTGAGACCAAAAAAGCCCGCTCCGTCGTTGCTTTGAGCTGCGTCACCCGCTTCGGGCGGGGCCGCCGGTTCGCCTCCGGCTACTGGTCCGTTCTTCAGGGCTCAGCGATCTCTCGCTGCCCCCAACGACTGGCGTTTTTCCGGCCTCTTGTCCGGAGATCCGCCGACCAGCACGCAACCACAGGCACGTGCGAAATTGGGCAAGCGCTGTATAGGTCCATCGTTCCGGCGATGCAAGAAAAACCGGCACCCTGCGGAGAAAATTTTTCCGCCAGCCTTAATGTGTTCCGACAGGGCGCCAGCGGGCCAGCCGCAGGGCATTCAGGGCCACGGAAATCGAGGACAGGGCCATGGCCGCGCCGGCAATGGCCGGCGAGAGATGGCCCAGCACCGCAAGCGGAATGGCCACGGCATTGAACACGAAAGCCAGGAAAAGGTTCTCGCCGATCCCGAGCCGGACCCGGCGCGACAAGGCGACGAACCGCGCCACCAGCCGCGGGTCCGGGCGGGCGAGAATCACCGTGGCGGCACCCTTCGCCACTTCGGTTCCCGTGCCCATGGCGAGCCCGACCGCCACGGCCTGCAGGGCCGGCCCGTCATTGAGCCCATCCCCGACGAAGCCGATCACCCGGCCCTCGCCGATCCGGGCCTGCAGCCAGGCCAGCTTGTCCTCGGGCTTCATGCCGCCAAGCGCCTTCCCGATCCCGAGACCGGCAGCCACCCGGTCGACGACAGCCTGCCGGTCGCCGGACAGCATGACCGTCTCGAGGCCGAGCCCATGCAGGAGGACAATGGCCTCGGCGGATTCCGGACGCGGAGAATCGCCGGCAACGAAGATCGCGCGCGGCTGGCCATCGACGCTGAGGAAACTGTTCGGCTGCACCCGGTCCGCTTCCGGCATGGCCGAAAGCAGCGCATCGAAACGCGCAACGGCCCCGGCCTCGGCAAAGGCCTGCGAGCCCAGCCGGACAAGCCTGCCCGCGATATCTCCGCTGAGGCCTCCGCCGGATTCCGCCTGCCATGCCTCGACTTCCGGCAGGGCGAGGCTGCGGGCCTCGGCAGCCTGGCGTAGCGCAAGATCCAGCGGATGGTCCGATCGCCCGGCAAGCGCCGCCGCAAGGACGAGCGCCTCCGTCGCATCACCCCCTGCATGGATCGCCAGCAATTCCGGCCGTCCCCGGGTCAGGGTGCCCGTCTTGTCGAAGGCGATGGCCTCGAGCCGGGCACCGGGATCGAAGGCGCGCTGGTCCACGACGATCAGGCCCAGCCGGGCACCGGCGCGGCGGCCGGCCATCAGGGCAATCGGCGTGGCGAGGCCGAGCGCACAGGGACAGGCGACAACCAGCACGGATGCCGCGATGATGGCAGCCCGTTCGAAGCCGGCGCCCTGCCAGAGCCAGAAACCGAAGGACATGGCGGCAATGGCCAGAACCGCCGGCACGAAGATGCGGGTCAGCAGGTCGATCAGCGGCACGCGGGTGGCGGCGCCGGATCCGGCATCATCGATCAGCCGGGCCAGCCGCGCGATCCGCGTTTCGTCCTCGACAGCCTCGACCCGCAAGGCGAGGGCCCCGCCGCTGACGACCGCCCCCGCCTGGACCCTTTCGCCAGGGCCGCGCCGGATCGGCAGGCTCTCGCCGGTCAAGCTGGATTCGTCGAGGAAGGCGACGCCATCGACGATCTCGCCATCCACCGGCGACATGCCGCCAGGCCGGACAAGGACCACCATGCCCGTCCGGACATCCTTGCGGGTGATCACCCGGGATTCCGTGCCGTCGCGGATCTCCACCCGGTCGGGGATGAGAGCCTCGAGGGCACCGAGAGCCACCCCGGCCTCGCGCTTGGCGCGTTGCTCCACCAGCTTGCCCGCCAGCACGAAGGCAATGACGGCGACGCTGCCCTCGAAATAGAGCGGGGCGCCATGCCCGGCCGATCCGTCGAACAGATGCCAGAGGCTGAGAAGGAAGGCCGCCCCCGTCCCCAGCACCACCAGCACATCCATCGTGGCGGTCCGGCCGCGCACGGCATGCCAGGCCTGGCGGTAGAACGGCCAGGCTCCGAACGTCTGGACCGGGATGGCGAGCGCCAGCTGCCAGAGCGGCGGGATCCAGTGATGCCCGTCTCCGGCCAGGGTTTCGGCGATCATCGCGATCGCAAAGGGCATGAAGAGCGCCAGCGACATCGCTGCACGCAGAAGGAGCCAGCGCGATGCGGCCCGCGCCTCGGCCTCGCCCAAGGCCCGGGCGAGTCGCCGCTCTTCCAGCGAACCGCCGCGCGGAAAGGCCCGGTAGCCGGCCGCCTCGATGGCCGCGACAGCGCGCCGGCTTGCTTGTTCGATAGCCAGCGCATCCTGCGGCGTCAGCACCACGCGATCGGCAGCGAGATCGACCGCGATATGCACAAAACCGCCATCCCGCGCCAGCATCCGCTCGACGCGTTGCGCACAGGCGGCGCAGGTCATTCCGGCGATATCGAGCGAAAAAGCCGGCTTTGTCATCGTCCTGTCATTGAATTGTGTCGTTCGGATAGGAAGTTCTCTGGTATTTAGCCAGAGTATCGGCGAAACGGAAGCGAATGACCCTGGCCTTGATCAGGGACATCGGAACAGATCCGGGAGAGCCGGGTCAAAGGGGCGGGGCATGAAGCATCCTGGGCGGAAGTCGATCGGGTTCCAGCTTGTCCTTGCGGCACGGTTGCACCGGACGCGCATGGCGACCCTGCTCGGGGAGATCGGCCTGTTCCCGGGCCAGGAGCAGGCACTTCAGATCCTTGCGCAGAACCGTGACGGAATGTCGATGGGTGACCTGTCGCGCACCCTGCATGTCCGGCCGCCCACCGCGTCGAAAACCATCGCCCGGCTGGCGGCGCAGGGCCTTGTCGAGCGCGAGGCCAAATCCGCGGATGGCCGGGTCGTCCGCGTCCGGTTGACCGAGGCAGGGATCGACAAGCTCGAGAAGATCGAGATCGCCACGGCCCAGCTGGAAGCCGAGATCTCCGATATCTTCGACAGCAAGGAAGCCAAGCGCCTGCGCAAGTCGCTCCGGCGCATAACCCGGCAGCTGGGCGAGCAGCTCGATCCTGATCTGGATGCCGAGGCGCTGGCCGAGGATGAGGCCGACGAGGCCGAGTGACCCTCCCGGCCGCGCGCTGCGCAACGGAAATCCTGCTGCAGCCGGTTGAATTGTCCTGCCTGTCAGGCTCTAGTGGAGCCAACGCCGCCAAGTCCGAGGGCGGACAGAGCATTCAAGGGAGAGTTCGGGTGTCCGATTTTGAAATCCTGATGACCGGCCCGGTCATGGCATTGATCCGGGAAGGTCTTGAGGCGCGCTTTACCGTGCACAAGCTGCACGAGATCGCCGACAAGGAAGCCTTCTTCGCCAGCCATCGCGACCGGATCCGCGGCATGGTCGGCGGGTCCGGCCATGGCAAGATCGACGCGGCGCTGATGCAGCGTTTTCCCAATCTCGGCATCGTCGGCAATTTCGGCGTGGGCTATGACAGCGTCGATGCCGCCTGGGCCGGCAAGAACGGCATCGTCGTCACCAACACGCCGGATGTCCTGACCGACGAAGTGGCCGATCTTGCGCTCGGCCTGCTCATCGCCACCATCCGCCGCCTGCCGCAGGCCGATCGCTACCTGCGCGACGGCCGCTGGACGAAGGAAGGCCCCTTCCCGCTTACGGCCTCCCTGCGCGAGAAGAAGATGGGCATTCTCGGCCTCGGCCGGATCGGCTCGGCCATCGCCCAGCGCGCCGCAGCCTTCGGCCTGACCCTCTCCTATCACAGCCGCAATCCGAAGCCGGATATCCCCTATCGCTATTACGGCGATCTGGTCGAGATGGCGCGGGATGTGGACATCCTGATGGTCATCGCCCCGGGCGGCCCGGGCACGAAGGGCATCGTCAGCCGTGCGGTCATGGAAGCGCTCGGCCCGAGCGGAACATTGATCAATGTCGCCCGCGGCACGCTCGTCGACGAGCCGGCCATGGTCGAGCTTCTGGCTGCCGGCAAGCTCGGCGCGGCGGGGCTCGATGTCTTCGAGAACGAGCCGCATGTTCCCGAGGCCCTGTTCGGGATGGAACATGTCGTGCTGCTGCCGCATGTCGGTTCCGGCTCGCATTACACCCGGAACAAGATGGGCCAGCTGGTGGTCGACAACATCATCAGCTTCTCGGAAGGCAAGGGTCCGCTGACCCCGGTGACCGAGACACCCTGGCCGATCCGCCGCTGACGGAAAAGGGGAGCCGGCGGCTCCCCTTCCTGCTTTCCCCTCAGGCGATCTGGCCGCCGAGTTCGTCCTCGACATGCACCTTGAGGATCTCGTCGAACGTGGCTTCGGCGCGGAAACCGAGGGCGACAGCACGCCGCGCATCGAAATTCCTCGGCCACCCGGCAACGATCTTCTCGATTACCGGATCGGGCTGGCGCCGGATCCGCGCGACGACCTTGTCACCCCCGACACGCCGCAGCGCCTCGATCTGCTCGCCCACCGTGCAGGACAGGCCCGGCATGGTCAGGTTGCGGCGCGGGCCGACCTTGGCCGTATCGATCGTCGCGCCATGCACGAGAAACCCGACAGCGGCGCGCGGCGAGGCATGCCAGTGGCGCACCTCTTCGGAGACCGGAAGGACCGCCTCCTTGCCCGCCAGCGGCTCGCGGCAGATATTCGAGAAGAAGCCCGAGGCCGCCTTGTTCGGCAGGCCCGGCCTCACGCAGATCGTCGGCAGCCGGATGCCGATCCCGTCGAAGAACCCCTTCCGGGTGTAGTCGGCCAGCAGGAGCTCGCCGATGGTCTTCTGGGTACCGTAGCTGGTCAGCGGCGTGTTGAAGAACTCGTCGCCGATCGCCTCGGGGAAGGGCGCGCCGAACACCGCGATCGACGAGGTGAAGACGACGCGCGGATGATAGCCGTCGCCGATCCGGCGAATCGCGTCGAACAGCATCCGCGTGCCGTCGAGATTGATCCGGTAGCCCTTCTCGAAATCCGCTTCCGCCTCGCCCGAGACAATCGCGGCGAGATGGAAGATGACATCCGGCCGCGAGGCGACAAGGCGCTCCGCCCCGCCCGGAAGCGAGAAATCGGAAGCGAGGCATTCGACCTGGAATGTCGCGCCCTTGGGGGCGGCAGGCATGACGATGTCATGCAGCACGACCCGGCTGATCGGGATGCCGCCCAGGCGACCATCCCCCGCCAGCCTTTCGGCCAGCTTCCGTCCAACCATCCCGGCGCCGCCGAGGATCAGGATCTTCATAGCGCAAAGCCTCCATCCGCAAGGTGAATCTGGCCGGTCGTGTAGCTCGCCTCGTCCGAGCCGAGATAGACCGCGAGCATGGCGATTTCCTCTGCCATCCCGAGCCGGCCCATCGGCTGCCGGTCGATGAAGGCCTGCCGCACCGCCTCGAGGCTCTGGCCGCTGGCCTTGGCCAGGTCGGCGATGCGCTGGTCGAGCGAGGGCGACTGGATCGTCCCCGGGCAGATGGCATTGGCCCGGATGCCCTTCTTGATGAAATCCGCCGCGACGGCCTTGGTCAGGCCGATCACCGCCGCCTTGGTGGCGCCATAGACATAGCGGTTCGGGATACCGCGCACCGAGCCGGCGCCCGAGGCGATGTTGACGATGGAGCCACGACCCTTCTCCAGCATGCCGGGCAGGAAGGCCCTCGTCATCCGGTGCATCGATTTCACGTTGAGGTCGAAGGAGAATTCCCAGGCCTTGTCATCGCAGTCGAGAATGGTGCCGTGATGCACGAAACCCGCCGCATTGACGAGGATGTCGATCGGACCGACCTTCTCCGCGAACCGCGCGACCGCCTTGTCGCTCAGCACGTCGAGTTTCATCTTCCGCGCGCGGGGGATCACATCGAGTGCCGCACGATTGATGTCGGTGGCGAACACCTTCGCCCCCTCGGCCACGAAAGCCATCGCGATGGCCTGCCCGATCCCGGCCCCCGCAGCCGTGACCACCGCCACCTTTCCCTTCAAACGCCCTGCCATGGATTGTCCTCCTGTCAGCCCTTGAGGAAGGTCTCGAGACGAGCCTTCTGCTGGCCGTTGCTGTCAAAATTGTCCGGATGGAGCCAGGCCTGGTAGCCTTCCCGCAAGGAAGGCCATTCCCGGTCGATCATCGAATACCAGGCCGTATCGCGGTTGAGGCCCTTGACCACCATATGCTGGCGGAACAGGCCTTCGAAGCTGAACCCGAAGCGCAGGGCGGCGCGCTTCGAGGGTTCATTCGCATCGTTGCATTTCCATTCGAAGCGGCGATAGCCGAGCCCGTCGAACGCATAGGCGGCGAAGAGAAACAGCGCCTCGGTCGCGATCCGGCTACGCGCCATCGCCGGCCCCCAGAGGATCGAGCCGATCTCGATCACACCATGGGCGGGGTCGATCCGCATCAGGGTCTGCCGGCCCTCGACGCGGCCGGTGGCCTTGTCGATCACGGCGAAGAACAGCGGATCCTGCGAGGCCGCGCGACCTTCCAGCCACGCCTGGAACGGGGCCCGGTCCATCGGCCCCTCGAAGAGATAAAGGTGCCGTTCCTCGGCGCCCGGCGCCATCGAGGCGGCAAAGAGCTGGTCACCATGCCGCGCCGCATCGAGCGGCTCCAGCCGGCAATAATGCCCCTCGAGGCTCCGGCGTTCGGGCAGGGGCCGGCTCGTCCATCCGGAAAGATCGGTCATGCGATTGGCACCAGGGTTTCGGGAAGGATCATCTCCAGCCTGTCCCCGGGCGGGAGTTCGGCCCGGAGGGCGGCGGCAATCGCCTCCCCCTCCTGGCGCCAGCGGTCGAAATCGGCCTGGCTGGCAAAGGCGGAAGCCTTGGGATCATCCTCGTCGTAGATGGAATCGAACTCGTCCATCCAGTCCTCGAGACGATCGGCCAGATCCTCGCTGAACCCGGCTTCCTCCGCGCCGATGGCGTCGAACACGCCATCGGCCTCATCCCGGATCCAGAGGCCGGATTGGCCCAGCCATTCCGGCAGCAGCCGGAAATGCCGCGATGCCTGTCCTGCCTTGCCTGCCATGGCTCAGTGATTGTCCCGCGGGGTTCCGTGGGTGCGGACAATCCGCTTGTACTTGACCGCCGGCTTGAGAACCATGCCTTCGGCAAGCCCGCCCACCAGCTTGCGCTGGATATCCTGCCAGGGCGACTGGCTGCGCGGATACTTGTAGCCGCCATTGGCGGCCAGCTCGGCACGGCGGCTGTCATATTCCTCCTTCGAGATGAGAATATCGGCCGAACGCTTGTTGAGGTCGATCCGAACCCGGTCCCCCGAGCGCAGGATGGCCAGCCCGCCGCCGATCGCAGCTTCCGGCGTCGCATTGAGGATCGACGGCGAACCCGAAGTGCCGGATTGCCGGCCATCGCCGATGCAGGGCAAGGCCGTGATGCCCTTCTTGATGAGATAGGCCGGCGGCCGCATGTTCACGACCTCGGCCGCGCCGGGATAGCCGATCGGCCCGGTGCCGCGCATGAAGAGAACGGCATCCTCGCCCATCTTCAGGGCGGGATCGTCGATCCGGTGATGATAATCCTCCGGTCCGTCGAACACGAAGGCCGTGCCCTCGAAGGCCATCGGATCCTTGGGGTTCTCGAGATAGCGCTTGCGGAATTCCTCCGAGATCACGCTCGTCTTCATGATCGCGCTGTCGAACAGGTTGCCGGACAGGTTGAGGAAGCCCGACTTCGCCTTGAGCGGCTGCTTGAAAGGCTTGATCACGTTCCGGTCGGAGGCGAACCTGCCCTTGTTGTTCGTGCCGAAGGTCTTGCCGTTGACCGTGAGCGCATCCTCGTGGATCAGCCCCTCGGCGATCAGCTCGGCCGCCACGGCCGGCACGCCGCCGGCGCGGTGATATTCCTCGGCGAGATATTCGCCGGCGGGCTGCAGGTTGACGAGAAGCGGCACCTCGTAGCCGATCGTCTCCCAATCGTTATTGTCCAGCTTCACGCCGAGATGGCGGGCAATCGCATTGAGATGGATCGGCGCATTGGTCGAGCCGCCGATCGCCGAATTCACGCGGATCGCGTTCTCGAAAGCCTTGCGCGTCATGATCTTGGATGGACGGAGATCCTCCCAGACCATGTCGACGATGCGCTTGCCGGTTTCATAGGCGGCCTGCTGGCGCTCGCGATAGGGCGCGGGGATCGAGGCCGAGCCGGGCAGCGACATGCCGAGCGCCTCGGCGAGGCTGTTCATGGTCGAGGCGGTCCCCATCGTGTTGCAATGGCCGGTCGAGGGCGCCGAGGAGGCCACGAGTTCCACGAACTGCTCGTAGGTGATCTCGCCGGCCGCCATCAGGTTGCGGGCCTTCCAGACAATGGTGCCGGAGCCGGTCCGCTCGCCCTTGAACCAGCCATTGAGCATCGGGCCGGAATTGATCGAGATCGCCGGGATATCGACCGTCGCCGCCGCCATCAGGCAGGCCGGAGTGGTCTTGTCGCAGCCCGTGGTCAGCACGACACCGTCGATCGGATAGCCGTAGAGGATCTCGACCAGGCCGAGATAGGCGAGGTTGCGGTCCAGCGTGGCCGAAGGCCGCTTGCCGGTTTCCTGGATCGGATGGACCGGGAATTCCAGCGCGATGCCGCCGGCCTCGCGGATGCCTTCGCGGATGCGCTCGGCCAGCACGATATGATGCCGGTTGCAGGGCGAGAGATCCGACCCGGTCTGGGCGATGCCGATGATCGGCTTGCCCGATTGCAGTTCCTCGCGCGTCAGGCCGTAATTCAGGTAGCGCTCGAGATAGAGCGCGGTCATGTCGGGGTTGGAGGGATTGTCGAACCAGTCGCGGGAGCGAAGCCGCGCGATCTTTGCCTTGGTGGGTTTCTTCGCCATCTCGTGCCTCCCTGGGCGGCGGGTTGCCCCCGCCGCAACGACGCTACCGACAATCTCGTCGGCAGCTATCGTATGATGATTGATCTTGTCCGCAAGATCGCTCACGATGACGGCAAAAATCAAGCGCGTCCCGTCGGGATCGTGCAGATATTTTCAGGGGCCCGGAAACAGGAAACTGCCATGCTCGATATCGTGCCGTCCTTCGCCCGCATCGGCGAGGAAAACGCCTTCGCTGTCCTCGCCCGCGCCACCGAGCTGGCGCGCCAGGGCCGCGACATCATCAATCTGGGGATCGGCCAGCCCGACTTCCCCACCCCGCCGCATATCGTCGAGGCCGCCATCAAGGCCCTGCGTGACGGCCATCACGGCTACACCCCCGCCACCGGCATCCTTCCCTGCCGCGAGGCCGTGGCCGAGGATCTCCACCGCCGTTTCGGCGCCACGATCTCGCCCGACCGGGTGATGATCGTGCCGGGCGGCAAGGTGACGATGTATATGGCGATCACCATGTTCGGCGAGCCGGGCGTCGAGATCCTCTATCCGGATCCCGGCTTCCCGATCTACCGCTCGATGATCGAATTCACCGGCGCGACCCCGGTTCCGGTTCCGATCCGCGAGGAAAACGGTTTCGCCTTCTCCGCCGAGGAAACCCTCGGCCTGATCACCCCGCGCACGCGGCTGCTGATCATCAATTCGCCGGCCAACCCGACGGGCGGCGTGACACCGAAGGCCGAGATCGACAAGCTCATCGCCGGCCTCGCCCGCTTCCCGCGCGTCGCCATCATGTCGGACGAGATCTATGACCAGATGACCTATGACGGCGAGGAGCATGTCACCCTGCTCTCCTATCCGGAGATCCGGGACCGTCTGATCCTCCTCAATGGCTGGTCGAAGACCTATGCCATGACAGGCTGGCGCATGGGCTGGTCGGTCTGGCCCGAAGCCGCCTACGAGGCCGCGCGCAAGCTCGCCGTCAATTCCTATTCCTGCGTGAATGCCTCTGCGCAATGGGCCGGAATCGCCGCGCTGACAGGCCCGCAGGATGCCGTGGCCTCGATGCTGGCCGAATTCGACCGGCGCAGGAAGGCCGTCGTGGCCGGCCTCAATTCCCTGCCGAATGTCACTTGCCTGACACCGAAGGGGGCCTTCTATGCCTATCCTAATGTGAAGGCGACAGGCTGGAAGGCCAAGAAGCTCGCCGCGCAATTGCTGGAGGAAGCGGGGGTCGCCACAATCGGCGGGCCCGATTTCGGGATCCATGGCGAGGGCTATATCCGGCTCTCCTATGCCAACTCGCTCGAGAATATCGAGCGGGCGCTTGTGCGGATGAAGCAGTTCCTGGAAACCGTCCGGCCCGCCGCCTGAGCGGAAGTCAGGGTTGCCGCGAGACCGACCGGAGGAACGATGAGCGAGTTTTTCGATTCCGTGGAAACCCGCGCCCCGGAGACGCGGGAACTCGGCCTGCTGGGAGACCTGCGCGATCTGCTCGCCTGGGCCCGGCCCGCGGCCCCGCATCTCGACCGGCAGCTCGCCGGAATCGACCTCGCCGGCCTGACCGACCGGGCGTCCCTGGCCAGGATTCCGGTTCTGCGCAAGGGTGAATTGCTCGGCATGCAGGCCGTGGCACCGCCCTTCGCGGGGCTGACCACCACGCCGGCGGGTCAGCTCAAGCGGCTGCTCATGTCGCCCGGGCCGATCTACGATCCCGAAGGCTATGCCGCCGATTGGTGGGGCGCCGGCCGCGCGCTTTTCGCCGCCGGCTTCCGCAAGGGCGATATCGTGCTGAACACGTTCAGCTATCACTTCACACCCGGTGCCCATATCATGGAATCCGGCGCCCATGCGGTGGGCTGCGCCGTGATCCCCGCCGGCCCCGGCCAGACCGAGATGCAGATCGAGGCCATCGCGGCGCTGAAACCGAATGCCTATTGCGGCACGCCCGATTTCCTGAAGATCCTGCTCGACAAGGCCGAGGAAGCCGGCAGGCCGGCGCTCTCGCTCCGCAAGGCGCTGGTTTCCGGGGCCGCCTTCCCGCCCAGCCTGCAGCAGGCCATTGCGGCGAAGGGCATCGATGCCTACCAGGCCTATGCCACGGCCGATCTCGGCATCATTGCCTACGAGACACCGGCCCGCGCCGGCCTCGTCGTGAACGAGGGCATCCTGGTCGAGATCGTCCGCCCCGGCTCGAATGACCCCGTGCCCGATGGCGAGGTCGGCGAGATCGTCGTCACCCGCCTGAACCGGGATTACCCGCTGCTGCGCTTCGGCACGGGTGACCTGTCGAAATTCCTCGACGGTGCCTCGCCCTGCGGCCGTACCAACCGGCGCCTTGCCGGATGGATGGGCCGCGCCGACCAGCGCACCAAGGTGAAGGGCATGTTCGTCGATCCCGCGCAGGTCGATACCGTCGCCAAGAAACATCCCGGCCTCGGCCGCCTGCGCCTCGTCGTCCGGCGCGAGAACGAGCAGGACACAATGGTCCTCCGGGTCGAGACCGCGCATTTCGGCGAGGATCTCTCCAGCGCCATCGGCGAGGCGCTGCGGGCAGCCACCAGCCTGAAGGGCGAGGTCGAGCTCGTTCCGCTCGGCTCGCTCCCGAATGACGGCAAGGTGATCGCGGACGAGCGCCCCGTCGGCTGAGCTGTCCGGACCCGCTTTTCGACAAGAATCGACCGGACAACGAGAAGCCTCTTAACAAATTCACGCATCGCGTTATGTGATGCGGGCATGAACAAGCCTGTGATCCTGCCTGCCGCCACGGCCAACGAGGCCGAGATGCGCCGCGTTCGCCTTCCCGAGGGCCATCCGCCTGTCCGCAAGGGGATGGTCGGGGTGCTCCTGCTCAATCTGGGAACGCCGGATGGCACCGATTACTGGTCGATGCGCCGCTATCTCAAGCAGTTCCTCTCCGATCGCCGCGTGATCGAGGTGCCGCGCCTGCTCTGGTGGCCGCTGCTGAACCTCATCATCCTGACCACGCGCCCCGGCCGCAAGGGCAAGGACTATGCGACGATCTGGAACAACGAGCGGAACGAGGGTCCGCTGAAGACGATCTCGCGCGAGCAGGCCGAGCAGCTGGCCGCCCGGTTCGGCGGCGAGGACAAGGTCATCGTCGATTTCGCGATGCGCTACCAGAACCCGAGCACCGAGAGCCGGATCCAGGCCCTGAAGGACCAGGGCTGTGACCGGATCCTGCTGGTGCCGCTCTACCCGCATTACGCGGCGGCCACCACCGCCACGGCCTGCGACGAGGCCTTCCGCGCGCTGATGAAAATGCGCTGGCAGCCATCGGTGCGGGTGGCCCCGGCCTATGCCGACGAGCCGGTCTATATCGAGGCGCTCGCCAGATCGGTCCGCGCCCATCTCGCCACGCTCGACTGGGAACCGGAAGTGCTGGTGGCGACTTTCCACGGCATGCCGCAGAAATATCTCGAGAAGGGCGATCCTTATCATTGCGAATGCCAGAAGACCGGCCGCCTGCTGCGCGAGGCCCTGGGCTGGGAAAAGGACCGTTTCCGGATCACCTTCCAGTCGCGCTTCGGCAATGACCCCTGGCTCCAGCCCTATACGGACGAGACCGTCAAGGCCCTGGCTGAATCAGGCGTGAAGAAGCTGGCGCTGGTCGCGCCGGGTTTCTCGGCGGATTGCCTCGAGACGCTGGAAGAACTCGATGGCGAGAACCGCGAGATCTTCGAGCATGCCGGCGGCGAGCATTTCACCTACATCCCCGCGCTCAATGCCAGCGCGGGCGGGATCGACGTGCTCGAGGCGATTGCCCGCCGTGAACTGATGGGCTGGCTCTGAGCCACCCCATCATGCCTCGCCCGAAGCGAGGAAGCGGGCCGCCGCGCGATGCACCGAAGGCGCCATCAGGATGCGGCGATGCCCGAGCCCGGGCACGGGCAGCAACCTGACCTGGGGCCCTGCCGAGGCCAGGGCCTCCGCATCCGAGAACGGGATTTCCCGGTCATCCGGCGCATGGACCACCAGGGCGGGGACCAGCGTCTGCGCGAGATAGGCCTTGCCGGAAAAGCTGGCCATCGGCCGCCCCGCCAGTTCGAGCACGCGGTTCTCGAAGGCGCGATGGCCCTTGCGGGTCAACCCGACTGCCCGGGAGAAAGCATCGCCGTAATCCTGCATCGCTTGCGGCGCGGCCAGGGTGACCAGCCGTGCGCAGGGCAGGGCCGGGAAATTTTCCACCCCGCCGGCCAGGGCCGCCATGGCGATGGCCCCGCCGAAGGAATGGCTGACAATGCCCGCCAGCGGCAGGTGATCGCGCACGACCGCGCTGACCGCCTCGACCGCCAGCGGCACGTTGAGCTGCCGCCCGCCCGAGCCGCCATGCGCCGGCAGGTCAAGCGCGAGCACGCGGAACCCCTCCGCCAGCAGCGGCTCGACGAAGCCGGCCATGAAGATCGCCTGCCCGGTCCAGCCATGGATCAGCAGCACCGTGCCGCGCACTTCGCCGGCCGGCTCGAAACGGAAGCTGCGGACATAGCCCCGGCAATGGCCGACGATCCGGGTCTCCGCCCGTTCGAACAGCGCCAGCGCCTTGCGCATGGCCGGATTGGCGGGATCGACCCGCGCATGGCCGATCGGCGTGCAGAACAGGCGAAAGGCCAGGCGCCCGGTGAGGCGCGGCGAGAGCGCGCTCGACAGCCGGATGACGGGACGGATGACCTTGAGCGCGGGGTATGCCATGGTGTGGACCTCAGCTTGTTTGTTCAACATTGAACATTGTTGTTCAATTCTGAACAAAGTCAAGCTGGTTGTTCCGTGTCCGCCGAGCCCGCCATGAACCAGCCGCCCAAATCCGATCTCCCCTGGGACCGTCCGCGCTTCAAGAACTGGCTGGCCGTGGCGCGCGTCCATTCGCTCTGGGCCCAGCGCATGGCGCAGGCCATCCAGCCGCTCGGGATCCGGATGGCGCAGTTCGACATCATGGCGAACCTGCTCTACGAGCCGGGCATGACGCAGCAGCGGCTGGCAGAGAAGCTCTTCGTCGGCCGTTCGAACCTCTCCATGGCCCTGCCGGATCTCGAGGCCAGCGGCTGGGTCCGCCGCGATGCCGATGCCGAGGATCGCCGCGTGCGCCGGCTCTATCTCACCGCCGAGGGCGAGACTCTCGCGCGGCAGGCCCTGGCCGAGGAAACCCGGCTGCTCGACGAGATGATGCAGGTGCTCTCTGAGGAGGAATGCAACCAGGTCGGCACGCTCATGCGCCGCCTGGGCGACAGCCTCAAGCAGGGCGTCATCGTAAAGCCGTCATCATGATGTGAGGAAACCCGCAGCGTGCGCCGCCGCACTTGTGGAATCATGCGACGGAAGGCAGCTTGAGACGCCAGCAAGGAGACGTCCCGTCATGAATCTCGATACCGGCCAGATTGTCGCGCTGATCTTTCTCGTCTTTGCCATCATCACGCTGGCCGCGATGGTCCGTCAGGTGCCGCAGGGCAAGCATTACACGGTCGAGCGCTTCGGCCGCTACAGCCGGACGCTCACGCCCGGGCTCGGCCTCGTCATTCCCTATATCGAGACGATCGGCGCCAAGGTCGTGGTGATGGAGCAGGTGCTCGATGTGCCGACGCAGGAAGTCATCACCAAGGACAACGCGACCGTCCGCGCCGATGGCGTGCTCTTCTACCAGGTCGTCGATGCGGCCCGGGCCACCTACCAGGTCGCCCAGCTCGATTACGCGCTGCTCAACCTGACCATGACGAATATCCGCACCGTCATGGGTGCGATGGACCTCGATTCGCTGCTCTCGCACCGCGACGAGATCAATGTCCGCCTGCTCTCGGTGGTCGATGCCGCGGCCTCGCCCTGGGGCGTCAAGGTCACCCGGATCGAGATCAAGGACATCGTCCCGCCGGCCGATCTTGTCGGCGCGATGGGCCGTCAGATGAAGGCCGAACGCGAGCGGCGCGCCGCCATCCTCGAGGCCGAGGGTGCCCGGCAATCCGCCATCCTCAAGGCCGAGGGCGAGAAGCAGGCCCAGATCCTCGCGGCGGAAGGCCGGAAGGAAGCCGCCTTCCGTGATGCCGAGGCCCGCGAAAGGCAGGCCGAGGCGGAAGCCAATGCCACCCGTGCCGTCTCCGAGGCGATCGCCAAGGGCGACACCGCCGGCGTGAACTACCTGATCGCGGAAAAATATGTCGCCGCCTTCGCCAAGCTGGCAACGGCGCCGAACCAGAAGGTCGTCATCATCCCCGCCGAGATGGGCGGGCTGGTCGGCACATTGGGCGGGATCGCCGAAATCGCGAAATCCGCGCTCGGCAATGGCGGCGGCCCGGCCAATGCCGAAGCACCGCGCCGGCCCTGGTCCGACAAGGGCAGCAGGGAGTAAGCCGCAATGCTCTATCTCGGCCTTCCCGCCATGGCCGGCTGGCTTGGCATCGGCATGATCCTGATCGCCGTTGAGATGCTCGTCGCCCCGGGCTCCTACCTGCTCTGGATCGGCCTTGCCGCCCTCGCCATGGCGCTGGTGTCGCTCATCGTGTCGCTCGGCCCGGGCACCGAATTGGTCCTGTTCGGCCTGCTCGCCCTCGCCGCCGCCATGATCGGCGTGCGCGTCTATGGATCGCGCCGGGCAAACGCCACGGATGCCGGCCTCGACGATCCCGCCGCCGGCCTTGTCGGGCGCGAACTCCAGCTGGTGAATGCGATCGAGAACGGCATCGGCCAGGCGCGTTTCGGCGATTCCATCTGGCGCGTCACCGGGCCGGACCTGCCGGCCGGCGCGCTGGTCGAGGTCACGGCGCTCGACGGCGCAACGCTGGTCGTGGTGGCAAAGGGCGATCCGGAAGCGGCCGCAGGTTGATATGCGGCCCTAGGCGACGCCGATGCGCAGCAGGTCGTGCACATGCACGATGCCGACCGGCCTGTGGCCGGCATCGACCACGAACAAGGCCGTGATCTTGCTCTTGTTGAGCTGGTCGAGCGCCTCGACCGCAAGGGTCTGCTCGCGCACGACACGCGGATTGCGCGTCATCACCTCGGTGACCGGGACGGTCGTCAGATCCGGCCGCATATGGCGGCGCAGGTCGCCGTCGGAGATCACGCCGGTCATCCGGCCTTCCCCGTCCACCACCGCCACGCAGCCGAACCCGCGCGAGGTCATCTCGACAATCGCCTCGCCCATCGGCGCATTCTGCGGAATGCGTGGCAAGGCCTCACCCTGATGCATGATGTCGCGCACATAGGCGAGCTTGGCCCCGAGCTTCCCGCCGGGATGGAAGGTGCGGAAATCCTCCGGCGTGAAACCGCGCGCTTCCAGAAGCGCCACGGCCAGCGCATCACCCAGCGTGATCTGCATCGTGGTGGATGTCGTCGGCGCGAGGCCGTTCGGGCAGGCCTCCTCCACCTTCGGCAGGACAAGCGCGATATCCGCCTCGACCGCGAGGGTCGATTCCGGATTGGATGTCACAGCCACCAGCCCGACGCCGTAGCGGCGCGAATAGGCGATGATGTCGGACAATTCTGCCGTCTCGCCCGACCAGGACAGGGCGAGGATCACATCCTCGTTGCGGATCATGCCGAGATCGCCATGGCTCGCCTCGCCGGGATGGACGAAATGCGCCGCCGTACCCGTCGAGGCGAAGGTCGCCGCGATCTTCCGCCCGACATGGCCGGATTTGCCCATGCCGGTCACGATGACACGCCCGGTCGCCGAGGCGATCAGCCGGACCGCCTCGGAAAAGGCCGCGCCCATCCCGTTCTCGATCGAGGCCCGCAGGGCGTCGAGCCCGGCAATCTCGGTCCGGATGGTCCTGAGAGCGCTGGCGCGCGCGCCGTCAAGCGGTTGGGTCATGCTGATGCTCCCGGCCAAGACCCGGCTCCGACGGGGCAGAAAATGCCCAGTTGGAAACCAAGCGTTAACCCTCTCTGTTTACTTCTTGTCAAGGGTTCGGTCCCGCATCCGAACCTGGGCTTCTCTGGCCGCTCCCGGCCAGTTACCGGGGAACCTGCCTTTTGCCGCGCCGCTCTGATACGCGCTTCGGATCGTTCTGGATAGCCCGCGCCCTCCCCGCGGTGTTGACAGGCCTTGCCCTGATGGGCGCCCTGCCCGCCCCGGCCGAAGCCCAGATCCTCGGCAACCAGACCCCCGGAACGCCCGGCGCGCTGGATGGCGAATTCCGGCCGGCGCGTCCCGCGACCGCACCCGCAGCGCCGATTGCAAACGGCCTGCGCGGGCCGGATCCCGATCTCGCCGGGTCGCCGGCAAACCGTCGCTTCGGCCTGCGCCGGAACCCGAATCTCGCGGCCAGGCAGCAGCTCGGCTCGGGCCAGGTCCGCCCGGGCAGCAGCATGAACCCCGCCGCGGCCCGGAGCCAGCGCCCCGGCGCCCCGGCAGCATCGCGGAACGGCAGCGCCATGGAAGCGACCGGCACGATCGCGCCCCTTGGCCGGCCCGCCATTTCCCCGCCCGCCGGGCCGGGCCTGCCGCCACCTGTCATTGTCACGCCACGCCGCCCGGTGCGCGAGGATGATCCCTACGCCCCGCTCGGCATCAAGGCCGGAAGCTTCATCCTGCGGCCGGCCATCGAGGTTTCCGCCGGCTACGACACCAATGCCGCCCGTTCCGCCACCAATGCGCGCGGCTCGCCGGTCTACCGCACCGAGGGTGAACTGGCCGCCCGGTCCGACTGGAGCCGGCACCAGCTCGATGTCACCCTGCGCGGCGCCTATACGGGCTACACGGCCCTCAGCGGCGTCAACCGGCCCGAAGGCGACGTGCGCGCCGCCTTGCGCCTTGATGCCACGCGCGATCTCACGATCGAGGGCGGCCTTACGGCGCGGATCGACACCGAAAATCCGGGCAATGTGAACCTGCCGGCCGGGACGCAGGACCGGATCCCCTATTACAGCTTCGGCACCTTGCTCGGGGCGACACACCGGTTCGGCCGGCTGAGCCTCGGCCTGCGCGGCACGCTGGACCGCACGCTCTATTCGGATATCCAGGCGGGCGGTGTCACTGTCTCGCAGGAAAGCCGGAACCTCACCGTCTACGGCCTCCGCCTCCGCGCCGGCTACGAGGTGACGCCCGGCATCACGCCCTTCGCGGAGCTGGGCGTCGACAGCCGCGTGCATGACCTCTCGCCCGACACGAACGGCTTCCGCCGCGATTCACGCGGGATGACCTTGCGGCTCGGCTCGACCTTCGAACTGGCGCGAGACCTGACCGGTGAAGTGGGCGCCGGATATACCTTCCGCCATTACGAGGATGCGCGCCTCGCCTATCTCCGGGCCCCGGTGGTCGATGCGGCGCTGACCTGGTCGGCCTCGCCGCTGACAACGCTGAACCTCCGGGCCCAGACCGAGGTTGTCGAGACGACACTCGCCAGTTCGGCCGGGGGTATCGCCTATCGCGGCACGGCAACGCTGACCCATGCCTTCCTGCGCAATTTCACCGCCACGGCCACGCTCGGCATTGCCCGGATCGACTATGAAGGCGTCAACCGCGCGGAAACGACATACAATGCGGGCATGCGGCTCGAATACAAGTTCAACCGCCTCGTCGCATTGCGCGGCAGCTACACATTCGAGCGGTTGCAGGTGAACGCGCCCGGCGAGAACTACAACGCACATACCTTCCTGCTGGGCATGCGCCTGACGCCGTGACGCCGGGCGCATCGCCACCTTACAGGCCGAGCAGCGCCGCCGCCTGCTTGCGGAATTCCGGTGCGATATCCTCGCGGGCCAGGGCATAGGCGACATTGGCGGCGAGGAAGCCCAGCTTCGAGCCGGTATCATAGACCTGCCCGTCGAACCGGACGGCGTGGAAGACCTGGCTGCGGGCCAGGGTCAGCATGGAATCGGTGAGCTGGATCTCGCCCCCGGCGCCGCGCTCCTGCTTCTCCAGCAGGTCGAAAATATCGGGCTGCAGGATATAGCGCCCGGAAATCGCGAGATTGGACGGCGCGGTGCCGCGCGGCGGCTTCTCGACCATCGCCCCGATCCGCGCGACCTTGTCGCGCGAACCCCCGACATCGACGATCCCGTATTGATGCGTCTCGTCATCGGCGACGGGGTAGACGCCGATCAGGTTGCCGCCATGCCGGTCATGCGCCTCGATCATCTCGGCGAGGCAGGGTTTCTGGCCAAGATGCAGCATGTCCGGCAGCAGCAGGGCGAAGGGCTCGTTGCCGATCACGTCGCGCGCGCACCAGACTGCATGGCCGAGACCGAGCGGCTCCTGCTGCCGAGTGAAGCTGGTCGCGCCGGCCTTGGGCGTATCCTGTTCGAGCTTGGCGAGTTCCGCCGTCTTCCCGCGCTGGCGCAGGGTGGCCTCCAGCTCGTATTGCCGGTCGAAGTGATCCTCGATCACCTGCTTGTTCCGGCCGGTCACGAAGACGAAATGCTCGATCCCTGCCGCGCGCGCCTCGTCGACGACATGCTGGATGACGGGGCGGTCGACGACGGTGAGCATCTCCTTGGGGATCGCCTTCGTCGCGGGCAGGAAGCGCGTGCCAAGGCCAGCAACCGGGAAAACGGCCTTGCGGATACGGTGGGACATCGGGTCTCATCTCATGATCGGAAACCGGCAAGCGGTTCTGTTCCAAAACTTATGCAGCCTCCTGCCTTAACGCTCCTTGAACCGCAGCGCCGTAGAAACGTTCAGACAGGTCTTTTTGGGAAGGGCAGCGCATGGCTATTCTGGTCACGGGCGGAGCGGGCTATATCGGCTCGCACATGGTGCTGGCCCTTCTCGATCGCGGCGAGACCGTGGTTGTTGTCGACAATCTCTCGACCGGCCATCCCTGGGCGCTGCCGCCGGGTGTCGCCCTGCGCGGCGGCGATATCGGGGATGCCGCCTTCCTCGAAGCCGTGATCCGGGAATTCGGGGTGACCGAGATCGCGCATTTCGCCGCCAAGATCGTGGTGCCGGAATCGGTCACCAACCCGATGCTCTATTACGGCAACAATACAGCCAAGAGCCGCGTCCTGCTCGAGACGGCCGTTCGCTGCGGCATCGAGAGGTTCATCTTTTCCTCCACTGCGGCGGTCTATGGCGATGTCTCGGGCGATCCGATCGGGGAAACCATGCCGCCGGCCCCGGTCTCGCCCTATGGCCGCTCGAAACTGATGACGGAATGGATGCTGCAGGACACCGCGGCCGCCCATGGCCTCAACTTCATCATCCTGCGCTATTTCAATGTGGCCGGCGCCGATCCGCAGGGCCGCACCGGCCAGAGCTTCCCCAACGCGACGCATCTGATCAAGGTCGCCGTCCAGACGGCCCTCGGCCAGCGCCCGCATCTCGATGTGTTCGGCACGGATTACCCCACGCGGGACGGTTCCTGCATCCGCGACTACATCCATGTCACGGATCTCGCCAGCGCACATGTCGACGCTTTGAACCACCTGCGGCGCGGCGGCGACAGCATGATCCTCAATTGCGGCTACGGCCAGGGCTTCTCGGTGCTCGAGGTGGTCGAGATGGTCCGCAAGGTGACCGGCGTCGATTTCGAGGCCCGCCTCGTCCCGCGGCGGGCGGGTGATCCTGGGATCATTGTCGCCAAATCGGAGAAGATCCGCGGCATGCTCGGCTGGACACCGAAGCACGACGATCTCGAGGAGATCGTCTCCAGCGCCTTCCGCTGGGAGCGCAAGCTCGCCGGCCGCAACGGTTGATCCGGCCCGCCGGGCCCCTACACTCTGCTGATTCGCCACGAGGCCTGCCATGACCGCGTCCGCCCGACATGCCTCCCCCGCCCGACCCGGCCTGCGGCTCGCCCGCCGGGCGATGCAGGCGCTGATCCTCGGCTCCGGCCTGGCCCTGGTTCCGGCGCTTCCGGCCTCGGCCACCCAGCCGCGCCAGACCACGCCGCCGGCCCAGTCCGCGCAGCCGGCACAGGCCGACACGGCCGGGTTCCAGGCTTTCGTGAACCGGCTCTGGCCCGACGCCCAGAAACAGGGCATCACGCGGCAGACCTTCGATCTCGCCTTCCGCGGCGTCACGCCCGACAGTTCGATCATCGCCCTGACGCGCAAGCAGAGCGAGTTTGTCCGCCCGATCTGGTCCTATATCGATTCCGCGGTCTCCGCCTCGCGCATGGAGCGCGGGCGGGCAGCAGCCGAGCAATATGCCGGCACCCTCGCCGCATTGGAGCGCAAATACGGCGTCGATCGCCGCGTCGTGCTCGGTGTCTGGGGCATGGAGACCAATTTCGGCTCCTTCACCGGCGACAAGGATGTCATCCGGTCGCTCGCCACGCTGGCTTTCAAGCGCTATCGCGACGATTTCTTCCGCGACGAATTGCTGGTCGCGCTCCGCATCCTGCAGGATGGCCATGTCGAGCGCTCGGCCATGCGCGGCTCCTGGGCCGGCGCCATGGGCCAGACGCAGTTCATGCCGTCCAGCTTCATGAAATATGCCGTTGATGGCGATGGCGACGGCGCACGCGACATCTGGGGCACGATTCCCGATGCCCTCGCCTCCACGGCGAATTACCTCGCCAGCTTCGGCTGGGAGAGCGGCGTGCCCTGGGGCGTCGAGGTGCGCCTGCCCGACGGTTTCAACCTCGCCGGCGCCATGGGCATGCATGATTTCGCCAAATGGAGCGAGGCCGGCCTCACGCGGATCGGCGGCGGGGCGCTGCCGCGCAAGGGGCAGGCCATGCTCTACCTGCCGGCCGGCATTCGCGGCCCGGCCCTGCTGGTCACCGAGAATTACCGCGTCATCAAGAAGTACAATTCCTCGGATGCCTATGCCCTGGGCGTCGCCCATCTCGGCGACCGACTGCTCGGCGGCGCCGCTTTTCAGGGCGCCTGGCCGCGCAACGAGAAGCGCCTGACCTCCGACGAGATCAAGGAAGTCCAGCGCAAGCTGGTGGCGATGGGCCTGCCCGTCGGCAAGATCGACGGCCGGATCGGCGAGATCTCGCGTGAGTCCGTGCGCAAGGCGCAGGCGAAGCTGGGCCTTCCGGCCGATGGCTATCCCGACCATGCCCTGCTGGCGCGCCTGAAGAAGGCCCCCTGAGCGCACCGGGAGCGCTGCCTCCCCTTGCCAGCGCGGCCGCGCCTCGCCAGAGTGCGGCGATGAACCGGGTGGAAAGAGCCGCTCTCTGCTGTCTCCTCGTGCTGGCCTGCCTTCTTTCGGGCCAGACCCTTCCCTTGCATGCGGAAGGCGATGCCTCGGTCCAGAGCTGGCGGATCATCCAGGCCGCGCCGCGCGTTGCGCCGGCCCAGCCGGGCCAGACCTACCGCGCCCGCCGCCGCTACGACACGCCGCGCAACCTTTATCCGGATGACGCCATGCTCGGCCTGGTCCTGCCGGACATCAGCGTCGCCCTTCCCGATCCGGCAGAAGGGACGCGGGCGCGCATCCTGGTGATCGGTGATTCGATGGCGGATGCGCTGGCCGCCGGCATGAATGCCGACCCCGCCATCAAGGCCGATATCGCGCTTGTTCCGAAGACGGTCAGTTCCTCCGGCCTTGTCCGCGAGGATTTCCATGACTGGCCGAAAACCCTGCGCGAGATGCTTGCCGCCACGCCGGATGCCGCCGCGACCATCGTGATGATCGGCCTGAACGACCGCCAGGCCATACGCAGCGGCGAGGCCAGCCTCGACCCGCTCGGCGAGCCCTGGCTGGAAGCCTATCGGCAGCGGGTCGACACGATCCTCCGCTCGGCGCAGGAGGCCCGGGTACCGCTGGTCTGGGTCGGCCTGCCGATCATGCGATCCCCGCGCCTGTCGCAGGACATGGCGACGCTGAATGCGCTCATCCGCGACCGGGTGACCCAGGCGGGCGAGACCTTCGTGGAAACCTACGAGAGCTTTGCCGATGGCAGCGGCGGCTTCACGGCGACCGGCCCGGATGTGATCGGCGACATCGTGCGCCTGCGCGGGCCTGACGGCATCCATTTCACGCCGGCCGGGCAGCGCAAGCTGGCCTTCTTCGTCGAAAAACCGCTCCGGCTGCGCATCCAGGACCGGCTCAATGCCGCCGCGGCAGCCGCGCAGCCGGTCGTGGTACCGGCCCCGTCACCTACCGGCGAAGCGCTGGCCTCGCTCCCGGCCGGCATCGTCCCGCCGCCGCCGACAGAACGCGCGATCACCCTGCCCGCCCCGGCCGCCGCCCCGCCGGTGGTGATCCGGCAGCGGCCGGAGATCGGCGAGATCCGCCCGCTGGCCGTGCAGAATGCGGCGCCTTCCCTTGCCTCCAGCCAGGCGCCGGCCATTGCCGATCCCGTGACGCGCGATCTCTTCGATCGCGGGCTGTCCCCCGAGCCGCGCATCGGCCGTGCCGACGATTTCCGCTGGCGGTAGCGCATGCCGCGGAAAAGTGGGAACCGGTTTTCCGATCCAAGGCATGCGCGGGAATGAACCCATGCCGCGGAAAAGTGGGAACCGGTTTTCCGATCCCGCTCAGGCGGCGGCGGAGACGCCGCCATCGGCCAGATGGCAGGCCACGATCCGGCCTTCCGAAAGCGTCGTGCGGCGCGGCACCTCAATGGCGCAGCGCGGTCCGGCCACGGGGCAGCGCGGATGGAAATGGCAGCCCGGCGGCGGGTGGAGCGGCGACGGGATCTCGCCCTTGACGGTCGAGAAACTGCGCTTGCGAGCATCGAGCCGAGGCACGTTGTCGAGCAGCGCCCGCGTATAGGGATGGGCCGGCGCGCGGAAGATCTCGTCGGTCCGCCCGCTCTCGATGACCCGGCCGAGATACATGATGAAGATGCGGTCGGAAATGTGCCGCACCACGCCGAGATCATGGCTGATGAAGACATAGGCAAGGCCCAAGGCCTCGCGCAGATCCATGAAGAGGTTGAGCACCTGCGCCTGGATCGACACATCGAGCGCCGCGACGGATTCATCGCAGACCAGCAGCTTCGGCTTGACCGCCAGCGCCCGGGCAATGCCGATCCGCGCGCGCTGCCCGCCGGAAAACTGGTGCGGGAAGCGCCGGCGATAATCCGGATCGAGCCCGACCTGCCGGAACAGGTTGGCGACATATTCCGCCTGGCCTGCCGCATCCACCAGCCCGTGCACACGCGGCGCCTCGCCCACGATCTCCCCGGCGCGGATGCGCGGATTGAGCGAGGACATCGGATCCTGGAAGATCATCTGCGCGCCGAGGGTGAAGGCCTGCCGGGCGGCGGAATCCATTTTGGCAATGTCCTGCCCGCGCCAGAAGACGCGGCCCTTGGTCGCCTCGTGGATCCCGGCAATCACCCGGCCGAGCGTGGACTTGCCACAGCCGGATTCACCGACCAGGGCGACGACCTCCCCCTCGGCCACCGTCAGATCCACGCCATCGACGGCATGGACCACGGATTCGCGGTTACTGGCGCCCATCATGTTGGCGATGCGGCCGGCGAGATCGACCGGCTTCACGAAACGCTTCGAAATGCCTTCGATGCGCAGGAGTTCTTGCGCGGCCATCAGGCGGCCTCCTCGGCGGAAACGGGGTTGATGCAGCGATAGGCGCGGCCCCCGGCGCCCTGCATCAGCGGCGGCGCGGCGGCGCGGCAGGCCTCGACCGCGCGGCTGCAGCGGGGTTCGAAGGCACAGCCCGGCGGCAGGCGCCCGAGCGAGGGCGTGGAGCCGGGGATCTGCATCAGCCGCTTGCCCGGCAGGGAATCGCCCGGGACGGAACCGATCAGGCCATGCGTGTAGGGATGCAGCGGCCGGTCGAGCACGTCATCGACAGGGCCCTGCTCGACAATGCGGCCCGCATACATCACGGCAACGCGGTCGGCCAGGCCGGCCACGACGGCGAGGTCATGGGTAATCCAGACCAGCGCCGTGCCGCTTTCGGCGCAGAGCTTCTGCACCTCCGCGAGGATCTGGCTCTGGATCGTCACGTCGA
Organism: Hyphomicrobiales bacterium; assembly: GCA_027484605.1. Classification (GTDB taxonomy): domain Bacteria; phylum Pseudomonadota; class Alphaproteobacteria; order Rhizobiales; family Beijerinckiaceae; genus Rhabdaerophilum. The sequence continues at coordinate 22,584 of JAIXSR010000005.1, read as the reverse complement.
GCGCGGTGGTGGGCTCGTCCGCGATGATCAGCGCAGGGCGATGGATCAGCGCGATCGCGATGGCGACGCGCTGGCGCATCCCACCGGAAAACTGGTGCGGATAGGCCGAGAGCCGCTCCTCCGGCGAGGGAATGCCGACCTGCGCCAGCGCCTGCACGGCCCGGTCACGCGCGGCCTTTTCGGACACGTTCTCATGGGCATGGACCGCTTCCATCATCTGCGTATCGATGCGCAGGACGGGGTTCAGCGTCATCATCGGGTCCTGGAAGATCATCGCGAGGGAACGGCCGCGCACGGCCCGCATCTCGGCTTCCGTCCGGCCAACCAGTTCCTCGCCCTTCAGCCGGATCGAGCCCGAGACGATGCGCCCGGGCGGGTCGATCAGCCCCATGATCGAGAAGCCGGTCACCGACTTGCCCGAGCCGGATTCGCCGACAAGCCCGAGCACTTCCCCCGGCGCCACGGTGAAGGAGACGCCATCGACCGATTTCACCACCCCGTCGCGGGTGAAGAAATGCGTGGCGAGATTGTCGACCGCCAGGACAGGTTCGGCCATGATCACTTCTCCAGCCGCGGGTTGAGCACGTCGCGCAGCCGGTCGCCGACGAGATTGATCGCGACGATGGTCAGCAGCAAGGCGAGGCCGGGGAAGAACGAGATCCAGTATTTGCCCGAGAGCATATACTGGAAGCCGTTGGCGATGAGCACGCCGAGCGAGGGCTCGGTCTGCGGCAGGCCGACGCCGAGGAAGGACAAGGTCGCCTCGAGGCTGATCGCATGGGCGGTCTGTACCGTGGCGATGACGATGACCGGCGCGAGGCAGTTCGGCAGGATATGGCGGAACACCGTCCGGGCATGCGAGAGCCCGAGCGAGCGGGCGGCCTCGACATATTCCTTGCGCCGTTCCACCAGCGCCGAGCCGCGCACCGTGCGGGCGTAATAGGCCCATTGCACCACGACGAGGGCGAGGATGATCTTGTCGATCCCCTTGCCGAGCAGCGCGACAAGGATCAGCGCCACCAGCACCGAGGGCAGCGAGAGCTGGAGATCGACGATGCGCATGATCAGCGTCTCGACGCGGCCGCCGGCATAGGCGGCGACGAGCCCCAGCACGAGGCCAATCGTCGCCGCGATGACGCCGCTGAGCACGCCGACGGTGAGCGATATGCGCAGCCCGTAGAGGATGCTCGACAGAAGGTCACGCCCCATCCCGTCGGAGCCGAGCCACATGGCGAAACCGTCGCCGGCCTTGGCGCCCGGCGGCTGGCGCGAATCCATGATGTCGACCTTGCCGAGATCATAAGGGTTCTGCGGGGTGATGAAGGGGGCCAGCAGCGCCATCGTGACGATGGCCAGCAGCAGGACCAGACCGATGACGGCAACGCGGTCCTCGGCGAAACGGGCAGCAAACCGGGCGAACTCGCCCCTGGCCGGCGTCGGTGTGGAAATCGCGGCACTCATGACTGGCTCCCCGTGAGGCGGACGCGCGGATCGAGCGCGGAGTACAGGATGTCGACGATCAGGTTGATCGTCACGAAGAGCAGCACCACCACCATCACGTAGCCGACGATGAGCGGGCGATCGAGGCGCTGGATGGCCTCCAGCAGCAGCTTGCCCATGCCCGGCCAGGCGAAGATCGTCTCGGTCACGACCGAGAAGGCCACCAGCGAGCCGAATTCGAGCCCGAGCACGGTGACGATCGGGATCATGATGTTCTTCAGGATATGCACGCCGATGATGCGGCGCGGGCTCAGGCCCTTGGCCCGGGCGAATTTGACATAATCCTGCAGGCTGGCCTCGCGGGCGCCGGAGCGCGTCAGCCGGATGACAAGGCTGATCTTGAGCAAGGCAAGGTTGAGCGCCGGCAGGAACAGATGCCGCCAGCCCTCGAGGCTGAACAGCGAGGTCTCGATGCCGAGGATCGAGATGACCGGGCCGCGCCCTGTAGCCGGCAGCCAGCCGAGCATCACCGAGAACAGCATGATCAGCATCAGCCCGACCCAGAAGGTGGGCAGCGAGAAGCCGAGGATCGAGACCGCCATGATCCCGCGTGAAACCGGATGGTCCGGCTTCAGCCCGGCGAAAAGCCCGAGCGGAATGCCGATCACGATGGCGAGGATCAGGGCTGCGAAGGCCAGTTCCAGGGTTGCCGGCATGCGGTCGAGAATGAGGCCGATGGCCGAGGAGCCATGCACATAGGACCGGCCGAACTCGCCCCGCAGCACATCGCCGAGGAAGGTCAGGAACTGCATGTAGACCGGCTGGTCGAAGCCGAAGGTGCGCCGCACCTCCTCGACCTGCTCCTGCGTCGCATCGCCCGGAACCATCATCCAGACGGGGTCGCCGATCACATAGGTGCCGAAGAAGACGAGAACGACCATGGCGACGACGACAAAGAACGCCTGCGCAAGCCGCCGGATGACAAAGGCCAGCATGGAAAACTCCCCGGGGAGGCAATCGCGCCGGAACAGACACGCGCCAGGAGGCGCAGCGGAGCCGGGCGGCCCCGCTGCCTTTTGGCGGTTACGGACGCACCGACATGGCGAGGGTGTATTCGTCGGTCCGCGGCGTGACCTTCAGGCCCTTTTTCGCCGCCCAGGTGTTCTTCTGGTAGTGGATCGGGATCAGCCCGACATCGCCCATGACGATCTCGGCGGCTTCGGCCAGCAGCACGTTGCGCTTGTCGAAATCGACCGTCGAGAGCGCCTTGTCGAGCACGACATCCATGGCCGGGTTCGAGTAGCGGCCGCGATTGGCCGAACCACGCCCGATCTTCGGATCGAACGTGCCGAGCAGGGCACGCAGCGAGTCGCTCGGCTCGCCCGTCCCGGCAGACCAGCCGGCGAGGATCATCGAGAATTCCGGCTGCTTGTCAGGGCCGCCGCTGGAGGCGCGCGAGAAGAACACGGCCGGCGGCAGGGTCTCGACGCTGGCTTCGATGCCGACGCGGGTCAGCATCTGGGCCACGGCCTCGATGATCTTGGTGTCGTTGGTATAGCGGCCATTCGGGCCATGGATCGTCAGCTTGAAGCCGTTCGGATAGCCGGCTTCGGCCAGCAACTTGCGCGCCCCCTCGACATCATAGGCGACAGGCTTCAGCTTCTTCGACGTGCCGGCATAGGAATCCGGGAGCATCTGGCTCGCCGGAACAGCCTCGCCTTCCATGATCCGATCGACGATGGCCGGGCGGTTGATGGCCTTGGTGATGGCCTGGCGCACCTTCAGGTCATGGAACGGATTCTTGACCGTGCTGCCATCCTTGCCCTTCACGAACGGGGTTTCGGCGCGATAGCGATCCATGTGGAGATAGACGAGGCGGTTCGAGAGCGCGCTGGCGATCGCGACCTTGGGGTCCTTGGCGAGGCGCTGCGCATCGGCCGTCGGAACCGTCTCGATCACGTCGACATCGCCCGAGAGCAAGGCCGCGACGCGGGTCGGATCCGACTTGATGAAGCGGAACGTCACCTTTTCCCAGGGCTCCTTGTTGCCCCAATAGGCGTCGTTGCGCTTGAGGACGAGGCGGTCGCCGGGCACGAATTCGACGAACTGGTACGGGCCGGTCCCGACCGCGCCCCTGCCGGCATTGATGTCCTCGGTCGTCACATTGGCCGAGGCCTTGGCCGACATGATCTCGATATTGGCGAGATGGTTGAGCATCAGGGCCTCGGGCGCCGGCGTCTTCACGCGGAAGGTGACGTCGTCGATCTTCTCGATCGTCTTGCCGCGGATATAGGAGGTCTTCGGCGCCGGCGATTTCGGCACATTCGGCACCCGGTTGAACGTGAAGATCACGTCATCGACCGTCAGCGGCGAGCCGTCATGGAACTTGATATTGGCCCGGAGCTTGAACTCCCAGGTCGTGTCGTCGACGATCTTCCAGCTCGAGGCGAGGCCCGGGCCGATGGCCTGGAACTGGTCCATGAACACCAGCGCCTCATAGACATGCCGCGCGATCTGGTTGTTCGGCGTGAGGTTGTGGTAATGCGGGTCGGCCGAGCTGGGCTCGGAGGACATCGCGATCTTCAGCTCCTGCGCGGCGGCCGGGAAAGCCCAGCCGCAGCCGAGCACAACCGCCATCAGGGCGGGCTTCAACAGTTTTCGCATCATCGTCTCCCTGCGGTCAGGACGGGGCTCCTTGAAGACGTCTCCCACCCTGCGATGCACCATTCTCGCGTCAGCCTGAACGAAAGTCCAAGCGTAAATGCGGGGCCGGCACGATGGCGTGACACTACTATTCACATGAGTTATTGTCACTGAAATTGATATAACCAACAGGCATAGTCCTATGCAGGAACCCGCCAATCCCGGCCGCCGCCCGACCCTCCGGGAACTGGAGGTCCTCCGCACGCTGATCCGGTTCGGCAAGGCGACGGCCGCCGCCAAGAAGCTCGGCATTTCCCAGCCCGCCGTGTCCCGCGCAATCCACCAGCTCGAGGAGCGGACCGGGCTGACCCTGTTCCGCCGCGAGGGCGGCCGCCTGCTGCCCACGGCGGAGGCCCTGGCCCTGCATCAGGAGAGCGAGCCGATCTTCCTGACCTTCGAACGGCTGGAGCGCGTGCGCTGGCGCCCGGAGGATGCGAGCCCGGTCCTTCGCGTGGCGGCGCCACCGACCCTCGCCCATTGGTTCCTGCACCGGCTGCTGGGCGAGTTCTCGCGCACGGAACCGGAAACCCGGATCTATGTCGAGATCGGTTCCGGGCCGGAAGTCGTGACCATGATGGCCAATGGCAACATGGATCTCGGCCTCGTCGATTCCGGCCCCGACCATGCCGGCGTGCGCTATCTCGCCTTCCGCTCCTCCAATGCCCATGCCGTGCTTCCGCCGGGCTCGCTGCTGGCGGATCGCCCGTTCCTGACCCCGCAGGATCTCCATGGCCAGCCCTTCATCGCATTGGCGCGGCGCTTTCCCTCCCGCACCCAGCTGGAGCGGCTTTTCCTCGGCGCCGGGGTCGAGCCGCGCATCCTGATCGAGGTCTCGACCGCCGTGGCCGCCTATGAATTCGTCCGGGCCGGGGTCGGCATGACGATCATCAACCCCTTCCCGATGTCGCTGCGCGAGGACCCGGATATCCGCTTCATCCCCTTCCGGCCCTCGATCGCCTACGAGACCTCCTTCGTCCTGCCATCGATGATGCCGCCCTCGGCCGTGGCGCGCCGCTTCATCGATTTTGTTCGCACGCATCAGCAGGAAGACGGATACTCGCTGGCGATTCGCTCTGTCTGATTGCCTGCGCCGGGAGTTGCGCCGATGTCGCCCGATTATGAAGCCGAGTACAACAACCGGGCCCGCGTGCCGGAACATCCCGGCATCATCGCGGGCTGGGCGGCCGATGCCGCAGCCTGCCGGGCTGCCCGGCCCTTCGAGGCCGGCATCGCCTACGGGCCAGGGGAACGGCACCGCTACGATCTCTTCCCGGCCGCGGGCGATGGACCGGTCGTGCTCTTCATCCATGGCGGCTACTGGCAGGCGCTCGACCGCAGCTTTTTCAGCCATATGGCGGCGGGGCCGAATGCCCGCGGGCTGAGCGCGGCGATCATGGAATATGATCTCTGCCCGAACGTGCCGATGGCGGCGATCATCGAGCAGACGCGGATGGCCATCCTCGATCTCTGGCGCCGGACGGGCCGCCGCGTCGTGCCCTATGGCCATTCGGCCGGCGGCCATCTCACCGCCATGGCTTTGGCGGTGGACTGGAAGGCGCTCGACCCGGCTGCCCCGGGCGACCTGACACCGGCCGGCCTCGCCATTTCCGGCCTGTTCGACCTCCCGCCGCTGGTCGGCACCACGATCAACAAAGCTCTCGGCCTTTCGGAACCCGAGGCGCGCCGCCTCTCTCCGATCGTGCACACGCCGCCGGCCGGTCGAAGGCTCGTGGCCGCCGTGGGCGGAGCGGAAAGCGCCGAATATCTCCGCCAGAGCCGCGATATCTGCCGGGTCTGGCAGCAGCATGGCATCGACACGACATGCCTCGAACTCGCCGGCGCCAACCATTTCACGGTGATTGCCGGATTGGCTGACCGCGACAGCGAATTGACTGACCGCCTGGTCAGCCTTTGCGCAGCCTGAGCGCGATCAGGCTGACAATCTCGAACAGGATCTGCGCGCCCGCCTGGGCGGTATTGCTCGTCGCATCATATTGCGGGGCTACCTCGACGACATCGCCGCCGACAATGTCGAGCCCGGCTGCGCCACGCAGCAGCGCCATGGCCTCGCGTGTCGAGAGCCCGCCGGCCTCGGGCGTGCCGGTGCCGGGCGCAAAGGCCGGGTCGAGGCTGTCCACATCGAAGGACAGATAGACCGGCCCGTCACCCACCACCTTCCGCATCCGGGCGATGGTCTCGTCGACACCGAGGCGGTGGAATTCCTCGGCATGGATGACCGTCATCCCGCTCTCGTAGGAAAATTCCCAGAGATATTCGGCATTGCCACGGATGCCGATCTGGATCACCCGCTCGGGATCGAGCACGCCCTCCAGCACCGCCTGCCGGAACGGCCCGCCATGATGGAAGCGCGTGCCCTCATAGGGCGCGCTGGTATCGCAATGGGCGTCGATATGGATCATCCCGACCGGCCGCCCGCGCCCGAGGGCCTTGAGAATCGGCAGGGTGATCGAATGATCCCCGCCGATCGAGACGGGCCGGCAGCCCGCCTCGGCGATCGGGCCGTAGAAGGCCTCGATATCCTCGTGGCTCTCGGCCAGGCTGTAGCGGCTGCGGAAGGGGACATCGCCGATATCGGCAATCCGGCATTCCGCCAGCGGCACGATGCGATGGACCTCGTGATAGGGCCCGATCCGCTCGACCTGCCGCACGGCACGGGGCCCGAAGCGCGAGCCCGGGCGATGCGTCACCCCGAGATCCATCGGCACGCCGATCAGCGGCACATCGAGCGCGGCAAATGCCTTCTCAGCCGCCAGTTCCGGCCGGTACGGCGCATCGAGAAAGGTCGAGATGCCCTCATAGGGCTTGGCCCGCCGATCCTTGCCGGTAAAGAGCAGGTCGACGACCTTCCGGAATTCGGGGTCATGCACGTCGGTCGCCCCTGCCCCGCCATAACGGGCGCGGAGGGCCTCGAGTTTCTTCGGATCCATGGTCAATCCTCGCGTTGGAGCGAAGAGTGGCAAGCGGGCGCGCCGATGGCAAGCACCCGCCTTGCGCTCAGACCGTGACCTGCGCGCCGAGTTCGACCACCCGCCCGGTGGGGATGTGGAAGAAGTCGGTTGCATTCGCCGCCGTCCGGGACAGGAAGATGAAGAGATTGTCCTGCCAGAGCGGCATGCCGGAGGTGGCGGCCGCCTTGATCGTCCGCTTCCCGAGGAAGAACGAGGTCTGCATGATGTCGAAATCCAGCCCGCGACGGCGCGCCAGCGCAAGGAAATGCGGCACGCGCGGCGTTTCCATATAGCCGATCCGCACGACGATCCGCTTCACATCCTCGCTGAGTTCCTCGATCTGGAGCTTCTCCGATTCCGGCACGCGCGGCATGTCCTCGGTCCGGATCGTCAGCATGATGTTCCGCTTGTGGAGCACCTTGTTGTGCTTGAGATTGTGCAGCAACGCTCCCGGCGCCGTCTCCGGATCGGCCGTGAGGAACACGGCCGTCCCGGCAACACGGACCGGCTTGGATTTCTCGAGCATCTTGATCAGGTCGACCAGCGGCACCGAATCCCGGCGCGACTTCTCGTTGATGATCCGCGTCCCGCGGACCCAGGTCCACATCATCAGGATCAGCGCCGCGCCGAAGATCAGCGGCATGTAGGCACCATCCGGGATCTTCAGGCAATTCGCGCCGAAGAAGGTCAGGTCGATCGCCAGGAAGGGGATGCCGAACAGGGCAACGCGCCAGTTCGGCCATTGCCAGACGTAGCGCGCGACGATGAAGAACAGGCCCGTATCCGCCAGCATGGCGCCGGTGACGGCGATACCATAGGCCGAGGCAAGCGAGCTCGACGTCCGGAAGGAGAGGACCAGCGCGAAGACGCCGAGCGCCAGCAGCCAGTTGACCTGCGGAATGTAGATCTGGCCCAGCGTGGTCTCGGAGGTATGGCGGATCTCGATGCGCGGCAGCAGCCCGAGCTGCACCGCCTGCTGGGTCAGCGAGAAGGCGCCGGTGATCACCGCCTGGCTGGCAATGACCGTGGCCAGGCCCGACAGGATGACCAGCGGCAGCACGGCCCATTCCGGCGCCAGCAGGAAGAACGGGTTCTCGACCGCCTTGGGATCGCTGATGTTCTTGAGCACGAAGGCGCCCTGGCCGAGATAGTTCAGCGTCAGCGCCGGGAAGACGAAGAGCAGCCAGGCGAGCCGGATCGGCCGCCGGCCGAAATGGCCCATATCGGCATAGAGCGCCTCGGCCCCCGTCACCGCCAGGAAGACCGAGCCCAGCACCAGCAGCCCGATCACGCCGTGGCCCGCGACGAATTCGGCCGCATAATAGGGATTGAACGCCGCGAGGATACCGAGATCATCCTCGATATGGATGATGCCGAGCAGCGCGATCACCGCGAACCAGACCACCATGATCGGCCCGAAGAAGCGGGCAACGCTCTCGGTGCCGCGGCTCTGGACCAGGAACAGCGCGAACAGGATGGCAATGGCCAGCATGATCACGTTCCACTGGTCGGCGAAGGCCGGATGGACCAGCTTCAGCCCTTCCACGGCGGAAAGCACGGAAATGGCCGGCGTGATGATCGAATCGCCGTAGAACAGGGCCGCGCCCATCACGCCGAGCAGGAAAATGACCGGGCTGCGTCGCCCGAAGGCCTGCTGCGCCAGCGCCATGAGCGAGAGCGTGCCGCCCTCGCCCTTGTTGTCGGCGCGCATGATGAAGATGACATATTTGATCGTCACGACGACGACCACCGCCCAGATGAGCAGCGAGACAATCCCGATCACTTCCGAGCGGGTGATCCCGTCCTTCGCGGCGTGATGGAGCGATTCCTTGAGGGCGTAGAGCGGCGAGGTGCCGATATCGCCATAAACGACCCCGACAGAGCCGACGGCCAGCGCGAAAGTCCGCATGGGACCCGACAGCCCGGCCCCGTGCCCGCCATGATCTTCATGCGGCCCGCCCGTTGACGATTGATCGCCCATGCAGGAATTCCCTCGTTGAAAGGCCGGCAGGAGAAGCCCCGCTTGTCCCTGCCCGGAGCCCTGCCCGCCCTTGCTGCAGCGCAAGGCAATCCGGTCGGGGCGGCGCGCCTTATACACCCTTCCCCGGGCAGCGGATAGCCCGCTTTTGTCCGCCCTGCGGATAAGGGCCGACGCGATCCGACTTTGGAGCCTTCGGCAAGAAGGGGCTGGAATCCGTGCAGCGATTGGCGTAAATCACGGCGCCGCCCGGCACGGAGCCGCCGGGGCCACGCCGCCGCCCTGCCTGGCGCCGCGAAGGAGAGATGAGATGAGCACGCCGACCACCCTGTATGACAAGATCTTCGACGACCACGTGGTTGATCGCCAGCCGGATGGAACCTGCCTGCTCTATATCGACCGCCACCTCGTCCACGAGGTGACCTCGCCCCAGGCCTTCGAGGGCCTCCGGATGACAGGCCGCAAGGTCCGCGCACCGGAAAAGACCCTCGCCGTGGTGGACCACAACGTTCCCACTTCCGATCGCTCGAAGGGCATCGCGGAGGAGGAGAGCCGGATCCAGGTGGAAACCCTGGCCCAGAATGCCGCCGATTTCGGGGTCGAGTATTATTCCGAGCGCGACAAGCGCCAGGGCATCGTCCACGTGATCGGGCCGGAACAGGGCTTCACCCTGCCGGGCACGACCATTGTCTGCGGCGACAGCCACACCTCCACCCATGGCGCCTTCGGGGCCCTCGCCCATGGCATCGGCACGTCCGAGGTCGAGCATGTGCTCGCCACCCAGACGCTGATCCAGAAAAAGGCGAAGAACATGCGGGTGCAGGTCGATGGCACCCTGCAGGGCGGCGTCACCGCCAAGGACATCGTGCTCGCCATCATCGGCGAGATCGGCACCGCCGGCGGCACCGGCTCGGTGATCGAATATGCCGGCTCGGCCATCGAGGCGCTCTCGATGGAAGGCCGCATGACCGTCTGCAACATGTCGATCGAGGGCGGCGCCCGCGCCGGCCTGATCGCGCCGGACGAGAAGACCTATGCCTATCTCGAGGGCCGCCCGAAGGCGCCGAAGGGCGCCGCCTGGGATGCGGCCCGCCGCTACTGGGACACCCTGCGCACCGATGCCGGCGCGCATGTTGACCGCGTGGTGACGCTGGATGCCAACAACCTGCCGCCCATCGTGTCCTGGGGCACCTCGCCGGAGGATGTCATCTCCATCACCGGCGCCGTGCCGGATCCCGCCCTCATCCCGGACGAGACCAAGCGCGAATCGAAGATCCGCGCCCTTGCCTATATGGGCCTCGCCGCCGGCACGAAGATGACCGACATCGAACTCGACGTGGTCTGGATCGGCTCCTGCACGAACGGCCGGATCGAGGATCTGCGCGCCGCCGCCAAGATCCTCGAGGGCAAGACCGTGTCCTCGCGCCTCGACTATGCGATGGTCGTGCCGGGCTCGGGCCTCGTCAAGGAACAGGCCGAGGCCGAAGGTCTCGACAAGATCTTCATCGCCGCCGGCTTCCAGTGGCGCGAACCGGGCTGCTCCATGTGCCTCGGCATGAACCCGGACCAGCTCAAGCCGGGCCAGCGCTGTGCTTCCACCTCGAACCGCAATTTCGAGGGCCGCCAGGGCTTCAAGGGCCGCACGCATCTCGTCTCGCCGCAGATGGCCGCCGCCGCGGCGATTGCCGGCCGCTTCGTCGATATCCGCACGATCGGCTGAGGCCAAAGCCTTTTCCGATCCGGTGGATGCCGGCTGATCGCAGAAAAGGCGTCAAAGGCCAGAACAGGGGCGGAAGACGGGTATCAGCCCCTGTCATCCGCCCTACCGGCAGACGCGCCGGCGCTCGACCCTCACCCCCCAGGGGGTGGGAACGGCGAAGGACACCCAGCGGCAATGATAGGGGCCGAGCCCCGCCCAGCCGGGCCGGATCGGGCGCATCGCCCCCGGGCCCCAGCCCGGCGCCCAGCGCGCGCAGGTACCGCGGACATCGAAATGCCGGGCCACGCAGACCCGCGCCTCGGCCTCGCGCGGGGCCGCGACCAGCCCCGCCGAAAAGGTTCCGCCCGCCACCAAAGCGAGCATCAGGAATGAGCGTTTCATCGGAGATCCCTCCTTCGCGGCGGGATTGCCGCAGGAGGGGAGAATGCCGCGCCGTGGCCGGGCCCGCCGTGCGTCGCAGCACCGGCCGGCGGGGGTTGACCGCAGGGCCGGGAAGGCCAACATCGCTCCCATGACCGGAGGTTCCATCCCATGACCGACAAACGCCCCGATGATTCCGGCACCTTCTTCTCCTCCTCGCTGGCGCGGGCGGGCGAGCATTTCGCCGCGAAGGATGCGGAAAAGGCCGATGGCGTCGAGCGCTGGGCCACGCGGATCGGACGCGGCCTGTCGCTGCTCGCCTTCATCGCGCTCGCCTGGTATTTCGGCCATCAGCTGAAATGGTGGTGAGCCGGCCCTTCCCCATAGGGGGATGAAGGGCTAGATAGGGGATGTGCGGCGCAATATGCGCGGCGCCCTGTCGTGTATCTCCATCCAGCGTGCACCCGAAGACCATGGCAACGTCCCGCTTCCCTTCCGCCTCCTGGGCGCCGATGCAGGCCCCCACGCTCGAGGATTTCGAAGCGATGGCCGACGAGGCCTTCCGGCAATTGCCCGAATCCTTCCGCACCCTCTGCGGCACCGTCATCATCCGGATCGAGGATTTCCCGGATGACGAGGTGATCGAGGCGATGGAACTCGAGACACCCTTCGACATTCTCGGCCTGTTCCACGGCCAGGGGATGACGGAAGCCGGCGCCGTGCCGGAAACCGGGCAGGGCCCGAACATGGTCTGGCTCTATCGCCGGCCGATCCTCGATTACTGGGCCGAGAACGAGGAAACCCTCGGCGCCGTCATCACGCATGTCCTCGTGCATGAGATCGGCCATCATTTCGGCCTCTCCGATGCCGATATGGAAAAGATCGAGGCTCAGGCCGGCTGATCGGGGCCCATCCGGCGCGCGTTGGATGTCAGCTGCCGGAACTTTAGTTCGAGCTCGCGGATGTCGGGAGTGCCCGGCCAGATCTCGGATTTCTCGACCCAGTCGCCATCACTGTCCCGATAGCTGCCGAGCGCGAATGTGATCGTCCCCGAACCGTCACTTTTCTCGACGCGCGTGACATCGTAGACCCGCTGCGGATCGATCGACTTGATGGACAGCGTCTTGCCCAGCACCGCCGTCACCAGGCGCCGATCCGTCAGGACATGCACCGTCCGCATCGCCTTCCGCGCCCCCCAGAGCGGCGCGCCGACCAGGCCGATGCCGATGGCCACGAAAGGAATGCCGAAAATCGGGAAGACATAGGCCATGATCCCGCCCGGCCCCTCGACCTTGCCGATTCCGGTATTGAAAAACACGCCGAGCGCGGTCAACTCCCAGGCCAGCGAGAAGGCAAGCCACGGGATTCCGAAAAGCAGGATGGGTGCCGCCTTCCAGAAGACCGCCCGCGCCGAAGGCCGGCCCGCCCAGAGAATGGGTTCGCCGGCCAGTTCGCGTGTGAGCCGCTGGAGCGCATAGCGCGGGAGGGATTGCATGCCGCTCATCGGATCTCGCCCCGTGAAGGTTTCCGGCCGGACCCTGCCAGACGACCCTTAAGGACCGGCAAAGGCGATCTTCGGATGTCCCGCTTTGCCCCGCATGCCCGGAGGCTTGAATCCGCTGCGGAATGCGGTATCACGCCGGGATCAGGAGTTCCCGCCATGCAGCCGTTCAAGACGCTCACCTCCACCCCGGCCCCGATGAAGGTGGTCAATGTCGATACCGACATGATCATCCCCAAGCAGTTCCTGAAGACGATCAAGCGCACCGGCCTCGGCAAGTCGCTGTTCTTCGAGATGCGTTTCAACGAGGATGGCACCGAGAACCCGGATTTCGTGCTGAACAAAGCCGCCTATCGCAAGAGCGAGATCCTGATCGCCGGCGACAATTTCGGCTGCGGCTCCAGCCGCGAGCACGCCCCCTGGGCCCTGCTCGATTTCGGCATACGCTGCGTGATCTCCACCAGCTTCGCCGACATTTTCTACAACAATTGCTTCAAGAACGGCATCCTGCCGATCACCGTCTCGCCGGAAGATCTCGACAAGCTCTTCGACGACGCGGATCGCGGCTCGAATGCCACGCTGACGGTTGATCTCGAGGCGCAGGAAATCCGCGGCCCGGATGGCGGCACGGTGAAGTTCGAGATCGATGCCTTCCGCAAGAAGTGCCTGATGGAAGGCCTCGACGATATCGGCCTGACCATGGAAAAGGCGCCGAAGATCGGAAACTACGAAGCCAAGGCGAAAACCGAACGTCCCTGGCTGTGAAAGCATGCGGCGAGGCGCCGCGCGCTCCGGGAAACGTTCCCATGGTGAATCTCCGTTAACGACGGCGCCTTATTTTGGCGCCGTTGTCTTTGGAGACTGTCCCGCATGAAGCGCTACGGCCGCCTGCCCCTTTTCGCCCTTGCCCTGGCTGCGGCCATCGCCCCGGCGCGGGCCGATTTCGCCGGCTGCGTTTCCGGCCTGCGCAGCCACGCCCTGTCCCAGGGCATCAGCGGCGGCACCTTCGACCAGATGATGTCCGGCGTGACGCCCGACATGAAGATCATCGAGGCGATGAATGCCCAGCCGGAATTCAAGACGCCGATCTGGGACTATCTCGCCACCCTCGTCGATGACCAGAAGATCACCGAGGGCCGCGCCATGCTGGCAAAGCACGCCTCGGTGCTCGCGCGGATCGAGCAGGCCTATGGCGTTGACCGGCACACGGTGGTCGCGGTCTGGGGAGTCGAGAGCGATTACGGCCAGGTGCCGGGCCGCTGGTCGCTGCCGCAGGCCCTCTCCACCGCCGCCTGTTTCGGCACGCGCCGGCGCGAATTCTTCCGGACCGAACTCGTCTCGACGATGAAGATCGTCCAGCGCGGCGATCTCGCGGCGGAAAAGCTGCGCGGCTCCTGGGCCGGCGCCTTCGGCCATACCCAGTTTATCCCCTCGACCTATCTCCGCCTCGCGGTGGATTTCGACGGTGACGGCCGGCGCGACCTCGTCGACTCGATCCCCGACGCCCTCGCCTCCACCGCCAATTACCTGAAGAAATCCGGCTGGATCACCGGCGCGAGCTGGGGCTACGAGGTGCGGCTCCCGGCCGGCTATGCCGGCCCGTCCGGCCGCACCGGCAAGCAGGATCTCGCCAGCTGGGCGGGCCGCGGCATTACCCGGATCGATGGCAGCGCCCTGTCCGGCCTGACCGCGGCGGGGCTGCTGTTGCCGGCCGGCCGCAATGGCCCGGCCTTCCTCGTCACGAAGAATTTCGATGCGGCCTATGCCTACAACGCCGCCGAGAGCTATGCGCTTGCCATTTCGGTCCTGTCCGACCGGCTGCGCGGCCGGCCCGGCATCCGCACGCCCTGGCCGACCGATGATCGCGGCCTCTCCCGCGCGGAGCGCAAGGAACTGCAGGAACGCCTGACGCGCGCCGGTTATGATGTCGGCAAGCCGGACGGCGCGATCGGGGCCCTCACCCGCGCCGCGATCCGGGAGGTCGAGGCCAAGCTCGGCCTGCCCCAGACGGGCCGCGCCGGCGGCAAGGTCTTCGACTCGCTGCGCTGAGACGAAGGACCCCGTTTTCCCTTGCTCGAAAGGCGCTTGCGGCGGGCGCCCGCCTTCTGTAGTCAACGCCTGCCGCGCCGGAATGGCGCCATTCACGTTCTGCCGGAAAGGGTTTGACCATGGCCTCCTTCAACCTCCTGCTGCTCCCCGGTGACGGGATTGGCCCTGAAGTGATGGCCGAGGTGAAGAAGGTCGCGGATGTTCTCGGCAAGGCAGGGCTCGGCACCTTCGAAACCGAGACGGATCTCGTCGGCGGCGCGGCCTATGATGCCCATGGCAAGGCCGTGGCCGACAGCACCATGCAGCTCGCCCTCGCGGCCGATGCCGTGCTTTTCGGCGCCGTCGGCGGGCCGAAATGGGCAAAGGTGCCCTATGAGCATCGCCCGGAAGCCGGCCTTCTGCGCCTCCGCAAGGATCTCGCCCTCTTCGCCAATCTCCGGCCGGCCGTCTGCTATCCGGCTCTGGCGGAGGCCTCCTCCCTCAAGCGCGAGGTGATCGAGGGGCTCGACATCATGATCGTCCGCGAACTCACCGGCGGCGTCTATTTCGGCGAGCCCAAGGAAGTCGTCACGCTCGAGAACGGCCAGAAGCGCGCGGTCGACACGCAGGTCTACACGACCCACGAGATCGAGCGGATCGCCCGAGTTGCCTTCGACCTCGCCAAGGTCCGCCGCAAGAAGGTCACCTCGACCGAGAAGCACAATGTCATGCGCTCGGGCGTGCTGTGGAAGGAAGTCGTGACGCGCATCGGGGCCGAGGAATATCCGGATATCGAACTGGAACATCACCTCGCCGATGCCTGCGGCATGCAGCTCGTGCGCTGGCCCAAGCAATATGACGTCATCGTCTGTGACAATCTCTTCGGCGACATGCTCTCGGATGTGGCCGCGATGCTGACCGGCTCGCTGGGCATGCTGCCCTCCGCCTCGCTCGGCGCGCCGGATGCTGCCACGGGCAAGCGCAAGTCGCTCTACGAGCCGGTCCATGGCTCGGCGCCGGATATTGCCGGCCAGGGCCTCGCCAACCCCATCGCGATGATCGGCTCGTTCGGCATGGCGCTGCGCTATTCCCTCGGCCTCGGCCAGGCGGCGGATCTCGTCGATGCCGCGATCGCCGATGTGCTGGCTTCCGGCATGCGCACCCGCGACATCGCGGCCAAGGGCGCCAATGCCGTCGGCACCACGGAAATGGGCGATGCCATCGTGGCGGCCCTGCGCAAGCGTCTGTGATCGAAGCGCAAGCCTTGCCAGAACGACAAAGGGCGCCGCAAGGCGCCCTTTCTGCTGGAAGATGGCCGGATGACGGTGCCGGTCAGCGCCAGAAAATCGGCGATTCGAACGGCACGCCGCGGCCCGAGGAGAAACGGTCCGGCAGGATGGAGGGCGAGCTGCCGCGCGCGCCGAAGCGGGCGGCATCGGACGAGCCCTGCGTATCGTAGACATAATTCTGCATGGAACCGACGGGCACCTGACGGCCGGCATCGAGCCAGGAGCGCGGCTTCACCTCGATCACGAGGCGGTTGGCACTCTGCGCGAAAGCGGAACCCGCCAGGACGAGGGTGAAGGCGGCAAGGGCAACAACGCGCATGGGACTCTCCTTGGATGGCTGGATTAACCATGACAAGCAGTGATTAACGCCTCGTTAGCGTAACGCAATTCTGAATCAACCGGCGGGGCGATCAGGGCCGACGCTGTGATGTTTTCAGCGCAGGCACCGGCGCCTCGTGATCGAGCCAGGTCATCTTCCGGCCCGGCTGGCGCTGGGTCGGGCAGCCCTTGCGCTGCCGTTCGGCCTGCGCGAAGAGGCGGCGCAGGGCCTGATCCTGGCCGGCGCCGACCATGTCGATCCGGTCGATGAAGCACGCGAAGCCGACCCGGTCCGCCGGGCGTTCCTTCGTGCCGCAATACCAGCCGGCAAGCACCAGCCCGGCCGTATCGTTGCGGCGGAAAGCAAGGCAGGCCATGCGCCCGCTTTCGGAATCGAGATGCGCCTCGGCCACTTCGAGCGCACCGAATTTGGTCATCACGTCCTGCGCATTCTGCAGGCGCTCGATCGAGACACCGATCTCCGCCGCCCGCATCGCAAGATCCGGGAAGAGCGGCCGCGTGGTCGGCAGGCCGTTCTCGTAGCGCTCGATGACGAGATGGATCGCCGGGCGCTGCAGGGAATTCGGCCGGACCTGGCTGTTGGTCCAGAGGAAGCTGTCTTGCCGGGTCTGCCGGTCCTTGGTCGCGACCCGATGGACAAGCTCGGCCTGGTCGAGCTCCGGCGCCTCGACATGGTAGATCGCGAAGGGCCGGCGCACCGGCACCCAGACATCGCGTGCCGGCACGGGCTGCAACTGGACCCGCGGCGCCTCGAGGACCGGCTCGGCCGGCCTGGCCGGCGCTGCCGCAACGGGCTGCGCCTCGGCAGGGCCTTCGCCGCCATCGGAGACGCGCTCCGGAAGGATCATCGCGGCGAGCCAGGCCGAGACAACAAGCGAAAGCACGATCGTGATCGTGGTGGTGCCGCGTCGGCTGCGGGTCGCGCGGGTGAACATCCGGGAAAAGCCTGCCGCCAGGGCAACGAGGCCCAGCCAGACGCCTTTGGCAAGAGCGGCAAGCCGGAAGGCGAGGCGACGCCGGCCAAGCGCCTGCTCGACCGTCATGTTCGACGTTGGCGGAAAATCGGCTGTCTCGGCGAGCAGCCTTGCCATGCCCCTCATCTGTCCACGCCCCTCGCAGGCTTCGCCCGCTTCCCCATCTGCGGGCGAGGATGGCGCGAAAATGCGAGCATGGGCTTACCGGCGGCCGAGAACCTGCGGGGATGGTAAACAGGCCGTTCCCGACGCGAAATCGGAAGGTTGGATTGACTTTTCAGTCCTTTGCGTGTTTCTGCTGGCGCATCGGCATTCCAGCCGGGGAAAGCGTTCGATGTCGGCCCTGATGACGAAAAAACCGACGACGAAAACCACGACCGCCAAAGGCGGCTTCGTGCGCTAACGCTTGTCCTCGCTCTCGGGCCCTCCCCCGGCGGGGGAAAGGGCGAGACCCGGCCACCGGGTCCACCACCCCGGGGGAGATCTCGATCAGAACAGGAAGTCCATCATGGGTTACAAGGTCGCTATCGCGGGTGCCACCGGCAATGTGGGCCGGGAAATGCTCAACATCCTGGCGGAACGCGCCTTTCCGGTATCGGAAGTCGTGGCGCTCGCCTCGAGCCGCTCCATCGGCAGGGAAGTCTCCTTCGGCGACAAGACGCTGAAGGTGCAGTCGCTCGAGCATTACGACTTCTCCGACACGGATATCTGCCTGATGTCCGCGGGCGGCGAAATCTCCAAGGCCTGGTCGCCGAAGATCGGTGCGCAGGGCTGTGTCGTGATCGATAACTCCTCGGCCTGGCGCTACGATTCGGATGTCCCGCTGGTCGTGCCGGAAGTGAATGCCGAGGCCGTTCGCGGCTTCACCAAGAAGAACATCATCGCCAATCCGAACTGCTCCACCGCGCAGCTCGTCGTGGCGCTGAAGCCCCTGCATGATCGCTTCGGCATCAAGCGGGTGGTGGTGTCGACCTACCAGTCGGTCTCCGGCGCGGGCAAGGACGGCATGGACGAGCTGTTTGACCAGACCCGCGCGATCTTCTCGGCCGGCGAGCCGAAGACGAAGAAGTTCACCAAGCGCATCGCCTTCAACGTCATCCCCCATATCGATGTCTTCATGGAGGATGGCTACACGAAGGAAGAATGGAAGATGACGGTCGAGATCAAGAAGATCCTTGACCCGAAGATCAAGCTGACGGCCACCTGCGTGCGCGTTCCGGTCTTCATCGGCCATTCGGAAGCCGTCAATATCGAATGCGAGAAGCCGATCAGGGCCGAGGAAGCGCGGAACATCCTGCGCGCGGCGCCGGGTGTGCTTGTCATCGACAAGCGTGAACCCGGCGGCTACATCACGCCGCATGAATCGGCCGGCGAGGATGCGACCTACATCTCCCGCATCCGCGAGGATATCACGGTCGAGAACGGGCTCGCCTTCTGGTGCGTCTCGGACAACCTGCGCAAGGGCGCCGCGCTGAACGCGATCCAGATCGCGGAATGCCTGATCAACCGGAAGCTGATCCAGCCGCGCCGCAAGGCCGCCTGACCCTTCCTGTCCAGGACACAGGATAACGGCCCGCCAGCGCGCGGGCCGTTTTGCTATGCGACACAACTTCCTGTCGCAATCTGCGGGTTAATCACACCATTTTTCGGGATATTGCCCGTTTTTCAGGCCTTCCCGCTGGTGAAACCGCCGATGATGGCTAAGGATCCGGCTCCGCGCCCGCTGCTTCAGAGCAAGAACAGCACAGCGGGCATGTCGCTGAAGAGAGGAGAGCCACCATGGCCACGCAAGCCGAATTTATCGATGCCTTCGCCAAATCCGCCGGTCTGACCAAGGCCGAAGCGGATCGCATCGCCCGCGCCTATGCGGAAGTGGCGGTCGCGCAGGCAAAGACCGGTTTCGCGGTCCTGCCGGATCTCGGCCGCTTCAAGGCCGTGACCAAGCCGGCCCGCAAGGCCCGCAACCCGCGCACCGGCGCGATGGTCGATGTCCCGGCCAAGACGACGCTTGTCCTGAAGGTCGGCTGATCGAACCCGGCGGAACCTGGCTTGGCCGGGTTCCGCCCCGTTCCCTTCCTGCGGCTCAGCGCGGCAGGACCGACGAACCCATGAGGAATTCGTCGATGGCCTGTGCGGCCTGGCGCCCTTCGCGGATCGCCCAGACCACGAGGCTCTGCCCCCGGCGCATATCCCCCGCGACAAAGAGCTTTTCCTGCGATGTCAGGTAGTTCGCATCATTCGCGACGACATTGCCACGCTTGTCGACCGACGCGCCGGATTGCGCGATGAGCCCTTCCCTGACCGGCCCGGCAAAGCCGATGGCGAGGAAGACGAGATCCGCCTTGATGATGAATTCCGTCCCCGCAACCGGCCGGCGCCGGTCATCGACGCGCGCGCATTGCACGCCCGTGACGCGGCCGTTCTTGCCCACCACGCCCAAAGTCGCCGCCTGGAACTCGCGATCCGCGCCCTCGGCCTGGCTGGAAGACGTGCGGAACTTGGTCGGCCAGTAGGGCCAGATCACCAGCTTGTCTTCGAGCTCCGGCGGGCGCGGGCGGATGTCGAGCTGCGTCACCGAGAGGGCGCCCTGGCGGAAGGCCGTGCCGACGCAATCCGAGGCCGTATCGCCCCCGCCGATCACCACGACATTCTTGCCGCCGGCGACAACCGGCCGCTCGGATTCCGGCTCGCCGCCGACGCGGCGGTTTGACTGGACAAGATAGGGCATGGCGAAATGCACGCCCTCGAGATCCTGTCCCGGCAATTCCGGATCGCGCGGCGCTTCCGCCCCGCCGGCCATCAGCACGGCGTCGAAATCCCGCTTGAGATCGTCGACCGACTTGGTGACGCCGATATTCACGCCGTAATGGAAGGTCACGCCTTCCGCCGTCATCTGGGCGACGCGGCGATCGATATGGTGCTTTTCCATCTTGAAGTCGGGAATGCCATAGCGCAGGAGGCCACCGGCCTTCGGCTCGCGCTCGAAGACATGGACTTCATGCCCGACACGGGCGAGCTGCTGGGCAGCGGCAAGCCCCGCCGGGCCCGAACCGACCACCGCGACGCGCTTGCCGGTCATCTTTTCCGGCGCTTCCGGGCGGATCCAGCCATTCTTCCAGCCGGTATCGGCGATGGCCTGCTCGATCGTCTTGATCGTCACCGGCATGTTCTCGAGGTTCAGCGTGCAGGCTTCCTCGCAGGGGGCCGGGCAGATGCGGCCGGTAAATTCCGGGAAATTGTTCGTCGAGTGCAGGTTGTCCAGCGCCAGCTGCCAGTCATCCTGGTAGACGAGGTCGTTCCAGTCCGGGATCTGGTTGTGGATCGGGCAGCCGGTCGGGCCATGGCAATAGGGAATGCCGCAATCCATGCACCGCGCCGCCTGCTCGCGCACATCCTTGTCGTCCATCGGCAGGACGAATTCCCGGAAATGGCGGATGCGATCGGAGGCCGGCTGATACTTGGAATCACGCCGGTCGATCTCGAGAAACCCTGTCACCTTGCCCATGTTTCTTCCTTGCCCTTCGGCAAACCTCTGTTCCGGCAGCCTGAAAGCCCCGCTTCCGGTGCCTCGATACCCTGTTTTCCTGTGGATCGCGAGCGGCGCTCCCGAAGCGCCGCCCGACCGGATCGTCCTTATTCCGCCGCCTGGAGCTGGCGGGCCTTTTCCATCTCGCGCAGGGCGCGACGATACTCGACCGGCATCACCTTGACGAATTTGGTCCGGAACTCGGCCCAATGGTCGAGGATGTGCTTGGCGCGCGCCGAGCCCGTATAGCGAAGATGGTTGGCGATCAGCTGGTGCAGGCGCTCCTCGTCATGCCTGGACATGTCGCCCATGATGTCGATGCGGCCCTTGAACTCGAGATCGCCCCCGTGATGGTAATCGCGCTCGAGCAGGACTTCCTCCTCCTCGACCGGTTCGAGATCGACCATCGACAGGTTGCAGCGCGAGCGGAACGACTTGTCCTCGTCCAGCACATAGGCCACGCCGCCCGACATGCCCGCCGCGAAGTTGCGCCCGGTCTCGCCGATCACCACGACGACGCCGCCGGTCATGTATTCGCAGCCATGGTCACCCGTGCCCTCCACCACCGCGATGGCGCCGGAATTGCGCACGGCGAAGCGCTCGCCGGCGACGCCGCGGAAATAGCATTCCCCGGAAATCGCCCCGTAGAGCACGGTATTGCCAACAATGATCGACTTTTCCGGCACGATGGCCGCATCCTCGGCCGGCCGGATGATCAGCCGCCCGCCGGAAAGCCCCTTGCCGACATAGTCATTCGCCTCGCCGACGAGATCGAGCGTGATGCCCGCCGCCAGCCAGGCCCCGAAGGACTGGCCCGCCGTACCGCGCAGCGACACATGGATCGTGTCATCCGGCAGGCCGGCATGGCCATAGCGCATGGCGATCTCGCCCGAGAGCATGGCACCCACGGCGCGGTCGACCGACCGGATGCCATGGCTGAGCCGGACCGGCTTGTGCGTCTCCAGCGCCTCGCGGCTCTCGGCGATCAGCTTGCGGTCCAGCACATCGTCGATCGGGTGCTTCTGGCGCTCGGAATGCTTGCGCGCCACCTCGACCGGAACATCCGGCTGGACGAAAAGCTTGCTGAAATCGAGCCCCTTGGCCTTCCAATGGGCCACGCCCTCGCGGGTATCAAGCAGGTCCGACCGGCCGATCAGGTCCTCGAAGGTCGTGAAGCCCATCTCCGCCATCAGCGCGCGCACTTCTTCCGCAATGAAGAAGAAGAAGTTGATCACATGCTCCGGCTGGCCCTTGAAGCGCTTGCGGAGCACCGGATCCTGCGTCGCCACGCCGACCGGGCAGGTATTGAGATGGCACTTGCGCATCATGATGCAGCCGGCGGCAATCAGCGGCGCGGTCGAGAAGCCGAACTCGTCGGCCCCCAGCAGCGCCCCGATCATCACGTCCCGGCCGGTCCGGAGGCCGCCATCGACCTGCAGGGCCACGCGGCCGCGCAGGCGGTTGCGCACCAGCACCTGCTGCGTCTCGGCCAGGCCCATTTCCCACGGGCTGCCGGCATGCTTGATCGAGGTCAGCGGAGAAGCCCCCGTCCCGCCCTCATAACCGGAGATGGTGATATGGTCGGCCCGCGCCTTGGCAACGCCGGCCGCGACCGTACCGACCCCCACTTCCGAGACAAGCTTCACCGAGACATCCGCCTTCGGATTGACGTTCTTCAGGTCGAAGATCAGCTGGGCGAGATCCTCGATCGAGTAGATGTCGTGATGCGGCGGCGGCGAGATGAGGCCGACACCCGG